>DASPJR010000162.1:0-12108 GCA_035628505.1 Planctomycetota bacterium | reverse complement strand
GGAACATCGCAGACCACGCGCGAGGATCTGGCGGATGTTGACGCCGCGCTGCGTCCGGCGGTGCTGATCGGGCGGCGTTTGCAGGACCCGCTGGCGGAGCTGGTGCGCGTGGATGCCACGACGCTGAATCTCGCCCAGTATCAGCACGACGTGGACGAGGCGGTGCTCAAGCAGAAGCTCGACGAAGTGCTTGAATCCTGTGTCAGCGAAGTAGGCGTCGATGCCAACGCCGCACCCGCGGCCACGCTGCGCTATGTTGCCGGAATCGGAGCCACCCAGGCCGCGCCCGTGGTTGAAGCGCGCAAGGCCAAAGGCGGATTCAAATCACGTGAAGACCTGAAAGATCTGCCTGGCACCGGACCGAAGACGTTCGAGCATGCTGCAGGATTCCTGCGCATCAAGGACAGTAGCAACCCGCTCGACGTGACTGCGATTCACCCTGAAGCATACGCGGCCGTCGAAGCGATGGCGGCTTCCGTAAGCAGCACGGTCAAAGACCTGCTCGGCAACGCGGAGCTGATCGCCAGGATCGAGCCGGCTAAGTTCAAGACCGACACGCTCGGCGATGCGGCGCTCAAGGACATCATTGAGGAGCTCAAGCAGCCGGGCCGCGATGTTCGCGGCGCGTTTGTCAAACCTGAATTCAATCCCGAGCTGCGCGACATCAAGGACCTGAAGGAAGGCATGACGCTCAGCGGCATTGTGACCAACCTTACTGCCTTCGGTGCGTTCGTCGACATCGGCGTGCACCAGGACGGCCTCGTTCACATTTCCGCCATCACGCACAATTTCATCCGCGATGCCTCGGAAGCAGTCACGGTCGGCCAGCACGTGAAAGTGAAGGTGCTTTCAGTCGACGCCGAGCGCAAGCGCATCAGTCTTTCGATGAAAGATCTCGAACCGGCACCCAAACGCGAACCGCGCCGGGCCCAGGCTGGCAGCGGACCGCGTCCAGCCGGTGGACCCCGTCCTCCGCGTCCGCCTCGTGCGGCAGGAGCTCCCACAGGTGGAGGAGCGCCACGGGAAGGTGCGGCGCAGGGAAGCGCTGAGCGCGGGCCCCGTCCGCCGCGGCGTGACTTCCGTCCGCGCGGGCCGCGTCCGGAAAGCGCACCCGCAGCCGCCGCAGTCGGCGCGGCAGCGCCCGCAGCCGGAGCTCCTCCGGCGGAAGGCGCAGCAGCGATGCCGCGCCGCTTCCGCGAACGTCCGCAGCGCGAAGGCGCCGGTGGCCGCCGCGACGACCGCGAACGCCAGCCGCGCGCGAAGCCGGTGGCGCCAGGCAAACCGGATTACTCGAAGTTCTTCGTGAAGGGCAAAGGCCCAAAGCGCGATGACAAAGACAAGAAGCGCGATTCCCGGCCGGGCGACGGCGCGTCCCGCGAAGAAGTCCGCGAGATCATGCGCAAGCAGAACAGTGGCGGAACAACGCTCGCCGATCTGCTCAAGAAGGCCGGTGTTGCGACTGACGAATGACGTTCGATTTACGAAGGACGATTGATTGTGGTGCGAACTTTAGTTCGCACCACTTCGCGAACTAAAGTTCGCGCCACAAAGACGCCTTGCCCCTGCCCTACTTCTTTGGCGCGGGTGCGGCGATTTTGGCGAGATCCTTCAGGCCGAGGCGCTCACACTTGGTGACGAACTCGTCGCGTTCGCGGTCGGTGGCGCGCTCGGGCAGCGGTTTGCCGGTGCGGATAGCTTCGACATCAAGCGCAGTCAGGTACATGGCGTTGATCTGGAAATCTTCGAATGCTTCGAACGTGTACGGCGCCAGCGGCTTGGTGAGCTGGTAGCACGCCTCGGCGAAATCGCGGATCTCTTTCTGCGCATGCGGGTCCATGCGCAAGCCGAGGAAACCGAGCAGGTTGCGCAGGTCGATCTCCCAGTACCATTCGGTGAACGTACTCAGCGGCAGATTGATGCGGGCGATTTCGCGGCCGATGCCTTCGTCTTCGTACACCTGGTAGTTCTTATATGACTCAGCGGCGACCTGCTCGGTGTAGGCGATGAACTTTTCCGCCGTGGCGATCTCCACCATGCCTTCGCTGCCCTGCTTGTTGTTCTTCGATTGCTTGCGCACGTTCGCCAGGTCGGGCACGAAGAAGCGTTCCTTGGGCTGCTTGTAGCGCATCGAGTATTCGTTGATTGACGCAGTGCGGTGGCGGATCAGCTGGCGCGCCACGAAGATCGGCAGCGACATGTAGAACTTGATATCAACCATCTCGAAGGGCGTGCCGTGGTGATGGCGCATCAGGTAGCGGATCAGCCCGCGATTGACCGCTTCGGAAGACTTCTTCGTGTCGTTGCCGTATGAGACGCGCGCGGCCTGGCAGACGGCGTGGTCGAAGGTCTCACCTGGCTCGACCAGGCGCGGCATGCAATCGATCAGACGGACAATGCCATAGTCACCGATTTTGATTTCACGGTTCAGGCCTTCCAGAAGGTCGGGCATCGAAAGCTACTCCTGCAGAATGTCACGCTGTTCAGGGCGGGCAACAAGGCCCGCGACACGAAGACTTTAAGAGTTCAAACTTTTATGACAAGAACAGTTCAGACATGGGTCAAATTGTGGCGCGAACTTCAGTTCGCGTATCGGGCCGGAGTGCGAACTAAAGTTCGCACCGCTACGGGACGCGTTCAGTTTCGCTGTTGCGCTTTCGCCTTCTGAACTTGCGCAATCGGGCTCAGCGGTCATTGTATCGTGCTGGCTTTTTTAGAAAGACGCGAATGTCCGTACCCAATCTCCTGACCCTATTTCGCCTGTGCTCGGCGCCAGTTTTTCTGGCGCTGTTTATCGGCACGGGCGAAGGCGGCTTCCTCAAAGACGTCATGAGCAAGCAGGCAGGCTTGTGGGCGTGCCTGGTGGTGCTCAGCCTCAGCGAGCTCTCCGACGTGCTCGACGGCATCCTCGCGCGGCGGTTAAACCAGGTCAGCGACTTCGGAAAACTGCTCGATCCGTATGCCGATTCCACCTTCCGCCTCAGCTGTTTTTTCGCCTTCGCCAGCCACGCGCACGGAAAATGGATCCCCCTCTGGATGGTGATGATTCTCTTCTACCGCGATCTGCTCGTGACGGTGATCCGCACCTTCGGTGTCGAGCAGCGTGTTTTTGTGCACGCCCGGGCGAGCGGAAAAATCAAAGCTATCGCGCAGGGCACCGTTGTGTTCGTCACTCTCGCAGTGGCCGCCATCTACGGAGAAGAATACGTCTCTTACGAATCGGCCACGCAGGGATCGACTGTTTCATCGCTGGCCAAAACGCTGATGTGGGTCGTCACTCTCGTAACGGCCTGGTCTGGCATCGATTATTTTGTCGCAAATCGCCATCTCTTCAGTTCCGCGCAATCGTCAAGCAATCAATCCCCTCCCCAGAACTAGGCGCCTTTCTGCCGTTACGAATTGATCATTCGTTTGTGTTGCTTTTTGAGCAATGCGAGCGAAAATAAACATTTCGAACTGGCGATGCGCCCTTTTGGCTGGAACTCTCCCATGAAATTCAAAGCAGGACGCAGTGGCAAGGGATTTGTGCAAATTAAGCCACAGGACAAAAAGGCAAAGTCTTCCATGGCCAAGGCCGCAGTGAAAACTCAGGTGGCAGAGCTTCCCCGACCGGTCGTGGAGGCGCCGCTTCCAGAACGGCGCGTGAATCTCACGTCGCTGACGCCCATCAGCGAAGCCATGGGCGCAGACAAGTCGCCGCGCGAGATCCTGCAGCTGATTCTAAAGGCTGCATTCAGCATCACGCGCGCCAGCTCCGCCAGTCTCATGCTCACGCATCCGGACAGCAATACCCTCACCGTCGAAGTTGCTGAAGGCTTTAAGGGAAAGCGCATCTACAACACCCGTCTCCTCATCGGCCAGGGCGTCACCGGCTGGGTTGCGGAGACCGGTGTTCCGCTGCGCATCGGCAATGTGCGCAAAGATCCGCGGTACGTTCGCGTGCAGCAGAACCTGCGCAGCGAGCTGGCCGTGCCGCTGAAGATCGGCGGATCGGTTATCGGCGTCATCTCCGTTGATTCCACGCGCCTGAACCATTTTACGGCCGAAGACGAAGCGCTGCTCTCTTCGCTGGCCGCGCAATCGGCGCGCGTGATCCAGACCACGCGCCTTTACGAAGAAGCGCGGCGCCGTGCCGAAGAGCTTGAGCTGCTCAGCGAAGTCAGTCGCGGTTTCAGCAGCACGCTCGATCTGCGCAGCGTACTGGCGCAGGCCGTTGAGCAGACCGCGCGCGTGTGCCGCGCGGACATCGTTTCGGTCTTCCTGATTTCCGAAAATAATGATCTTCTCGAGATGGCTGCCTGCCATGGTGGAAGCGATCAATACCGCCAGCAGCCCGGCGTGCCGCTGAAAGGCTCGCTGCTGGGTCGCGTGATGGCAACGGGCAAGCCGGCGATCTACCCGGACGTACACGCCGTAAACAGCGGCGGTGATTTCTACATCGATAGCATGGTCCAGTCGCTCCTGGCCGTCCCGCTGATGTCCAAGGACAAGGCGGTTGGCATCCTGTGCGTTTACGCGTCCAAGGACCGCACGTTCGATAAAGACGATGAGCGCGTCCTGAGCAGCCTTGCGCGCTCGGCGGCGCTGGCGATCGAAAATGCGCGCGCGCACCGGCGTATGCTGGCGGCCGAAGAGGGCCTGCGCAGCGCCGAGAAGTTCTCCATGCTGGGCGAACTGGCAGCCGGCCTGGCGCACGAGATCCGCAACCCGCTCACGAGCATAAAAGTGCTGTTCGGCACGCTGTGCCGCCTGCAGAGTTTCGCGCCCGAATCGCAGCAGGACGCGGACATGATCAACAAGCAGATCGCCCGGCTGGAGACGATCGTCGAAGGCTTCCTGAGCACCGCGCGCGCGCAGGTCGCGCCGATGCAGCAGAAAATCGTCGACGTCAATGCCACAGTCGATGAATCGATGCTGCTGCTGGTCTCCTCGGCCAATGAAGGCACGCGTCTGACAATCGACCTGAGCGACAAGGAAATCCTCGTCCGCGGCGACGGGACACAGATCTCACAAGTTGTCTACAATCTCGTGCTAAACGCCATGCAGGCCGTTGAAAAGCGCGGACGGATTAATGTGCGGACCGGACGCATTCCGGCCGTCAACGGCCAGACGCCCGAAGTTTTCCTCGAGGTTGCCGACGACGGGCCGGGACTGCCCGAGAACGTGCAGCTCAAGCTGTTTCAGCCTTTCGTTACGACAAAGAAAGGCGGCGTGGGCCTGGGACTTTCGATCGTCAAACGCATTGTGGAGGCGCATGGGGGGCGCCTGGAAGTGGAATCGCCGCGGGCTGGAATGGGCCACGGTGCGCTGTTCCGAGCCGTCTTGCCGGAAGCCGTGAGTTAATTGGCCTGAGCAGTGCTAGTGCAGGGTGCCGCCAGTTTTCTACGGCTGTGTTGTTGGGAGCGAAACACGGGGTGACGAATCATGCAGAAAATCTTGATCATCGATGACGATGAGGGCGTGTGCTACTCGCTGGCGCGCCTGCTCTCAAACGATGAACGCCGTGTGACAGCGGTTCAGACGCCAGAGGCCGGCTTCGAAGCCTTGCGCGGCGAAGACCCCGACCTGGTGTTGCTTGACGTCAAAATTCCCGGCGCCGATGGACTTGAATTGCTCCGCACCATCCGCAAGCAGCGCCCGCGCCAGCTGGTCGTCATGATGACCGCTCACGGCACCACCGAAACCGCTATCGAGGCCATGAAGCGCGGCGCCTACGATTACCTGATGAAGCCGTTTGACCCTGACGTGCTCAACACCGTCGTGGTTAAAGCTCTCGATAACGCCCGCCTGAATAAGCGCGTCAGCACCGGACTTGAGACGGTGCTCGAAAAGAAAACAGCCGCCGCCGACAAATCCACGTACAGCGACCGCATTATCGGCCAGTCGGCCACCATGCATGATGTCTGCAAAAAGATCGGGCAAGTGGCGCCGCGCGAAGTTCCTGTCTTGATCCGCGGCGAATCGGGCACAGGAAAGGAACTGGTTGCGCGCGCTCTCTGGCAGCATTCCAAACGCGCCGTCAAGCCATTCCTGGCCGTCAACTGCGCCGCTATTCCCGAAACTCTTCTGGAAGGCGAACTATTCGGCCATGAAAAGGGCTCGTTCACCGGCGCCGAAAGCCGCAAGCTTGGAAAGTTCGAGCAGGCTGACGAAGGCACGCTTTTCCTGGACGAAGTCGGCGACATGAGCATCGCCACGCAGGCTAAGATCCTGCGCGTGCTGCAGAACAACACGTTTGAGCGTGTGGGCGGCACGGAAACAATAAAGGTCGACGTGAGGATCATCGCGGCCACGCACCAGAATCTCGAACGTTTCGTCAAAGAAGGAAAGTTCCGCGAAGACCTCTACTACCGCCTGCGCGTGATGGAAATCACCCTTCCCTCCCTGCGCGAGCGCCGTGATGACATTCCTGAACTGGTCAAGTACTTCATCTCGAGGCATCGCGAAGCGCTGCTGAGCGAAGCGACCGGTATCTCGCCCAAGGCGCTGGAGGCGCTGGCCAATTACGACTGGCCGGGCAACATCCGCCAGCTTGAAAACGTCATCCGCCGCGCGATGGTGCTCTGCAACGGCAGCATCATCAACATCGATCACCTCGAGTTCGGGCCTGAAGGTTCTCGCGTGAGCGAAGCGGTCAAGCCGACCGCCGCCGTTACTGCCGCTCCAACGCAGCAGTCTGCGCCGCCGGCCAACGGGGCGTCTCCCGCGGCACAGCCCGTGCAGACTCCGGCCGTGAATGACATGGATTACCTCGTCGAGAAACTTCTGAGCAGTGGAAAGGCGAGCCTGATCGAAGACATGGAACGCTTGCTGATCGGCCGCGCGCTTGAGAAACTCAATGGAAACCAGTTGCAGACGGCCAAGCTGCTGGGTATCACGCGCAACACCTTGCGCAGCCGCATCGAGAAGTACGGCTTGCGGCCCAAGGTAAAAGTGATGTAAACCCGATTGTCTCACGCAAAGACGTTAAGACGCGAAGGAAAGAACAGAATAACTTCTTGTTACGTTCTGAGATGCTTAGCGATCTCAGCAACAGCTCTTCGCAAATCTTGCCTGTCTTCCCATTCCCTTCTTTGCGCCTTTGCGTCTTTGCGTGAGACAAGAGCGTTGCGGGAGACAAATTCGTCGTTTGCTTTCTGAAAACTGCCGATAAGATATAGCGATCATCAAACACGTGGGGGCACGGAGGGATGCGTGCAATGAAGCGATTTTTTCAGGCTGCGGCGTGGGTGGCGATGGTTGTCGTCCTGAACGGCTGCAACGAAGATCAGCGCAATACCGAAGAGAAGCTGAACGCGCCGGCGCCCGATTTCTCGACGCGCCCGGTGATGGCCTGCCCCAAGTGCGGTGCGCCGCAGCGGCCGTTCCGCATCGATGCCATCAAGAGCTACTACCGCTGCACCGGCCAGCCGCCCAAGTTCCCGTTCCACAACGAGAAGACATGGATCCACCGCCCGCACGACGGCGAACGCTAACTCCTTTGCTTGTAAAAGAGAACTCACAACGGCGCCTTACGGCGCCGTTTTTTTTTGTTCGTACCGTTACCAGAGCGCTAACTGAAAAATGACAATCACGTTGCTTCGTCGTCAAAGATGACCGCAACTTCGTTGCAGCTGGCGCAGCGCACGGCGAGAGTGATCAGGTCCAGATCATTCTCGTCCAGTGCCTCTTCCGGGTAGGTCAGCCCAATGGCGATCTCAAACGTGTGGCTGCCGCAGCAACATTTGTATGGGTACGTCGGCGGCGTTACCCCGGTCTGGCGTTTAGTGCCCCAATACAATACGCGATCGTAAAGCAGGATGCGCTTGTCGCAGCGCCGGCAGAAGGAATGGAAGACGGCTTCTTCATCATTGGTGCGCAGCGAAAAAAAGCGGCAGTCCAGGCGGCGATCGTCGGGAGCCGCTGCGCTCCCGGCCTTTTCCGCGGCAGGAATGGTTGAGCGCGAGCTTTCAATATTACGGCGCCGCGCTTCGGCTGTGCGCGCTGAGATGCTTGATTGTGGATCGGAGACTGCCTGCAGAACGCCGCTGGGCGCGCAACGGCAGCGCAAGCTCGTTACCATCGAGACCGAATGGCCGACGGCGCTGCGGATGATCTCGGCAATCGAGTCCGTGCAGGGCGCCAGGTACGGCTGCAGATGCAGCGGACCCTTGTGCGTCTTGTCAGCCATGTATCGCGTCCAGGTTACGGCAAAAACTCATCAAACGGTCGGCAGCGCTGCTTCAGCCTGCGGTCAGGATGCGCCCGCAGCTGGGGCAGCAGACCAGTTCGCGCGCCAGCAGAGCCAGGTTGTGGACCTGCGGCGGAATCTTCATGAAGCAAGCAGAGCAGATGCCTTTCTCCACGTGGGCAATGGCCTGGCCGCGCCCGTTTACAATGCGGTTGTAAATGCTCAGTTCCTTCTCCGGCACGCCCTGCGCCATGGATGCGCGCTGCGTTGCAAGCGCCTCATACTGCGCGCGCAGTTCGCCGACTTCCTTGTCCACGCGAGCCGACTCTTCGGCGACGACCTTTTCTGCATCGTTCAGCGCGGTCGTGTTCTTATCGATGTCCTTCTGCTTGTTATCGACCTGTTCGAGCAGTTCGAGCACTTTTCCTTCGTTCTCTTTGTTCCAGGCGCGCTGGGCGTCCATCTGCCGCTTGACGGTCTCGAATTCCTTGCTGGTGCGCATCGTATTCATCTGGCTGGCGTAGCGCTTGAGCGTCTCTTCGCCGGATTTGACTTCCAGCTCAATCGAGTCCGCTTCCATCTTGAGGCGCAAGATTTCGGCCTTGGCCTTTTCAATCGCCGCGCGAAGATTCTTGGGCACCACCTGCTTCTCGGCCAGTTCCTTGGGCAGGCGCTCCATGTCCTTCTTGATCATCGTGATTTTAACGTCGAGTTCGTTCAAGGATTTCAGGCGGGAAATAATCTCTTTCATGTGCATTCCAGGGCCGGGGTTTGGGTCTTTGGCCGACGACGAAGCGCAAAAGACGCGACCCAATCTTATAGCCGCAGCCCGCAGGGCTTCAAACGTAAAAGCGGGCGGCGGTCCTACCCTCTCTTTTAACCACGAAGCTCACGAACGAAGCCCCTGTGGTTTCATACAACGTCTTCTTTAACTCAAGCGCGCCTGGACGGCGGCGTGGAGCCGCAACGGCCCCTTCCCTTCTTTGTGTCCTTCGTGATCTTCGTGGTGAAAAAACGTTAAGAGAGCCCGCGGATCTTGCGCAGCTTGTCACGGCGGATCTTTGCGAGGTCGTCGGCGCTCGGCGGAAACTCTTCGCGGAAACGCAGATCCATGACGACACCCAGCGCATGAAGATCGGAGAGGCATGTGTCGAGCGTCAGCATGCGGCCGTCCTTCAGGCCCAGTGCGCCTTCCGTAGCACCGACCGTCCCCGGACGCACGACACACGCCTGCGTGACGTCCTCAACGCTGAATGTTTCACTGCGCGAGCCATGCTGCAGGTGGAAGATTCCGTCTTTCAAGGTCAGCCGGAAATTGCGCGCGCGCAAAAATGCCAGCCCGCCGCGCAGGGCCAGTGCTCCAAACGCGCCGATCACGACCAGACCCAGAAGAATGAAGCCGAACGTCCGGCCCATCCAAATGAAGCTCGCCACTGCCGAAGCCGGAATGGCCAGGCTGCCGAGCACCATCAGGAGAATGCCGAGCATGCGTCCGGCTTTATTCGTGAGCGTCAGCTTAAAGCCGGCGAATTCAATGGCCGCGCTGGCCAGCAGCGTCAGCGGAAAGCCGAACGCCAGCAACGGGGAATGCCCCAGCCGCAGCGCCTGCACGATTCCGAAGATGGTCGTGCCCACGCCGATCAGGGATACAAAGAGCGGAAAGAGAAACGAGAGCCGCCGTACGGAAAGCTCCAGCGGCTGATAGCGCATGACCAGTTCCGGATGCTTCTCGATCCACTTCGTGAACGTCTCACCCGTTTCCATTTCAAACGCGTCCGCCGCCATGCTTTCACAGCATGCCGCGCAATAGATGCGCGTATCCGGCAGCCGCACCGGCTTTTCGGCGGAAAGGTTGCGCTGGCAGCGCGAACAGGTTGGAATGGGCTCACTCATCTGGTGAATCTTAAATTCATTCGCAAAAATTCAAAACCGCTTTTCAGCCGCGCATGATCACCCGCTTCGGGTAAAATCAATCTTTTAAGTCTGCAGGCTTTGAGCACGTGAACAGCGAACCGCAAAACCCTTCACCGACTAACGACAGTTTCAACGCGCTCGCGCCCGCCGAACAGGCCAAGGCACTGCTCGACCTGGCAAACACCGACCGCCGCTCGGCTGAACTGGCTTTCGAGAAACTCGGTTTCGACCGGCAGCTCGAGACTGCCCTCGCGCTCAGCGGCGATCAGCTGCACGAATGGCTGATGCTCAGCAGCGATCTCACCGAACTGGTTCGCGCGCTGCCGCCGGAGCACCTCCATCAGGCCGTTCGTCTGATCGGAGAAGAAGACGCGATCAACCTGCTGCAGGCCGCATCGTCCGAACAGATGCAGCAGATGACGGACATCGAGTGGTACACCGAAAATAAGCTCGACCGCAAGAAAGTGCGCCGGTGGATCGAGTTGCTTATGCAGCTCGACGAAGACGAAGCAGACCAGGCGCTCCAGGGCCTCGATCTCAACGCGCTCGCGCAGTACCTGCGCCCGGTCGTGAAGCCTTCTGTCGACAAAGACAATCTGCTGCTGGCGCTGCATCTCAACCAGCGCTGGCTATTCACGCCCGACGACCTTTACTGCCGCGACGATATCTCGCGCCGCTTCCTGGATTATCTTTACTCTGTTGATCGCGATCTCTTCGGTGATGTGCTGGCGCTGCTGATTGGCGATGAGGACGACATCGTTGAAGCGGACATGTATGCCGGCCGCGAAGACCGCCTGCTCAAGCGCGGCTTTCCCGCCATCGCCGAAGCCGAATTTCTCCTCGAGATCGTCAACGCGTCCGCCTACGGCATCTCCTGGCCGCTTGCGCCCGAATCCGCCGCGCCTGCCGAAAGCACCGCCCTCCAGACGCAGCACCGCCCGTCGACGCCGTTCCTGCTGCACGCCCTGGCGTGGGGCCGTGCGCGCGGCGATCTGGGGGAGCGCACCGAGCGCGAGTTCATCAAGGAGTCGGCATCGCTGGCCAACTCACTGCTGCTGGCGCATACCAAAGATGCCGCGAGCCCCGAGCACCGCACGGAGGCGCTGCTCGCCGTCCAGGTGCTGACCTCAGTGGCGCTCGAAGCGTTGAGTTCTCCTTTGCAAAGCGTCGCTCCGGCTCCTGCTTCCGGCGAAGGCTCGCTGCCGCGGGCAGTCGAGACGCTTAAAGCGATGGAACTGCGCGAGCTCTTCCGCATCGGCTGGTCGCTGACACGCGAAGTTTCGCGCGATGCGTGGGTACTGTCGATGGACGAGCGCATCGCCGAAGCGCGGCTGCAGCGAAACCTGAAGTGGCTGCGCGCCGATTTGCGCAAAGCAGTGCGCGACGCCGAAGATCTGATGAGCTGGCGCCGCATCGCCGCGACCGCCAGGCCCGCTGCCGAAAACGCCGAGCCCTCCCAGGAACTGCTGACCTGGCCGCGCCTGTGCTATCTGCGCTGGTCCGTCTGGCAGGCGCAGATCGCGCTGGACAACCAGAGCTCCACGCAATAGCGCCCTATCCCGGTTTGCAGATTTCGGGTCCCCTCCCCCCTTGCGCGGAGAGGGTTAGGGAGGCTCCGTCCGTTCTTTACGCGTGGCGTAGCAGAACAGAATTTTTCATTTCACAGTTGTCAGTTCTCATTTGTCATTTGAAAGGGCATCGCGGTTCGAGCTGTTCAAATGAGAACTGAAAAATGAGAACTTAGAAATGACAAATTCGGGTTCTTTGTCAGATGCGCATGAGTTCGCGGCGCGGCCCATCAACTGAATTTTAAATTTGAAATTGTAGAGTTTAAATTTGAAAGCGAACGGCACCTCGGTCGGCAGCATCGCAGTTCGCTTTAAAATTTAAATTCTAAACTTTCAAATCTCAATTCCGTTCTGTTGTTCGGTCGCGCCCGGTTGAGGAACGGCTAACCCCTCCCTCTAACTCCCTCCCGCAGGGGGAAGGAGGACCACCCGTCCGGCTGGCTTTGATTTTCCGGTAAG
>DASPJR010000161.1:0-21316 GCA_035628505.1 Planctomycetota bacterium | reverse complement strand
ACCGGCGAAGCGCGTCTGCCGCTGACCGTGACAGCGCTCTCCGGAAGCTTCCGCTTCGGCGGCTCACGCGACGGCTGTTCGGTCTCGGGCGTGATTCCCGGAATGCCGGCGGGCTTCAATCCGGCCGGAAGCGCAAGCGTCCATGTCGGCGCCGCGAGCGTGTCGTTCACTCTCGACGCCAAAGGCAAAGGCAAGAGCGCGCAGGGAATGCTGCAGCTTTCGCTCAAGCCGTCCACCAAAGACCCCGTGACACGCAAGCCCGTCTTCGCCGGTGGCGATCTGGCGTTCAAAATCAAACTCGCCAAAGGCGCCTGGGCCTCAGCGTGGCAGATCGACCCGGCCGCGACGATCGTGAATGGAACGCTGCCGCTGGATGTCGGCATCAAGCTCGGCAGCACCAGCTATGGCAGCGCCGCGACCGCAACGTATTCGTCCACCGCCGGCAAAGGCGGCAAGTTCAAGAAGTGAGCGGCTGCTCTGCTGTGCGACGGTTTGAACACGACTTCAACACGGAGGCACGGAGATCACGGAGGTTGGTGGCGCTGGCTCGGCCGCAGCCCCATCGCGGCCTAGCCAGTGCGCTCGCGGGATGACGCGTGACCTGTCCGTTCGACCCAAAGCGGCAGAATGCGCGGCCCCCTCTCCCCTTGCGGGAGAGGGTTGGGGTGAGGGGTTAGCCGTGCGCCCAGTTGTGGAACGGGCAGAACACGACTTCACCACAGAGACACAGAGAACACAGAGGCTCACAGAGAACAGCCTTTACTGTTTCGATGTCCCCGACTCCGAGACTCCCAACTCCGACTTTCCTGAGGTCATTCAACGCTTGTCAGGTTATCGGCCCTGTAAGGCCCTCAATGGCCCTCAAGAGCCCTTGAGTCCCAAAATCAAGAATTCATCCGTCGTATAGGTGAAGCCTCCCGATTGCGGATTTCGGATTTCGGATTGGCGAACCGGCATTTCAGTGCAGTTCAGTGCAGTTCAGTGCGATTCGATGCATTTGAGGGCATTTCAGGTGATTTGAGTGCGTTTCATTCATTTGAGGTGATTTCGATGCATTTGAGTGCTTTTCGACATCTAGACTTCCAAAAATCAAAATTTCATCCGTCGTATGTGTAGAGGTTCCTGGTTTCTGGTCTCTCGTCTCAACATTTCAGAGGGCTGAAAGCCCGATCTAAAACTCTGCATCCGAATCGCGTGCTTGAATTTTAGTTCGGGCCATCAGCCCTAGAGGCAACGGGGGGCACCGGTTCCTGGGGCTGCGCCCGGCTAAAAAGCCGGGCTCCACCCCAGGCGTACTAGCGCGCGCCTCCGGCGCTGATGCAAACTTCAGTTTGCGAGAACGCTGCAGGACGCGTGAGACGTGCGAACGAATGTTCGCACCATAAAAGGCCGCTTGGCAAACGGCGTTACGTAACGCGACTTGCCAAGTCGCCTCCCGTTGGGACCGCCGGCGTCCCGCCGGCCCCGTGCGCTCCGGAGGAGCGCAGGACATTACCCGGTGGCAAGCGCGCAGCGCGCGGCCACCGGGATAAACCGTCCGCCATCGGTTCCGCGCCCTGGAAGCGCGCCGCATTGGCGCACGCGGCTCATCCGGCGCCCCGCCAGGGCGCTTGATCGCAAATCGATGCCGTGTTCCGGGGGCCGCGCTCGCTGCCGCTCGCTTGCCGCCCGGCTAATGTTCGTGCGCCTCTCCGAGGCGCTCCTGCTTTCCCCGAGGCGCTCCTGCTTCCGGGAACCGCTCCTGCTTTCCCCGAAGGGGAAACGTAACAAAGCCCAGGGTTGCGCCCGCAGGCGCTATCCTGGGGTTCACGCGCGATTAGTTCCCGGCTCAACCCTGCAAGGGTTGCGTCCGAAAGCGCGGCACGAGTCTTTACGCAACCCCGTTGGGGCAACTGACGGCACGGCGCACATGTAACGCGAATTTTCAATTCGCGAGTCACTCGAACGGAACGGAGTGACTCGCCGCTTGAAAAGCGGCGTTACATCACGCGAGTCGCCGATTCACTCGGGTGGCACGGCCCAGCGCGCCGTGTGCCGCAAGTGCGACAGGATTTGGTTGACCACGGCTAAATAACGACTTCAACGCAGAGGCGCAGAGAGCGCAGAGGACGCAGAGAAAGGAATTAGGAACAGCAGATGAACGCAGTTGGACGCGGAGGGTTGAATTAAAACCATCTGCGGTTTATCCGCGTTTATCGGCGGTTTCGCAATTCAGTCCTGAAAACGGAACAGAATTTTTCATTTCACAGTTCTCATTTGCTGTTTTTCATTTAAGGGCCAAAGAATTCCGAGCCGAAATGAAAACTTACAACTTAGAAATGACAAATTCAGTTCCATTCGAGCAGCTCCTCTCTGCGCGCGGTGTCCTCTGGTGAGAAACGCGGCGGGAGCCCATTTTCAGTGCGATCGTGATCCCCAGCACTGTCATCAAATACTGACTCGCCTGGCGTCCTCTCTAGACCTTCGCGCTCGCAGAGGTTACTCTACAAAGAGGGAAGTTTGTCATCGTTTGATTTTGCTGAAAGTGGATCATGAAAATTCTCGTTATCGGTTCGGGCGGACGTGAGCATGCGCTGTGCTGGAAGCTGGCTCAGAGTCCGCGGGTTACAAAAATATTCTGCGCGCCGGGCAATGCCGGCATCGCGCATGTACGCACAAAAAATGGAACAGCTGTCGAGCTTGCCAATGTCAAAGCTGACGATACGGAAGGCATCCTGCGCCTGGCGCGGCGTGAACGCTTCGATCTGACGGTCGTCGGGCCTGAAGTGCCGCTCTGCGCCGGCCTGGTCGATAAACTGGAACTCGAGCACATGCCCTGTTTCGGGCCGCAGATGCGCGGCGCGGAACTGGAAGCTTCCAAGATTTTCACCAAGTCGCTGCTGCGCAAGCACGGCATCCCGACGGCGGACTTCAATGTGTTCACCGATGCCGAGCGCGCGATTCAGTATGTGCAGGAACACGGCGGCCAGATGGTGATCAAGGCCGACGGCCTCTGCGCCGGAAAAGGCGTGATCATGGCTCAGAACGCCGCCGAAGCCGAAGCGGCTGTGCGACGCGCGATGATCGACGGCGAATTTGGCGAAGCGGGACAGAAGATCGTCGTCGAAGAAACGCTGCGCGGTGAAGAAACGTCCGTGCTGGCGCTCACCGACGGCCGCACGCTCGTCGTCCTGCCCAGCACGCAGGACCATAAACGCATTGGCGATAACGACACCGGCCCGAATACCGGCGGCATGGGCGCGTATTCGCCCGCGCCGGCGGTCACGCCTGAAGTCGAATCGCGGATCGTCCGTGAGATCCTGGTTCCCACGCTGCACGCGCTGCGCCGCGAAGACCGGCCATATAAAGGAGTGCTTTATGCCGGCGTCATGCTGACCGACGCGGGCCCGAAGGTGCTCGAGTACAACGTGCGCTTCGGCGATCCGGAAGCGCAATGCATTATTCCTCGCATAAAAACGGATTTTATTGATGTGATGGAATGTGTGATGTCGGAAAAGCTCGAGGAGTGCAGTCTAGAGATTGCGGATGAGGCGACCGTATGCGTGGTGATGGCGGCGCAGGGCTATCCGGCAAAAGTGACGCTGGGCGCGACGATCGAGGGACTGAATTCGGAAGGCCAGCTGCATGAGACGCCGGGCGTGCAGGTGTTCCACGCGGGGAGCGGCTATACGAAAGACAACCGCTTTGTTGTGCAGGGCGGGCGCGTTCTGGGAGTCACTGCGACGGCGACGACCCTGCCGATGGCTGTGACAAAAGCGTACCAGGCCGTTGAGCGCATTAAATTCGACGGCGCGCAGTACCGCAAGGACATCGCAGCCCGCGCGCTGAACCGTAAGAAATAGGGCGTGCTCAGCGGAAGTGTTGGATGCTTTTCGGTGCTCGGCACATGTGCATCAGGTGAAACAACGTAAAGAGTTGTGAGTCGCACGCGACGTAAGCAGTTTTAAATTTGCGTGCGGCGCGATTTAAAGATAAATAAACAAATGCCGGATCCGAGCTGAAGCGACATGAGAACGGAATACCTGACGTTGGACGGTGGGTCGGGCGATGCGGCAAAAGTCGCGCATGCGGCCACGTTGCTCCAAGCCGGAGCGCTGGTCGCTTTTCCCACTGAAACCGTCTACGGTCTCGGCGCTGATTCGCGCAACCCCGAAGCGCTTGCGCGGCTGGCGAAAGTCAAAGGCCGCGACGAAGGCAAGCCTTATTCGCTCCTGGTTCCGTCGCTCAAGCAGGCTGAGTCTGTCTCCGGAGGCTTTTCACGGATCGCCGCAAAGCTCGCGCGCCTCTATTGGCCAGGCCCGCTGACGCTTGTGGTGCCGCGGCGCAGCGGCGGATCCATCGGCTTGCGTCTTCCGGAACATCCGGTCGCGCGCATGCTTCTTTCATACACGAATTTTCCGCTCGCGACGCCCAGCGCCAGCCGCAATCGCGTGGAGCCCGTCACGGCGCGGCAGGTCAAGGAACAGCTCGACGGCGAGATTTCGCTGATTCTCGACGGCGGCCCCGCGCGCCATGGGCGTCCGTCGACGATCGTCAAAGTCGACAGCGAATCGATAGAGATCAAGCGCGAAGGCATGATTTCGCAGTCAGAAGTCACGCAGGCCGCGCGCCCGACCATTCTGTTTGTCTGCACGGGAAACACCTGCCGAAGCCCGATGGCGGCCGGCTTCTGCCAGCTCGGACTTTCCGAAGCGACCAAGGGCGACGCGCTGCCTTTCCGCGTGCTTTCGGCTGGAACAAGCGCAAACGACGGCGATCATGCCGACCGTCTGGCGATCGAAGCCATGCGCGAGGTCGGCGTCGATATTTCGCGCCACCGCACGCGCGGGCTGACGCCGCAGCTGGTCGACACCGCTGATTGGATTTTCACGATGACGCGCGCGCACCGCGAAAGCATCGTGATGCTCATGCCGGCCGCGAGCGACCGCGTGCAGCTGCTGTCTGCCCGCAACGAAGACATTCCCGATCCGGTCTCCACGTCGCCAGAACTTTACAAGCGCGTGCGCGACCGCATTGCCAGTTGCCTGAGAGATGTCGTCCGCCTGGTAGGAGGAACATAAGAATTGGAGCAGCCGGCTGAGGTGTGTCCGGAATGACGCTGCTCTGCAATTCGAACTCAAGCTTATGGCAAGCGATCCCCTGATTGGCAACACCATCGGCGGTTGTGAGATCCTGGAGATCATTGGCCAGGGCGGCATGGGCATCATTTACAAGGCCCGCCAGAAATCCCTTGATCGAATCGTCGCGCTGAAAGTCCTTGCGCGGCACCTGGCCACCGACATCAACTTCGTCACGCGATTCAACCGGGAAGCGCGGGCGATCGCGAAAGTCAATCACCCGAACATCCTGGCCGTTTACGACGTCGGCGACGACAACAACGTCAACTACATGATCATGGAGCTCATCGAGGGGCAAAGCCTCGCTGAGCTGCAGTCGTCGCGCAACGGCGCCATTCCATGGGAAGAAGCGGCTGATTACATCCGCCAGTCGGCGCAAGGTCTCGAGGCGGCGCAGGCCGTCGGCATTATTCACCGTGACATCAAGCCTGAAAACCTGATGGTCACGAGCAAGAAAAATCAGATCAAGGTCTCCGACTTCGGACTGGCAAAAGAAGCCGATTCCGGGTCGGGCAATACGTCTGTCGATGCCGTGATGGGCACGCCGGCGTTCATGAGCCCCGAACAGTGCGACGGCAAGAAGGTCGACGGGCGTTCAGACATTTACAGCCTGGGCGGAACGTTCTACCGGCTGGTCAGCGGCCGACTGCCGTTCGAAGCCGAAACGGCCATGTCGATGATGTACCGCCATAAGCATGAGGCGCTCATTCCGCCGCACGAAATCGTGCCGACGGTTCCACAGTCGATCTCGGCCGTGATCGTGAAGATGATGGCCAAAAAGCGCGAGCAGCGCTACCAGACGATGACCGAGGTCATCGACGCGATCGACGCGGCCCGCAAGAGCACAGCGGCGCCGGCCGTGCTCGCGCCCGCTGCGGCGGCTCCGGCACGCAACATACAGCAGGTGCCCATCCCCGAGTACGCACCTCCTGCCGCGGGTTATGCGCAAGCGGCGCCGGCGCAGGCACCCTATGTGCCACAGGAAGCCTACGCTCCTCCAGCCGCGTACGCCCCGCCAGCCACGTACGCCCCGCCAGCAGCGTACGCGCCGCCAGCAGGTTACCCGCCAGATTATGGTGGTGCTCCTGCTGATGCGCAGGACCGCTTCGGCAATGCTGACGCGCCGTCAGGAGTTATGCTGCGCCCCGCGGCCAGCGGGCGCATGCCTGTGCCTGTGGGTGGACCTGGTTTTGGCGGCGCCGGCGATTCGTCGGCAGCGCTGAACATGCCCAGCAGCGTGATGGGCGTGACGGGAAATCTTTCCGCCCCGGACGAAGGCTACACCAACGTCTCGCGCGGCGATGAGCTTCTCGGGCGCGGCGACCGGCTGGCGGCGCTGAAATATTACCGCCATGCTCTGAAGTCGACGACCCTGGACCAGGCGACGCGCTCGCGCATCGAAGGCGAGTTGCGCAAAGAGATCAACGGCCGCCGCCAGGCTGCCGAAGGCATGCTGAAAAAGGGCATGCTCGTGGAAGCCAGCCGCGAATGCCGCGTGCTCGTCGAACTGGATCCGAACGACGAATCGTCAAAGAACATGCTCAAGGAGCTGGACAACAAACTGGCGCTGAAGCGGACGATGGTCAACGACGTCCGCACCGCCATTGCCGCGAGCCAGTTCGAGAAGGCAATTAAAGTCTGGGAAGCCACGGCGCCGGAACTGCGCGACGATTCGCTTGGAAAACAGATCGATCAGCTGCGCAATGTCGTTGTGCCCGCTGCCAAGCTGGCCGAGCAGGGCGAGAGCCTTTCCGCGCAAGGCCGCCTTGAAGAAGCCATCTCCTCGTTTGAAGACGCGATCAAAATTAATCCGGCGTGCGAACCAGCGCGCATGGGCCTGAAAGAAGCGCAGCAGAAAGTGCAGCGCATCGAGTACATGCTCAAAGAGGGATTCCAGGCCAATCTCGAGCAGAACTACGCCAAGGCGGTGGAGACGTGGAAGCCCATCCTGCAGCTGCGGCCCGGGCATGCGCAGGCCATCAAGAGCATCGTTGATGCCTGCGCCGCGCACGCGCAGAATCTGCGCGAACACGGCGATCTTGAAGGCGCGCTAGCGGCTTACAGGGAAGCGGCTGAGACCGACCCCCAGAACCGGACGATCCGGCGCGGATTGGAAGAGCTCACGAATCTGCGCGACAAGGAACAGGCGCTGATTGATCGCGCGCAGGACGCGGCGGCCCGCCAGCGGCTGGGCGAAGCGGTTGGGTACTGGAGAGAAGTTCAGCGCATCAACCCGCAGAGCAAGAAAGCCGCGCAGCAGATCCAGCAGCTGGGATCACAGCGCTCCAGCGGGCTGCTGAAGGCGCTGGTCGTGCTGGTGCTGTTGGCAATCGGTGGCGGCGCGGCGTACCAGTTCTACTATGAGCAACGCGAGCTCTCCAATGCGCGCACCCTGATCCAGAACAAGCGCTATGGCGATGCCATGCAGGCTCTTGCTGCCGCAAACATCGTTTTTCAGCAAGCGGACAAAACGCAGCTGATGGACGAAGCGGATATCGAAGTGGATGTTGAAAGCGCGCGCACGTTCGAATCCAAATCGCAGTGGATGGATGCCGCATCGGCCTACGAGAAGCTCGCCAACGGCCGGCTGAGCACTGATCGCAAGCGCCAGCAGGAGATGCTCGCGCAGGCGGCGGTAGCTCGTGCGCAGCACATCATCTCGCAGGGCCGCTCGGCGCTGGTCTCACGACAGTGGGATCAGGCGGCAGGTTCCTTCGGCCAGGTGAAGCTCATTTCTGAAAAACAGCGTGGAACGCCGGGGCTGATTCCGCTTGAAGAGCTCGCCAATAAGGCCGAAGCGCTGGCCAACCGCATGTCGTACAGCGAGAAGGCGGCTGATACGCGCAAGAAAGTCGAAGAGCTCCGCTTTGCGCGAAAGCTGGCCGAAGAGCTGAACATTCCGGACATCCGTGATTACGTCGATTCGCAGCTTAAGACATACAACATCGACGAATCACGCTACGAAAAGCTCAAGAACGAGGGTCTTGCGGCGTTGAAGAAGTCGCCGCCGGATCTGGAGGCAGCACGCAAAGCTTTCGGCGAAGCGCGGCAGCTGGGTGGACAGGATGCGACCGTCTCCACGCTGCTGCTCTACATCCAGGATATGGATTTCTGCAGCAAGGATAACATGGCCCTGTTTGCGCCGTCGGATCCAATGAAAACGCACTCCTGGGACAACGACGAACGCCGCCTGGCGTTCTGTGTTGACCGTTATGAGTATCCAAACGAAAAAGGCGCACTGCCGAAGACGGCTGTCACCTGGTTTGACGCACGCAACGCCTGCAAGGAGCGCGGCCGCGAGTTGTGCAACATGCGCCAGTGGCAGGCCGCCTGCAAAGGCGAGAGTAAGACTAACCTGTTCCCATACGGATCCGAGGGAGACCAATCGGCATGCAACACTGGCAGCACGGCTCTGGTTGCCGCCGGCTCTTTCGCGAAGTGTCAGAGTTCACTTGGCGTCTTCGACATGAGCGGCAACGCGGCCGAGTGGGTGAATGGCGATGAGGGCGCGGCTCACGTAAATGTGATGGGCGGTTCGTACTTGAGCCAGGCTTCCACTGCAAACTGCGAAGACCCGGTCATGCGCAAGCAATCGGCCGCGGGAGCCGATGTGGGTTTCCGCTGCTGCAAGCCGCTGGAAAAACGCTAACTACCTGGAAGCGCCACATGGTATCAAAGACGCGCGGCAGGCTGGTCAGCGCCCTTACGGCCGGCACAGTCATCTGCCTGCTGATGGGCTTCGGATACTACACGTACCATGGCACGGTGATTCATCTGCCCGCGTCGACCACCTCGAGTGCACGCGCGATGATCGTACCCGAAGTTCGCGTGCAGCAGGAAGTGGTCAATGGCAATCACGTCGTCATCGCCAACTTGACATTAAAAAATGTTGCCGAAAAACGAGTGCGCCTGGTGGACACGGTGCAGACCGTGCCACTGTACGACGTACAGATCCGCCTCAAGCAGGGAAACAAGGTCGAACAGGTTGCCTCGACAAGCACCAGCATGATGCAGAGCCGCACGGCGGCCATGGAACGGCGCGGATTCGACCGCGACACCGACGGCATTGTGGAACTCATCCCGGGTTCGGGGCTGACGCGGCCGCTTTTCGTCTCAGCGCTGTATGACGTTCAGCGTGAAGGAACCTACGAACTGGTTATCACCTACCAGCCGGAGACAGTGATTAAAACGATGGGCGTCGAAGCTGGATCTCTGAATGTGCTGGACCAGCGTGTGATCGCCAGCACGTCCTTTGTGATTGCCGCCCCTAAGCCGGTTATTCCCGACAAAAAAACGCCGGACGCTGCGGCGCAGCCTTCTGAAAAAAAGCAGGAACCGGCTGAAGCGGCTCCCGCTGTGATAAAATAGATTCCTATCCGCTCTGAGTATCCGGCCTGGAAACGGCCGACGGATCGAGCAGCGCTGAGATTCCCTGCAGCAGTTCGTTTAGCTCGTACGGCTTTGAGAAGCTCATGTCTGCGCCGTCTTTTTTATAACGCGCCTTATCCGCACCTGAGGCAAACGCCGAGACTACGATGACCGGTGTGCGCGGCAGGCTGTTCTTCAGACGAAATGCTTTCAGAACTGTTCCTCCGTTCAATCCCGGCATGCGGATATCGAGGATTATCAAGTCATAGCGCCGCTCAGACAGCTTGCGAAAGGCATCGTCGCCGCGCAGTGCACAGTCGACCTCATAACCCGAATCCTTCAGCACATCGGAAAGCATCTCCGACTGGTCCGGGTCATCTTCGGCGATGAGGATCTTCGGCCGCGAGACAGACGCGCGCTGCTCATTCGCAGCGGTCTTTATGGCTGCGTCAGGTGGCGCTGCCTTGTTGATTGGGGTCTCTGTGCTTAACATGGTACGATCCTCCCGGTACAACGATGTGCGCTAAACGTGTGCCGCTTTGTTGATGGTGCCGCGTGATCCGTGCATGGCTGAGAATTTCAGCGATTCGCCGGAATGGCTTTCCGGTCCTTCGCCATGGAACGTTGTCGCATAGAGCATTGCAAAGACGATGGCTTGCGCAGTTGCAATCACCGGCAGCGATGCGGCCGCGGCAATGTCGATCACGCCACCTGATACTACCAGCATTGCTACTGCAAGCACCACAAGGTAAACAGCTGCAATAACTTTTGCCCCGCGAAAGACGTTCATGATTCCCTCTCCTCTTGTTTAAAGCTGTCTTGTCGAGCACACGGAAGAAGAAGTGGCAACCCTTCTGCCACCTGGAGTGTTGTTGTAAACGTGCGCCTCGAACACTTTATGATCTCTGTGTTCGCGGGAGTTTTAGCAGCTTCGCTAATCTGTTTTGCAGTTCCTGGAAAACGCTGAGTTGCTGCAGTTCGCTTGAGTGCGTATTATGGAACTTCAGCCCCGTCGTGGGTGGAGCATGGGATGACCAAGTCAGAACTGATTGCTTCGCACGTACGCTACGTTGGACTCAGCGCAACAGATATCGAGGCGTTACGTTCCGTGCGTACTCTGGTAGAGGCGCACGCGGATGCATTCGTGGCGCGTTTCTACGCTCACCTGCGTTCGTTTGAAGGCACGCGCGCATTCTTAACCGACGAAGCGACTGTGCAGCGGCTGCTGGTAGGGCAGAAGAAATACCTGCTTTCCCTGGTGGATGCGAACTTCGACGAGAAGTATTACGATTTCAGGCGCGTGATCGGGCAGACTCACTTCAGGATCGGCCTTGATTTCCAGTGGTACATCGGCGCGTATGTGCTGTATCTCGATTTTTTCTTTCCGCTGTTCATGAAGCATTGCGACGGCGACACCGAAGCGACGATTCGCATTCAGAGCGCTTTCCGCCGGGCGACCCTGCTGGACATGTCCATCGTTCTGGAAGCCTATCATGAAGGCGACAAGGCAGCGCTGGCCGCCTCAAAGGCTCAGGTCCTGCACCAGGAAAAGCTGGCGGCCATTGGTCTCCTTTCGAGCGGACTGGCGCACGAGATCGGCAATCCTCTCGCCTCGATTCAGGCCGTTTGCGACAACCAGCTGCGCAAGAATCTGGATCCGCAGATTGCGGAGAAGTTCCAGCGCATTCACGGACAGGTGGGCCGTATCGTGGGAATTGTGCGCCAGCTCGTGAACTTCGCGCGCCGCGATCCGCACAAGTGGCGCCCCGTCTCCATCAATGAAGAAATCGAGGCGGCACTCGCTATTGCGCGGCTCTCCCGCTTGGCTAAGAACGTGGAGACTGAATGTGTGCTGGATCCTCAGCTGCCGGTGACGGTTGCCATTGGGGATCAGCTCTCGCAGGTTTTTCTGAATCTGTTTTTGAATGCCTTCGATGCGATGAGAGAGGAGGGCGGGCACCTCAGCGTTCGCTCCGCGGCGGCTGACGGCGTAATCGAGGTGACGATCGAAGACAACGGAGTCGGCATCGCGCCGGAGAACATCAAGAACCTGTTCGTACCGTTTTACACGACCAAAGAAACAGGCAAAGGCACCGGCCTGGGCCTGCACGTCAGCGACGGGATAATCAAGCGCCATGGCGGCGAAATTCGTGTCGAATCGCGGCAGAACGAAGGGGCCGTCTTCACCGTTCTCATTCCCATCCGCAACGACCCGCCGGAAATAGAGCATTCCTGATCGAGTGCGCTCAGAAACTACCGCCGTGGAACCCTTAACCTCTTGTCCGTCCTTGCCGCCAAAATGTCCAAAGCACCGGACACAGTGGTTGCGCCAAGCAACTCTCGTTGCTGTACTCGTTCTTCTCTAAACCATTGGATTTGAATGACTTCTACGAACGGCCATGCGCCTTGGCGGATTGGCCTCTGCTGTGTTTTCAGGAACAACACAGCAGAGGATGTATGCCATGAACGGAAGCGCCGCTAAATCAAACTTCGAGACGTTCATCGCCGCGTTGGCTGCCTGCCTGTTTGTTGCTGGAGCCATGTTCAATTCAGTGCGGGCGTATGTTGTCTTAACGTCTCCATCGGGCAAGCCGTGCGTCTGGAATCTTGCAGCACTTCCGGAACATGCCGTTAAATGGAACCTGGCGCCAGGCGCTCCGGTAATGGCGCGTGAATCGATGCTTAAGGCAACGGCAGACTGGTCCGCAGCGACGAACGGCGTTGTGAAATTCATCGAAGCGCCCGGCGGGATCACGGTGGAATGGGACGCAACAGGGACACGCGTGCCCGATCCGCTGTACATGGCCTGGACCACTTTTGTCTGCAACGAAAATATGGACATCGCCTCATCGAAGATCGTCATCAATGCGCTGAACACAGAGTGGCAACGCAACGGTGCCGGAGTCGTCACCACACGGAAGGGTGGTCGCGTGGCGGACCTGGACGGCACGTTGATGCATGAGCTCGGCCACGCGCTGGGCCTGAGCCACTCGGACGTGCAGCCGGACGTGATCGTTGGCGCCACCGGGAATGGCGACTCGCCGACGATGCACTCGGTTCTGCAGCCTGGTGCCGAAACGCTCCATCTGGACGATCAGTCGGGCATTCAGAGTCTTTACAACGTCGCCGTCGCGCCGCCATCGACAGAACTCAACGTTTCAGCTTCGCCGGCGAAAGGCATGGCAAAAGTCGAAGTTTACTTCACGCAGACCGGCGGCGATGATCACACGCTGTGGGACTTCGGAGACGGTCTGACCGCGACAGGAGCGAGCGTCACGCATAAGTTTTCGACTCCCGGCGTTTACACAGTAACGGCGCAATCAAATGGCAGGGTGGGCAAGTATGTCATCGAAGTTGAGAAGAAAGCCAAGGTAAAGAAGGCGAAAAAACCGCGATCCTAATCCGTCTGAAAAGTCGCGTCATTCTAGCGCCGCTGCCTATCCGCAGTGGCGTCTTTGTCAGCGGACACTTTGTTCTGGCTGCCGGACGATGCTCGCCGTCGGCTAATTTTCCTACGTGTTTCGATTCATAAAGTCTTTCAACAGCAACGATTAAAAATTTTCTTAAAGGCCTCTGCGTGGCCAGCGGTGTGCCATTTAGATCTCCTGTAAAGCACCTCGACAAAGGAGACTGAAAATGCTGACGCTAAAAACGATCGTTACGATGCTGCTCTCGCTGGCACTGGCTTTACTGCTTACCCCGCTCATTCCACAGGCCGCCAGCCGCACGACCGAAGAACTTGCTGACCTTATCCGCATGGCGGAGGCGGTGGTCGAAATCGAAGTGCTCGCCCAGGATCAGCACAGCGATGCCCGCAGCGGCCTTCCGCTCACTCTGACGACGGCGCGGGTGCGCAGCAGTTACAAGGGAACGCTGTCCCAGGGCGAGCAGATCGTCATCGAAACGTTTGGCGGAAAAACGGGTGAGCAGATTGTTTTCGCCCCGGGTCAGGCGCGCTTTGAAGTGAACATGATCGCGGTCACTGCGCTGATTGCGCATCCGGTCGAGAAAGGACGTTACCGCGTGCTTGGCGGAGATGTGGGGCAGATCGTCATCGTCCCGGACGCGAACGGCAAGCGCATCGCGCGGCGCATGTGGAATCAGTTTTCCTACTACGCCGCGGACAGAGAAAGCCTGACCGGCTATCGCGCCATCCGCTCACAGGCCATCGCTGCTGCGACGATGGACGAACTGGTGAAGACGATCATCGCCACCGGCAAGCCGGTGCTTGAGAAACCGGCGCAGGTTCCGGCAGCCTCCGCAGCTCTGCCACAGGCGGTTTCCGCTCCGCAGGTGCTTGCAGTGGAACCCACAGGAGCGAGCCTGGCTTATCGCGTGTTCATTATTCTTGGCCTGACGACCCTGGCTTGGATCACCATCCGCCGGCTGCGCTGAGGTTCAGGCTTCAGGCTTTGCCATAAAGTGCTTGGAATTCGCGCGCCATCTTCGAGCAGCAGTCGGCTTTTTCCAGATCGATACCCGTGACAAAACCCAGTTCCGTCAGACGCCGCGCGAGCTGATCAGACGGAATGTTGGCGACCAGTCCATCCTGCGCGAAGGGACATCCGCCGAGCCCGCCGGAGGCTGCATCGAATCTGCGGCAGCCGGCGTTCAGCGCGGCGTCGACGCAATCGAACCAGTTCTCCGGCCGGCCGTGAAAATGAGCGCTGAATTCGATTTTCGGCTGCTCTTTGACCGCGCGCTTGAAAATACGAGAGACCTGCTCGGGCCTGGCCAGCGCGACGGTGTCGGCCAGCGAGATATGACGAATCCCCATCGCGCAGAGCCGGCGGATCAATCCGAAGAGTTCTTCTTCGTCCCACTTCTCGCCGTAAGGGTTTCCAAACGCCATGGAGAGATACAGGATGAAAGACATGTCGTGCTGTTCGATGCGCGAAATCATCTTTTCGAGCATCGGCCAGACCTGCATGGGCGTGGCCTTGGTATTCTGCAGCTGGAACTGCGCCGACAGGCTGAGCGGGAAGCCGATCGCGTCGAGTCCTCCGACGGAGAGCGCGCGGTCAAGTCCCTGCTCGTTGACGATGATCGCGATGCGCTCGCCGTCTCTCCAAGAGCTGAAGGCGCGGACTACGTTTTCGCTGTCGGCCATTTGCGGTACGGCCTTGGGCGACACGAAACTGCCGAGGTCGATGTGTTTGAAGCCGGCGTTACGGAGCGACTGGATGTAGCGGATTTTTTCGGCTGTTGGAATCGGGCGTGGCAGACCCTGGAAGGCGTCGCGAGGTGTCTCAACGATGGTGATGTGCTCGGGCATTGTCGCTCTCGATGGAGGAATCAAAGTTGTCGCCTGTCATTATTACACTTTATAGGCAAGTACGAAGCAGAAACTTCTGAAAAAAGAAAAGCGGGAGACTTGGGCAAAGTCCCCCGCTTTCAGAATGAAACTTGTCAGCAACTTGTCAGCGCGTGGCGTAGATGGGTTCGTCGTCGACTTCGCGCGCGATCCTCACCTGCGTCTTCTTCAGCGTCAGCATTTTCCCGTCTTCGGTCTTGATCACCAGATCGTCTCCGCTTTCAAGTGTCGTCAGAGCTGGGATCTCCGTGCCGTCTTTCATGAAATAAATCATGGACGCGCGGCGGCGATGGCCATTGCCATTGCCCTGGCCGTTTCCATTTCCGGGGTTTCCTGGAGATGTACCTGGCCCATCGTTCACCGGCGGATTTCCCGGCGGCTGCGGATCGACGCCATTGCCCAGCCCGTTGTTTCCATGCTGCGGGCGGTTTGCCGGGGGCGTATAGGTCGGCGGTGCGACAGGAATCGTCGGACGTGTCGGCACAGACGGCGTGGTCGCCGGAGGAACGTACGGTGTGCCTGATGAGACTGTCGGTGTGGTGGTCGGGCGGTACACGGGTGTGGTCGTGGGCCGGTAACCGCCGCCTTGCGGGCGGTAAACGGGCGGTGTGTTGCCGTGTCCGTTGTAGGGCGGCGTGGCGTAGCTGGTGTTGTACGGCGTATTGCTGTAGCCCTGATGATACGGATTGTAGCCGCCAGAGTTGTTGTTCGGAATCACATAGGGCCGATAGCCCGTGCCGGAGTTGCAGTGTGATTGCGAACCTCCGTTGAACGAGTAGTGATTGTTCGTCGGCCGCGAATTAAAGAAGAGCGAACCGCGCGAGGGGCAGCAGTTGTCGTAGTGCCTTCTGCGGGGCACGTCATTGTTGCGACGCGGCTGTTCAAAGCGCAGCGGTACAGTCGTGCGTTCGGTGAAGTTCGGTCGCGTGGACTGCGCCGCGCTTGATGTGAAACTCGCGCAGGCGAGTGCCGATCCGATGAGGCAAAGCAGAGAGCGGTTCATACAGGTCCTCCCTAAGATATAAATACCTCATTAACGCTATAGCGGGCTCATGCACAATGCAAACTAAAACTAATCTATTTAAAAGCGGCCTGAAGCTGGACGGCCAGATCAGCGGAGAACTGGCTGGCGCTGGAGGCCTGCATGTGAACACCGTCGTAATACTTGTATTTCCTGGAATCGAATTGCAGCCAGGCGGCGCCCGCGGAAACCATCTTCTCCTTCATCTCAGCTTCGTTCCATTGGCTCACCTCGTCCTCCAGTTGTTGATGCTCCCAGTGGCTTGGCATGCGGAACACCGCCACGCGGATGCCGCGTGCAGAGAATTCTTTGATGCAGCGCGCCAGGTCCGCGACCAGTTCGGGAGCGACGGGAGACTTTGAGAGAATGTTGCGGTACATACCGTGCATCAGAGTACTGTTCTCTTCGTTAACGTAAGATGCCAGCCAGCCGTCGGGAAATCGCTGCGCGTGCGAGACCGATACCTTCTTGAGCTCCTCGCGAAATTGGTATGGCTCCACGAAATGTTCGATTGGCGTCAGGATTTTGCGAAACACGAGTTCCGGGCCGCTGGCCTTTGCGTACCAGTTGAAGTTGCTGGCGGCTTCGGAGTGCCGCGAAAGCCCGAGCGGCGTCAGCGCTATCACCAGGACGCATCGCTTCTTTCCAGTGTCCAGTTTCTCGGCCGCGGCTGTGAGGTATCGCCGGTTCAGGCAGGCGGCATTGAAGCCAAAATTCAGAATCTTCTGCCCGGCACCGGCCTGGATCATCGCCTGGGGCGAGACGCCCTGCAGCGTGCGCGAATCCCCAGCTACGACCACGTCATGCACGGCCGGGCTTGAGACTTTGTTCCAGAATATGCCGTCTGGATCGTCGCGGCGCGCCGTTTCCGGGCGCAGTGCGTACGCCAGTAGCGCCAGCGGGATCACGAACAGCACACATTGAAAACTGCGGTCGCGCAGCATGCGGTGCCTCTAGAACTGAAAGTAAATGAAATTCTGACCGTGGCCGCGGAAGAAGACTGCTGCCACCAGCAGACATGCCACCCCAGCCGGTTCCATCCAGCCTTTAGTTCGCAGCATGAAAGGCTGAACGCGCACACACATCCATGTTTCATAACCAATTCCGAGTAGCAGGAATGCGAGCGCCGGCTGCAAGGAATCATGAGGCGCGCTGACGAAACTGAACATCACGCGAATGATGCCGGTTGCCTGTGCCATCGATTCAGCCCGGAAAAACACCCACGCGACCAGCACCTGCACCAGGACCACCGCGATCGCAATAAAGCGCCCGAGCGGCAGGCTGAGAATCCGGCGCGGCCAGTCCGTGACTCTTTCGAGGCTGACGTAAGCCGCGTGCAGCGCGCCCCAGATGATGAAGCGCCAGCTCGCACCGTGCCAGAGCCCGGACAGGATCATCGTAATCCAGAGATTAACGTGCGTGCGCAGGGGCGAGGTGCGGCTTCCGCCCATCGGCACGTACACGTAATCGCGAAACCACGTCGAAAGCGAAATGTGCCAGCGCGACCAGAAGTCGCGGATGCTTGCGGCGCTGTAAGGATGGTTGAAGTTGAGCGCGAAGTCGTAGCCCATCCACTTGGCCAGGCCGCGCGCGATGTCGGTGTAGCCGCTGAAGTCGCAGTAGATCTGAAACGCGAACATCGCCATGATCGCCCACCAGTACGCACTGGATTCGATTACGCCCAGCCCGTGCGCGCCGAACGCGGCCGTGACAGTCGGGGCCAGGTTGTCGGCTATGACCACCTTCTTGAAGTAGCCATGCGCGATCAGCGCCAGGCCCTCGAAACGTTTCTGCTCATCAGGCGGAACCGGCTCGGGCTCTAGCTGCGGAAGAATGTCTCTGGCGCGCAGAATCGGACCGGCGACGAGTTGCGGAAAGAGCATCAGCCCGGCGAAGAAATGCAGGATGTTACGCGTGGCTTTGCACTCGCCCCGATACACGTCGATGGTGTAGCTCATCGATTGGAACGTGTAGAAGCTGATGCCGATCGGCAGTGCGTAGTTCACGATTGGAACCTGCAGCGAAAGCGGCTGCAGAAGCACGTTCAGATTCTCAGCGGCAAAGGCGGAGTATTTGTAAAAGCCCAGAATGCCCAGATTGGAAGCCATCGAGAAAAACAGCAGTTTTTTGCGGTGCCGCGGAAAGGATTCGATCCACCACGCCGAGACAAAATCGATGCCGCCTGAAACAAACAGCAGCCACAGGTACGACCACTCCCACCAGCCGTAAAAGACCGAGGACATCAGCATGATCCACAGCCAGCGGGCGGATTGATTCCTTTTGACGTAACGCCAGATCAGAAAAAAAAGCGCGGCAAAAACCAGGAATTCCAGCGAATTAAACCGCATTGATCAGCACGCCCTTGTTATGTGCATCGAGACTGCCGATGGTACAGCTCTCCTGCGCTAAAACATCTTGTAAAAGAAGAGTACGCCGCAACTTGACACCAGCCCTGAAACTGCGCAAGCTATCTGCCCCTTGGGGAGAAATGTCCGTTTACGCCTTTGGATAAAAGGAGAGAATTCATGCCTGTTCGCTACGGTATTATCGGCTGCGGAGCCATCGCGCAGCGCCGCCACATTCCTGAATGCGTCGCCAATCCCGCCTCGCAGCTCGTCGCCATCGCGGATGTCGTCAAAGACCGCGTCGAAGAGATCGCCGGGAAATACAAGGCCAAGGCGTACACCGACTACAAAGAGATGCTGAAGGCTTCCGACATCGATGCCATCGTCGTCGCCGGCCCCAACGCGCTGCATGCTCAGCAGAGCATCGAAGCGATGGAAGCGGGAAAGCATGTGCTCTGTGAGAAGCCCATGGCGACCACGCGCGAAGACGCCAAGAAGATGATCGCCACCAGCGAGAAGACGGGCAAGTACCTGATGATCGGCCTCAATCAGCGCCTCATGCCGCCGCACGTTCGCGCCAAGGAAATCCTCAACAGCGGCAAGCTCGGCAAGGTGCTCGCCTTCCGCACCGCCTTCAAGCACCCTGGACCCGAAGGCTGGGCCATCGACGCGGCCAAGAGCTGGTTCTTTAAGAAGGGCCCCGCGCAGATGGGCGTCAGCGGCGACCTTGGCGTGCACAAGGCCGACCTGATGCGCTGGCTGCTGGGCCAGGAACTTTCGGAAGTCAGCGGCTTCATGGGCGCTCTGCATAAGCGCGATGAAACCGGAAATCTGATCGACCTCGACGACAACAGCTTTTTCAACTTCAAGACCAACGCCGGCGTGCTCGGCAGCATGATCCTGAGCTGGACCAACTACGGCGCCGAAGAGAACTACACGGTTCTCTACTGCGAAAACGGCGTGCTCTCGCTGGGCACCGATCCGGTGTACGGCGTCATCGTCAACTACCGCAACGGCGACAAGGAGATGCACAAGGTCGGAGAGATGGCTACGAACACCAAGCAGGTGGCCAGCGGCGTAATTGACCTTTTCACCAAATGCATCGCCGAAAAGAAGGCGCCGGAGATCAACGGCGTCGAAGGCTACCGCTCGATGGACGCGATCCTGACGGCGATGGAAGCAGCCAAGCAGGGCAAGACGCTGAAGATCGGGTAAACGGCTTGTCTCACGCAAAGGCGCAAAGACGCGAAGAAAGGAACGGCCCGGGCGAAGAGTGTCCGGGCCGGTTTTTTGTTCCAATGTGCCAAGGACTTCGTAAGCTTGCCAAAAACAGGGAGCCGACGCATTTGTCTGACGCCAACAAGGCTTTGGTGCGCCGCTGGTTTCAAGAAGTCTGGAACCAGGGACGCGTGGAAGTCATAGATGAACTCCTTGCGCAGAACGCCCGCATTCACGGTCTGGGCGGAGATCCCGAACTGCGCGGTCCCGCGCTCTTTAAGCCATTTTTCTTCGCCTTTCGCACCGCATTCCCGGATATTCACATCGACATCCTGCAGATAATCGCCGAGGACGATTACGTAAGCGTCCATTGCCGCGTGACAGGCACTCACAAAGGCGCGCTACAGGCGTACGTTGCCACTCAGCGCCGTATTCAGTTCGCTGGAATAGGCATCGCCCGCATTCAAGACGGCAAGATCGTCGAAGGCTGGAATCATTTTGACTTCATGGAGCTTTATAAGCAGATCGGCGCCACGATAATCCCGTAAAGAGGAGCTATCTGAAATGGGCATCCTGCGCGACATATTCGGGCCGAGCAAAGAAGAGATCTGGCGGCAGCTGGCGCATGAAATAAAAGCCGACTACGTCGACGGCGGCTTCTGGAAGGGCAGTAAAGTCCAGGCGCAGTTCAAGCAGTGGACCATCACGCTCGACACCTACACCGTCAGCACCGGCAAGAGCAGCCAGACCTATACGCGCCTGCGTGCGCCATATGTGAATCCTGATCACTTCCGCTTCACTATCTATCGCAAAAGCATCTTCACCCCTATCGCGCAGTTTTTCGGAGCGCAGGATATCGCCATAGGAGACGAGTGGTTCGATGAGCAATTTGTCATCAAGAGCACGGACGAAAACAAGGTGCGAGCCTTCTTTGCCAATCCGCGCATCCGCGAACTCATCCATAATCAACCCGCGATTCATCTTTCAGTGCAGGACGACGAAGGCTGGTTCGGCGCGCAATTTCCTGAAGGTGTGGATGAATTGTATTTTGTCACGCTTGGCGTGATCAAGGATGTCGAAAGGCTCAAACTGCTCTATCAGCTTTTCGCCGAATCGCTCAATCAGCTTTGCCATATCGGCTCTGCATACGAGGACGATCCGGGGCTGAAGTTTTAAGTTTCCTGCCGCCCCGCAATGGGGATAATCAACGAGCGAGCGGTGCCTACGGCACATGTTACGTTCCTGTTACTGAATGAGCACGCCCGCGCTGCGTCCTACTTCCGGCACATTCAGGAGACTTTTCCATGCATGAGAATCATCATTCAGCCGCTCGCCGCAATTTTCTACGTTCAATGACGCTAGGGGCCGGCGTGCTTTTTGTTCCCGGCGTATTCGCGGAGGAGCTCCTGCGCACGCCCAAACAGACAGAAGGACCGTTCTATCCCACCGAGCTGCCGCTCGACACCGATAACGATCTGATCATCGTCAATGACGGACTCACGCCTGCCGTAGGCGAAGTCACGCATTTGAGCGGACGTATTCTGAGTCCCAGCGGCGAACCGGTTCGAAATGCGCTCGTTGAAATCTGGCAGGTCGACAACAAGGGCGTGTACCTGCACAAAGGCAGCGACAATCACGAGTCGCGTGACAGGAATTTCCAGGGCTTTGGCCGCTTTCTGACCGGCTCGACCGGCGAATATTACTTCCGCACGATCAAGCCCGTGAAATATCCCGGCCGCACGCCGCACATTCATTTCGCCGTCAAGATGAAAGGCCGCGAGAAGTGGACGACGCAGTGCTACATCCAGGGCGAGCCGCAGAATGAGCGCGACGGAATCCTGATGGCCGTGAAAGACAAAAAAGCGCGTGAGTCGCTGATCGTTGATTTCGCACCAATCAAGGAATCAAAGATCGGCGAGCTGGCTGCGCGCTT
>DASPJR010000160.1:0-4577 GCA_035628505.1 Planctomycetota bacterium | reverse complement strand
ACCCGGGAGGCGCAGGTGCGTGCGTTGATGCTAAACAGCGTTGCACGAAAGAACCCGAGGCTTCGCCCGTGCTGTTCGCATCCACCGGATACATCGAGTCAATCGATGAGGAAAGCCTGATCGCGGCGGCGGAGCAGTACGATCTTCTCATCGAGCTCAAGCATCGACCCGGTCAATTTGTCGAAGCAAGTTCGATCTTCGCGATGGTCTCACCGAAGGCGCGAGTCACGCAGAAAATCGTTGAGCAGATCCAGAGCTTTGTTTTAACCGAGTCCAGACGAACGCCGTATCAAGATGTTGAGTTCGCAATTCACCAACTTGCGGAAATTGCAGTACGCGCACTTTCACCAAGTATGAATGACCCCTTCACCGCAACGACCTGCGTTGACTGGCTGGGTGTTGCGCTGACGCGTATTGCTCAAAAAGAGGAACCGTGCACCCATCGCTGCGATAAAAAGGGTAATCTTAGAATTATCGCTACGGCCATTACCTTCGACGGAGTAGCCGACGCAGCTTTCAATCAGATACGGCAATTCGGCAGTAAGAGCGTGGCAGTGATGATCCGGATGCTCGAAACGATTGCTGTCATCGCCCCCCACACCAGAACTCAACAGCAGCGTGCGGTGCTGCTGCGGCACGCAAGAATGATTTACAATCAGAGTCTACGCTCCGTCAAAGAACCGTACGATCTGGAGTGTATAGAGGACCGCTATCAACAGACGTTACGATTGCTCGACGGCTCTGCCAGTCGTTCGGGAGCAGCCACAGTGCAGCGTGCATCCCACGCACCGGGCACCGTGAGACCCCTCAACCAGGCTCGTACATCAGCGAAACCCGCCGAAGGTCCCACAGATGGGGCAGAGTAGCTTTGAGCATTGTGAATTCAGAATGTCAGCCTTAGCTCTATTTTGCCTTCTCGCGCGTGACAGAGAATCTGCCCACGCGAATTCCTGAATAGTTGTACGTCTGCAGGAAGAAGCAGCGGCACACCATCCCTTCGACTTTCTGAGACGCCGCGGTTCTGCTGTCCAGGAATTTTGAAATAGGAATTTCCACGGTCTGCCACGCGGTCGATGTTGGCGTGACGCGGCAGATGATGTTTTTCGAATATGACCAGCCGTCCGCAGGAAAGAGCACCAGGAAGAGTTCGAAGGTGCTGAAGCCTTGAACGATTTCTGACCGATAGGTCAGATGAATCACCGAATCGTCATGCACCATGAAGTAGGGTTTGGTTTCAGTAAATAGCGAACTCATGATAAAGAGCTTGTCCGAATTCGGAATTGGCACCTGACGCACCGATGCGACCATGCCGGGCGGCACATCCGTCAGGTCCAGAATACCCTCTTTAAACGAGCTCTTGTCTGGGAACTCCTGCGTGAAGGTGTCCGGTATTGCGGCAACCGCAGGCGTTTCGATTTTTGTCACCGCGAGCTTGCGGCGATTGTCGGCCACGACAAATTCGCCGCTCGAGATGGTTGCCGATTCGCGCGTGTTCACGTCGGTCAGTTTCACCTTGCCTTCATCCACCTGCAGGCGCGTAATTCCAGATTGAGAGAGCAGCTTGAATACCGTGCCAATCACCGTCGTCTCCGCTTCCTTCGTGTAAATGACCAAAGGTTGTCCGGCGGGCTGGCTGGCCGCGCGGCATTGCAGCGATCCGGTATGCAACATCACTTTCTTGCCGCCGCTGGCACTCTTGAATTGAACAACACTGCTTGCGCCGAGCTGCAGAGTGGTTCCATCGGCGTAGCGCACGCGCGCCTCGCTATGCGCCGTCTTCAGCTCATCGCCAAGTGCCAGTGAGTCTCCATTCTGGACGCGTGCCGTCTTCCCCGCGCGCACCAGCACCGTGTCACCGGAAGCAGACTCTAACGTGGCCACGGCTTCCGCTGCGGGCGCACCATGCCAGGAATTCACGAGCAACAGGCAAAGCGCAACAAGCGCGGCGATGCCAAACGCTGTCCACACGAGCGCTGAATTATTCTCGCGGCGAAGCAAGCGTCTCTGCGAGACGCGCCGTGAGACGCGCTGGCTGATGTGAGAGACCAGCGGAAGCGCTTTCAGACCACGTGACAACAAGAGCTCTTCATCGGCCAGTTCAAGGATTTTCGCGGCAGCCGCCGGATGAGCGTTCAGATGCTGCTGCAGGCGGATACGATCCTGCGGCTGCAAGCGCTGGTGCAGATAATCAATCATCAGGCGTTCAAGTTCTTCGGATTCCATAATCAACTCAGATCATTCTCAGAATGTGTGCACAGCGCCATCTTTTTGGTAATGCATTCGAGCAGAGCGGCCCGCGCGCGGTGGAGAATCACCGGAACCGATCCGGGTGCGAGCCCTGTTCGCTTTGCGAGCTGCTCGATGCTGAGATTCTCCTGGTATCTGCCCTGGATCAGCAAGCGCGACTTCTGCGCAAGTTTCTGGACACACCCGCGCAGAACGCTGATGCGCGCCGCTTCGTAGTCGGGATCGAGATGTTTCTGCTCCAGTTCCGCCGCGGGCTTTTCCAGGTTCTCCATTATTGTCAGATTCAGCAGCATCGGCTGATGCGCCTGCTTTTCAAAATGCCTCCGCAAAACATTCCGCGCTGCTCCACGCAACCAGGCGCCGAACGAAGGAACCGTCTCCAGTTCGGCGCGCTTCTGGTAGGCGACAACAAACGTTTCCTGGACGAGGTCCTCGGCCAGGGCACTGTCTCCTGTCGCGGCATACAGGTACGCCAGCAACCAGCGACGGTTGTGCTCGATGACCGCTTTGGTCCAGATCGCTCCGGTTTCTTCGCTTTCCTGCGCCATTGACACCCACCGGACTAGACCTTTATCCGTTCCAGATTCGCAAGATTAACACTTTTCTGGAAAGAACTCGAGTCGCCGCAAATTTTGACAGAAAGTTGTTAATCCCCCTGAAAAAAAGCGGATGAAAACGTGCACGAGTGAATTCTTCAGCCTTGCCGCCTGGAGCAACCCGCCATGAGCCATACGTTAGTCCGCCCGATGCACGTTGCAGCCTTGTTCATACTGCTCCTCGCGAGTCCATTATCGCGGGCAGCTACTACTGTTAATTTGAGCGATACCGTTGTGGCGCCCAAGTCCTCAATGGGGGTCAACGTCGACAGTCACAGCGCTAATATCATTAATGGTGGTTGTTTCGAAGCCGCCCCCGACAGTAACGGTTTCGCTTCACAAGGCTGGGGCTGGTGGAAAGCCGCCGGCACATTTACCGGGAGCGTCGACACCACCACGTTCGTTTCAGGAAAGCAGAGCCAGAAAATTGTTGTCTCGGCTGCACCCGCCGCGATGGAGCAGACCCAGGTCGATCTGCCACAGAAGGCGCTCACCCGAACGCTGACGCCCAGCGGCAATTACAAGATCAAGGTTATGCTGAAGGCGAACTCGACAGGACGGCGGGTGCAACTGGGCATCGTGGACGCGAACTGGGCCGTCCATTACAGCCCTGCGATAACCATAACAACGTCATGGGCCGAATACTCCTGGACGTACGTGCCAACGTCCTCAAGCATCTGGCGAGGTGTCGCGATTCAGTTTCTCGATAATGCTACGTACTGGATGGACAATTTTGCGAGCTGGGACGCCAACGACACGGACCCTCAAACCGGTTTTGTTAAAACGTATGTGGACCGCCTGCGTGAACTCAATCCGGCAATGCTGCGCCTGGGTGGCCTGGGCGTTAACGGGCTCACTTTGGAGCACTATCTTTTCAAGACTTGGCCGCTGAGCTACGCGCCACCTCCGAACGAATACTTGAACATCAACACCTTTATGAGTCTCTGCAAAGCAGTCAACGCGCGGCCGTTTATCACCGTTCCCCCAGCATTCACCGACACCGCAAGTGCGGCGACGCAGACCGATTTAACGGTTGATCTGGTGAATAATCATTACGCCGATCACGGGAATCTCGTCGACTATCTAGGCGGAGACGGCACGACCACGTACGGCGCACGTCGGCTGGCGGATGGCTATGCGCGCTGGGACACGCAGTTTCCAGCGATCTATTATGAACTGGGCAATGAAACCTGGGGCACGCCCGACGGAAAATGGGACATGCATCTGGGCCTGGCAGGCGATCCGTGGATGCAGACCTATGCGACATACTGCACCAAGCGAATGACTGACATGAAAAGCCGTCCGGGCTGGCGGCCCAACATGCGTGTGGGTTTCGGCGGCTTCGCTGCGGACTCCGACAGCTGGGCCGGCTACAGCACCACGCTTATCCCCGCTATCAAAAATCTCACCGACTTCGGCACGATTTATATGTACTACGGCAGTGGCAACAACACGAACACCGACGAACAGATCTATGGCGGCCTCTTCGCGAAAGCACAGTGGCATCAGCGCACGATCGCCGCGATGAACGCCCGCTATGCCGCCGCGCTCGCGCGCGATCCACTCGGACTGGACGGAGAGGAAGCCGACCTGCTCGAACGGCTCCACACCCAGGTCGTCGACGGAAGTCCGACCGACTACTGGAAGACCGCCGCGAAGGCGGACACGCTCGTCACCTACGCGCTGGTCGGTCGGCAGATCTCCGGCTGCGACGTGACGTTGGCCGACGCCAGT
>DASPJR010000159.1:0-4867 GCA_035628505.1 Planctomycetota bacterium | reverse complement strand
AGGATCCTCTTCAATGATGCGCAGATCCTGATGAAGCAGTCGAAGCCCGAAGAAGCACTCGTCAAACTCAAGGAGGCGGAGCAACTCGAGCCAAAGAACGAGGCCATTAGAAAGCAGCGCGCGCAGGTCGAAGAGGCCGTGACAGCGAAGATAAATCAGGAAAACGCGCGAAAGGAGCGCGAGAAAGCTGAAACGGAGGCGAAACAGAAGCTGGAAACGTTGAACAGGAAAGTCAACGAGCTGCTGGCGACGTCGGAGAAGCTGATCCAGCAGAAAGAGTATGACAAGGCGTCCGCGCTTATTATCGAAGTGCAGAAGCTGGTTCCAGACGATCCGCGCCCGCGCGTGCTCTCCAAAAAGGTTGAGGACGCCAAGTTCGAAGACGTTCTCGCAAAGGCCAAGGCTGAAAACGAAGAGGTGAAAAAGCTCCAGGCCAAGATCGAAGCCGACAAAAAACGCCAGGAAGAAGAAGCCCGCCAGGCCGCTGAAGAAGAAAAAAAGAAGGCTGCTGAAGAAACGCGGCGCAAGGAAGCAGAAGCCAGGGCCGCGGCAGAAGCCGAAGCCAGGAAGAAAGCTGACGAGGCTGCGAAAAAGGCGGAAGCAGAGGCTGCTGAAGCAAAACGCCTTTCGGACGAAAAGGCAAGGCGCCAGACCGCCGAACTGGAAGCTGAAAAGCGCAGGAACGAAGAAGCCGCCCTCGCCAGACAAAAAGCCGAGGCCGAGAAAAAGCGCGTGGAAGAAGAAACCGCAAAAAAGGCTCTCGAAGAGGCCGAAAAGAAGAAGGCGGAAGCGAACGAGACCGCTAAAAAGAGCGACGAAAAACCAGCCAAACAGACAGATGACGCCGCCGCTAAAAAGACCGATTCAAAGGACACACCTAAGAAGCGCCGGGTCGGATCAGAAAATATTGATTAACGTTCCGTCGCTATAACTTCTTTTCCAAGCGAAGCTTACACTCATCCTTCGGGTGAGTGTTTTCATTTTTATCACTTTTGATGCGATTCCAAGTTGACACTGATCCATAACATCCTATTCTTCCGTACTCGGTTGAGAATGATTCTCATTTTAAATTGGAACGATATGTCATTTAGTTCGTCGTCAAGGACCGCGATCAGCGCGACGGCGTGCACCGCGGCGTAGAAATGGAGACACGATGAAGAACACGGCTGCTGCTCTTCAGGACCTGCACAATCCGGTTGAAAGCGAACGCGTTCTGGTCGAAAGCATCGGCGGGTGGCAGGTCCTGGCCGCCGACCGCCGCAGTGCCGCTTACAAGTCCCATTATTACGGAAGCAACACCCCCCTGCAGCTTCTTCGCGTGGGCGGACGGCTCGGGCACAGCGAGCCGACAATATCAATTCTCACCCCGTGCCGCGCGACGGCCGGAAAATTTGAGCTGCTTGTGGCTGGCCAGGCGCCGCGCCGGCTGTGCTGTTATGCCTGTGTGCGCCGCAAGCTCGGCAGCTTGAAGATCGACTGCCCGGACGCGCGCGAGTGGATCGTATACATGATCCTGGAAAGCGTCGGTTACATGGAAGGCCCCGCGCCACAAGAGCCCTCGCGTGGAAAAGCCTGAAGCGGCAACTGAAATGTAAACGTGCCACCGCGTGCCACCCGTACAGCAGCGCACTTCTTACTGCTCAGCGCTCAATTTTCGCGAACCGGCAAGCCGCAAAGGCGCCAAGTCTGATTTATTTCGATGGGGAACGTTGTCTCAGCCACGCGTCGACCGCGGCCCGCAAACTTTCCATAGCCTGCTTCTCGCGGTCGGTTTCAGGATCCGGAGAAGAGACCACTTCAATTCCATCGCTATTCTCAGTGAGCTGGAAAAAGGGTATGTCACTCGCGACCCTCCCGCTTATGAATTTCACGACGTTGTGTGCCGCAATACGTCGGCAGATTAAATCCGGATCATCAAGCGCCCTGCGATGTGTTGCGACGACCTCGGGAATAGCTTGCAGTCTGAACAGGTTCGAAAGCATTTGCCGGCGCACAGCGGCAGCGGGGTTTGTTAGCGCCTGCGAGATCATACGCGGCGGCACCGGCCGGTTGGGATAGGCGATTTTTTGCGCTGCCAGCAAACGTATGATCCCGTCTGAATCCGTGAGCAATTGGTTCCACACTGCCTCCAGTTCGCTATCAGGAAGCAGGGACCACAGGGCGTTCACGGTGAAAGCCTTGCTGATCCCGGGTTGCCGCAGATTCTCTCGAACCAAAGGCCAGTATTCGCTTCGCTTGTGTTCGATCAAACCCCGAACCAATGCCATTTTCAGGTCTGGCGGCGCGTCTGAACGCAGCACTTCTGCAATTACGTCGTGATTGCTTTGCGCCATTATCAAACCAGCGACGGAGCGTGTATCTCCCTGAGTTGCTATCAATTTGAGGCGCGCTACATCGCACGCAAGCTGCACGGCGCGAGATGGCGCCTTATCGCGCAATCCGCGCAGCGCAGCGGACGAGAGAAAATTATCCTGTTTGACAATCGCTTCCAACCGACTGACCGACACAGTTCCCGTGCGCACAAACCGGCGGTGAATCTGCTGCGCGCCGGGCGTGTTCACTTGCACAAGCAGTTCATCGTGCAGGTCGATGACGCTGCCGGGCGTGAGCGCGCCGACGCGGTTCAGAAGCGGTCTCTCCACGGGGCCATACGCGGCAATCGAACAAAGGGTCCACGGGAGAAACAGGACGAAACACAGCGCGTTTGACGCCGCCAGCATCAGCAGCCCGCGCCGCAAACGCGTCTGGCCATCCCACGGCTTTTCGGCCGAGCGCCTTTCCATGCGGCGCAGCGCCAGCCACGCCAGCGGCAGCGCGACTAAAAAACCAAGCACAAGCGGCGGCCCAACCAGCAGCGCCAGGAGCGGCAGAATCTGCGGCAATTGAACCGCAACAAAGCGCCGCAAGTCGCCGCTGATCGCCAGGGCGGCCACGACCGGTTCGAGAAGCAACGCGACCCCAAACCACCACGGAAAGCTCCGCGCACGCGCGGCAAGCACAATCGACCACACGTAGAAGCAGGCCATCGCCACGCCGCCCATGCCCGCGATGTGCAAGCCGTCTACATCGCTCGCCACAAACGTCGCCGCGCCAAACGCCAGCACGCCAATTGCCACCGCCGCGCCGTTGATCAGCAGCGCTTCGCGGAAGGTGTGAGGGCGGGGCGGATCCTGTGCGGCCATTCTTTTTTGATCTCGCGAAGCACCGGCGGTAGCGCAGGCTTCCAGCCTGCGAGTCACCATTTCGTAGTACAGGCGTCCCGCCCGGACAGTTGCACACTTCTTACTGCTGAGCGCTCTTTTTTTCCAAACAACCTAGACGCCATTACTTGGACGCTGATTGCTGACGCAGCCAGTCCTCACCGATTTTGCGGGCAAGTTCGACCGCCTCGATTTCATCTTCGGGCTCAATAGCCATCCTGAATTCCCTTGCCTCCAGGAGAAGTTTCCATTCGCCAACTGTGGGAGCAGAGGCGCCGACTCGAGTGCTATTCAAATACGTAAGATGCCGAACCGCATGTAAACGGACTGTCGGAACTTTTGACCTCAACAGCGATAACAACATAGAAACTTCGCGATATGACCTCTGGCTCGAAATTGGAAGATGTTGAAGCAGTAATTCACACGTTTCGTCATCAGCTGATTCAAGCCCATCCAGCGCCAGTATATAAGCAGGCGCTTTACGCGATTCGAAGTCCATACAAAAGACTGCTGTGCGCCGAATTTCCTCGTCGGGATCCATAAGCAGGGGATGCCAGAATTCAACCAGCTCTTTTTCAGGCATCAGTCGCCACAGCGCGCGAAGCACCCAATACCTCGAACTATCAGGCACGCGCAAATGTGCTGCTATGAGGGGTACCAATTCAGCGTGAGCGGGCTCCAACTCTCCAATCATTGCGGATTTCAAATGCGAATTGGCATCTGATTTTAAAACCTCCCGTATTTCATCGATCGAACCGTGCTGTGCGATGACGAGACCAACAAAATACATTGTATTTTTTGAAATTCGTAGTTCGCCGCGAACACTTCTCATTGCAAGGACCAACGCATCGCCAGGATAACGCTTGACCATGCCAGAATATGCCGCAGTACTAACGTTGGAGTCCTGGGATTTGAATTCCTGACTGAGACGGGCCTGTGACAATCTGCCAAATTCGAGCCAGAACTTATGCATTGATTGCGCGCAGCCCGTAGGAATTGATGCAACGATTGCATCATGAGTATCCAATACGGCGGTAGGGCAGAGTTCCGCTAACATAGATTCTCTATAAACAGATTTGCCTGCATGAGATGAATTTTTTGCGGCAACAGCTGATTCATGTACTGCAAAAAGCCAAGGGAGAAGCAAGAGGAGAACAAGCGGCGGCACAAGCAACCACTCCCATTCAGACTTACCCTCAACTGGAACTTTCCGCGTTCCGCTTAAGTGACGCTTCCGGTATTTCCGAGTAAAGACAAAGCCAATGAACGTTAAGGCAACGCCCGTCAATAGCGGAAGTCCAAACAGTAACACGATGAAATGTATGAATTCCGGCAATCGTTCAAACAAGAACAAGCGAGCATCTTTGCTGAATGCGGCACAAGCCAGCGGGAACTCGAATAGGACCAGCAATAAAAACCACCAGGGAATCTCCCCCACACGACACACAAGCAGAATGGACCACAGATAAAAGCACGCCATAGCAATCACGCCCATAATGGCGATACGAAGACTATCAGCGTAGCTCGCCAGATAATTAGCCGCGCCAAACGCCAGCACGCCAATTGCCACCGCCGCGCCGTTGATCAGCAGCGCTTCGCGGAAGGCGGTCGGACCTGGGGGAGTTTCTGCAGCCATGTTTTGTTAACCGTTCATCGAACCATACGGA
>DASPJR010000158.1:0-97782 GCA_035628505.1 Planctomycetota bacterium | reverse complement strand
TTCCTGTGCCTGGTGCTGATGGACCTGGTCCCCGCTGTGATGGGCAACGCGGCGATGCCCGGCTTTGAATCAAAGATCAGCCCGCTGGTTCCGGTACTGCGCGATAATTTCTGGCTCACCGTTCACGTTCTAACCATCACGCTCAGCTACGCCGCGTTCATGCTGGCGTGGGTGCTGGGGCACGTGACGCTGGGTACGCATCTGTTCAAACCCGCGGCCCGTGCCGAACATCGCGAGCTGCATCAGTTCGTCTACCGCACCATGCAGATCGGCGTGCTGCTGCTGGCAGTCGGCACGATTCTGGGCGGCGTCTGGGCGTACTACTCCTGGGGCCGCTTCTGGGGATGGGATCCAAAGGAGACGTGGGCATTTATCGCGCTGCTCTGCTACCTGTTCGTGCTGCACGGTCGCTTCGCCGGCTGGTGGGCGAATTTTGGGATGAGCGTCGGATCGGTCATTTGCTTCCAGGCGATCGTGATGGCGTGGTATGGCGTCAATTTCGTGCTCGGCAAGGGCCTTCACTCCTATGGCACCGGCTCAGGCGGTGAAGAGTACGTCATCGGTTTCGTTGCGGTCGACGCACTTTTTACCGGCGCAGCGATCTGGCGCTATATGAGCTTTAGCGGCGACACGCCTGGTGGCGAACCTCCCTCGGGAGGAGCTCTTACCGCCGGCGACCCAATTGCTGAAGTGCGCAAAGAATTCGGCGAACCCGCCGCCGGCGAGTGAAAAAATTTTGAAAAAAGTCCCGACAAATCGCAAACGCAAATCGTCTTAGTTAGTTTGAGGGGGCACTGTAAGCGGTGATTCCCCTTGGAAGCGCGCTGTCGTCTTTGTTTCTTCGTGTCTTAGTGCCTTCGTGCTAAACTGCGCCTCGATCACGGAGGCTCAGGCTCATGATAAAAATCGCGATGATCGGCGCGGGCAGCGTTGTCTTCTCCAAGAATCTGACCGGCGACATCCTGAGCTATCCCGAGTTCCGTGACGCGACGATCGCGTACATGGACATCGATCGCGAGCGCCTAGAAGTCGGCGCCAATCTCTGCCGTAAAGTCGCCCGCGCGCTCAACGCCAATCCCACAATTATGGCCACGCAGGACCGCCGCGAAGCGCTGCGCGGAGCGGACTTCGTGATCAACATGGTCCAGATCGGCGGCTTCGACAGCACGCTGGTGGATTTCGAGATACCGCGCAAGTACGGACTGAATTTCACGATTGCCGACACAACGGGGCCCGGCGGATTGTTCCGCGCGCTGCGCACGTTTCCGATGCTCACCGGGTTGTGCCGCGACATGGAACAGCTCTGCCCGCGGGCGGTGCTGCTCAATTACTCCAATCCAATGTCGATGAACATGCAGACGATTTCGCGTACGAGCGGCATTCGCGCAGTCGGTCTCTGCCACAGCGTTCAGGGAACGCTGAACCAGATCATGGGATACATCGGCGAGACGCCGGAAGACGTCGCGTTCACCTGCGCCGGCATCAATCACATGGCGTTCTATCTGAAGCTTGAGAAAAACGGCGTCGATCTCTATCCGCGGCTCTTCGCGGCGATGGACAATCCCGAGATCTACAGAACGAACAAGGTCCGCTTTGAACTGATGAAGCGCCTGGGCTATTTCGTCACGGAATCCAGCGAGCACAACGCTGAGTACTGCCCGTATTTCATTCCGCATGGCAGCGAGCAGATTGCCGCGTTTGACGTCCCGATCGACGAGTACCTCCGGCGCTGCGACAAGATCGTCGATGAATTCGAACGCATGAAAACGTTCGGCAAATCAGACGAACCCATTCAAGTGCGGCGCAGCCACGAATACGGAAGCACGATTATTCATTCGATCGTGACCGGAACGCCGAGCGTCGTCTACGGAAATATGCCCAACCGCGGCGCGATCAGCAATCTGCCGGCGAGCGCGATTACTGAAGTGCCGACGCTGGTCGACCGTGCCGGTCTGCAGTTTACGACTGTTGGCGAACTGCCGCCTCAGCTGGTCGGCTACATGCAGCCGCACATCACGCAGCACGAGCTGTTTATACGCGCCGCGCTGGAAGGCCGCCGCGATCACTGCTACCAGGCCTGCATGTTTGATCCGCTGACCGCTGCGACGCTGCCGCTCGATAAGATCGTGGAGATGTGCGATGAGCTCATCGCGGCTCATGGCGATCTGCTGCCGAAACTGCAGAAGAAAACGCTCGTTTCAACCAGCGGAAAAGAATTCGGCGCCGTCGATGCCAAAGCGCTGCGCGCGAGCTGGGAAGCCGCGAAAAAATAGACGGTTGCTTTCTAATGGTCTATTAACTAAGCGCTCTCAGCGCGCGCCGCCCAGAGCAGGCCGCGCGTGCACATTTTCAGCGTCTGAGGCTGCTCCACCACTTTTGCAGTGTGGCCGAGCGAGCAGTAGAAGACCCGACCTTTGCCGTATTGTTTGATCCACGTCAGCGGCATAATGACTTCGCCGTTTGGGACGTGCGGGCCGGCGGCTATAGGAAATTTAGTCGTGGCCAGAACGGTGTTCGCCGGATCCACATGCATGTAGTACTGCTCAGAGGAAACCTCGTAATCGACGAGGCCGTCGGTGATCCAGTGCTTGCCGGTAAAATTGACTTTGTAGTTGATGCCGTCGTTTCCCGGATGAGCGACGAACTGTCCGCCCGTCAGGAACTGCCATTCCGTATTGCTTCGGAATGCGTCGCACATACCGCCGTGCACGCCGCCGATGCCGACGCCTGCGCTGACCGCTTCGCAGACGTTTTTACATTGCTCGTTACTGATCGTGCCCATCGTCCAGATCGGAACGATCAGGCTCAGGTCTTTGAGCCCGGCCGCGTCGTTGAAGGCGTCAAGAGCGGGGGAGACGCTGACGCTGAAACCGTGCTCTTTCAGCACGCGTTCAAACAGCTTTGCGATGTTCTCCGGATCGTGCCCGGCCCAGCCGCCCCAGACGATCAATGCTTTCTTGTTCATTGTTATTTTCCGTTCAGGATAAAGCGTGCCCAGCGGCGGCACATGTATGCCGACTGCCGCGGGTCGTTCGTGTTGCCGCGGCTGAGCGATTCGTGATGGATCAGGCGCGCATGCGGCGTGTAGATGATTTTCAAATTCTTCTCACGCACGCGCAGGCAGTAATCCACATCATTGTACGCCACAGGCAAATCCGTCTCGTTAAAGCCGCCGAGTTCCTCAAAGACGCCGCAGCGTGTCATCAGGCACGCCGCAGTGACCGCGTCGCACTCGCGCATGGTCTGCACGGCCGGATCGTCCTCCGTGCATAGACGATGTATGTGTCCGGCGATGTCGTCCATTCCCATTTTCACGCCCGCGTGTTGAATGCGGCCGTCCGGATAGAGCAGTTTTGCGCCCACTGCCCCGACGGCGGTTTTCTGGCTTTGTTCTAACAAAGCGCCAAGCCAGACCGGATCAATAATTTCCGTATCATTGTTCAGGAACAGAAGATGCTCACCCTGTGCCTTCTTTGCCGCGAGGTTGTTCAGGCGCGAGAAGTTGAAGGGCTCGTCGACGCGCAGAACCTGCGTGTTCGAGTTCCTGGCTTCGTTCGCGAGCAGCTTTTTTGTCGCTGTCTCGGTGCTGCCGTTGTCGATCAGAATCAGTTCGTAACGCGAATACGCCGTGATCGCGCGCAGGCTTTTCAGGCAGCGTTCGAGCACAGCCGCCTGATCGCGGAACGGTATCAGGATGGAAACCAGCGGGCTGCCCTGAATGTCGGGCGTATAGCTGGCGGCGGCGCTTTTCTTCCGCCGCGACGAGCGCGTGCTCTGAAGAATGCTCCGCGCCTTTTTCAAGACTTTGAATGCCGGCGAGGTAACGATCTGATTCAGACGCGTCTGCAGAAATGCGCCGCGATGCTCGCCCGCAGCGATGACTTGTTCGAGCGCATCGGCATAGGCGCGCCATGCGGCAGGACTCGCATCATCACCGGGACGCGGCGGCAGGCCGTGGCGGTCCGTATCTCGGCTCATTTTGCCTCGACAGAATCCAGGGCCATGCGCGCAGCACCGAGCAGCCCGGCATCGTCACCGAGCTCGGCGAGCTTGATGCGCGCATCCTGCAGGATGGGTTTGAATGCGCGGCCGCGGTTCAGCGCCAGTTGAATGCGCGTCAGCAGCGCATCGCCGGCGAGCGACATTCCTCCGCCAATGATGACACAACTGGGATTGAAGCTGTTGATCAGCGCGCCGATTCCGCAGGCAAGGTAAAGGCAGCATTGATCCAGCAGGAACAGCGCGAGCGCATCGCCCTGCCGCGCCGCTTCACAGACCATGCGCGCGTCAACCGTGTCTATTTTCCCGTGGCACATTTTCATGAGCAGGCTTGTGCCGGCGGAGAGCGAATCCCGCATGGCCTCGCGGGCGTCTCGGCCCAGCGCCGCGGCCGAAGCGTACATCTCCACGCAGCCCTGCCCGCCGCACGGACACTGCCGGCCACGGTAATCAATGGAGACATGGCCGAACTCGGTGCCCATGTTGTGATTGCCGTGGAATACTTTTCCGTTGATGACGCAGCCGCCGCCGATACCCGTGCCCAGCGTGAACACCAGCACCACCGATTCGCCTTTGCCTGCGCCCTTCCAGCTTTCGCCGAGCGCGGCGAGATTTCCATCGTTGTCGGCTTTGACCGGAAGCTGAACGGCTTTGGAAAGCACCGGCGTAAGCGGAAAACCGGCGCTGCCGGCGATATTTACCGCAGGCAGCCGCATCGTTCCCGTTTCCGGATCCGGCACTCCCGGGGTTCCGATGCCAACCGCCATCGTGCCGGCAGTGCGCAATTTCGCGACGAGCCCGGCAATGCGCTCGCAGACGCTCTGCATGCCTGCGGCGGCTTCAGTTGGAATTTTCTCGCGCGCGACAATCTTGCCATTCGGGTCGATGCGAGCGGCCCGAATATTTGTTCCACCCAGGTCGACGGCGATCACATTTGCCATGAAAGCTCTCCGGAACACCAAACCGCGCCAGCCGGCGGCGCGCGATAGAACAGGATACGTGCGGGAACGGTGGCGTAAAGTTACGCTTCTTTGAAGCGCGGATCTTCCTTGCGCAGCAGGCGCGTGGTCTTGCGGAGCATGCGGGTGCTGCGGCGCTGGGGACGTGAGACCGTATCGGCCGCGATGGATGCCAGCTCGGGTTGTTCTCCCTGCGGCGGCGTCTCGGGGGCGGCGCGGTTGATATACTTCGTGAGAAAGACGACGTTGCCCTTGCGATTGAAGGTGACCTCATCGACCATTTTGCGCGCGAGGAAAATGCCCCAGCCGCCCATGCGCTTACCCGAAGCGCGGCGCTCGGTGATATGCGCGACAGGATTGACGCTGGGATCTTTCAGCAGCGAGGGATCGAATCCAGGGCCTTCGTCTTCGATGCGGAAGGTGATGCGGTCGGTGAGCATGCAATAGGACAGGCGCAGCTTCTTATTGGGATCGTTCAGGTTGCCCCATTCAATGGCGTTGCGCACGATTTCTTCCAGTGCCAGGCGCAGCTCGCCGCGTTCTTTGGCATTCAAAGCAGTGCCCAGGATGCGTTCGGCAAAACGCTGAAAGCGTTCAGCGACGACCGGATCGTTCATCGTCGTGAATTCAACAAACGTACCCTCGTCTACGTTGCGGATCGTGGTTGAAGCGGGCACGTCGTTAACTGTAAGCAATGCAGAAGACGAAACTTTGGCAACGGGAGTCGGGCGCAACGCTTCCTGGTTGGCGCGGTGTTTGTCAATAAGGTATGCGACGGCGGAACGAAGCTCGCGAAGATCGACCGGCTTCTGCAGGTAATCGTCGGTCCCTACTTCAAGTGCTTTGGCAATCGTCTGGTCGGTCTGAATCGACGTGAGCATCAGAACCGGAATGGCGCTGCCCAGGCCGCGAATGCTTTCAACCAGCTCGATGCCGTTCATTTCAGGCATCGACAGATCGGTCAGCAGAAGATCGAAGCCGGGGCTGCTCTGAAAGAACCGCAGGGCCTCCTGTCCATTGCGGGCCGTAACGACTTCGTAATAGCCCTCAGCAGCCAGAGCCGTCGAGAGCAGGCGCCGGGTGGGGGCATCGTCGTCAACAACCAGAATGCGAACAGGCTGGTCCATAAGGATCCCATGCTTCTCAGAATGTAAATAGATACCGAAATTTTCGTCCAGAGTCAAATCACTTTGTGCATTAAAAATAGCAGGCTCTGCAACACAAGGTGCAGTAGAGCTTTGCGTAAAAGGTGCATGTTATTGAACGCGCGTACTCTCCAAGGCTTTACGCTCAAAGGAGGTGTAAACGTAGCCCATCAGCAGAAAGCTGAGCCCGGCATAAAGTGCCGTAAATGCCGGCCACAACATGACTCCATGCTGACGCAGCTCGCTCTGCCCTACGGTCTTAGTCGAGACCGAGTACGCCGCTTCGAATGGGCTGATAAATAGCAGGAAGAATAGATCCTGTCTCTGAAGCTTGGTGTACGCTCCGATAAGTTCTTCCGCCGCGACTGGCAGCGCAAAAAGCACCAGCAGAACCGTGTAAGTCGTAATCATGCTCTGGATCGTGCTGCGGAATGTCAGCGAGAAGAACATCGCCAGCGATGTCTCGAAGACAATCGTCGTCAGTATCAGCAGAATATACACGCCCAGATAAATCACGCGCTGCATCGGCTCGTCACGGCCGACGAACAGGTAAAAGCACATCGTTACGCCAACCAGGCCGGTAAGGAACAGAGACAGGCGCATGCACGCCAGGAACTTGCCGGTGATGATCTGGGAAGGCTTGATCAGCGTCGTCAAAAGTAGATCGAGCGTGCCGCGCTCGCGTTCCTGCGTGAACGTGTTGCAGGCAAAAGCCGGCGCGACAAGCATGGTAAAGAGGATCAGGTAATAGACGAAGATGTGTTCTTTACCTAGATAAAGGAACGTGAGGAAGACGACAGACAGGAACATGCTGATCTGAATGATCAAACGCAGGAACAGCGTGCCGCGGCCGAGGATCTCGCTGCGGATTTCTTTCTGATAAATCGGGTTAATGCCGTCCGGCAGCAGCTCATCGTCTTTCGGCGGCGCGAGCAGATTATCTGGGAAGCGGTCGCGCACGAGCACCAGGCCGGTCTGCGTCGAGACATCTTCTTCTTCGGCGGCCTTGAACACCGGATCGAACGGCTGGCGCAAACGCGCGTGGCACGAACGGTACATCACGACACTGGCGATCAGCAGCATTGCTGATGGCCATATCGACGTGTTGATGATGAAGAACCCGTCAAAGCCCTGCGCAAACGCGAAAAGAATCAGCGAGAGCGGCAGCACGATCATGTAGGTAATCGCCAGGCTCGACTGCGACCGGTGGAAGTACGTTGAACACGTCAGACCGATCATTCCGAAAGCGGCAGAGACCGAAATCAGCAGAACATAGAGCCCGGCGACTTCTTCCGGTCCAAGCCCCGGTAACCAGAGAATCACGGAGACCAGCGGAGCAGTGGAAAGCACCAGGAGAAAGAGGTAAAGCACCGACGACATGTACTTGCCCATCAGGATCGTGCCAGGATTAATGGGCGAGGTCAGCAACAGATCGAGGCAGCGCTTTTCTTTTTCAATGGTCATCGCGCTCGCGGAGAACGCCGGCGCGAGGATTGAAATGAGCACCAGCTGGCCTTTGCCGAAGGTGCGGAAGAGAATTCGCGCCTTTTCTGAGCTGGTTGAAATCAGTTCATTGGGCCAGGCCACGTAGACCACGGTGCCCAGCGCCAGCAGAAAGAGGAAATGCAGGATGAAGGCTTTGTTCGAGCGCAGCGCCGTCAGCAGCTCGCGGCGCAGCACCGGATTTTCGATCGCCAGGAAAACGCGGTCGGCGAAGCTGGCGTCGTCTTTCGGCGAGCGCATTCTCGCCGGCCGCGGTTCGGGCGCGGCAGCTACAGGTGTCGGGGCGGCATCAGCCATGAAAGTCGTTCCGTTCCTACGTTCGTAGTACGGGCCTCTCGCCCGCACCTCGCTTTTGCGAAATCGTTCCCAACGGCGGCATGGGCGGGACGCACATGCTACGGAATCTTTTACGCCACGAGCCCTTTCGTAATCTTCATGAACGCTTCTTCGAGGTCGGCTTGTACTTCGTTGAACCAGACGACCGGAATATCCTGCATCAGCAGATCCTTGTGCAGCGCCAGCACGTCGTCGTCATTGCCCATGAACTCGAATTTGAAGCGGTTTTCAGCGACAGTCAGATTTCGCACATGCGGGTGGTGGGCGAGGGTGACCTCACACGCTTCCGACTGGGTCGCCACGACGACCTCAACCACGCGGTTCTGCCTTATGGAACGGATGACGTCCTGCACCGGACCTGCGGCCAGCAGCTTGCCGCGTTCGATGATGCCGATCTTGTTGCAGAAATCAGCGAGCTCCGGAAGGATGTGCGAGCTGACCAGGATGGTCTTGCCCATTTTCTGCAGTTCCTTGAGGAGCGCTTTCATCTCGACGCGCGCACGCGGATCGAGTCCCGAGGCCGGTTCGTCGAGAATCAGCACCGGCGGATCGTGAACCAGCGTCTTGGCCAGGCACAGGCGCTGCTGCATGCCGCGCGAAAGTCCATTGACCAGCGCCTCGCGTTTGCTGGTCAGATCGACCAGCTCCAGCACGTCGTCAATCAGTGCCCGGCGCTTGCTGCGCGGCAGCCCATATGCCGTAGCGAAGAAATCAAGGAACTCCCAGACCTTCATTCCGTCGTAAAGTCCGAAGGTATCGGGCATGAAACCAATCGAACGCTTCACGTCGTCGACCTGCTTCGTGACGGAGAATCCATTGATCTCCGCCTGCCCGCTCGTGGGTTTCAGCAGCGTCGTCAGGAAACGGATGGTAGTCGTCTTGCCGGCGCCGTTCGGGCCGATGAAGCCAAACACGTCGCCCTGCTCGATGTCCAGATCCAGGTGGTCGACGGCGACAAACTGGTCGTAGCGTTTCACAAAGCCGCGAATCTTGATCATTGCTGGTTTCCTTCGCCCCGGCTCATCCTGCATTCGAGCATTTTCAGCTGCGCTTTGATATTGGTGATTCGCACCGCCGTATTGGTGGTGTCGGGTGTGAACGTCAGCTTCAGGACCATGGTGTTGTCGTTGACGTGGCGGCTGTCCAGCGGGAGCGAAACGGGCGCGAAGGACTGGGCAATGCCCGACTTGAGTTCCAGCATCAGTTCGTTGCTTTGCTCAAACCACCCTTCGGGCCCCTTGTCGTTGTAGCGCCGGATGTTTACCGCCAGCGTGCCGGAAACATTCGGCGCATTGGTTCCCGCCTGCAGGTTAAGCCCGACCACTGTGACCTCCAGTTTGCCTTTCAGGTACAGGCGCAGGCCTTCATCGCTCAGTTCGCGGTAGCGCGACGGGAGCTCCACCGACAGGTACTGCGTCAGATGCGGCGCGGGCTGAAGACCGGGGAATTTGTTGATCGTGTCGATGCGCAGCGGCGTTCCGGCGCTGCTCACATCCAACCACGTGGCCTGCTGCGTGTTCTGATTGAAATCCGGCGACTGGCGCACTTTGATCTTGTCGAGCACCCCCGCGCTTGTGCCGCTGCTTCGCGCATTGACGGGGACCAGCAGCATCGTCATGCCTTCAACTTTTGGCCGGCTCGGCTGGCCGCTGCTCCCGCCGATCAGCACGGGCAGGCTGCCCTCTGCATTATCCAGCCATGCACAGACGACGCTGCGCGTTCCCAGGTTGCTGCGAATGTATTCGTTGAGCGCCTCCGCGCGCTTGCGTGCGTGTCCGCCGGTTGTTGCAGGCAGAAAAACGGCCTTCCCAAAAAAGGCCTGGTTGATGTCTTTGCGCTCAGCGCTATTGGGCCCCACGTCGCTGATGTTTTTTGATGCTCCCGGCGCGAGCACATTGCCGGCCGAAGCACCGAGTTCGATTGCTTTGCCTTCGTGAATCAGTACCGGCGAATAGAGGGTGTAGCCGGTGTTGTTTTCGACTTCGATAGAGATGCGGTTGCCCTCGTCGCGCAAGAGTTTCACTTTCAATCCGTCGCCCAGCCGCGCGCGATGCAGCACTTCCAGGCGCCGTGTCGAACGCTGCTGCACCAGCAGCCGTTCAATGCTCAACGTCCCGTTCGAATCCACAAGTCGCAGATCGGATACGCTGTCCAAGGAGCCGGTCTGGCTTTCAATATTAATGAGATGTCCTGGCGCGGCCTGGCTGTCGAACATTGGCCGTCCGGGAACGACGGGCGAGACCGTCGGGAAAACGACCCGGTAGTTGTCGCGCCGAGGCGCGTAAATCCCCACAAAGCTGCGCGCCATTCCAACGTTCTGGCCGCTGCCTGCTTCAATCACCGAGACCTGGTTCACCGTCAACTGACCGGTCTGGCCCATGTAACTGATCGTGTAAGCCAGCACGCTGAAGCTGCCGGCCCAGACTGGCACCGCCAGCCATGCAATTTCGCGGCGCTTAAACCAGCCGAAGATGAAATAATTTCCGGGCACGGCCAGCAGCAGGTAGAAAAGCAGGAACGAGAGCACAAAAGACGGATCCTGCATTTTTACGGGCGTATCTTTGGCGAAAGACTCGTCCAGCGCGTGTCGTAACCCGTTGAAGGTGCTCGCCGGCAGCGCCTGCTGAATTGTGTTGCCCCACGGATCGCGCACGGGGCGGTTCTCATCGTCCAACGATTTGTTCTGAAACAGCGTTCTCCCGCGCGAGCGTTCGACAATGCTCACGGGGATCGATGTCTTGCCTTCCCAGGAATCCGGCAGAACCGGATCTGAAAGCGAGTAAGGCAGGAACGTCACGGTGCCGAAGCCATAGAAACGCGTGCACCTTTCCACCAGCTGTGTCGGCTGATTGCGCTGGACGATCGTTGTTCCTTCGGGGTTGACGGTAACGTCGATCATCGAAAGCTTCACGTCATTGCGCAGCTTGAGGTGCAGGTCGCGGCTTTCACCTCCATTGAGTTCCTGTACTTCGGACGTCTGCTTGACGGTGATTCCAGCGAGCTCTTCGAGGTAGCTGCGTTCGCGGCTGGTGTCGGTACTCTTGAGCGCCGCAGGGTTCTTCCCGGCTGAAATCAGCACATGTCCGCCGGCCTGGACGTAGGACTTGAGCGCCGCCCACTGCTCCTCCTTGATCTGCTCGCCTGTTGGCGGCCCGTCGATGATAATCAGGTTGGCCATCGTCAGATCGTGCCAGCGCGACGGCAGATCGCGCGGCTCCACGACCGCAACGATGCGGCCGCTGTTGTTCCGTTCCATCACCTTGTTGGGGATGCTCATCAGGCCCCGGAATGCGCCGGACTTCTCCGAAACCACGACAATGAAGTCGGTGCTCGCTGAATCCAGATCCTGAAGCGTTACGAAGCGCTGGTAGGAGCCGCCATTGGCCGTGATCTGCACGGGAATGCCGGTGTTGTCTTTGTCAAAAAATCCGTTTTCAGGATACAGGACGCTGAACGTGTACTGCTTGGTGCTCTGCGGTCCGATTTCAAAATCCTGGCGATACGTGGTTGTGTAGGGGATTGTGCCTTTTTCAGTCATCCTCAAGGGATTGAGATTGATCGATGCCGTGCCTTTGAAATCCTTCTTCTCGGTCGTGTTTTTCAGCTCGAGGACGATCGTCACCCACTGGCCGCGCCGGGCAAAGCCCGACCACATGCTCGAGCCCGGGCGGCTTTCTTCGCTCTTGGGATCGACTTTCCCTGGAGGCCGCGTCGAGGCCAGGTCGCGAAAGGCGCTCCAGGCCGAGTACTTGAACTCGGGTTCCTTTTCCTTTTCTTTGTCTTTGTCTTTCTTGTCGCCGTCTTTGTCTTTTTCGCCGGCTTTATCCAGAGTGAGAGGCGGAAGCAGATCGATTTCCCCGGCGACTGAAGCCAAGCCGCACAGGAGGAAATAAAAGCAAAGGAGAATACGGCAGATCGGTCTGTGTGCCTTAAGTTTAGAAACGTTCATCATAAGCGGCATGATTTTCCCGACGTGAGGATAGTTCTGCCTTCAATTACGCTAAACGGAGCGCGCCGGTTTGTAAAATGTGCATCCCACCTGCAGGAATCTGTACGTTCTTTTGCCTGAGCCCGCCTTTCCGCAGCGAAGTGCGCTCATTCGGTGTCCGCGATCTTGAATCCGGAGAACTCCCCAGTGGGTTTTTCCCATGTACGCTCGACGGCGCTGATATAACCCGACATCTCGTCTCCTACGCCCCCCAGGAAACGTTCCAGTTCCTCCATGGTGCCTTCGGCGACCATCTCAACACGTCCATCGCTGAGATTGCGGACCCAGCCGCTGACGGCGAAGCGCTCGGCGTTACTGGCTGTGGTGTAGCGGAAACCTACGCCTTGAACATGTCCTGAAAAGTATACGTGCAGCCGCAGACTTCCTGTCGTGTCTTTGGGCGAAACAGGCTGGGCGCTGGGCGTCGCCTTCGCCGGCTGCTTTTTTTTGCGTCCTTTATCGGGCAACGTCGTTCCCCCTTGTAACTGTTGACAGATGTTGCGAGACAAAGTCACCTGTTGAGCGACTGACAGAACCTGTCGCTCGATTAGCCCTGTCGCACTTTACCCTGAGTTGCCTGATTTGTCTGCGGATTGCGGAATCTTTGGGCGAAGCGAAGGGTGGCGCACGGTTTGGGGCGTGGCGTCTCCCTTCGCTTCGTCCTTTACCGTCTCTCGTCAGTACCGCTCGTAAAGGTAGCAAAAACTGTCAACGCCTTGTGAACACGCTAATGGTATGCCCAACGCTATTTGCCGCTTTTTTGCCATCGACTATGCTAAAGTCTCAGTGACTGATCGATAACCCTTGCGGTACCCATTCATGTCAAAAGCCTCACCCGATACCGAATCTCAACTGCGTGCCTTGCCCGCGATTCAGCGCCTGCTCGAAAACAGCGAGCTCAAGCAATTGCAGGAACAGTTCGGCCGCGAGGCAATCGTTTCGGCCGCGCGTGAAACACTCGCTGCCTTTCGCAGCGACATTCTTGCCGGCAAAGCCGCTGGAAACGGACACGGTTTCAGCGAAGCCGACGTGATCGCGCGCGTGATTTCGCGGGTGCGTCAGCGTATTGGCGGCGGCGTGCGGCGCGTAATCAATGCCACCGGCGTCATTCTGCATACCGGTCTGGGCCGCGCCGTGCTGCCGGCGGCGGCGATTCAGGACATCGTCGCTGAACTGAGCGGCTATGCAGCGGTTGAAATCGATGTCGATTCGGGCAAACGTGGCCACCGCGACAGCACGGTGCGCGACCTGGTTACCACGTTGCTCGGCTGCGAACACGCCACAGTCGTGAACAACAACGCCGCCGCCACCATGCTCGCGCTTGCGGCCATTGCGCGCGGCAAGGAAGTGATCGTCAGCCGCGGTCAGCTTGTTGAGATCGGCGGTTCCTTCCGCGTGCCGGACGTCATGCGCGAGAGCGGCTGCAAACTCGTCGAAGTCGGCACGACCAATCGCACCTACGCGCGCGATTTCGAAGCCGCCATCACGCCTGAAACCGGCGCGCTGCTTCTGGTTCACACCAGCAATTTCCGCATCGTCGGCTTTACCGAAGAACCAACCGTCGCGGAGATGAAAGCACTCGCGAAGAAGCACAATCTGCCACTGATTTACGACATTGGGTCGGGCGCGCTGCTGCCGGACCTCGCCGACGAGCTGAAAGAAGAGCCTGTAGTCAAAGCCGCTCTCGATGACGGCGCGGACCTGGTGCTCTTCTCGGCCGATAAAATTCTGGGCGGAGCGCAAGGCGGGATCGCGGCGGGCAAGCGCGAACTGGTCGAAAAACTCCGCCGCCATCCGCTTTACCGCGCCTTCCGCGTTGACAAGCTGACGCTGTGCGCGCTTGAAAGTACCTTGCGGCTCTACCTGAATCCGGGCACGCGCAATCAGACGGTGCCCACGCTGCGCATGCTCAAGCGGACTCTGGCGAGCATCAGCGATGAAGCCGCGACGCTCGCAACAAAACTCGGCCGCGCCTTGCCTGGCCTGGAAGCACTCTGCGTGGAGGATTCTTCGCGGCTTGGATCGGGAAGCCTGCCCGAGCGCAACATTCCCACGCGCGTAGTGAGCTTGCGTCATCCGAAGCTGAGCGCCGAAGAGCTTGGCGCGGCGCTGCGCGCTCATAAGCCGCCGATTTTTACGCGCATCCAAGATGAGCGCGTCCTGATCGACCCCAGAACGCTCCAGCCCGGCGACGGCGAGGAGATCGAAAAGGCGGTGAAGGCCATACGTATGTAACGCGAATTTTGAATTCGCAAGTCTGAACCGGATTACTTCGCCGGTGTTAGAAGTCCCTGCACGTTCATCCAGTCCGCGCACCGATCAATCCATTTGTTAAATGGTTTGTCGCCTGCGCGCATGCCGTAGCCGTGTCCGCCGGTCATGTAGATATGCATCTCCGCGGGGACCTTCGCTTTCTTCAGCGCCAGGTAATAGTAGATGCAATTCTCCGAGTTCACCCGGTCATCGTGCGACATTACGAGGAATGCCGGCGGCGTCTGTTCGCTGACGCGGATCTCCGGCGTCAGCTCAGGCTTGTCCTTCTCGAGCATGCCGCCCGGATAAACCAGGATCGCGAAATCAGGACGGCAGCTGATCTTGTCGGTTTCGTCGATTGTCTCGTAGCTGCGCTTGTCGAAGTTTGTCGAAGATGCCGCCGACAGATGCCCGCCGGCTGAGAAGCCCATGATTCCAATACGAGCGGGATTGATCTTCCACTCCGCTGCCTTGCTGCGCACCAGGCTCAGCGCGCGCTGCGCGTCCTGCAGTGCCGGGCCGAAGCGTGTCAGACCTTCGCGCTGCGGAACGCGGTACTTCAGCACGAAAACGTGCACGCCAAGCGGGTTGAGCCAGCCGGCAACGTCAGCGCCTTCGTAGTCCATCATCAGCACCTTGTACCCGCCGCCCGGGCAGACGATCACGGCCGTGCCGGTGTCCTTTTCCTTACTCGCGGGGTACCAGGCGATAGTCGGCTTGAAAACATTGGTGACGCTCAGCGGTGTCTTCTCGCCGGGCTTTGGGATCGTCCACTTCTCTTCCGTGAACTGACCAGTCTCGCCGGGAACCTTACCGGGCCAGACGTCGAGGCTCAACTGGGGTTCGGCACAGAAAGCGCTGCTGAGCTGAAGAAATACCAGGCACATCCAAACGGGATAATTCCGCACGAATCGTTGCTCCTGAAAGATAACTTCTCGATAACCTTTGTCTGCACGGACCGAAATCGTTGCCGTCGCGGGGTTTTGGCTTGCTCTGCCGTGGCCGCGTACGGATACTTTGCATACACCACAGTCTGCAGAGTTACAGCGGGGATACGATGGCTAAAGAACCCGGCACCGGAGCTGTTCACGAGGCGTTCGACCCCCAGCGCACCAGCCGCCTGCATACCACGCTTACCCACATGGAAGAGCGAGGTGGCTATCTCATACGGATCTATCCTGTGGAACTGGGCGAAGGAATTCTCACTCTCCCAGAAAAGAAATTCGTGATCGGCCGCGAAAAAGAATGCGAACTGATGGTCGAAGACCAGGACGTATCGCGCCGCCATGCTTCCATTGAGTTCACTCCGCGCGGCTACATCATCACCGACCTCAACAGCACTAATGGTACTTTCATCAACGATGACAAGGTCAATCGGGCGGTGCTAAAGACCGGCGACCTCATCCGGCTTGGAAAGACGATTTTCAAATTCCTGCGCGGCGATGGAGTGGAGAAGCAGTACCACGAAACAGTTTATTCCATCATGATCACCGACGGCCTCACCGGCGTGTCGAACAAGCGATTCCTGATGGAAGCACTCGACCGCGAACTCTCGCGCTCGCAGCGCCACAAGCGGCCGTTGTCACTGGCAATCCTCGACCTCGATCATTTCAAGTCCATCAACGATAAGTATGGTCATCTCGGCGGAGATATGGAGCTGCGCGAAATCGCCCGCCGCATCAAAGCCGCCATCCGCCGCGACGAAGTTTTCGCGCGCTACGGCGGCGAAGAATTCGTGATTGTGCTTCCCGAATCGACGCTCGAGCAGGCCCGGCAGTTTTCAGAGCGTGTTCGCGAACTGGTCGGAAGCGAAGGCGTGAGAGCCGACGGAATAACGATTCCGGTAACGGTCAGCATCGGCATCGGTCATACTGACGGCGGAGAATCCATTTCACGCGAAGAAATGCTCGGACGCGCAGACAAGAAGCTCTACGAGGCGAAGAATTCTGGCCGCAACCGGGTTATGTGGTAGAAGCATCCCGGGTTTGAGCGTTCTTTAAGCGTGAGTGCCTCATCATGAGCAATGACTCAGACAAGAAAAAGCTGCCGCCGGAGGCGCCGCCTACTCTGCCACCCATCGGACGCCGCGCGCTCGGTTTGGACGATGTCAATCACGGCACTCACGCCGGTCCTGAGTCGAACACGCCCGGGAGCGCGGGCGGACCGGCGTCGAAGCCGCCATCCGGTAGCAGCGCCGATGCAGCGACGCTGGTGCCCAAGGCAAAGCAATCCGAAACGTTCCCCTATCTGCTGCCGGCTGTCGAGCCTGATGAAGTTGGCCGGCTGAACAATTACCGCGTGCTTAAGACGCTCGGAAGCGGCGGCATGGGGATGGTGTTTTACGCCGAAGACCTCGTTCTGCGCCGCCCCGTTGCCTTGAAAGTGCTCACTTCCCAGTGGCAGGACGCCGACGAAGGCTGGCATCGCCTCATGCGCGAGGCCCGCAGCATGGCTGCGATCAAGCACGATAACCTGGTCACCGTTTACCAGGCCGGGCAGGAACGTAATGTCTTCTTCATCGCGATGGAGCTTCTGCAGGGGGAATCGCTGGCTGACCGCATCGTGCGCGGACCGCCGATTGAGCCGCCGGAAGTCGTGCGCATCGCCAAAGAGATGGCGCGCGGACTGGGCGCCATTCACAAGCATGGTCTGATCCACCGCGATATCAAGCCGAGCAATATCTGGCTCGAGGGGCCCGAGGCAAAGGTGAAGATCCTCGACTTCGGGTTGGCTCGCAACGCCAAGCGCAGCGGTCACAGCACAAACCTGACTGAGATGGGAACTATCGTCGGCACGCCTGCGTTCATGTCGCCCGAACAGGCCCGCGGCGACGCGATGGACGGACGAAGCGATTTGTTCAGCCTCGGCAGCGTGCTTCATTGCATGTGCACGGGCAGCAATCCATTTCGTGGCGAATCGATTATGGCGCTTCTGACCGCGCTGGCTGTGGATGAACCGCCACCAGTTCATACGTTGAATACAAGCATTCCTCCGGGACTGTCGCTGCTGATCACCAGACTGCTCTCAAAAAAGCCCGAGGGCCGGCCGCAATCCGCTGAGGAGCTTATTGCGCTGCTCGACGCCGTCGATCTGAATGCCAAAGGCCCTCCGCCTTCGGCCGCTTTGCGCAAAGCCGTTGCTGCAGCGTCGGGCACGCCGGAACCGGCGCAGACGTCGAGCAAAAAGTGGGTGCTTGCTGCGGTCGCGCTGGTTCTGCTGGTTGTTGGCGCTGTGCTTGTGCTGCCGATGTTCGATCCGCGAAACGCTGAGCAGAATAACCCGGGCACGCAGCCGAATGTTTCGCCAGAGAACAGCGGGAAAACCCTCGCCGCTAACGCCAACGAAGGGCCGCGGCAACCTCCTGGCGGCAATAACGAGCGGCCATTTCCACCCCCGGACGGACCCGACGGGAACTTCGAGCGCCGTCCGCCTCGGCCGGAGGGTCAGCGCGAGGGTCCATTCCGTGAAGGTCCGCCGAGAGACGGACCCATGCGCAACGGTCCCATGCGTAATGGTCCGCCGCGTGAGGGTCCGCAGCGTAATGGCCCTCCGCGGGATGGACCCGGTTGGGAAGACGAAGGACCCATACAGCGCGCTGAAGATGTCGTCCTTCCGCCCTATTCGGAGAACACCAACGAGCAGCTTTTTGCAATCAACCTGCCTTTCGTGGACATGTCCGCGGTGTGGTTTCCGCAAGCCAGCGGCAAAGTGGGCAAGACCGATCGTGACGTCCCGCCCGACGCATTCAGAATATTCCGCGTGGGGACCCGGTCATCGCCGCACGGCATCGGCATGCACCCGCCGCGGGCCGGCAACGCCTTTTTGACGCTTAAGCTTGGCAAGCAATATAAAACCTTCAATGCGCTGGTCACGCAGAATGCGAATCTTCCCCGGATGCAGGACGGCCTCGTCTTTTTAGTTGAGGGCGACGGCAAGCCGCTCTGGGAATCCAAGCGCGTGAAGAGCCAGGCCGATATCGACGTCTGCAAGGTCTCGGTCGAAGGCGTTGATGAGTTAAAGCTGCTGATCCGCCCCATGGGCACTCCGCGCGCGGCGCACGGCATCTGGTTCGAACCGTTCCTGGAAAAGTAAACTTTATAGCGCCCGCTCCGGCGTATAATGCGTTAAGGTTCGAGGGCAGAAGCATGACAGTCAAACAGCGGCTTCGTACGATCGTTGACGAATTGCCTGATGATTGCTCCTACGACGACGCCATGTATCGCTTGTATGTCATGCAGCAAATTGAAAAAGGTGAAGCGGACGTGCGTGCAGGCAATGTAATTCCACACGATGAAGTGATGAAGGATATTCGTACTTGGCTAGAATCGTCTGGACCGCGACGGCGCAAGAGCAGTTGAACAACGCTGTACGGTACATTTCCGATCATTCCCACATCAATGCCTTGCGATTCTTTGATCGCGTCTCGAAGTCAAGCAGCTTCATGACTTTCCTTCGATTGGACATCAGCTTCCGGAGTTCAAATCGTCAGAGTACCGGCAATTGATTGTTTCAAACTATCGAATCATCTTCACGCTTGACGGCAATGTCGTTACAATCAAAGCGGTAGTGCATTGTGCGCGGAAACTGCGCCGCGAAGGACGTAAGGGGCGCGGGAAAAAGCGCACGTGAAACAGGATGAATGGAGCAACTTGATGAGCGTCGACAAGAAGCGTCTCACCGATTACGCCAGCTGTGCAGGGTGAGCGGCCAAGATTCCGTCGAAAGACCTCGCGCAGGTTCTGCGCAAGCTTCCGGAAATCAAAGATGAGCGTCTGCTGGTCGGGCATGCGACCTTCGACGACGCCGGGGTGTTTCGTCTCACACCCGATCTGGCGCTGGTGCAGACCATCGATTTCTTTCCGCCCGTCGTCGACGATCCCTACCTCTTCGGCCAGGTCGCTGCGGCCAATTCGCTGAGCGACGTGTATGCGATGGGCGGCGAGCCGCTCACGGCGCTCAGTCTCGTGTGTTTTCCACACAAGGAACTCGAGCTCGACGTGCTCGGCGAGATCCTGCGCGGCGGCGGCGAGAAATGCGCTGAAGCCGGCTGCACGATTGTCGGCGGACATTCGGTGCGCGACCCGGAGATCAAATTCGGCCTCGCTGTCACGGGAACGATTCACCCCGACCGCGTCACCTCAAATGATGGCGCGCGTCCGGGCGATCGCTTATTCCTGACAAAGCCGCTGGGCATGGGCACGATGACCACCGCCTACCGCAAGCGCGCTGCGTCCGAGGCGCAGATGCACGGAGCCGTGCTGCAGATGGCCGCGCTGAATAAGGGCGCCGCTGCGGCGATGCGCGCGGTCGGCATCGTGAGAAAGCCTGAAGAGAAGGGCGTTACTGCCGCGACCGACATCACCGGTTTCGGACTGCTCGGGCACGCCCGCAACGTCGCGCTCGCCAGCAACGTCACGCTCGTGTTTGACTCAACGAAGCTGCCGGTCTTTGAAGGCGCGCTCGATTTCGCCGCGCAGAAGATGAGCTCCGGCGCGTATAAGGCCAATCAGGAGTTAATGGATGGCCTTGTCGAACTGGCGCCCAACTTCGACGAACGTATCCACCGCGTCATCTACGACGCGGAAACGTCCGGCGGCCTGCTGATCTCTGTTTCGCCTGAGAAAGCCGACGCGCTCGTGGCGGAACTCAAGAAGAACAAGACCAGCGTCGCCGCCGAAGTCGGACATGTCGAAATGCGTGGAGCGGCGTTGCTGAAAGTTCGGTAGTATATGGAGCGCGGGCGTCCCGCGCCCGCCACGTTACCTACGGGCGAGCGCAGGCCTCTCTCACTTATACTGAGATGCTTGAGAAATGTGATTTGCGACTCAGATTTACAAAAAAACTTTTCCGTTTGCGAAAGTCATTCTGGCGCCAAAGATTCCAAGTTTGTTCGTAAAAATTCACACGTGCAATTGACGGCTACCGCCTGGGCCTTCCGCCTGCGAGTAGCCGTTTCTAACGGGCCACTCGCAGGCAGGAGGCCCGACTACCTTGCTACCACGCGATGCCCACCACGCGGCGGGAGCGTGTGTTGTCCACCTGCGGCACGCCGATCAGATCGATGACCTGCTGGCCCGAGCGGCGGTGGCGGATGGCCGTGGCGTACTGCGGATCGCCGTTGCAGACAACGATCACTTCGGCGTGATTCATCACATCCTCAATCGAGCCCAGCAGGCTGGTCAGGTGAGGCAGATGATTGTTGATGTAAGCCGCGTTTGCGCCAACCAGCCGTGCGGTCTCCACATTGTCGTCGTGGATGCGGAGCTTGTAGCCTTTGCCGAGCAGCGTTTCAGCGAGATCGACATACGGGCTTTCGCGCAGGTCGTCGGTGCCGCTCTTGAAGGTCAGGCCGAGCATGCCGATCTTCGTCTTGCCGGTCTGCTTGATCAGTTCAATACCGCGTCTCAGGTGCTGTGTGTTGCTCTGCAGGATCGCGTCGAGGACCGGGAGGCGCAGGTCTGCCTGCTTGGCGCGGTAAAGTAGCGCGCGCAGATCCTTGGGCAGACACGAACCACCGAAGGCAAAGCCCGGTTTAAGGTAACTGGGCGAGATGTTCAGCTTCTTGTCGAGGCACAGCATGCGCATTACCTCGCGTCCATCGATGCCGTGTTCCGAAGCGAACACGCCGATTTCGTTGGCGAAGCTGATCTTCATCGCGTGGAACGCATTGCAGGCGTACTTGAGCATCTCCGAGGCTTCGATGCTGGTCCGTTCCAGAGGTGCTTCGATGCTGGCATAGAGCGCGGCGGCAACCGAGCCGTGATGTTCGCTGTCGCGGCCGATGATCGTGAACGGCGGCGTGTAGAAATCCTTGACCGACGTGCCTTCGCGCATGAATTCAGGATTGTAGACGACGCCCAGGCTGTCATCGCACGCCTTGCCGGCGGTCTCTTCGATGATGGGAATCAGCAGATTGCGGCACGTGCCGGGCAGCACCGTGCTGCGCATGATGATCGTGTGCGGCTTGGGGCTGTGGCGCAGCGCGCGGCCGAGGTCCTCGCAGACACGTTCAAGCGCGGCTGTGTCGAGGCTGCCGTTCGTGCGGCTGGGCGTGCCGACGCAGACGAGCGTTACATCAGCCTGCTGCAGCGCGAGTTTCAAATCCGTCGTGGCGGCCAGGCGTCCTTCGAGAACCATCTCCTGCAGCAGCGGCGCAAGCCCTTCCTCGATCACCGGCGGCACGCCTTCGCGCATCATGCGCGCCTTCTCTTCGTTGACATCGACGCCGATGACATTGTGTCCTGCGCGCGCCATGCAGACGGCGGTGACAGAACCGACATACCCCAGACCACAGACGGCAATATTCATGCGTTCCCCTCGTTGAAGAATGAAGATGATTCGGCGGGGGCGGCCTGGCCCGCCTCCGCTTTGGTCAGCATACCTCCGGCAATATCACCGGCGGCTCTGCATGCTCCTGGCCGCGCGGTGGCAGATGTCATTGAAGACGCGGCCGACGTGCTCCCAGGAATAACTGCGCTCAACCAGTGTGCGCGCGTTCTCTTCGAGCATCTCCCGCCGCTCCGTATCGCGCAGCAGACCCACGACTTCCTGCGCAAACGCGTTGGCATCATCGGCCAGGACGATGTTCTTACCGTGCTCCACCGGCAGCCCCTCGGCGCCGATGGTCGTGCTGACGATCGCTTTGCCCATGGACATCGCTTCGAGCAGCTTCAGCCGCGTGCCGCTGCCGATGCGCAGCGGGACGATGTACACCTTGGCGCCATGAACGTACGGGCGGATGTCGTCCACGGTGCCGGTGACCGCGATGCCGGGCTGCTCGCCCAGTTTCTGGATATCGGGCGGCGGATTGCGGCCGACGATGCTGAGCATCACGTTCGGGATTTCCTGCCGGATCAGCGGGAAGATATCGCGCACGAAATACTGCATGGCGTCCTGGTTGGCCAGCCAGTCCATTGAGCCGGTGAAGACGAGGTTGTTCAGACGCCGCAGTGAAGAGGAGGGCAGGAAGAAATTGGTGTCCACGCCGGTCGGGACGACTTCGCAGTTGCGTGCGCCGTAATGCGTTTCAAAGGCGCGGCTGTCCACGTCCGAGACGGCGATAACCGTGTGGGCCCTGCGGCACATTCTCTTTTCGTAGCGGCGCATGCGGCGCGCCTGCAGATTCAGGTAAAGCCGCTCGAAGAAGGAATTAGCGCGGGCGGCCAGCTGCTCAAAAATAGCGGCCTCGACATTGTGCTGGAACAGCACGAAGGGAACGTTTTTCAGGCGCCGGATCGATTCACAGGCCTGCAGGAAATCGACCATGACCAGATCAGGGTTCTGGGCCTTGTAGACGCCGGCAACGGTCTCAGCGAGCTCGCGGCTGGCATACTTGCTGACCACATAAGGCAGCCGCTCAAAGAGGTTGCGGCCCAGTTCATAATAAAAGCGGGGTGTGTATTTCGGCGTCTCTTTGCAGGGGACGGTTACAAGATGCTTGCACAGCTTGGCCGTCTGTGCGACATCCTCGTCGGTGTCTTCGGGGTAACGGTAGGTGACCAGCGTCAGATCGTTGTCCTTGCTGAGCTGCTCGATCATTTTCGCGGTGCGGATCTTCCCGCCGGTATTGAGCGGATACAGCAGGCGCACGCGCGTCATCAGGATCTTCAGCCGCTCCCGCCGCGCAACCGAACTGCGGATCTTGCGCTGCGAGGGATGCTGGCTGGTTAGTGGGCTGGTCATAAGGTGAAGGCGTCCAATCGTTGAGGTTGCTACCACACAGGCCGCTGCTTGTTTATCGAATCACGTGCCAGAGTAGTCTGGAGTCTTGAGTCTGGAGTCTGGAGTCTGCCAGCATTATGACTTGAGCCCTCGCTATAGGACTCCCGACTCTCGACTCCCGACTCCCGACTCAAGACTCAAGACTCAAGACTCAAGACTCATGACTCATTACTGCTGCAGCAGCGGCGGAGACGTGTGCGTCCAGTCGGGATTATGGCTGTAATAAAGCACGCCCCAGCCGACCCCCACTGCGTGCGAGAAGTGCATCGTGGCGAACACAACCGGAAGCACGAACGCACACCGCCATTCAGTCTTGAGCGCCAGCCGCACGCTCTCGGCGATCAGGCACGAAAGATAGAATCCCCCCAGCGCAAGCGCACCCATGATAGCCTGGGGCAGCAGCGTGCTGAGCGCCGCCATTCCAAGAATCGACGAGAAGAAGAGGAAGGGCAGGAACGAACTGAGCCGCAGAACCTGTCCATGCTTGAGCACCGTTCGCGCGCGGCCGCGGCCGTAGCGGAAATACTGAATCGCCAGCGAGCGCACGCTCTCACGCGGGTAGTAGTAGCATTCGATCTGCGAACTCAAATAGACTTTGCCGCCGCTGGCGATGATGCGCTGGTTGATCTCGGCATCTTCGTTGGTGATCGCGCCCGGATCGAAGAGGCCCACGCGCTGCAGCGCCTGGCGCCGGAACGCGCCGGGAAACACCGTATCCACGTAGCCGTCCTGGCCCTCGTGGCGGCAGGGCGCGCCGCCTGTTCCAAGCCGGCTGCCCAACGCGTGCGCGATCATGCGCTGAAAAAACGTCCGGGCCTTCGGGCGCTGCGGTCCGCCGACGTTATCGGCGCCGGTGCGGCGCAGGGTATCAACGCAGGTGCGGATGTAATCGGGGCCGTATTCGCTATGTGCGTCCATGCGGATGATGATGGTGCCGCGCGACGCCTGGATGGCGCGATTGAGTCCATAGGACTGCAGACGCTCGGGGTTATCGAGCAGGCGCACCTGCGGGAACTCGGCAGCGACCGTGCGCACAATATCGCGGGTACGATCGGTGCTCATGCCATCCACCACGAGAATTTCCATGCGGAAAATCGGGTAATTCTGGTGCAAAACGGATCGCAGGCAGTTGTCGATGTACTTTTCTTCGCACCACGTTGGCAGGATGACAGAGACGAAGGGTAGCGAACTGCCTTCATCGCTTTCTTTCAGGGCCGGACCGAATTCACCTGTTCCCGGCAGGCAAAAAGTAGAACCAGGGCCGTGGAGTTTTTCCTCCGTTGTCACAAGAAACTCTCCAGTTCCAGTGTCTGACCATTCGCAACTAGCACAGGCGCACGAGTCGACGGGACAGTCGTGCAGCAGCCATCAGGCAAGAAGCAAGCCAGAGGCGCTGGCGAAGAGAGTAATCCGCTTAACGCCTGCCAAAGAATCGTCTTCCCAATCTGGCAATGAAAAAGAACACCTGCCTTCGCAGCAGTCTGCAAGGATTCGGGAGCACTAGAGAGAACTTCATTTCTGAACTTAAAGCCGTTCTTAAATCAAGTAAGCCTGTGCGCGGTGTAATGAATGAATTGCTAACCCAGGAGCCGCCATGATTCGTCCGCGCTTTAACTATTTTCTTGCAGCCTTGCTCGCAGGCACAGCCTGGCTCGCTCAGGCCGCCGATACCGAGGCCACTCGCGCGGCATTCCTGAAAATCGTGGATCGTCCGCGTGTGCCGCTGGCTCCGGAACTTAGCGAACAGCCGGCGGAAGGTGATTACGCTGTGACTCGGTTCACGTACGCATCAGATGCGGATTCGCGCGTGCCTGGAATTCTGCTGAAGAAAAGCGGCGGTGCAGAGAAGCGGCCGGTCGTCATCGTCTGCCACGGTACAAGCGGAACGAAGAATCAGCAAAAAGGATTGCTCAAGCAGTTCTGCGCCGCCGGATTCATCGGTGTCGCCATCGACGGGCGGTACCACGGTGAACGCTGCAAGGCCGGGAGTGGCGATGTTGAATACTGTGAAGCCATTCACCGGGCGTACATGAGCGGCAAAGGGCATCCGTTGTACTACGACACCGTGTGGGATTTGATGCGGCTCATCGATTACCTCGAAACACGCCCCGATGTGGACGCAAAACGTATCGGCATCATGGGATTTTCCAAAGGAGGCATTGAGACCTTCCTGCTTTCCGGCGTCGATGCGCGTATCGCCGTAGCGGTGCCGTGCATTGGCGTTCAGAGCTTTAAATGGGGCCTGGAGAACGGCGGCTGGAAAGCGCGCATCGGCACCGTTCAGAAGGCGATCAATGCCATCGCGAAAGACGAGGGCTCGGAAATCAATGTCGAGTTCGCGAGGAAGTTTTACGACAAACTCCTGCCGAGGATTTACAGCACCTTTGATGGCCCGTCGATGCTGGCGTGCATCGCGCCCCGGCCGCTGATGGTCATTAACGGCGACACCGACAAAAACACCCCCGTCCCCGGCATTCTGGAAGCCGCAGAAGCCGCGAAAGCCGCTTACAAAGCAGCCAACGCCGACGATCGCTTTGTGCTGACGATCCAGGAGAAGACCGGACACACAGTCAATCCCGATCAGATAAAAGCCGCGATAGCCTGGTTCGTAAAATGGCTTGCGCCGCAGTGATTTTCACCACCAGAACTCGGTGCGGATTGAACGGACCAGGCGCTCGTACAGAATCTGACCCAGGGGCTTGCGGCCGCAATGGATCCGCGCGTGGCCAGTCATCCCGGGACGCAGTTCGGGAGCGAACTCTTTAAGCTGGCAGTACACCGTGAGCGAGCCCTGCGCCTGGCCGGGAACGACGCGCGTTGCCAGGCGTTCGACGCTGGCGCTGAGCGCCACCATCGGCATCACGCGCGGATAAAGGCTGACCATGCGCTCCCGCCCGACCAGTGAAGCATCCTGCTCGCTGAGTACCAGCTCGGCGTTCAGATCGCGCGGGTCCTCAACTTCACAGATGACTTCGCCTTCGCGGACGTACTGGCCGATTTTCTGCGCCAGATGCGGCGTGGCGACAAGTCCGCCAACAGGCGACTCAACATTCAGCCGTTGTTGCTGAATTTCGAGGAAACAGTGTTCCTCCCTCAGTCGCGCAATCTGCGCGTGGATGGCTTCAAGCTCTTCCACGCGGGTTCCCGCCTGCAGCAGGGCCAGCCGCCCGCGCGCTTCGCTCACTTCAAGCTCGCGGCGTGCGATTTCATCTTCCTTTTCCTGAGTGCCCGCTGCCTGCCGTGCCGCGCGCTGCGCCTGAATTTGTTCGAGCTGCGTCTGCAAAACCTGCAGTTTGCGCTGGCGGTCGTTGTGTTCCTGCTGCGAAATGGCGCCCTTGGCCAGCAGCGCCGTCGTCTGCGTGAACGTTTCCTCGGCGCCTTGAACTTCAATCTTGAACTGCCGGATGCGCCAGTCGAGCTCGGTGAGCTCGGCATCCAGCGCCAGCTTGCGCTGCTTCAGTGCGGCCTTTGCGACCTCAAGCCACGCTTCTGAGCGCTTGATGCGTTCGCGCGCTTCTTTAATCTCTTCCTGGCGTACGCCCGCTGAAAGCAGGCGCTGGCGGGCTTCGAGCTCCTCGATTTCAAGCCGTTTCTGATTCAAGCGGCTCTGCAGATCAGGAATTTCGATGCGCGCGATCCGCGCCTTTGCATTGACACGGTCTCCGTCGCTGACGTGTACTTCGCGCAGGAAGCCGGCGGCGCTCGCACGCACTTCAGCGCGACGCGTGGCGCGGATCAGCATGTTCGCCGTAACCGTGTCGTCCATCTTGATGAAGACCAGCGCGGCAACAATGCTGCACAGCACCGCGCTCCAGAACAGCAACCGCCGCATACCCAGGCTCATGCGTGCCTCCTCCGTCCAGAAACCACGAAAAATTCCGCGCAGCAGAACCACACCAAATCCGGCGCCCAGGAGAATTCCAAAGACGCCCAGCTTCGCCGCAGCCGCGCAGGTTAAGAAATAAGCAATCGTGCCGAGCATTATGAAGGCGTACCACCAGCTCAACGTTCCGTAGATCAGCAGAAACGTAGAGCGCGGCAGGCGGCCGGGGAAGGGGCATCCAAACAGCGCCCAGCGCAGATGTGCGCGCACATACTCCCACGACGTCTGCTGCAGATTTGTCACACCGGCGCAATCGCTCAGCAGGTAGTAGCCGTCCAGCCGCATCAACGGATTGAAATTCAGCAGAATGCGCACGCCCAGCACGGACAATGTGATCCAGGCCAGGTAATTAAGAAGGCTGTCGAGCATCGACACGCGCCAGATCAGCACTGCCGCCGACCAGAGCAGCACGTCGCAGCAGGGCCCGGCCAGTGTGACCCAGACGCGCTTGTAGCGCTCGCGAAACAGCCACGCGTCGGACACATTGCAGTAAAAACAGGGCATCAGGAACATCAGCAGGAAGCCGATTTCTGAAACCCTGCCGCCGAATCGCTTGCACGCAAGACCATGAGCAAATTCATGTATCAGCGTCACACTGGCGATGCACAGCCAGGCCAGGAAGAGCGTCCGAGGACGAAGAGCATCGGCAAACTGTGAAATGAGCTCAGCACGGTTGAACCAGACGATGCCTGCTGAGAAAAGACCCGCTGCAGTGAGGAACATCACCAGCGCGGGCGTAAAGAGAAATCGCAGCCCAGGCTCGAGCCGGTTCAGCAATGCGTCAGGACTGAATAAACGCATCCGCCAGTAAAGAATGCTCTGACGGCTGTTAAGACTGTTTTGCGGCTGAGCCGGCTCAGCCTGAGCCTGCGACGATCCATCCGGTGCCTGTTTCAGCGGTCCAACGAAGCCAACGGCGCGGGCGTAATCAATAAATTCCTGGAGCTCCGACTCGGTCAGCGCCTTGTTAAAGCGCTGCTGATAGGAATCGCAGATGAGCGTGCCGTTTCGGGTTCCATCGAGCGCGCTCAGCAGAAACGCTTCTTCTGCGCCGAGCTGGTAATAACTGGCGCTCGCGGGATCCTTGACGACGCACTCGCCGCTCTCGCCCACTGGACGAATGATCAGGTCGTGCCGCCGGGATACCGGTGGCGACGCAGTCTCGGATGATGAAAGCATCGAGGTCACAGCGGATCCCGGAACACGCTCGCGGAGTAATTGGAAAATTGAAATTGAGATAAAGCAGCGAGGGATGGGGGAGACATCCCTCGCTGCAGAACAGCAGGTGTAGCTTTAGGCGACTTTGCCGCCGCCGCCCTGGGTAATGACGATGATGTTCTCGAAGCCACCGGCGGACGTCGAGTTGTCCGCGGCAGTCGAGGTGTACTTCACACAACCGCAGATCGGATCGACCTGAACTTCAACCGGTCCGGTGTACGTCGTTGAACCGGCCTTCTTCTCCAGGCCAGGCGGGCAGAACTCAGGGAACAGCAGTGCGGGAGCGATGCGCTCTTCGAGCTTGACAATATTGAAGCGGCTCTTCATACCTTCCTCCACTTTGTTTGATATGTACTACACAAACTGCGTTAAACGCTTCAGCAAGCACTTGACCAGCGTGTTGCAGAAAGCTTCGAAGGACAAAGTGCGGGTAAAACGGTCCAGCTTGAAACGCATCGGCATGGCTGTTTGCCTGATTGACGATCAAGAGCCGAAAACTCAGTCCGACTGTCCGCTTTGGTTCCGCAGCGAATTGCGCCGATGGGAAGAAATGGAATTCAAGAGAGCAGTGTTATTTCAATAACTGCTCAGTCCGGCTTGACGCTGAACTTCTCAAGCTTTTTTCAGTACTCCAGAATGGTCTCGATGAACGTCGCGGAAATCGGTGAGCGGAAAATCGGCGAGTCGTTGTAAGACTGGATCTGTTCGGCCATACGCGTCCCTGCAGCGTACCGATTTGCCGTTGACGATCTTCCGCCGAGCCCCGATACCTATTCCTCGAACTTTTTTGAGGAACCCTCGCAATGGCTGACTCGCTTCGTATTGGCTTTATCGGAACCGGCGTGATGGGCGCGCCCATGGCCGGACACCTGATGGCTGCCGGACACTCGCTGACGGTCTTCAACCGCACAAAGGCAAAAGCCGACGCGCTCCTGAAGAAGGGCGCCGCCTGGGCTGATACTCCCGCACAGGTGACCCAGAAGAGCGATGTCATTTTCGCAATTGTCGGCTTTCCTGAAGACGTACGCGAAACGTTCCTCGGCAAAGACGGCATTGTCCCGATGCTCAGCAGGGGTCAGGTCTGCGTCGACATGACCACCAGTCCGCCATCACTGGCCGTAGAGATTGCTCAAGCGGCGGCGGCTAAGGGCGGCGCATTCCTCGATGCGCCGGTTTCGGGAGGCCAGGCCGGCGCAGAAGGGGCGAAGCTGACGATCATGGTCGGCGGCGATAGCGAGAGCTATGGACGCGTCCTGCCGCTGTTTCAGAAAATGGGCAAGAGCGTTACGCACATGGGCCCGGCGGGAAGCGGGCAGCATTGCAAAATGGTCAATCAGATTCTTATCGCCGGCCACATGCTCGCATTGGCTGAATCGCTCACGTACGCGAAGAACTGCGGCATCAAGCCCGAGGTGGCGCTCGAAGCTGTGTCGCAGGGCGCTGCCGGGTCCTGGGCACTGTCAAACTTAGGACCGCGCATTCTGAAGAATGATTTTGCGGCCGGATTCTATGTCGATCATTTCGTAAAAGACCTCGGGATAGCGCTGGATGAGGCCAAACGCATGAAGCTGTCATTGCCGATGGTTGCGCAGGCCGAGCAGCTCTACATCGCGCTGCAGGCGCAGGGCCATGGAAGGCTCGGCACCCAGGCGATCACGAAGGTGTACGAGGCCATCCGCAAGGCGTGAATACTTGTGGCGCTGAAGCGTTGTACCGCAGGCATCCTGCGTGTGCGAAACGTGTGAGATTTGAACGAACGGAACTCAATTGACTCGCAGGCTGTAAGCCGGCGGTACAAAAGGAGAACGACATGTCCCTCGTCGCAAAACTGTTTCTGCTGAGCCTGCTGGGTGCAACAACACTCTTCGCCGGTGAACCGCCCAAAGTTCTGATCGTCGGCGGCGGCAGTTCGCACGACTTCAACAAGTGGTTCAACCAGGCTGACGTCGCCACACTCTCAGAGGGCGGCAAAGCCACTGTCACCTACACGGATAAAGTGGATACAGTGCTTGGGGCGCTGAAAGATATTGATGTTCTCTATCTCAGCGCCAATCAGCCGCTGGCTCATGTGGAACTGCGCAAAGGCATCTTCGACTTCGCCGACTCGGGTAAGGGGCTGTTACTCGTTCATCCAGCGCTGTGGTACAACTGGGGCGACTGGCCCGAGTACAACAAGGTTCTGGCGGGGGGCGGTTCAAAGGGCCACGACAAACTCGGCGAGTTCGAGGTGTCCGTAGACGATGCCAAGCATCCAATCATGAAAGACGTGCCGGCGACGTTTAAGATCATCGACGAACTCTACTATTTCACTAGAGATGAAAAAGGCGGCACGCCAATCGAAGTACTTGCCACCGGAAAAAGCCCGCTGAGTGGCAAGACGTTCCCTGTCGTGTTCGTCGTGAAGCATCCCAAGACCCGAATCGTGGGTATCACGCTCGGGCACGACGGCCGCGCGCACGAATCTGCGGCGTACAAGACAATTCTTAAGAACGCGTTGGAATGGGTGGCGCAGAAGTGACGGGCTGTTGCGTCCACTTGCGGACTGCACAATAGGATTCCGACCTAAAAAGGTGCAATGGCACCTTTTTTTATTTGCTGGCTGCAGTTAAACTTCGATTGAAATTTCATCTGGGTGCGCGTATCACGGGCACATGGTGCGTTCGGACATTAAGCGGCTTCCTCGAGTAAAACTGTGCCTGCATTGTCTTTCACAAACGGCGAACGTCCGGATGCACTCGAATGGTGCAAGCGCCATGGGCAGTTAAACTTAACAGCTGATCTGTACGTTACGACCAATGACGGCACCACCGAGCTTGGCATGACGCTCAAAGCCGGCCCCAATTTACTGAAAATCCCGCTCACCATTTACAACGCGCGCCCGGAAGTCGAAACCTTCCAGCTCTATACCGAGCTCATGCAGCAGTACGTCACTGACATCAAGGTCGAGCTGGCTCCCGTCGCCACGAATACCACGGGACCGCGTCCATCGACGCGGATGATTGTCGCCGCGCCGCCGCAGCCCACATTGCCAACGCAGCCGGTCATCAAAGCGCGGAACAAAGATGAACTGTTCAATGAGCTCTTCGGAAAATTGCGCGGGCACAAGCTCGATGAGGTGCCGCGCATACTGAATGTGCAGATCACGTTTGTTCCCGCTGGCGGCGCCTGGCAGAAATTTGCCTATGGCAAGTACACTGTCAAAGTTCTGGCCAAAGACGGCAAAATCACGATTCTGGGCATTGAATGATGGGCGGCATTCCTTTTTTCATCGAAGCTATGGATGCGCAGCATGGCCTGCGTTTCTGCGTCTGCCGCGCAATCATGCTGGAACTGCTGAAGAAAAACGTATTTCCGCTGCCATCCGGGCGTTCTCTGCAGGAAGTGCAAGACGTTCTCGGCGCGCTTAAATCGGGTGGGATCACGCCTTCTATTTTCGTTGTGAACACATTTCTCGCGGAGAGCCTCGTGGCGAAGCTCGATGCGGTGATCGGCACAACACCCGCGCTGTTTTTCGTTCGCGATGCGACGTCCGAATCGGTGATCCTGCCGCGGATTGAACCCGCACCCGGCGGTGAAAGCATGATTGACCTGATCGGCCGTATGTCGGAACGCCCCAACTCGGTCTGGAGCTATAGCGCCGCGAATTTGCCGCTGGTCGCGCGCAAGGCCGCTGCGATGGCCGCGAAGTATCTGGGAGACGGCAAGTTTGACCATTTCGCGTCGGGCGAGCATGCTGTCCTGGTGCCGCGTTCCAGCGCGCGCCTGCCCAAGGCCAGCGATGTTGCTCCTCCTCCGCCGCCGCCGGCCGCATCGGTACACGGCCTGCTCTCGCAGCTGAGCCTCTCGTCGCTGCTGATGATGTTTGATATGGAAAAAAAGAGCGGCGAGCTTTCGCTTCGCACGCAAGACGCATCGGGCCGCTTCTTCCTGCGCAAAGGCCGCGTGATAGTTGCGACGGTGTCGGGCCCGCAGGTGCCAGAAGAATGCCGGCAGGGGGAAGAGGCCGTTTATCTTGCGCTCCGTTGGAACGCCGGTTCATTCACCTTCCTGCAGAGCGAGATTGAACTTGAAGCGCAAATGAACGCCCCAACCACGCAGTTGCTGATGGAAGGCGCCCGCCGCATGGACGAAGGCGGAAACGGCTGAAATTCACCACAGAGCTCACAAAGAACACAGAGAAAACTTGAACGCAAAGTCGACTCTCGTGCACGGCTTGTTGAGCATGGCAGAGACGCAGCGGCCTGGAAACTCAAGAGTACATCTAAATAACTCCCTGTGCTCCGTGTTCTCTATGCCTCCGTGTTGAAGTCGTGTTCCAGCCGCTGCATTGCAAGCGAACTGCGCGTTACTCTTCCGCTGTCTTCTGAATGCGCTCGGCTTCCATCACTTTTTTCCAGTTCTCGACGCGCGACTTGATGAAATCGGCTTCGGGCGTCAGGCGGTTTTCGCGGTAAAATTTTTCGAGCTGCCCGTAGCGCTTCGCAGCGTCGAATTCAAGATTCCACATCAGCTTGCGGTGGCAAACCGGGCAGTAATGCATGGGCGCGGCATCTGTCTCGCTCAGACTGTTGGAACCGTTCATGGAGCAGCGGTAGAAAACGCAGTGCGTGATGCCGAACATGTGGCCCGATTCATGGTTCAGCAGCTTGCACGCGCGGCGCAGCGCAGTGATCTCATCCCCTGGTTGGGACTGGATGCCCCAGAATTCCGGGTAAAAGCGGCTGAGGCTGTAAACCCCGACGCGCTTCTCCAGGCTCGCAACACCGAAGACGAATGTGGTGCCTATCGCGAATAAATCTTCGCTCGTCACGCCGATATAAACGAGCGCGTCTTCAGGAATGTGTTTGGCCAGAAGCGCGTCTATGATCTTGTCGCCGTTGAACTGCTTGTCGTATTTTCCGTGGCGGTTGCCGATAGGAACGTTTTTGAACAGCACTTCGCCGGGCACGTCCAGCGGAATTGGCTTTTGGATGCGCGCCGGAACCTGGAAAAAAATTTCGGCGTACTCGCGCATTTTCTCGAGCACTGCCAGGCGCGAGACTTCAATCTCCCCAAGCGGCTGCAGCACAAATGTGCGCCGTTCAGGCGCCGGACGCGCTCGCGTCTGCATCTGGTAACGCTGCAGCGACTGCGGCGTCTCTTTATAAAACCAGAGCCACTCACCGGGCTTTGGTTTGCCTTCCAGCCGCACGAAGCCTTTTTCATCCTGCGGCAGAAGGAGCGCAAACATCTTTTGCCGAGCTTCCTCCACGTCGGGATCTTCCCGCGTGTCCCGGGGCCCGCGGAGCTGGCTGCAATAGCCGGACAGCGGAAGCAAGAGAGTAAACAACAAAGGGAGCGCGAGGGAGCGAATCATTGAGAAACCCAGTTCCGGTCCATGCGATAGCGCCGTTCACTGTATTAACGGACTGAGGGTAAAAAGCATGCTTTCAAAAAAAAGCACGTTGAGCGACGGGAACTGTGCCGCAAAAAAACAGGTGCCGCGTCTAATCCTTAGTCCGGTGTTCCGTCTGCCTCAGGAGGTTGCCCGCAAGTCCTTGAGTCCGCTTGGCTTAACCCGTAAGGTAGGGGTCCCGGAAGCGAGTCTAAGAATCATGAGCGTCAAAGAAGTAACAACGCCCGCGGACAGCCCTTTTCCGGAGCTTAAAGGCTTCCGCATTCTGCTGGAACTGGGCCGCAGTCCCAAGGGCATTACGTACAAAGCGCGGCGCCTGGTCGAGCAGGACGTGGTAGCACTGAAGGTCTTCCGCCCTTCCTTGTGCGACCGCAAATTCGTGCAGGAGCTTCCGAAAAATGCGGAAGCCAGTTTTCTGCTTGAACACCGCGGCATGGTCAGGAGTCTTGGCTGCGTGCATGAAGGCGGCACGCTGATGCTCATGACCGAGTACGCGCTCGGCGAGCCGGCTTCGAAATTTCTGCAGCGCGAACGGCCGATGTCACTGCCCAAGGCGCTGCGAGTGGCTCTGCAGTGCGCCAACGCGCTGCGCTACGCCGCGACGCATAAAAAGTACCACGGCCGCCTGCATCCGGCAGACATCATCCTTGGCGAGGACGACGCGCGCATTGTTGGCGTTGGCCTCGGCGAGCGCCCCGAGCACGCCGCATGGTCTGTCAAGGATCCGTACCTTTATGAGCCGCTCATTTATACCGCGCCTGAGGCGCTGCCGTCGCATGCGACAGTGGAACTGAACGCCACAGCAACTGATGTGTACTCGCTCGGTGCGATTCTGTTTCACCTGCTCACCGGCAATGCCCCCTTTAAGAGTAACGATGAGGAGTCCCTCGTCGGCGAGCGCAAGCGCCTGCTCGGCTCCGTGCAGTGGCCAGCGGAAATGCAGCGCCGCTTGCCTGAAAACGTGTTGCGTCTGGTTGAGCGCATGATGTTGCCCGATCCCGCCTCGCGCCCGACATACGATGACCTGATCTCTGCGCTCTCGATTGAACTCAGCGCGGCTGAAAAAGAAGAAGCCAGGAAAGAACTCTCGTCGCTTGCTGAAAAATCGGTGAGTGGACATCAGGGCGGCGTCCGTACCGCTGTGTCCGCCAGCGCCGCGGCACCCGCTGCTGCGCCTGCAAATGGCGGTGGCGCAATGCCGGCACGGCCGATGCCGACGCGCACGGAACTTCAGAACGCTTCAATGCTCACGCGGCTGTACACGCTGTTCCTGGTGGGAATGACCGCACTGGCATTCATCGTTGTGTTTGGTTTTACGGCGCTAATTTTCGTCTACGCGCCGCTGAAGAAGAACCAGTCCGATCGTGCCGCCGCACCCGCACCTGCTCCCGCTCCAGTGCAGCCGGCTCAGCCAGTTTTGGTTACGCAGCCGCCGCTAGTCGCAGTGCCCGCACCGGAGCCGAAAAGAGCTGAACCGGCACCCTCTTCCGATGCTCGAAGCGACGAGTATCTCAGCGCCACGCGACAGCTTGAATACATCCAGGACATGTTGTCGAAGAAGGAGATCAAGCACACGCCGGCGGTCTTGCGTCTGGCGCGCGGCATCGCGGAGAAAGCCGGACGCGATTCGCCCACAGGCGTTAAGGCGCTGGTGCTCGCCGCCGAGATCGAGGAAACAATCCTGCGGCAGACTGGCGTGCGTCCCGAGGGAAGTGCGCCGGTTGAGACTCCTCCGAAAACGATTCCGGCAGTCGGAAATACCGGAATTGCCACTGTCGAAAAAACGTCGCCGGCAACGAGCGTAACCCCGCCGGAAAACGTACTGCCCGCGAAATCAGCTGAGACCGCCGTCGCTCAGCCGTCCGCTCAGGCGCAGCCTCCTGCGCCCGCTCCCGAGAAAGCCATGACACCACCGCCACCGGCAATCAAGGTCGAGCCCAGCAAGATTGCAGGCTCGCTGAAAGCCGCTCAGGCGAGCGCAAAAGCGTTCCAGTACCCAGCCCAGAATATTGAAATTGAGAAGATGCTCAAAGAGGCGCAAGGTGAGGATAAGAAGCTTGCTGACGCGTTCTGGAATGCGGCGCGACTCGAGCAGGACCTCGTGAAGCGCTGCCGCGCACGCCTGCTTGAACAGATCCAGCGGCATCCGCGCAAGGATTCGCCGCTGCAGGTTTTTCCCCGCAAGAATGATCCCAACGGGGACGACATCACCGACTTCGATGAAGCGGGTCTGAAGATTGTTACGAAGAAAGGGCCTGCCTCATCAACGCGTGTTCAGCCGTGGGACAAAGTCCCGCCGTTGCAGGCGTTCATGCTGCTGCAACTGCTGGCAGAAAAGACCAGTGCCGATGACAACCTCGGACTGGCGGTGTTCGCAAACAGCCGGGGTTTGAAGAATGAAGTCGAGGAATCCCTCAACGCCGCGGCCGCTATTCCAGAAGGCAGAGACCGCGCCGCCGCCCTGCGGGAATACTTCAAGTACCTGAACGCGGTGCTCGAACCTTCAAAGTAGAACAGCGCGCGAGAGATCGCACGCGTATCCTTCCTGCGGGTGTGCTCAGGGCAGACGGTTATTGGTGCGGGTAAGCCACGCCAGTGACTCGGCGACCTTGTCATTGATTTGATGCGGCTGCAGGCACCACGACCAATTATGCCCGCTCACCGTGCCCGGCGTGTTGAAACGCGCTTCAGATCCCAGGCACAGGACATCCTGGTATTGAATGATCGCCAGGTCGGCCTTGCTGCCAGCGGCGAGCTTCATCAGATCCCACGAAATGTCGTGGCCGTCGCATTTCATGTACTGACGCGCATTATCCTTAATGTGATCGGGTGACGAGTCAAACCATCCGCGTGTCGTATCGTTATCATGCGTGCCCGTATAGACCACGCAGTTGGTCGTCTCGAAATTGTGTGGAATGTACGGATTCTCACCGTTGCCATCGAAAGCGTAATGCAGCACCTTGGTTCCGAGAATGCCCCAGCGGTTGCGGAGTTCCTTGATGTCGTGCGTGAGCTCGCCGAGGTCTTCGGCAATAAAGGGCAGAGAACCGAGCGCGTCACGCGTTTTCTGGAAGAGGTCATGTCCCGGTCCGCGCCGCCAGTGGCCGGTGTGACCGTTGCTGGCCCAGAATTCCGAATAGCCGCAGAAATAATCCAGGCGAATGACATCCACCTGCTTGAGCGTGGCCTTGATGCGGTTAATCCACCAGCGGTACCCTGTTTCGCGGTGCTTGTCCCAGCGGAAAAGCGGATTGCCCCACTTCTGCCCGACTGGGAATGCAGGACTCGGCGGCGAGCCGGCGAAATAACCGCTCTCCAGATCAAACAGCTCAGGCGCCTCAAAGCGGTCGGCACTGTCCTCGGCGACGTACATCGGCAGATCGCCGATAATCTTAATGCCTTTTGAATTGGCGTAGGCTTTCAGCTTTGTGAGCTGCTTGTAGAAAATGAATTGTTCGAACTGAATGAACAGCGGCTCACACTTCTCTTTGTTCGCAGCGAACTTTGCGTAATTGTCGAGCCACGGGCTCGAATCGCGGAACTCTTCGAAGCCCTGCTTCCAGTCCGAGGTAGCCTGGAAGTTCGTGAAGGCTTTGAGCAGATGCAGATTCTTGTAGCGCTTGGCTTTTTCAAAGCGCACACGTGATTGATACGCGTAATTCTCGTAGGGCTCGATGTCCGCGGCCTTGAGGAGCTGATCCTTGACGAGCTCCTCGAGGTTGATCAGCAGCGGATTTCCGGCATACGCTGAAAACGATGAGTACGGCGAGTTGCCGAATCCCGTGGGACCCAGCGGCAGAATCTGCCAGTAGCTCTGCCGCGCTTCGGCGAGGAAATCCACCCAGGTGTAGGCGTGAGTGCCGAGATCACCGATGCTATGCTGGCTGGGAAGACTGGTAACGTGTAAGAGAATGCCACTCGATCGTTTCATGAAGCTTCCGTTGTGTTCAGCCTGCTCAATGCATTCAGATCAGAAATGTCTCAGTCATGCGGTGAAATGCGCTGAGATGACTTCGTTCCGGCGGCATTGTTCAGCGTGCTGCTGTCCCCTGTTGTACAACCTCATGCGCGATGCATGCGTGCTGTAAAATGCAAGCACGACGCGTGCCGCCGGAAAGCTTTTAACCGAATGGCGGGGGATGGCAACTGGTTGACTTCAAAGCGGCGTCTTCAGGTGGGCGTTACAGCCACAGCTCGGAGTACCGCTCGGGAAAGCGCTTCGCTTGCAAGTAGTGGATGAATGCAGCGGAAAGTCCGCAAAGGGTCAAAAGGAGGCTACACGAAATCATTAATCCCGTAAGCCCAACGAGCACCGTGCCCTCTAAACTTTCCAGATCTTCATGAATGTAACTTACGTAAACTAAGGCCATCAGGCCTGACAGCCCGAGCACCGCGCCTGGGAATATAAAAGCTGGAACCAGGTATTTCATGCGAGTGTTCCGCGCCTACAGGCTTTCAGCCATTTCGTAGCTGTCTTCCAGATCGACCGAAATCTCTGAATCGCGATGCTCGCTGCCATCGTAGGTGAGCAGCCTGCCTTTGCCGCCGATGACTGTTTCAATGTGAACCGGACGCGACCAGACTGCGGCAATGTTCTGCAGCGTGTCGCGCGCATGATCCATTTTGAGCTCAACGCCTTCAAAGCGGTGCCGCAGGTAGAGCTCGCCGCGATTGGAATGATTCGCGTCGACGACGTAAATGAACGGCTGTCCTGCATTGGTGAGGTTGCTCAGCAACTGGCGTTTAATGTCCTGGAACTCGCGGCTCGAGATTTCGTAAACGCCGCTCTTGCGGTTGAACTTGAACGCAAAGAGCTTGTGTTCTTCGCAGAATTCCTTCGTGAAGAACGCATCGATGAAGGTGACGTCGTTGTGGACGCGGCGCACCTCAAAAATTTTCTCGCGGCCGGCGTTGGCTTTCGTGTCCCAGTTGCGGCGCTTGTCGAAATCATCGCAGCGGTCCCACTCGGGGCCGTGCTGGCCCTTATTCCAGCGCTCTTCGATATTCCGGTAGAGTTCAACGCCGATCTTGTACGGATTGATTTGTCCAGGCCCCATCGCGACGGTGCCGGAATGGTGGTCGGCGTAGTCGATGATCTCGCGGTCAGTGGCGAGTTTTTCGGTCATCATGCGCGAGTGCCAGTACGTGGCCCAGCCTTCGTTCATGATCTTGGTCATGCCCTGCGGCGCGAAATAGTACGCCTCTTCGCGGACGATGGTGAGAATGTCGCGCTGCCATTTTTCGAGAGGCGCGTACTCGATCAGGAACTTGAGCAGATCGCGCGTGGGCTCTTCGGGAATGCGCTTCTTCTTTTTGCGCTCGTCTTCCAGCTCGCGGCGCTTGGCTTCCAGGAACTCCTTCGGATTCACAAAGCGGTCCATGTAATCCTTAGAACGGATGCGCTCGACTTTCAGCGTGTCGTCGTCTTCCTCGGTCAGCTGCGATGCCGCCTTGACCTCTTCCTGCCGCCGGATGTAGGTGGAGTGAATGTCGATCATGTTTTCGATGCTCAGGCAGCAGTCGAGAAACGCCTCCACGGTGTCATGCCCGTAGCGCTCGGCATAGCCGCGGATGCGCGCGCCATGGTTGGCCATCTCGTCGATGGCTTTGCGGCTCGTATGCGCGAAATAGCAGTTGTTCTTGAAGAAATCCGAGTGTGCGTAGACGTGCGCCATCACGAGCTTCTGATCGCCGATGGGATTGGACTGCATCAGGTATGCGTAGCAGGGATCGTTGTTGATGACCATCTCGTAAATCTTCGAGAGCCCGTACGTGTACGATTTGCTGAGCCGCTCGTATTCCATGCCAAAGCGCCAGTGCGGGTAGCGCGTGGGGAAGCCGCCCATCGCCGCGATCTGGTTCATCTGATCGTGCGTCAGCACTTCGTAGACGACATCGAAGAAGTCCAGCCCGCAGTCAATGGCGTGGGCCTTAATCTCTTCTTTCAGGTCATCAAGTTCGGGAGTCAGATTCATTTCCGGGCCTCCAACTGCTGCTTTACCCAGGTGCGGAATTCGCGAAGAGCTTTCATCTCGCCGACAGCAGGTTCATGCGCGATAATTTCTGGAATCTTAGAACGCAGCGGAAGCTTGGGGAATGCAAGACTTTCCTCGGCTTCTTTGTAGATGGCGCCTTTTAAAACAAAAAAACGCAATGTATGGCCGTCATATCGCCAGACTTCGGGCACGCCCAGCGTTGCGCAAATTGCAAGCTTGTCTATGGAAGAGTGCGTTATGTCTACCTCAATCATCAGGTCAGGTGGCGGATGATTTAAATCCAGATCGATCCTATCCAGTCCTCGGACTTCAGCTTCATGGGCGATATAAAAACAAGAGTCTGGCTCCAACCCTTTTTGGGCAATCTGGCGTTTACAGGTCAGTTGTCCACATCCTGCCATTTCCAATTCAAGCTCTTCAGCAAGAATAAAAATCATTATTCCGATGAGGTAATTGCTTGCTTCGTGCTGCCGTTGCGGCGACATAATTTCTAACGTCTCCCCATCGTAGGCCATGCGGCTTCGTCGATTGTCTCCAGTCTCCTCCAATAGCCGCACGTAAGTGTCCCAGGTAATGTTGTGAAGAATGACACGCTGCTCCGCGGGAGCGATTGTCGCCGCCTTTCCGTACTCGGCCGCGGTCTCCTGCACGCGCGAGGAACTCATGAAAACCTCTCTTCCGTCCACGGGTCGGCGTGGTTGTGATAGCCGCGCACTTCCCAATAACCGAGCTTGTCCTTTTCCATAAACACGATCTCTTTGATCCACTTCGCGCTCTTCCAGAGATAACGCTTGGGGATCAGCATGCGCACGGGGCCGCCGTGTTCGGCGTCGAGCGGCGCGCCGTTCCAGGAGTGCATGAGCATGACATCCTCGTCCATGCAGCCTTCGAGATCGAGATTGGTCGTGTAGCCGTCAAAGCAACTGAAGTAAACGAATTTTGCGGAAGCCAGCACGCCGACGTGCATCGCCAGATCGGCGAAACTCACGCCTTTAAACGTGCTATCGAGAACGCTCCAGGTCGTGACGCAATGCATGTCCGCGACCTGCTCACTCTGCGGCAGCTCCTGGAATTCCTGCCAGGTGAAAACGTGCGGACGCTCAACCAGGCCTTTGACGCTCAGGCTCCACTTGTCGAGGGGGATGTCGGGCACGAAGCCGAGATCGAGTCGCGGCCAGCCCTGCGGGATGTGCTGCCCCGGCGGAATTTTTGGGCGCGATTCTGCGGCGGCCGCAACGGCTTCGGGGTGAAGCGTGCGGCCCTGGTTCTTCGCGGCCCACTTTTCCTTGTTCGCATTGGCGTCGGACATGGCTACAAGCCTGCTGCCTTTCTCAATTGCTTGCGATCCAATCTGAAGAGTGCCGCTACATCAATCTTCAAACCCATTTTTCAATTCGTAGCGCCACCCATCAGGGAGCTTGGAATACTCTTCGATGAATTCGTCCACCGTTAGCTTAGCCGTTTGTTTCATTGGCCTTCCCTGATTTGTCCGGTTTGCGCCTCTGCGTATTCTTTGTTCGCGTTTGCGTCGGACATTTTTTGGCTCATTAGCATGCGGCTCTCAGTTTGTCGCGCTTCAAGAGCCAAGAGCCAAGAGCCAAGAGCCAAGAGCCAAGAGCCAAGAGCCAGGAGCTAAGAGCCAAGAGCCGCTGTTTACTTCCCCTTACCTAAAAACACTTTGATCGCGTCGTAAATCTCTTCCTTGTTCTTGATGTCGACCGTGATCAGGTTGTCTTCTTCGATCGCGTCGTCGAGCTTGCGTTTGAATTCGCCGGAACCGTAGAGACTGCGCACCTGGCCGTAGCAGAAAAGATTCACCTTCGGCAGTAATTCCTGTTTAAGAATCTGAAAGCACTGCTCGTTGTCGCTGAGCAGATTATCGCCGTCGGAGAAGTGGAATGCGTAGATATTCCAGTCCATCGGCGAGTAATGTTTTTCCACCATGTCAGCGCAGAGACGGTACGCCGAGCTGATCGCAGTTCCGCCGGATTCGCGCGTTTTGTAGAACGTCTCCTGATCGACTTCGCGTGCGGCGGCGTCGTGCGTGATGTAGCGGCTTTCGATGGTGCGGTACTGGCTGCGCAGCCATGTGTCAATCCAGAATGCGGTCGTGCGAACTAGATCCTTCTGCTCGTCGCCCATCGAGCCCGACACGTCCATCATGTAGAAGATGACCGCGTTGGATTCCGGAACGTGAGTGATCTGCCAGCTTTTGTAAACCTTGTCGGCTTTGATCGGAACGATGATCGGATTACCGGGATTGTAATTGCCAGTCGCGATCTGGCGGCGCAGCGCGCGCACGAACGTCCGCTTGAAATGGCGCAGCGATTCGGGGCCTTCGCGGCGAATAGAGCTGTAGCGCTCCTTCTCGGCCATAATGGTGCGCTTGCCCTTCGGAGCGATGTTGGGCAGTTCGAGCTCTTCGCCCAGGATTTTGGCGAGCTCTTCAAGCGTCAGGTCCACTTCCAGGATGTGCTCGCCCGGCTGATCGCCGGCTTCGCCCGTGCCGTCGCCGTCCTGTGGCTGGCCGCTGAGCGGATCGCCGACCTGGCCTTCGCCGGAACCTACGCCGCCCTGGTTGCGGCCAAAACGGAAATGCGGCAGATCGATCTGCGGAAGCGGAATCGAAACGATGTCCTTGCCCTTCTTGCCGATCATCTCGCCCTGCGTCATGTACTTGCGCAGCTCTTTCTTGATCTTGCCGCGGACGATCTGCCGGAAGCGCGAATGGTCGCGTTCGATTTTAGAGATGGATTCGTAATTCGGATCAGGAGGAACCATGCTGCCTTACCTCATTCTTATTCCTGCTTCATTATACAACGTGCCGCGCGCAAAGACATCTTTGGAGCGCACTGCCACGGAGCGGAAAATGCGCAAACGCAGGTCATGAATTGAGAAGGAACGGAGCGGATGGGATCAGACCCGGCGGCGCACGCGTGCCGTCAGCTGGCGTTTGCCGCCCACACGCATGGGAACCGGCATTGGTAGAATCGCCCAGTGGAAGTAGCCGGCAACGATGAACGCCGAGACCATGGTGAACAGCGCGACGCCGGCCCAGAATTCCTTGGCCAGCGGACCAACATGCAGCGACAGGTTCATGGCGATGAATGACCATGCCATCGGCATCACGAAAAAGGGAATCGTCAACCCCGCCGCGATGATGCGCAGTCTCCAGATTGAACCCTGGATGTACTGCTTCTGCTCATCCGGCATCGGTGCGGCGATCAGGTGCCGCCCGCTTTCCGACGCCTTGCGCAGAAGTCCCTTCGATGCCTTCTGCCAGTAAGCCATCAGTTCCACCAGGCGCTGGCGGATCGTGCGCAGAGCCAGGCTCCACGTAGCGACAATTCCAATAATGACAATGCAGCGGACCTGGCGTTCCCAGGGATGCCCTTGAGCGAAATGATTAAGGATAACCAGGAAGCCGGTACAGAGCGCCTGCGCCGCCATGGCCCAGAACCACGATGTGCTGGTTGTGAGCCTGGCCTCAGTCTCGAAGGGATCAAACGGCTGGGGCTGTGATGGTGACCCGGGACTCTGCTGCATGCCCACCCCCGCGAAAACGCGACACAAACTACGCTACCGCTGACCCCGAGCACCGCCAGTGCCAAAAACATAGCTTTTACTTAGTTCTTGTTCTTCGTCTTCGTGTCGCCTCGAGCGAAGATGCTGGCTACAAAGTTCAGGACGTCTGTGGCTGACTCTTCATCATATCCAAAATTGCGAATCAGGCGGCTTTTTACGATGTCGATCTTCTCCTGCGTCTCGCGGTCCACAACCGAGGAGACCAACGTGCTGAGCTTGATCGAATCCTTCTGATCCTCGAACAGTTTCAGCTCCAATGCACGGTGCAGGCGCTCATTCATACGGAAGTCGAAATGGCGGCCGTCGATGGCGAGTGCGCCAATGTAATTCATTATCTCGCGCCGGAAGTCGTCTTTGCGGCTCTCAGGTATCTCGATCTTTTCTTCGATGCTGCGCATCAGCCGTTCATCGGGCGGTTCGGCCTGGCCCGTGTACTTGTTGCGCACTTTTTCCTTCTGCGTGTAGGCCTTAATGTTATCGATGTAATTCTGGCAAAGTTTCGCGATGGCTTCCTCGTCAGCGCTGATTGCCCGCTGAACTTCATTTTTAACGATCTCTTCGTATTCTTCGCGCACGACAGCCAGAAGCTCACGGTAGCGCTTGCGCTGTTCTTCGTTGGTGATCAATGAATGATGCTGCAGCCCGGCTTCGAGCTCGTTCAGAACCATGAACGGGTTGACCGACGTGCTGCTGGTGTTCGAGACCAGCGCGTTTGAAAGCTTGTCCTGGATGTAGCGCGGGGAGATGCCGGTCATTCCTTCGCGCGGGGCTTCCTGCTTCAGTTCGCCCACGTTGTCTTCAGTATAGCCCGGCAAGGTCTTGCCGGCGTAAAGTTTCAGCTTCTGCATCAGCGACAGCTGCGCTTTCTTCGGCTCTTCCAGGCGCGTGAGAACGGCCCACATTGCGGCAATCTCTATGGTGTGCGGGGCGATGTGCTTCTTGACGCGTTCTTTGTTGAAGTCGCGTTCGTAGATGCGCACTTCGTCCTGGATCTTCACGTTATACGGAATGTCGATCTTCACCGTGCGGTCGCGGAACGCTTCCATCATCTCGTTGGACTGCAGCTTTTTGTATTCGGGCTCGTTGGTATGGCCGAGGATGACTTCGTCAATGTCCGTCTGCGCGAACTTCTTGGGCTTGATCTTGTGTTCCTGGCTGGCGCCGAGCAGGTCATACAGGAACGCGACGTCCAGCTTGAGCACTTCGATGAATTCGATGATGCCGCGGTTGGCGACGTTGAATTCGCCGTCGAAGTTGAACGCGCGCGGATCGCTGTCGCTGCCGTATTCGGCGATCTTGCGGTAGTTGATGTCGCCTGTCAGTTCCGTCGAATCCTGATTCTTCTCGTCCTTTGGCTGGAACGTGCCGATGCCCACGCGGTCTTTTTCAGACAGGACCATGCGCCGCACGCGGATGTGCTTCATCACCTTGGCCCAGTCGCCGCTGTACTTGTCCATCATGGAGCGGAACACGTAGCGGCAGAACGGGCACAGGTCGCCTTCAATGTGGACCTTGTAATCGCTCTTGGCGCGGTTGTTGATCTCCGCAGCCGCACGCTCGCGCTGATCGAAAGGAATGAGCTTCAGCGGTTCTTCATGCATTGGGCAGGGCTGCACGGAATCCTGGCCCTGCATGTCGGGAATGTCCCAGGAGAAAGTGTAGAGCGCGCCGCGTTCGGTCTTTGAATAGACTTCCAGTCCTTTTTTCAGCAGCCGTGCGATGGTGCTCTTGGCGCTTCCGACCGGTCCATGCAGCAGCAGCACGCGGCGCTCGGTGCCGTAGCCCATCGCCGCGGACTTGATCACGCTGACCAGCCGCATCAGCGAGCGATCCATGCCGAAGACGCCGTCACGTCCATTCGAGATTGGATCGCTGAAGAATTTGTAATGAATCAGCTTTTCGCGGTGCTCGGTCACTTCTTCCTGTCCGTAGGACAGGATCATGTCATAAAGACGCTGATACGCGTTTCGAGTCACGCGCGGGTCTTTAACGACGATGTCGAGGTACTCGTCAAAACTGCCTTCCCAGTTCAGAGTGCGGAACTGTTCGATGTCGGACCCGCTGGCAATCGTGCTGAAGAGGCTGCTGGGCATGGACGCTCCCTCGTGTGTGGTTGCATGAAAAGCTGCGAACCGCTCGCCGTTGTACAAATCTGATGCCAGTATGGCGACAGCGCAAGCAGAGGCGAATCGCCGGCACTTGGATTGTCAGTGAAATGGTGTGGATCGTAAGCTGGCAAGGCTAAGCGTCGGAGAATCTAATATGCCAAAGAGAATGATCTTCCACCACCTGCAACTTACCTCTAATTTTTCTTTCTGTCAATATTTGGGTGTCAAATGTGCAACCATCAGCGTGGCATTTTGCTTTGTCATTTATGTCCCAGCAGCCCCAGTATGATCAGCCAGACTGGCAACCAGAGTATCAGAATTACACCCTTTCGGAGGAACGTCTGACGGCGATACACCTCCATCTCGGGTAAAGCAAAGACGGGTAGGGGAAGCGCGACAGCCACTCCTGCCGCGAATCCTGAAGTGATCCCTGCGATCAGCGTCGCACACGTGGCGTATCCCAGCAAGCGCCTGCGCGCGGTCCAGCTCCAGGCTGTTCCGGCGATCGCGACGGCGACAGGCAAGGCGGTAAGCATCGTTTCAAGCAGATCGTCGCTCAACGGTCCGTGATTCCAGCCCATCGGTTCCCGCACATACGCCGGCATAATCAGGCGCTGCAGCCAGCCGTTTACTGTCAAAATCAGGATGAACCAGGCGAAACTCAGTTCGAGGTAAGGCAGAACGACATTCAGGATCGAATCACCGCGCCGCAGCAGTGAGCCGGCGGCCATGGATTGCGACACCGCTGTTCCCAGGCACGCAGTCGTCAGAATATAAAGCCAAACGCCGAACATCATCGGCATCTGGAACTGCAGATCAGCGACGACCTTTGGCATCAGTATCCCGCTGCGTTCAGCCGCAGGCACACCGGCCAGATCGGGATAGCGCTTCAGCAATTTCTCTTCTGCCGAGAGCTTGGGCTTGCCATCGTCTTTCTTGGGGGGTGGCTCGTCTCCGATCAGGGTGATGTCTTCGACGTTTTTGCCGGCCAGCAGCAGCAGGTCCTCATGGACAGGCAGGAACTTAAAGCCGATTGGCATTGCCCAGCCGCTGCTGAAGATGAAAAGCAGCACGGCCGCGGTGATCCCGCTGCCCAGGCCGGTTATCAGATCGTCCCAGCGGTTTTTCGGCCGCGTCGTCCATGTCAGCAGCAAGCCCCAACTGATCATCAGTGAAAGGCTTAAGAGCAACAAAAGAAGGATGATCCCGGGCGAGGGCTCACCCGGCACCAGCCAGTCCAGGCGCGGCGGCTGCTTCACTGAGGGGAACTTTTCATAGGCCTGGGTAATGGAGCGCAGCGCGTCGGACCGGAGAACGATCGAGCCGATCAGCGTGTTCAATGCAAAGGCGATCACGGCACCGATGCTGGCGGCCCATACGGCAGCGCGAATGTGGGTGCGCGTCCAGTGAACCAGGCGGAACAACACGTTCGCCGGATTGACTGAGAGCGGCTCGCCGTTCAGCCAGCGCTCCAGGTCCTGCGCGAGCGCCTCGGCCGAGACGTAACGTTGAGCCGGATCCTTTTCGAGGCACTTCAGGCAGATCAGTTCCAGACCCGTGTCTGCTTTTGGATTTACTTTTCGCGGCGGCTCCGGCGGCTCGGTCTGGACTTTCATAAGCAGATCCAGCAGAGACTTTCCTGAGAATGGCGGACGGCCGGTCAGCAGTTCATAAAGAATCGCGCCGAGGCTGTAGACGTCCGCAGCGACCGTGATGCGCTTATTGTTCCCCGCAGCCTGTTCCGGCGCCATGTAGGCGGGAGTGCCGATGACGGAGCCGCTCTGAGTCACGCCCTGAGAAGGCCCGGTACCCGGCTCAGCGGGCGATTCGTCGACGCGTTTGGCCAGGCCGAAATCTGCTACGGCCGGTTCGCCGCTGTCGTCGAGCAGAATATTTTCAGGCTTGAGATCGCGGTGCAGAATGCCGCGCTGGTGAGCGAAGTGGACGGCCCGCGAAACTTTGAGCATCAGCGCTGCTGTCCGGCGCGGATCTTTCGAGTACTCCCCAATTTTCTGAGCGACACTTCCGCCGCTCAGCAGCTTCATCGTGAAGAACGGCTTGCCTTCGTAGCTTCCGATTTCATAAATCGGAACGATATGCGGATGATCCAGGTTTGCAGCGGCCTCGGCTTCGGTGCGAAAGCGGATGAGCTGGTTTGAGCCCGCGAACTGGCCGGAGAGAATCATCTTCATCGCGACGGTGCGCTGCAGCTGCGTGTGCCGCGCTTCGTAAACGACACCCATCCCGCCTCGTGCGATTTCACGGATCAGGTCGTATTCGCCGACACGCAGGATTGCTGGAAGCACGGGCGCCTCGGCGCCGCTGGAGTGCGGCGCTGAACCGTCCATGCTGACCGTCTGCGCGTTCTGTGCGCTGAGCGGGTCGGCCGGGAGCTGCGGTGAAGACATGCAGGAATTCTGAAGCAGTCCGGCGAGGCAATCAATGCAGTTTTAAAACAATCCCTTTTTTACTCATTGACCTTTTACCGCCGGCGGCAATCCTTTTGCTCCGGAGAGCCCACATGAAAAGCGCGCGAGTACCCTCGATTGCCCTGTTGCTGGTTTCCTTCATCTCGATGAGCAGCAGTCTCTGCTGGGCAGGGGAGAGCGGCGAAACGACCAAACTAATGGATGCCGGTGACGCGCTGATGGCGCAGTCGCGCTACGCCGATGCGCTGGCCAAATATAAGGAGGCGCTGGCATTGCAGCCGCAGGACACGCGGGTGCTCTACAACGCCGGACTGGCCGCTTATCTCAAGGGCGACTTCGCGACGGCCAGCAAGATGTGGGTAACGTTGAAGGTGCTGCGGCCTGACGATCACCAGGTCCGGGCAAAGCTGGTGCAGACCTGGCAGGCGGCTGGGCAAAAAGCCGCGCGCGACCGTGAACGCGCATCTCTGATACAGCTTCACCAGAGCACCGAAGATGCCGAGTTCAAAAAGAAACCGTCGTATTGCCTGGAGCAGTTTGAAGTGAACGGCACAAGCGTGCGGGCGTACGAGTTCTTCGAATTAGGCGGTGAGTTTGCGGTGCGCTATCTCTTCCAGATTCTGGATGCCGACGGTGCGACTGAAAAGTCGCGCATCACGCTGGGCTCGTACGACATGATCAACGCCATCGCACGCGAGCAAGGCGCGCTCAAGGCCGGCGAGCGCCGATTTCATCTCGACGGTTACTTCGATGGCGGAAAGACGCACAAGACGTATGCGTTCTTTAAGGACGAACCCGGTTACGACGATGTACGCGCCATCATCATTGATATCATCAGCGGCAAACGCAAGGAGATTGCCGCGGCCGGAAAGTAATCGATGCATGATCCATGAACAGCAATCGGTGCGATCGCTTGCGCTGTTTGCTCAAGGGTCTCCGCGCTCTACGCGCCTCCCTGTTGAAGTCGATGACGCACAGTTACGCCGTTCGCTCGGGCCGCAGCGATAATTCTTCACGCACGCGCGCCGCTTCGCTTTCGAGCTGCGCTTTGGAAGCGCCCGTTTCGCGCAGCAGGTATTCGGCGAGTTTGACCGCCACCTCCGCTTCCTCGTAGGCCACGGCCGTGGCGCCGGACTCTTCGAGCATCGCTCGCTCGCCCAGATAGCGAGCGCGCACGATAATCTTCAGTCTTGGATTAAGCATGCGAGCCGTCGCGATCACTGGGAAGCGCGCCGTCAGGTCCGGCAGTGTCACGATGAGGTAGGTGGCTTCTTCGATACCCGCTGCCTGGAGGATGTCGCGCCGCCCTGCATCACCATAGATGGCGGCGTTTCCTTCCTCAGTCAGCTTGTGGACGGTGTCGATGTTCAGATCGACGATGGTTGGGTGAACGCCGAAGTCGTTAAGAATGCGTGTCAGCGTTTTTCCGACCGGCCCGTAACCGACCACCACTGCGCTGAGCCGGCCACCGGGAACGCGGGTCTCCGGTTCGGTGGCGGCCATCCCCGCTGAGGGCAAGCCTTCGTCGCGGCGATTCAGGAAACGCCAGAGACGCGGTGATTTGTGCACTGCCCGTTCGATGCTGCCCATGCTCCGGAACAGAATGGGATTTGCCGTAATCGACAGCAGAGCGGCCGCGACAAGAACACTGCGGCCCTGCTGAGGAAGAATCTCGCGCGCCGCGTCAGCGAGGATGAAGGAGAACTCGCCGATCTGCGCCAGAGCCAGCGCGATCGTCAGGCTCACGCGCAACGGATATCCGAACGCCCACACAATAACCATCGCGGCCAGTGGCTTACCAATCATGATTACAGCCAGCACCGCAAGCACCAGCAGCGGCTGCGCAATCAGGAAGCTGGGGTCAAAGAGCATTCCTACTGAAACAAAAAAGAGCACGGCGAATGCATCGCGCATGGGCAGCGCGTCCGCAGCGGCCTGGTGGCTCACCTCGGACTGGCCCACGACCATTCCTGCTAGAAAAGCGCCGAGCGCCATCGACGCGCCGAAGAAAACGGCCGATCCCGTTGCAATGCCCAGCGCCACGACCAGCACCGCCAGCGTGAAAAGCTCCCGCGAGCGTGTACGGGCAACGTGCGCCATCAGCCAGGGAATCACACGCGCTCCGGCGAGCAGAACCAGCGCCGTCAGAATGATCAGCTTGAGCAGAGCGCTCAGCAGAGACGTGAATAGTCCTGTTTCGCTCCGCCCTGACAATGACGCGGCGACGGCCGGAAGCAGCACGAGCACGATGACGGTGAAAATGTCTTCGACGATCAGCCAGCCAACGGCGATGTGTCCCTGATGCGTCGAAAGCGCATCGTTGTCCATCAGCACGCGGATGAGAACCACCGTGCTGGCGACCGAGATGGCGATTCCCAGTACTACTCCCGCCGAAAGCGACCAATCAAAGAGCACGGCGACGACGCAACCCAGACCCGTTGCAACGACGCTCTGTCCTACCGCGCCAGGAATAGCGATCGCTTTGACTGCGAGCAGATCCTTGAGATGAAAATGCAGGCCGACACCGAACATCAGCAGGATGACGCCGATTTCCGCCAGTTGCGCGGCCATTTTCGAGTCGGCCACGAACCCTGGCGTGTGGGGTCCCACGGCAATGCCCGCCAGCAGGTAGCCGACGATTGGCGATAAGCCGATTCGCTGCGCCGTGTAGCCCAGCACCAGAGCGGCAGCGAGCCCCAGCGTTATTGTAAGAATGAGTCCGATGTCGTGCATTTTCGCACCTCGAATTAGCGAGGGCGAAAATAGCATAGCCAACAGAACGTTGCCTAGACAATAGTTCGCATTTTACCGGCGAACCGCAGATTTTTTTCGGAGATTAGAGACTCTGGTATTTCAGCGCCCCGTACATCAGCATCGATGTCTTCTCCATCAGCTTCTCGATGCCCGGATCTGCCTTCGTTTTCTGCGCTTCTTCGCACAGCGTTAGCGTCTGCTCGAACTTGGTGCGCGCGTTCTGCAGAAGCTTGTTGCGCTCGGGTCCGCGGTCCGCGCTTTCGGCCGTGGCTTTCTTGTAGTCGACCAGACCCTCTTTCAAGAGAGCTTCGGCCTGCTTGAGTTTCGGGTTGTCGCTGCGCGCGAGAATTCCGGTGTCCATGCCGGTGTCTTCGACATCATCGCGCGATGCGGAGACCATTCCGCCGCCGGACGAACGCGCTACTTCCGCAAGCGATTTGGTGTTTGGCGCCGCGGCAACAGCCGGAGCACTACCGGCGACAGCGGAAGACGGATCGTTAATGTACTTCTCCATCGTGGCGGCGTAGGTGGTGCCCAACGTGTCGCGACGCAGGCCCTTGAAGACGGCTTCCTTGGCGATACCCGGGAGCTTGCTGCCGATCTCCAGCAGCTTGAGCCACTGTGCTTCGATTTTCTGCTGCCCGGCACGCATTTTTTCAGCTTCCGGTCCTTTGAATGGCGCGCCAAAAGAGAATTCAAGGTAGGCGTTCTTCAGCTTGCCCGATGAAAGGTAGCGCTCGCCGCGCTGCTGGTGGTCCTTGAAGAAGGCGTCGATATTTCCAGCGACTGTTTTCCAGCCGTTGACGACCTGCGCGATTGCCGTCACCTGTTCGGGAATGGGCATGCCGACGAGCGGATTGCCGTTCTTGTCGAGGAAAGCAATCGCCGGCGGCTTGAGCTTGAGCATGCTCATCGCTTCGGCTGCTTCGCGGTCAGTATTCTTCAGTTTCACAGCAGCCATTTTAGAGCGGCTCAGCTCGATCGACTGCGGCCAGGACGCCATCTTATCGATGACCTTGCCTTCTTCGGGCGTGCCGCTGTGAACGACAAGCATCACTGGACCGTTCTCGCGCTGCGCCCAGGATTTGGCCGCCCCAACCGACGAGTGCCATTCCATTTGAACGTTGTCGAGAACCCCGAAGCGGCCACCGCCACCGCCGCCACCACCTCCTCCGCCGCCGCGTTCTCCGGCAACAGCGACCGAGGCTACAGCGATCAGAACCAGCACGACTGACAAAAGTGTACGTTTCATTCTCAGTTTCCAAATTACTCGCAGATGACAGCGCATACCTGTTCAGAGACATCGGCACATCAAGGATAACAGCTATTGGACGCCGGGATGCGCATGTGCGTTGCATTTATTTTAAAAAAATGCGAGACCCACTTCAAACCCACTCCGTAATAACAGTTATGTGGGTCATTATTCTGTTCTCCGCCTTCTATCTTGCTGTGCTTGTGTTCGCCGCAAGGCATTACTGGCGTGCTTACAAGCAGAATTGCCCCGGGCGCACCTTTAATTACCACATCACCGATATCTGGGCGGCAATGCTGGCGCTGACTCCCACGCTGCTCCTTATAAAGGAGGTGCTTGCCGCCAATCCGATGATGTTCTGGGAGGAGAACTTGTTTCTGGGAGCGCTGATCGGAGCTGGGCAAATTGCTGGTCTATTCGTCGGCCGCATCCACATCGAACTGCCTCCTTATAACGGTGCAATTAGCGCGTGGGATTCGGCGATCTCAATCCTGACCGGCGCGCTGCTGGGGGCCGTCGCTCCCTTTGCGTGCATTGTTGCAGCGGCGATCCTGATCGCATTCTGGCCGCTAACGCTGGTCTTGACTGGAATTATTCTGGTTAACTACGTCATGAATCGAGCGTCCGCAAAACGTCTGAATTAATCACGTCTTGCGGGTAAAGTTGAGTCCGTATGGCTGATTTTATCGTACCCGCCGCTATTGTGTGCGGACTGTACATATGGATTCTGCTTCTGATCGCACGCAGGTCCTGGCGGAATTTTCGCCAGAACGATCCGACGCGGGCATTCAACTATTCGATCACGGACATCTATGCGCTGATGCTGGGGCTGGCGCCGTCGATCGCGCTTGGCGTGCACGCAATGTCCTCACCGGACAACGCAGTGAACGGCTTCTGGTTGCTGCCCCTTTTTCCGGCGCAACTTCTGGGGGCGTTCTGCTGCCGAGTATTGATGAAGATCGAGGATGAAAGCTCGGCACTTTCGACCGCTCGTGCGGTCGTGATGGGAGCGTGGATGGGGGCGACGCTTGGCCTAGCACTTCCCGTATTTCTGGTCGTGATGATGGTCATATTCGCGCTGAACCCATTCATCATGTTCCTGGGCGCGGGCCTGACTATCACCGTTGTAGCGCTGATGCGGAGAGAAGACGCATCGAAGGCAAGGCAGTGATATGCGCGTGCTGATTCTCTGCCGCATTGCCTTTTACCTCCTCGCCTCTTAACGTGTCCGTCTGTACTAGAGGAGATTGCTGTGCCGCTGATCGAAGTCGATGCCCGCTTTCACCCCTGTATGAACAGCTTTCTGGGCGCGCTTCATGGCGTGCTCAAAGCCATCGACGCGCAGCGCGACATGGACGAGCTCTGGGGATTGTCGGGCCTGGCGTTTAGAACCCAGATTCATCGCTCGCTGGACCCTGTCGGCCTTCTGCCGAGGCAGTGGGATGAGACCTGCACGCAGATCTTCAGGCGCATGGGCTTTGATGCCATGGCGGGCCTGCGTGATTTTTTCTATACCGCCAAGGACCTGCGTGAGCTTCAATTCGTCTGGATGGATGCCTGCGAGAAAGCGCTTGAAGATGGCCGGCCGGCCATTGCCTACGGTCTGCATGGCCCCGCTTTTGGGATTATCCGGGGACTCGATAACGACACTGAAGAGTACCACGTCAGCACGTTCATGGACGGTCAGAACGATGCGCCGATCAACGTCCAGGATGTGGGCTCGCAGAACCCGCCGCTGATCTTCTTCATCGTGCCCACGGGATCGGTGGCCGACTACGATGAACATGCGGCGGCGAGTGAGTCAATAAAGGAGGGCGTGCGCCATCACCTCGGGCAGGAGAGCGACAGCGCCGGCAAGCCCATCGAGGTGCCCGCCGATCTGGCCGCCGGCCCGGCCGCATACAATGCCTGGTCGACGGCCGTCGAAACCGCGCAGGTTCAGCCGTACTGGGGCACCAGTTATTATGCAGGATACTATGCCGAAGCGCGCTCGGCCGCGGCAACCTGGCTGAGGCGTCTGGCAGCAGCCGAGCAGTGGGCTGCGCACGCAGCGGCCTTCGCCAAAGCAGCAGCGCATTTCGACCACGAAGTCGAATGTTTCAGTAAGATTCCACCCTTATTTCCGTTTGATGCGCCGGACGCGATTCAAGATTCGGCGCGGCGGACGGAAGCATCGGCCTGCCTGCGCGCGGCCCGGGCAGAGCACATAGCGGCGATGGAAGCGCTGGCGGCCCTGCAACTGTGACTTCAAGGTTTTGTTAAAGGTTTGCTTCTGCCAAAGCGTCACTGGTTTTGTGACGTGGTGCGGGTAAACATGTTCGCCCGTTCGAAACACTAGAGATCGGTTCAGGCGGCCGCGGCAATTTTCTGGTCCATTAGAAGGTGGGTGACGTGAAACACAATTTGTGGGCGTGGGTGCTTGGATTCGCAATGATCGGCGCCGCGATTTACGTGGGCGCCTCGCGCAAGAAAGGTACAAGCGACACGCTGCAAGCAACGCAGTTCGGCAGCGGCACAGGTACTTCGACGACGGAAGACGCTCAGAGATTTGCTCAGCCAATCGAAGCTAAAAACGGCCCCGCGGTGATTGGCTTCGTGGGCGACCTTGTCGACGGCGGTTTCAAGGAAGGTGACGGCTCGCTCATTCCCTTCGTTATTGGCGATATCATCAAGCTCGATGCAGAAGCCGTCAATGCCGTGCAGTACCGCTGGACGGTGAACGGCAGCGTCATCAAAGACAAGAATAACGAAGAATGGAGTACGCAGAAGGACCGTGAGTACGTTGTCGAACGCGGCGGCGATCACAAGTTCGCGGTGCAGGTGCGCGGCACGGATCCCAATATTCTCTCGCAGATGCGAGAAGTGACCATCAAAACGGTGGCAGTGTTCATCACCAGCTTCGACAAGGCTATCGTCGAGGAAGACGACCGCTGCCTGACAGGTGAAGAGTACACGGTCGAGGTTACGCTCGCCGATCCGATCACGGCTGAACTCGATTTCTTTGAATTGCGTTACCTGGTGAACGACGTGCCCGTCAAACATCCCGATGACGGCAAGGAGTGGACAATCGAGCGCAGCCTCGGCTATCAATTCCCGGCGCCCGGACAGTACTCACTGAAAGTGGAGGTAAGACGCAAAGGTCAGACAGAGGTAGAAGCGAGTGCGACCCTCGCTGAGACAATTGTCGTCGCTGATGCGGTATTGCTCACTTTTGACGCATTCCCGGACAAATATGCGCCGCTCGGAACGACAGTAGCGCTCGATTGTTTTCCTGACAGCATCTTCGGGAAGAGCGAGTGTCGCTTCGGCGTTAAAAAAGTTGTAGCTGCGGATTTCGAATGGATCGCAGATTCTGACGGCTCGATGTGGGGTGCTGCAGAACGGAACTGGCTGCCAACGGAGCCGGGGAACTACATTATTCGCGCAGAAGTACGAGAGATCGGAAAACCGCAAGCCGAAGATTTCCGCGAATTGCTCTACACGGTAACGTTGGGTGACTTCTAAGATTGCACAAATCCTACCGAGGAAAAAACTGGAACGGAAGTAAACGCCTGCTGCAACTTATGCACAAAGAATAGGTCTTCCGGTTTTTCCAGATGCAGGAGCAGAAGCAAATAAGACGATAAATTCGCGACGTTAAGAAAAGTTAAAATTTGCCTTGACGGCTAATTTATCGTGCATATAGTTTGCTCTGGTTTCCAGAATCTGGCAGGACTATTTATAGCGTGGATCTGTGTCCGCGCTTGAACATGCGATAATGCTTCCCAAGTGTCGGGGAAGTCAAAAGTTTAGGGCAGTAATCAAAGGAGGGGGACAAAGTACAATGTCTAAGCTAGCCGGATACACCCGTGCAGCGCTTCTTGGCGTTCTGTTCGCCATGGTCGGCTTCTCGTATACGTTGGCGACAACCAACTCATCTTCGGATGAAGTGGGCGCCTCGTCGCGAGCTGTGGGTAGTTTGCCACTGCGGTTTACCAACCCGCTGATCCCTGGCACCGACATCTACGACTTGGGTGACATCACTGCGGGCAGCACCCTCACTCGCCGTCTGACGGCCGCCGGTGGCATGCCTCCCTACACGTTCTCAGGCGCGGGCGTCGGAACTGCTCTTAATCCTGTTACCGCGGGAGCGGCTCTGGGCCTCAGCAATGTCAGCCTGACCAGCTTCGCGCTGTTTGGCTCATTCACCTTCACGGTCGCTGCCAATGTCACGAACAACATTGGCGTCGGCTTCCAGGTGACCGACTTCGTCGGAAGCAATGACACGGGCGTCTTCCGTCTGACCCTGGTCAGCGGCACTGCGTTCCGCTTCGCGACCAGCGTCTTGCCGGAAGGCTTCCAGCTCCGCCCGTACTTCGCCCAGTTTGAGTTCATCAATGGCACCCCGGCGTCCGTGACGACCGATGCGGCTGGCGCTGCTGCTCTGCGCGATGTGGGACTCATCCTCAACACCGACGGCACCATCACTGGCAAGCCGACGAAGGCTGGCACGATCAGCCTGAAGATCAACGCTGTGAACACCTCGGGTGCGGCCGCTCTGGGCCGTGGCAGCACGACCCCTGGCCAGACCTTCACGCTCGCCATCAACTCGAACGTGGTTGTCTCCTCTGAAGTGGCCACCGGCGGTATCACCATCAAGCAGGGCAAGGCTGGCAAGGACAGCATCGCCTACAACGCGACGATTCCTACGTTCTCCTTCGCGGAACTCAATGGCTTGCAGGCCTTCCTGAAGGTTACTTCAATCGCCAATGTTGGTATTCCCGGCAGCGCGACCGTTGCCAGCGGCCTATTCATCTCCGACGCCGTGACGCTCGATGCGAAGGGCAAGGGTACGACTGCTGACAAGGCCACGAAGGCTTCGATCAGCACCAAGGGCCAGCTGAAGTTCACTGCTTCCAAGCTGACCCTGACCGGCTTCGGCGCTGGCGATGTCTCGATCGAGTTCAGCCTGGTCAATCCGACGACCAAAGCGGTCTTCTTCAAGGGAACGGACACGGTTACTCTGAACTCCAAGCTGGCTTACAAGCTCGGTCAGCAGCCGACCACCCCGACCGGCGTCTTCCAAGTCACCTCGGTTGCGGGTAAGGATGCGAAGACCGGCGACGGCACCTCCTTCAAGGTTGGTATCATCGCTCTTCCGTCCGGCCGCGTGACCGGTTCGCTGATTGGCGGCAACAGCGCCTCGGTTGCCATCGGAAATGGTACCAAGGCCATCACCGACACACTCGCCGGCACGACCAAGAACGGCTTTGCTTCGAGCAAGGTCGCCAAGGCACCGGACAAGGTGCTGTCGGTTAAGATGAGTGCCAAGAACGGCAAGGGCAGCGTAACTACCGACGCCCTGAGCTCGGCCAAGACGGGCATCGCCCAGGCTAAGACCGGCCTCAGCTCGAACTTCTTGCTGCAGCTCACGCTCTTCGCCGGTCAGAACGGCACGGGTGCTGTCAACTTCGCTGGCGAAGGCGGCGCGAAGCTGGCCAACAAGGGCAGCAAGCAGCTGACCACCACGAAGTAAGACTCGAACGTACTTTAGTAAACTGCCCCGGCCTCGCGCCGGGGCAGTTTTTTTTCCGGTCTCTACTTGCTGCGTCAGGGACTGCGGAAAAGGCAAATTATGCCGTTGTTTTGGTGTTGTGCGAGGCGTGCTCATCGTGTAAACGATAGTATCCTGAATGTCACTAAGTCTAAGCGCTCGGCGCTGCGTGTCGCCGTTTTCCGGGCGTTCGGTCCGGTGCGTTGTCGATGACCGGATGGCAGCGTGTTTTTGGTAAGGGAGAGGGACGGGCAACTATGTCGAAGCTTGCAGGTTTTGTGCGGTCCGGTCTGCTGGGTCTTCTGCTGGCACTGCTGGCCTTTTCATATTCCCTGGCTACTCCCGTCTCCGATAGTAATCCCGGTGCAGCCTCGCGTGGATTTGGAAGCATTCCGCTGCGCTTTGCCAACCCGCCACATGCGCTTTCGACAGACCTCGATCTTGGCGACATCGTCCGCGGCAGCAATTTTGCCCGCAACGTTCGGGCAATCGGCGGCATTCCCGCATACCGCTTCGTAAGCTCCAGCCGGACCAATCACGCGCTCTTTTCTGAACAGCTCGATAATCCGGTGTGGGAGCAGAGCGGCACACTGGTGGTCACGCCGAACGCAATGCCGGCACCCGACGGCACGCAGACAGCCGAGCGGCTCACCGAGCGCACGGCGAAGGCCGGAACAAACGAATTTATGCAGGCGATCACCGTCCCGCTTACGCCTGACCTCTTCCAGGGCAAGATCGTCGTGTTCTCGATTTTCCTCAAAGCCGTCAACGTTGACCGGCTTGAGCTTGTGATCTGGGACGACGTGAACGGGTTCAATGTTAAAAATGTTGCGCCCGATATTTCCGCTGATGTCTGGACGCGCGTGGCCATCGCTACGCAGATTCACAGCAGCGCAAAAATCGTGAAGTTCGGCTTCGGCACGGGTTCATCCGGCGGAGATGCTCCGCGCAAATTGGATTTCGCCGCGTGGGGCGCGCAGTTTGAGCTTGGCAACACGGTCACCGATTACATTCAGACGACGACAGTGCCGGTCACCGGCAATCCGTTTGGCATCCTGGTCTCTGCTTCGGATGTCATTCCAGATGTGCAGACCAATACTGTTGTGCAGCAAGGCGTCACATTTGGTCTTAACGGCCTGCTCTCCGGCGCAACATCGAACGGCTTCAACATCAACCCCATCCGCTTCCAGGCTGCCGTGGTGGACTCCGCTGCAACGCCAACCTCAGGAACCAATGGCATCGGTAATTTCGTCACGTCCTGGTTCCGCCTGACCATTGTCGATACCAACGAGTTCCGCTTCGCAGTGGACAACCTGGCGGACGGCCTTCAGCTTCAGCAGTATTCCTCGACCATGAGCGTGGTCAATGAGTCAAGCTTCCCGCTCACGTTCACGGCCAGCAACGTGACGATCGACGGCACTCCGACAACGCTTGAAGAACTCGGCCTGTCGCTCAGCGGCGGAGACGGAAAAATATACGGCAAGCCGCTGCGGGCCGGAGAAATCAGGTTCGTCGGCACTGCGACAAACAGCAGGGGCGTCAGGGCAAGGGGCCGCAACGGGAGCGGTGATTCGCAGGTGTTCACGATCAGGGTTCAGGCCAACGAAGTCATCAACAGTGAACTGTTCGTCCAGAGCGTTCAGATCCGGATCAAGAATCAGCGCGGCACGGTGCGCTTCGCCGGATACCCGCACCTGAACAGCACCAATTTCAACGGGCTCTTCGGCAGTGATATCGAGCTGCGCGTCGGCAAGTATCTCACGCCTCTCGCCACGGCGCCCAAGCCTGTGCTGCAGGGTTTTGGAACCAAGATCAAGGTTACGCGTCCGCCCGTAGCGGTCGACAACAACCTCGAGGACGACAATAACCTTTCAGAAATCTTTAACGGCAAGTTCAGCACGCGCGGACTGCTGAGCATCGATGTGCGGCGCGCTGATTTCAGAACAAGCTTCGACGAAATCACCCGCGATGGAAAAATCACCCTGCCGGTGTTCCTGCGCCTGGGCGGTCAGACGCTGGGCATGGAGGCGCTGGAATTTGACGTCAAGGTCCGCAATGGCGTCAAAACGCTCACGTACAACAATCAGAGGAATGAATCGCTTTCCGGTGCAATGATGCTGCGGACGGTGCGCAGCAAGGAATCGAAGACCGAAGACGCTACCGCCTTTCTGGTCGGGTTCATTGCCAAGCCGCGCAAAGGCGCGAGCGGTTTTGGTGGGGCCAACTCGGCAGTCGTATCGGTGGGACTCTCTGTCGAGGACACGTTTGCGGTCCAGGAGCGCAACGGCCGCGTAAACTACAGCGCCAACACGCTGGCAAAAGACAGGATTCTGAAGCTTTCTATGAACGCCAGAAGCGGCCTTGGCCACATGACGACTGGCCTGCTGACGTCGGCAAAGAGCGGAATTCCGCATGCCAGCCCGATTGATGATGGCAGGACTGCGGCGGGCGTTCCGCCGGGCACACGCGCCAACTTCCCAGTTAATATTACGCTCAGGCAGGGTGCCGTGAATACATTCGTTGGAGAGAACGGATTGCAGATCTTCTCACGCCGCGATTCGTGGGGTGAAAACCCTGGCCGGTGAACGCCGGCAAAGTTGCGCATCAGTTAAACGCACGTTGAGCAACTTTTTTCAAGAAGTCGAAACTCTCTTTTCGCCCGCTAATAATCAGCGAAAAAGTCTGTCCAAGTTGGTGCATATTCAAGGCATACGCGGGGTTTTTCCGCCTTGCGGATGTGCGTAGATTCGTGTAAACGTTGAGGCACTCACGGGTCACAATATCAGGGTACGTTTAAGCACCAGCCGGATCGAAAGGAGCCGTTGTGTTGACGCTGAGCAAGAGGTTTTTGGTTCGCACCCTGGCATTGGGATTCGTTTGTGCCGTGGCCAGCTTCTGCTATGCCACCGTGGGTAATCGTGGTTTGAGCGCCAGTGCGCCCGCCGCAGAAGGCCGTATTGTTGGTTCCACCACGTTGACGTTCACCAACGCGATTCTATCCGATGCAGCCAATATCAACGCGAACACCTACGACCTGGGTGATGCGTGCTATGGCTCGCAGATTACGCGCTACCTGACGGCCGGCGGCGGATTGCGGCCGTATGCTTTCATCGAATTGAACAAGTCCATGGTCAATCAGCTCGCCGTGAACTCTTCGCTGATGCTTGGACTTTCGGGCTGCATGATGGGTTCGGTGACGGGTATTGCCCGTCCCAATGTTCCGCTGCTTTTCCAGGCGCAGGTGACCGACAGCGCCGGCACGACGCCGTTCGCCGCGACCGGAAATTTCCAGCTCAACATGGTGATCTGCGGCCCGAACGAATTCCGCTTTGCCGTCGACCGCATCAACAATGGTTTTGTCGGACTCAATTACATTTCGAAGCTTGAAGTTCTCGGTGGCAACAAGACCGTGACCTTCAGCGTGATGCCCAATACCCTGACGGTCGACGGCGTTCCGAAAGGATCCTCCAGCGGCCTTGAGGCGATCGGGTTGTCGCTGGCCGCCGACGGCACGATCATGGGCCGCCCGCTGCAGCCCGGACGAATCAGTTTCGTTGCCCGCGCGACTGACTCCATCAAGCGAATTGCCGCCAGCCGCAGCGGCGCGGTGCAGGACCAGCTGATCACCTTTACGATTATCGACAATCCTGTGACCGCCAGCGATTTCACGACGATGAGCTGCAAGATCAAGGGAGACGTCGGTCTGCTCAACCGCGATACGATTACGTTCAGCGGATACATCAACCTGAGCGGTGCGGCGATCTCCAGCCTCAACGGTTCGCCATTCGTCTTCCAGGTCGGCGGCGCTTCGTTCGAAGGCCGCTTCAATGCGACGGGGCAGGTGGTGAATGCGCGCGGCGGCCCGCTGGTTTTCGAAGATGGCAGCCGCATGGTGGCATCCGTCAATCCACGCTCCGGTCAGCTTTCCGGAGCTATCACGCGAGCCAGCCTGAGCAAAAAGCTCGACGCAATCAACATTGCAAACCGCAGCACCAAGCGCTATTCGGTCGGCATCACCATCTGCACCGCTATCGTCTCGACGGACGTTCTCGAATTCGTTACGCGGCGCAACGGTGACAAGTACCAGGCTGATTATCAGCTCGGACGGCTGGGCCAGTCGCTCGGCGGAAACTTCCAGATTATCAGTGTCAAAGGCACGGATAAACGGACCATCGCCGGCAACAACGGGGTAGCCTGGTCGGTCAAATTCCTGGCAATTCCGCGCTTCGGAATCGATGCCAACCCCGGACTGGACGCGCTTACCAGCGTGGGCATTCGCATTGGCACCCGCTTTAATCAGAAGTTTATCGCACCGCAGCTGACGAGCACTGCGCGTGGCGACATCCGGCTGGCCCCGAACAATCTGTTTGGTGAAACGGTCAGCCGCTTCCAGCTGAGCGCGCGCAGCTTCCGCGGATCGGTCGTCACCCAGCCGCTGTCGTTCTTCGTGACAGGAATTCGCGCCGCGGCGGACGCAGGCACCGGCGCCGCGAACTTCACGTTCGGGCTCGATCTGGACCGCACTGGAACGAACACTGATTTCAGCGGCGAAGCTGCCAAGCGCATCATCGCCGGCCAGCGTTCAAATGGTAAGAACACGAACTGGATTGACCAGGTGAACCTGCGCTAAGCTGAATAAAGCAGTTTTAAGGACGATGGGGCGGGGCAATCCCGCCCCTTACTTTTGGTTGCATCAGCCCACGCGCGCCTTAATATCCTTCTCTCTTGTTCAGAACGGTGGCGCGGTGCGGAAAACCTGAATCGGCCCCTGGGAAACCTCTGTTTTCAACGAAAGAGATCAACCTACGAAGGAGAGTCTTAAATGTCCGAAATCAGTGAAGTCCACGGCCGCCAGATTATTGATTCGCGTGGCAATCCCACCGTTGAAGTCGACGTGCTGCTGGAAAGCGGCGCGCGCGGTCGCGCGGCGGTTCCCTCCGGCGCTTCGACCGGCGCGCACGAGGCCGTGGAACTGCGCGATGGGGATGCCAAGAAGTTCATGGGCAAATCGGTCTTCCGCGCCGTGCGTAACGTTAACGACATCCTGGGCCCTGCGATTACCGGACTGGACGCTTTTGATCAGCGTGGCGTTGATCGCGCGCTGCTCGATCTGGATGGAACTGAGAACAAGGGAAAGCTCGGCGCGAACGCAATTCTCGCGATCTCGCTCGCAGTTGCGAAAGCTGCGGCTGCCGATGCGGGCCTGCCGCTTTACCGCTACCTGGGCGGCGCCAACGCGCACCTGCTGCCTGTGCCGATGATGAACATCATCAATGGTGGACAGCATGCGGACAACAACGTCGACATGCAGGAGTTCATGATTCTGCCCGTCGGTGCGCCGACGTTCTCTGAAGCGCTGCGCATGGGAACGGAAGTCTTCCACAACTTGAAAAAAGTGCTGCACGACAAGGGCCTGGCCACCAGCGTCGGCGACGAAGGCGGTTTTGCGCCGGACCTCAAGAGCAACGAAGAAGCCGTGCAGGTCATCATGGAAGCCATCGAGAAGGCCGGCTATGCGCCGGGCAAGGACATCTGCCTGGGCCTGGACTGCGCCGCCACCGAGTACTACGACTCAAAGAAGAAGAAGTACACGCTGGAAGGCGAGAAGAAGAACCCCGTCAAGAGCGGCGATGAAGTCGTCGAGATGCTTGTGCAGTGGTGCAAGAAATATCCGATCATCAGCATTGAAGACGGCTGCAGCGAAGACGATTGGGATACCTGGGGCAAGCTCACGAAAGCGCTGGGCGAGCGCGTGCAGCTCGTCGGCGACGATCTGTTCGTGACAAACGTCAAGCGCCTCTCGGAAGGCATTGAGAAGGGCATTGGCAATTCGATCCTGGTCAAAGTCAATCAGATTGGCTCCCTGACGGAAACGCTCGAAGCCGTGCAGATGGCGCAGCGCGCGCGCTACACCGCCGTGATCAGCCACCGCTCGGGCGAAACGGAAGACACGACGATCGCCGACATCGCCGTGGCGACTAATGCCGGCCAGATCAAGACCGGTTCTGCCAGCCGCACCGACCGCATCGCCAAATACAATCAACTGCTACGCATTGAAGAGGAACTGGGCAGCGCGGCCGAATACCTGGGACGCAAGGCGTTCTACAGCATCCGGGGATAAGAGATGTTTCTGGTTTCCGGTTTATAGTTTCTGGTTTGCAGATGAATGCAGTCCATGTTCACTTGATGCCCGGCGTTCGCGATGCGATCGCCGGGCATCTTGTTTCTGTTTACCCGGCTGAAGGCTGCGGTGCGCTCGTTGGCAGCATTGCCGGGAATTTGATTCAAATCAGTCGCGCCGTTCCGATTGCAAACGTAAACACGGTTCGCGCAGAGGACCGTTACATGCTGGATCCGCGATCTTACGCGAGTCTTGAGCGCGAGCTTGCGGATAAAAGAGACGGAACGCAGATCGTCGGCTTCTTCCACAGTCACCCGCACGCGCCAGCGGTGCCGTCGCACATTGACCTGGAGGACGCGCGTGGACTTTATGAGTTCACGCAGGCGCAATACGTGTACGCAATCCTGCGCACGGATCAGGGCAGGGCAGGGGAACTGAGATTCTGGGTTCTGGAAGACGGCGGCTTTACTGAGCTGTCAGCCGCTGAAGGATGTTGAGAACGTCGGCGGCCTCTTCGTTGTCGAGAATGGCAGGCTCGCGAGCACCCCTTGCAGCAACAGGCGTCTGTTCGCCTGCGAGAGGTGCAAGCGTCTGCTTCTCGCCGCCAGGCAGTTCGAGCTCCTTTTCAAGGTCCACCGGCGGGGGTGGATCCTTGGTGATCTGCATGCCGCCGAACTCGTTGAGTTTCATCATGATTGGATTGCGCGTCAGCAGCACCGGCAGGCGCAGCTTCTGGTCGCCGCGCTCGATCAGCAGCAGGGCGGTGCGTGCCGGTCCGATCGCGATGACCTCGCGCATCAGGTCTTTCACGCCATGAACCGGCTGTTCGTTCACCGCCAGGATTTTGTCGCCCGCGACAAGTCCAGCCGCTTCGGCCGGAAGTGGCTTAGTGACGCCGTAGGCAAGATACTGGCGGAAGTTGACTACCTGGTTGGCAACGACCTTGGGCGGCTGGACGGTCGATGGCAGTTCCGGGTTGCCTTCGTCGTCGCCCTGAGCAACCTCATCGTCCTCTGTTGTCTCAGAGAGGCTGATCCCCAGGAAACCGCGGCCACGCAAAGCAATGAGAATCTCGAGAGCGCGAAGTCGGACTTCCGGGTCTTCAGACTTGATTGCCAGTTCCAGCGGTTCGATGGCTGCGCGGCCCAACTCAGTAAGCTCGTTGCGGGCGCTGAGGCGCTCGGAGTAGTCGTCGGAACCCAGGGCCCGCACCAGTTCACGGGCGCGGAGCGCATCCGAAGGCTTCACTCCGGGCGTGGGCTGGGCGGCATGAACAAGTGCAAAATTTGAGGTGAATCCAAGGCAGAGGCCGAGTAAAAGTGAGGGAAAGCGGTGCGGGGAGTGAGTGTTCCGGTGGGGCATGGCTTCCTCGGGAGCGGCTCACGAAGCGGCACTACCGACCATAATCTGTTGTCGTCTAAACCGCAACAGGTTCTATGGCGGAAACTTCGAAGCAAACTGCAAAGAAAGACTTGTAATTCCATAGTTTTCCTATAGGAAATACAAAGTCTGCGGCGAAATCTGGCCGCGAGAGGTCAGAGGAGGTCAGGAGTTAAGATGGATCATCTTGAGGAACTTGAAAACCAGAGCATCTTCATCTTCCGTGAAGCGTTCAATAAGTTTGAGAATCTGGCGATGCTGTGGTCGATCGGAAAGGACTCGACGGTCCTTCTCTGGCTCGCCCGTAAGGCGTTCTTCGGGCATGTGCCGTTTCCGCTGGTTCACATCGACACCACCTACAAAATCGATTCGATGATCGCCTATCGCGATCGCATGGCGCGGGACTGGAATCTTAATCTGGTCGTCGGCAAGAATACCAAGGTGCTTGAAAGCGGCGTGACCTATCCCAACGGCAAGGCCACACGCGTGGAATGCTGCGGAACGCTCAAGAAAGACGCGCTCAAGCAGCTGCTGGAAGAAAAGAACTACACTGGCGTGATCGTCGGCGTCCGCCGCGACGAAGAGCCCACCCGCGCCAAGGAGCGCTACTTCTCCCCGCGCGACAAGAACATGGAGTGGAATGTCGAAGACCAGCCGCCGGAACTGTGGGACCAGTTCAAAACAGACTTCGATGCCGGCACGCACATCCGCATTCACCCGCTGCTGCACTGGACCGAGCTGAACATCTGGGAATACATCGACAAGGAAAACATTCCTATCATCCCGCTCTATTTCGCCAAGAACGGGCGCCGCTACCGCAGTCTCGGCTGTGCGCCTTGCACCGGCGACATCGCCTCAAATGCGACAACGGTGAAGGAGATCATCGAAGAGCTTAAGAATACGAAAGTTCCCGAACGTGCTGGCCGCGCTCAGGATCAGGAATCGGAAGACGCCTTCGAGAAGCTAAGGCGCGACGGGTACATGTAAACGGCACCGGATTGTCTCACGCAAAGCCGCAACGGCGCAAAGAATTGATAAGACTTGGGGGAGAACACCGAAGTGTCAGCAACGAGCACTGTAGCAACAAATCTCGAGCAGATGAAAATCGTCATCGTCGGGCACGTCGATCACGGCAAATCCACATTCGTTGGCCGCCTGTTCTACGACACGGGCTCGCTGCCGACCGGCAAGTATGAGCAGCTCGTGCGCATCGCCGAGCGGCGCGGCGTGCCGTTCGAGTGGGCTAACCTGATGGACTCGCTGCAGAGCGAGCGCGATCAGAACATCACCATCGATACGGCGCAGATCTGGTTCTCAACGTCGCGCCGCCAGTACGTCATCATCGACGCGCCCGGACACAAAGAATTCCTCAAGAACATGATCACCGGCGCGGCCAGCGCGGACGCCGCGCTGCTGCTGATCGACGCGCACGAAGGCGTGCAGGAACAGTCCCGCCGCCACGGCTACATGCTTCATCTGCTCGGCATCCGGCAGGTGATCGTGCTGGTCAACAAGATGGATCTCGTCGGCTACGACCAGGCCGTCTTTGACCGGATCGAACGCGAATACCGTGAATTCCTCCTCAAACTGGGCGTAGAGCCGAAGCTGTTTATTCCCATTGCTGCCAAGCATGGTGACAACATCGCTAAGAACAGCGAGAAGACGCCGTGGTTCAAAGGCCATCCGGTGGTCGGCGCGATCGACAACCTCTTCGAAGTCGGCAACCCTCCGACGCACCTTCCGCTGCGCTTCCCCATCCAGGACATTTACCGCTTCGATCACCGTCGCATCCTGGCCGGGCGTGTGGAATCCGGAACCGTGAAAGTCGGAGACCGCCTCGTCTTTGCGCCGCGTGGGAAAGTCGGCGTGGTCAAAACCATCGAACGCTGGAGCGCGCCGACGCGTGAAGACGCGTTTGCCGGGGAGTCGATCGGAATCACACTCACGGAGCAAATCTTCGTCGAGCGCGGGCATGTCGGCAGCCACGAACAGTCTGCCCCGATTACCGCCGACACGTTCAAAGCCAATCTTTTCTGGCTGGGACGGCAGAATTTTGAAATCGGTAAGAAATACAAGCTGAAGCTCACCACGCAGGAAGTGGAATGCGAGCTGGCATCCATTGAGAAAGTCATCGACGCATCAACGCTGGCTGAGGTCGCTGGCCGGACGTACGTCGCCAAGAACGACGTGGCTGAGATCACCATCCGCACCAAGTACCCCGTGGCGTTCGACAACCATAACCGCATTGCCGAAACGGGCCGCTTTGTCATTGTCGATCGCAAGGAAGTCACCGGCGGCGGAATCATTCTGCATGGCACGTATGCCGATGGCTACGGTGCCAAGGGCGGGGCAAGCAATCTTACCTGGCACAAGACCAAGATCACGGCCGACGACCGCGCGCTGCGCAACGGACATAAGGGCGCGGTGATCTGGCTGACGGGATTGTCGGCCTCTGGCAAATCCACGATCGCCACGGAGCTTGAAGCCGAGCTCTTCCACCATCACCTGAATGTGTATGTGCTCGACGGAGACAATGTTCGGCAGGGGCTCTGCAAGGATCTGGGTTTCTCGCCGAAAGATCGGGCTGAAAACATTCGCCGCGTTGGCGAGGTCGCACACCTGATGACGGATGGCGGCCTGATCGTCATCACGACGTTCATCTCCCCGTACCGTTCCGACCGCGACAGTGTACGCAAAGCCATCGCACCGAGCGACTTCATTGAAGTGTACGTGAAGTGTCCGCTTGAAGTGTGCGAGAAGCGCGACCCCAAAGGGCTCTACAAGAAAGCGCGGACCGGGGAAATTAAGGACTTCACTGGAATTTCGGCGCCGTATGAAGAGCCGCTCAAGCCTGAACTGGTGCTGGAGACAGATAAGTATTCTGTGTCGGAATGTGTCGCCCAGATCATGGATTTTATTAAAGACCTCATTTACGTTGAGAAACGCGCATAGATCTTGCTTAGACATGTCTCCCGGGCACCCACGAAGAACGGGTGTTTGGGAGATATGTGGATGCACCACCCTCTAGAAACCGAGCTGCAGACATTCGCCCAGCTCGAGCCACAGCTCGCCGCAACGCGCGGCGGGTTATACGTCCTGGTCAAAGACCGGGATGTAATTGGCGTATTCCAAAAACAGTACGATGCCATCGAAGAGGGCTACCGACGCTTCGGTAATGAGCCCTTTCTCGTAAAGAAGATAACTACGGCCAGGCGTAAAAAGTTCGCGTAAAAAATCCGGACGCGAGCGGGAGGGGATGCTGTGCCGTCGTTCACCATTGCTAACGAGAAATGCCAGAGTCGGGGGTTGATTGTTCTGGCTCAGGTCGGTGTGACGCAGGCCACTGAAGCTGCCCTGCAACGTGAAGGCGTGATCGTGCCGCCGCCCCTGCCTATTGAATTCAAGATCGATACCGGGGCCGACCGCAGCGTTATCACCGAGACATACGTGCAACGCCTGGGCTTGAAGCCCTGCGGCACCTGCAACATCGCAACGGCGTCTGATCCGAGCATGGCCTGCTTCGAATATGCAATCCGGTTTTACTTTCCCAACAACGTAACATGGCAGGGAGCGGTCATCGCTACCCCAGGCAATCAGATCCAGTGCCTGATCGGCCGCGACGTGCTCGCGCATGCCGTGCTCGTCTATATCGGCTACCACAATCTCTTCAGCTTGAGTTTCTAATTCAGGCGAAGGCTTTCTTGAAATTATAGTCGAAGAGCAGCGCCCATTCGCGCCGCTGGATGTCCAGCAGCACTTTTGTGCTCTGCGGATCGGCTGGAGTCGTGCAGCGATCGACGAACCAGGCAGCGTCAAAGATGCTCATCTTGTCAAGCGCCCCAAGCAGTGTCTTCCCTGCTGGCCCGGCCAAGCTTGCGATTTCCCTCGCGTCCTGCAGCAGTTCAGGAAGGACGGGATGTTCACCGATGCGCGCCATCCAGTATTTCGCATTGCTCGCGTCGGGCTCACGACGGTGCAGGATGCCATGCCAGTAGCTGCCCGAAGGCGTGGGGATGTTCTGCGAAAGCTCGTGGCTCTCTTTTTCGTAATCGAACAGCAGCCACAGCGCCGCGCGCAACGATTCGGCATCGTGCGGCATACGCACGCGGCGATTAGCCGAGACATTCTGATCGTTCATGCCTGCAAGCGCCGCACGCGCCCCGGCCGCTGGCGTCGAGAACGTCAGCGTTGACGGACGCCCTTCGCTTTGCGCCAATGCGATCAGTTCCTTCGCAGCGGGGCCATAGCTGTCTGTCTTGATCTCGCGCATCACCAGTCTCCTGTCAGGTTGATAATCACAGATGCAACTTACGCGTCAACTGCCGGCGGCGCCCTGGTCTGCCAGATTCGTGCGTGTGTCACGGCGGCTCTGTCCGTTCATTTCCCGTCGGAAAGAAGCGGCCCAGCGTAACGTTTCCGGGACACTCAACGATTGTCAGACAAGCGGGAGTATCCGAGGAAACAATCATGACACATGAGCACGCTAAACTGGCGCGGCATGTGCCGTCGTAATCTGCGTCAATAATCCGGGCGCGACCTGTATGCCCGGAACGAGAGATTCTATCGAATTGTGAGATGTTTATCGGAGGGGAAAAATGTCTCAGGAATCCGCCGAGAGGCCGGTGCGCCGGCGTGTTTCATATACGGCGCGAGAACGCCAGATTGAACGCGAAAAAGCCGCAGAAATTCAGCAGCAGGCGCTGATCAAGCAAACCTATATCGACAAGAAGCTCGAAGCGCAAACGCTGGCGTTCCTGGAAGGATCGAAGGCAGACTTCAAGCGCTACATTACTGAAGAGCTGCGCCAGAAAGTGGCCGAGCAGCGTGCCGAGCAGCAGCGCGCGCACGCGGCAAAGGAGCGCAGAATCTGCGTCATCGCCATCAGCACGGCCGCGCTCAGCGTTGCCTCTGTGCTTTTCCTGATAGTCATGCGGCTTCTAACCTGGTGAAAAAACACCGACGAGCATGAATGCCAGAACGGCGACGGCGACGGCCACGCCGACAACGATCGCCAACTTTATGTTCTGATCGCTGGACGCAGCGGCCGCCGAACGGCCGCGCAGTGCGTGGGGCATGCTTTTCCGCGACTTGATCGCGCTGGCGACGCGTGAATCCTGCGTGCTGGTTATCGGGGTCAGCAGCGGCTCAAGCTGCTCGAGATTTTCGGATGTCCTCGGGTGTCCTGTGCCGGCCACGACCGGAATCGGTTCGGGATGATGGTCGCGCGGCCGGGCCACGCTCGAACGGCCGTTGGCGGGGCGCTCACCAAGCGGCGCCTGGCCGGCTTTCACGCGTTGAATGTCGCTGAGCAGTTCCGCCGGTGTCTGGTAACGCTCGGACGCGCTCTTGGCCATCATGCGCTCAAGCAGGTGGCAGAAGTTCTGTGAAATCGTGTGATCAATTTCATGCGGGCTGGGCACCTGCTCGTTGAGATGTTTCATCATCACGACGGCAGGCGTCTCGCCTTCAAACGGCGGACGCCCCGTCAGCGCTTCGTAAATGGTGGTGCCCAGCGCGTAAATGTCCGAACGGATGTCGGCCTCAGACTTTCCTTCGATTTGCTCCGGCGAGAGATAAAACGGAGTGCCCATCGCTATGCCGGCCTGCGTGATCCGGCGGCGGCCCTGGATCTCGCTGTCGACCGCAAGGCCCATGTCAGCAAGCTTGGCCGTGCCGCGTTCGGTGACGATAATGTTTTCCGGCTTGATGTCGCGATGAACCAGACGCTCGCCGTGGATGTGGTCCAGCGCCTGCGCGATCTGCTCCAGGATCGTCAGCACTTCCTTTTCCGAAAGCCGTCCTTTCTGTTCCAGCAGAGCGTAGACGTCCTTGCCCTGAACGAACTCCATGACCAGGAAGTGGTAGCCGTCTGCCTGCCCGACGTCGAGACCGTGGACGATGTTGGGATGATCAAGCTCAAAGGCGGCGCGCGCTTCCTGTTCGAACCGCTGCAGGAAGATTTTATCCTTGGCGCGGCTGCGCGGGAGGACTTTCAAGGCCACGATTTCGTCGCTGCGTGTGTCCTTGGCCTGGTAGACCGCGCCCATGCCGCCTTCGCCGAGCTTGCGGATCAGCTCGTAGGGACCGATGCGCGAAACTTTCTGTTCTGTTTCACGCTGCAGATTGAGCAGGCGCGTGAGCTGCGTCCGCGTGAGATAACCTCGCGCGATCAGCAGTTCGCCCAGGCGCTCGGTGCCCCCGTTCTGTTCGCTGCGGTGCTGCTGGGTGAGGCACTCTTCGACTTCCATTGGAAGGCAGAGCCCCTGGGCGACAGAGAGCTGGCCTAAACGGATGTCGTCCAGATTGGGCATCTGACTTTTCTCGCCTGGAGCGCAGCTTTGGGACGAGCCGTGTGAACGGACAGGGTTAAAGCTACGTGACGAGACTGGCTTCTGTCAAGATGTTCGCCTTCTTTAAAGAAAGCAGCCGCCGGCATGTTAGGCCGGCGGCTGCCTCAGACTGCTTTGGACTAATTCAGACTACGGGTTGATTTCCACGCCAGGGAGCTTCACGAGCGGTTCCTTCTTCACTTCGACTTCCCGCTCGCGGATGACCGGCCGCTCCTCAACCTTGACATCGATCGGCTCTTCGACCTTCACGTCGCGGTGCACGACAACCGGCTCGATGCTGCGCGTTTCGATATAGCGTCCGTCGGCGGAGATATCCCCATAAACGGTGTACTCGCCTTCGCTCTTGATCGTCGAAACCGACTCACCGCGCAGGATGTACTCTTTGTCTCCGCTCACGCCGACGTAGTCCTTGTCTTTCTTCTTAACCTTCATTTTGAACTCGGATTTGCCGTCCTTGTTCTCTGACTTGATCTCGACCTTCTCCTCCTTGTCGGCTGCGAAGGCTGGAACAATCGAAAGAGCGAAAACGAACGGCAGTGCTAAAAGGGCTGAAAGTTTCATAATTTTCTCCAATAAGTGGATGTGGAAGTGACGCTGGGTACTTTACTCGGGCCGAGGCGCCACTTCGTCCGCGGATGCTTTCACAAGATTCTTCTCCACGGGTTCATTCGACTCCGCCGCCGGCAGGCTGATCGCAGCTTCGTGTTCACGTTCCTTGCGATCCACCTCCGCGTGCACCTGCGCGGCTTGTCGTGCTCGTCGCGCTTGTCGTCGTCTCATCATTTCTCCTTCCTCGGCTTCTGGCACTACTAAGATCACTGCTCTCGCGTTCGAATGCGCCATTGCAAAGTTAATCGCATCGAACTTGCAGCGGTGATAGCTGATCGGCCTGCCTGATCGCTTCACCTGCCACACACAACTTCCACGCTGATGGACCGCGTAGAGTTCGCGACGTGCAGGTTTATTCTGCATCATGCCATGTAAATCCCAGTCCGCGGGCCTTCGGGCCCGTTGGCATCTGAATTAGCAAGCCGGCGGCCTGTATTCACAGTCTCCTGAGCGGATTTTCAAAATTAAACAAGCCGCGCTTATGACCCGGGCCGTTTTTTCGAAATGGAGTGATCCTGGAGTCCGAAAACCGGACACGAGGCTGAATTCTGCCGCTATTCCGTGCGGACAGAAGAAGTACTTTCAACAAATTGTCGCGCGTCGATTGGCAGGATCAACGTGAATGTCGTGACGCCGCCGTCGCTGCTGACAGAAACATCACCGCCATGCGCTTCAGCGATCCCCTTGACCAGTGTCAAGCCAAGCCCCCAGCCCTTTTTTCCAGTGTGACGGGCTGAATTGGCTCGATAGTAGGGCATGAAAATCATGCGCTGTTCGGCAGCACTTAAGGGAGATCCACGATTGCTGACGGCAACGTGAACGTAGTCATTCTTTTTGAAAAAGGTGATTTCGACCTTTTCAGCGGGATCGCCGTACTTCACCGCATTAGAAAGAAGATTGCTCAGAGCGCGGCTGACGTTGGCTTCGTCCCAGAAGCCACGGATTGTTCCTTCTGGGAATTTGCACACGAAACGGTCTCCCGCGCTGGTTGCCACTTCGCCAGTAACGCTCTGGCAGATCTTCGCCAGGTCGCACTCGCTGATCACAAGCGAGAGTTTGTGCCCGGCCCGAATCTGAGTGGCGTCGAGTAGATCGCCGACCATGCGTTCGATGCGATTGAGGCTTTCCAGAGTTCGCGCTATCAGTGTTGTCCGCGACGGCCCGTCCGGGTCGCGCTGCAGAAGCTGCGCGCTTACTCTTGCAGACGATAAGGGCTGGCGCAGGTCGTGCGTCAGCGCCGCGACGAATTGTTCGCGCAGTTCACGCTCCTTCTGGAGTGCATCAATGACGCGATGATTTTCGTTCAGCAACGCCTCCTTTTTGGCGAGTTGCTGATGCATGAACTCGACCGCGGCGTCGCGAACACCTTTCGAAATAACTTCGGCAACCGTAAGGCTGTCCTCCGGGTTGGTCTCCCGGAGAATCAAATCCTGGAGAATATCGTGTTCGAGCAGCACGTCTTCCAGGGTGTAATGCGCGAGAGTTGTGCGCTGACGGGCATGTTCGCGGGAGGTTCGCACGGTCGACAAGGCGACCTCAACATGCTTTTCTTTAGATGGCGACAGCAAAACCGCAAGCTCGTCCAGGTATTCAGGCAAAGAATCGATAATCACGTTATCGTCGTAAAAAGATGCTGCACGAACTCTGTGGCGCACGGTCACGAGCCATTGGTTTATTATGCAATCCTTTTTCTGGCGAAGCGTCTCGGAAGACGCGAATTTGGTTCCGCTGAAGGCATCGGGCGAGAGATAGATTCGCAGTGCCATGGCGCGCTCCCAGGTTATGGTTAGAAGAAAACACTATGCCATAACCACCGGCACGCCTGGCGCACGCGCGTGCGCTTGCGAAAATGTTTCCGCGAGGCAAACTGAATCCGTCTCGTGACAGGCCGCCGACCGGAGCCGGAAAAAACTATGGCATTGGATGTTCAACTTGAATCCAGCCCGCCCCCTAAATTGAATCTGTTGCCTTTTCCGCGCAGCATCAGTTTGCGAGGTGCGCCGTTCCGGCCGACGCCGTCTAACTTTCTATATATCTCAGACAAAGCTACCGTGGGCATCCGCCGGCGTTGTCATACTTTGTGCCAGCAGCTGTTCGACATGGGTTTTCGCACTGCTCCTGAAACCACCTCGAAACTGGCACCGACGCAGGCGTATTTCACGCCGTCTGCCACCTTCCCGAAAGTGGATGGAAGCGACCGCCCTCTGCGCGGAGCAACGGCATCGCCGGAGGGTTACCGTCTCACCGTCACCGCCACCGGTGCGCTCCTTTATGGCGCCGATGAACAGGGCTTGCAGCACGCAGGTGCGACGTTGCGCCAGCTCATTCATGACGGTCCTGAAGTCCTGGGAATGGAAATTGAAGATTTTCCGCTGCTGCCATTCCGCGCCATGCATCTGGATTTCAAAGGCTGGGCGCCCAACGCAGAGTACCTCAAGACTGTCATATCCATGTTCGCGGATCTGAAGATCAACACGTTGATCCTCGAATATGAATCCTATTTCAACTTTCCCTCGCAGCCAGGATTGGCCTCCGAAGGCGCGCTGATGCCTTCAGAACTTTCCGAGATCGATTTGTATGCGCAGGACCTTGGCGTCACCCTCATTCCGCTTGTTCCCTGCATCGGAAACGCCGGCCACGTGCTGCGCATTCCAGCCTATGCTTCGCTGCGCGAGCACTCTGAATACTTCCTGCAGTATTGCCCGGTGGTTCCGGAGACGCTGGGAATCGTTACGGCGATGTTGGAAGACCTCGCGTCCATTCACAGCGGCAAGTTCATGCATGTGGGCGGCGATGAAACACGGCTGCTCGGAGTGAATCCCGCCAGTGAGGCTCGCGCCAAGCAGCTGGGCGGGCGCGCGGCGCTCTACCTGGATTACGTTGGCAAGGTCTGCCGTTACCTTACCGCCGGCGGCCGCTCGCCGATGATCTGGGACGACATGTTCCGGCGCATGAGCGACGAGCAGGTCAAATGGCTGCCGCCCGAGACGATCCTGACGTTCTGGCAGTACGAAGGGCACGGCGGTCGCGCGACGCCTGCGATTCTGACCAACCTCGACCGTTACCGGAAGCTTGGGCGCAAAGTCTGGGGCGCGGCGACACGCTCGCCCAGTTCCCGGTACGACTCCTTTGACAACATCGACGCCTGGACTGAAGCGGCTGAGATGGGCTATCTGGAAGGGCTGATTACAACCGCCTGGACGCGCGATTACACGCTCGGCCCCATGTTTCAGCCGCCGGAAGTGAGCTGGCCCGGAGCGCACTATGCCGCTGAACGCGTATGGTCGGGACTTAAGGGCCTGCCGCGCGAGCAATTCCCGCAGCGGTTTGTCGCGCGCATGTTCGGCGTTAAAGATTCCGGGATGCAGAACCGGTTGTGGGCCGCGTTTGATATGCTGCTGCGTGACCACCCGCGCCGCGCCCGCGAATTCTTCATCCACGAAATGAAACATGCTACGCGCAACGGTGCGACACTCGCGTTCCTGGAAAGCTGGAGCGCGCTGGGCTCGCTGGCCGAGTACGTCAAGCAGTTTGAAACAGACGTCAGCGGGAATTTCTCGAATCTGCAGGCCGGGTGCGGCGATCCGTTCCACAGCGGGCGCCTGCGCTGGCGCATCATGGACGCCAAGAACAAGCTCCCGGGGATCATCAGCAATTTTCAGCATCAGGCTCTGCGCCTGACACATGAACGGCATGTGCAGGAATACCTCGAGTCCAACCTCGCGTACAACATCCGCAAGCTCGAAGACATGGAGGCCCTGCTCGGCGGCTACCCGCTTCCCCCGCAGGAATTCCAGCAGCCTGTGGCGATCTGATCCGCGCGCTGCCGGCGCACTTTTAGAAAGATGCACTGTCCGCTAAGCTGATTCCTTCGGAAGGATGAGCACAGCCTTTGGCGGAAGACGCACAGACACCCAGCGAATCGGACGAGCAGGTCACCTACCGTTATGAACGCTGGCGGGCGGTTGCTGCGGGCATTCTAGAGACCGCCGGCAGCACGTTTCTACTCTATATTGCCGTGAAGTTTTACCAGGCCGGTCCCAGTGCTAAAGCGCTGGTCGCCGCCGGCGGAAACTTCGGCATGATCCTGACGCCCCTGACGGTTTACTGGGTGGCCATGCGCGGCTGGCGTGTGTCCAAAGTTGCGGCAGCCATGCTGGCAGCCGCTTCCGTTGCATTCGCCATGGTGGCGCTGCTACACGATGAAACGGTATTCATCCTGGGCAGTATGCTCGGGATGACCTTGGCGACCTCGATCATTCCTCTCCTCACGCAGATGTACCAGGATAACTATCCTGCAGACCGCCGCGGCCGCCTGTTTTCAGGTGCGTTCATGATCCGCATCGCTGCAGCGACGCTTTTCAGTTACCTCGCAGGCGAACTACTTGAGACGGACATTTTGTACTTTCCGCTCCTGCTGGGTGTTTTTGCCGCGGAGCTTTTCGGTTCGGCCGTGCTGCTCAGCCGCTGTCCGTCGCGTCCGCTGCATCGGGATGGACAGATCAGCCCGTTCCGCGGGCTGCGGCATGTACGCGACGATGCACTGTTCCGCATGACGCTGCTATCGTGGATGCTGATGGGATTTGCCAATCTCATGATGGTTCAGCTGCGCGTCGAATACATGGCCAATCCGCGCTACGGAACGCCGTTCCAGGCCGACCAGATAGCACTGCTGACCGGTGTGATCCCCAACATCGCGCGCCTGGCACTAAGCCCCCTCTGGGGCCGCCTGTTTGATCGCATGAACTTTTTCGGCCTGCGTTTCATCCTGAATGTCGGCTTTGCAATGGGCGCAATTGCGTTCTTTGCCGGGCGCGACATGGAGGGAATGATCTTTGGCGCGATTATTTTTGGCATCTCGAACGCGGGAGGCGATGTCGCCTGGAGCCTGTGGGTCACCAAGCTGGCGCCGCCGGACCGTGTGGCTGAGTACATGTCCGTGCATACGTTCCTGACAGGCCTCCGTGGCGTGCTTGCGCCGCTTGTCGCTTTTCACGCGGTGACGAAGTACTCCTTCCAGAGCGTAAGCATCAGCGCGGCGGTGCTGATGGTGCTTGCCTCGCTGCTGCTGGTCCCGGAGATCCGCAGTGCGCGTTCGCGCAAGGAGAATGCCGCGTTGGCCGAGGAAGTAGCGGACTAGGGCGGCTCTCGACTATACTTTTGCACGGAACACGCAGGAAAAACAGGCCGCCGGCAGTCTAGCCTCTGTGCCGCGGTACGATTATTAGAGGTTCGGACCATGCCGATCGCCTTCACCTGCTCGTGTGGCAGCAAGCACGAAGTCGCTGATACGGAAGCGGGCGGCGAGACCTATTGCCCGGGCTGCAAAAAGTTCATCTCCGTGCCCAGGGCGGAAAGCAGCGCCGTCAAACCGGCATCTGACGCGGCCCGCGCGAAAGCTGAAATCCCTCCGCACTGCGAAATGGTCCGCGCCGCAGACGGCAAGGAATACTGGAAGCTGACCTGCTTCTGCGGCAAACGCGTGCGCTCGCCGGCCTCGATCGATCAGCCCGTTGGCCGCTGCCCGAAGTGCGGCAGACGCATGAAGCTGCCGGGCTATCTGATGTCTAAAAAGGCTTTCCTGATTTCTGCTTCGCCCGGGCAGGGGCCTCTCGCGGCGCCTTCGAAGGAGACCGCTCCACCGGAGAGTGCCGCCAAAGGCCCGATCCGTATTTCCGAGCTCTTTGAGAATCGCGCCGAAGAACACACCACGCCCATCGCGCCGATTCGCGCCCTTTCGGGATTTCCAGCTGACGTACCGCCATTCCCCTCATCGGACGATACTATTCCGCTGCTGAGCGAAGACGAGAACGAGGCCGGTGAGGCCGTGGTTCACCGTGTGAGCAGGACGGCGGCTGCGACGGCTGCCGACCGCTTGCGTCCGCAGCGCGCGGAGGACGAAGGTGACGGTTACGGCCGCATTAGCGCCTGGCCGCTGGCGGGTAAGGCGTCGCGCGCGCTCGCCGCCTTTATCGATCTGACGCTGGCGCTGATTGTGTGCGGCATCGTCGTCGTGCTGGCTCGGGAAGACGTCCTGCCCGCATTTTTCCTGAGCGTTCAGGCGCTGCTGGCGGTGCTGATGCTGGCGGGCTGCGCGAACGAAGCGCTGGTTCATCTGCTCCTGGGGGACAGCCCGGGAAAAAAGCTGGTCGTGATCGTCACACGCACCGTTCACGGAGCGCGCCTGGGCGCCGGACGAATTCTCCTGCGCGCGCTGCTGAAATGGATGCTCCTTCCCGGATGGGTTCTCGGAGCGATCGATCCCAACGAGCGCTGCCTGCATGATCTGATTTGCGGCACGCTGGTGCTGAAGGGAAGGGCAAAGCGGTAAGCCGCCTTGATTGAACTTTGCACTTCCGCGTGCCCAACCTAAACTAATAAGGTTGAATCACCGGAGATTTTGCCCAACATGCCCGACGTCAAAGAAGTTTCTGAAGCACAGGTTCTCGATGCTCTGCGCAACGTTTACGACCCGGATCTCAATCGCGATATCGTTTCGCTCGGATTTATCAAAAATCTGAAGATTTGCGGCAGCGCAATTGGATTCGAAATCGAGCTCACCACGCCGGCCTGCCCGGTGAAAGATCAGCTCAAGCAGCAGGCGCACGATCTGGTTAAAGCCATTCCAGGCGTCGATGCCGTGAATGTCACGATGACCGCGCAGACCCGCGGGCGTCCCGTCGGCAGCGGGGACGTGCTTAAAGGCGTCAAAAACGTGGTCGCGATCGCCTCCGGCAAGGGTGGCGTGGGCAAGTCCACTGCGACAACAAACCTGGCGCTTGCGCTTTCAGCCACCGGCGCGCGCGTCGGTATTCTGGATGCCGACATTTACGGCCCCAGCATTCCGGGCATGCTCGGCACCAGCGAACGGCCGCGCGCCAATGAACAGGGCCGTGCGATTCCGCCGCTCGCCTATGGCATCAAGGTGATGTCTGTCGGCATGCTGGTTGGCGAAGATGCCCCTACGATCTGGCGCGGTCCGATTGCCAGCCGCATGCTGCAGCAGTTTCTTGGCGCGGTGGAGTGGGGCGAGCTCGATTATTTGCTCATGGATCTTCCGCCCGGAACGGGCGACGTGCAACTGACGCTCACGCAGTCGGCGCCGATCAACGGCGCGGTCATCGTCACCACGCCCCAGGACGTGGCGCTGCGCATAGCCCGCAAGGGCCTGAAGATGTTCCAGACGGTTAACGTGCCGATTCTGGGCATCATCGAAAACATGTCGGGCTTCATCTGTCCGAACTGCAGCACAGTTCACAACATCTTCCGCAAGGGTGGCGGCGAGCGCTCCGCGCGCGAGATGAACGTGCCATTCCTCGGCAGCGTTCCGCTGGATCCGCGCATGGTCGAGGCCGGCGACCTGGGCAAGCCGCTGGTGGCGCTCGATCGGGGCAGCGTCGGCGCGAAGGCGTTTGAGATTGTGGCGCGCAACATGGCTGCGCAGCTTTCGATTATTAATCTCAAAGAAAGCGAAGTGAAGAACCGGCCGAAGGAAGTGCATCTTCATGACCGCCAGCCGCCGATGATTTTCTGGGACGACGGCGGCGTGACCGTCTACAACCATCACGCGCTGCGCGTGGCTTGTCCGTGTGCGGCATGCCGCAATGAGATGACCGGCGAAAAGATGATCAAAGATTCTGACGTTCCGCAGGACGTGCGCGTCGTTGAAGTGCGTCCTGTCGGCCGCTACGGGCAGAATCTGGTCTTCAGCGACGGGCACGCGTCAGGAATTTACGTCAACGATTACCTGCGCTCGCTCGGCACACCGGCGTGAGAGTGCTGCGTGGAAAGTTTTGAGTACTGAGTTCTCGCTCAGACCAAAAATGGTTTTCCTGGCGTGCCTGGCGCTTTCGCGTTCCCTGCGAAACAGGAAGACACAGCTTAGTAGTTGTTCAGCGGCGCTTGCTGATCTGCGCGAAGCCGGCGCGGATGTAAAGCTCGCGCAGAAGTTTGCGGTCTTCTTCCGTAATGTCAGTGATCTGAACGCCATACGTCCAGAACTCCCGCATGTTGGGGCTGGGGCTGACTGAGCGCACCCGGCAGCGGCAGCGGATGTCCTTATTCGGATTGCGGATGATCACAATCATGTGCGCGTCGCGGCTGATGAGCTGCTCGGCTTCGCAGCAGTCCGGCGCTGGGCCTTCAAGCTTGAAGCCCCCTTCGTTCATGTCGACCGTGCGGCCCTGGTGAATTCCGTTCTCCCACTGCCCGCCCTTGCTGTCGCAGAATTCGAACAGCGCCGCCATGAATACATTTTGGCGTTTCTGCCGCTCGCCGGGCTTTTGCGGAGCATTAGAGGCAGTGGCTGCCGGCGCGGTGGTTTCATGTTCAAACGAGCGGCGCGTGCGCGTGGCGGTCAGCGGCTGAGCCGGCTCGGTTCGCGCTGCTGCAACTGGGGCCGGTGTGGCTGGCGACTTAGGGGGAGCGGGCGGAACTTTCGGCGGCGGAGGTGCTTTTTCGACGGCGTTGTTCGCCGTCAGAGTGAACGCGCTGACGGCTGCATCCGTTGAGTTCAACGTGGGAAGCTGAGGAGGGCGGCGCACAGCCGTCTTGGTCAGCGCTTCGGCCGCTTTCTTGGCGCGCAGCTTCTCGGATGCAAACTGCATCATCGCATTTGCAAGAATCTCTTTCTGGTAATCGTCGAGGGGGCCGAATTGCAGGCCGAAATCAAGGTCGCCGTCGCGCAGCGTTTTCAGCCAGCGGACCTGCGCTTCGCGGAAGATAAGATTGCGCAGCTCCATCGGCTCGGTGAGTTCCACCGAAAGCACGCGTCCCGGACTGAGGATCTGTTTCCATGCATTGCAGGTTTCTTCATCCAGATCCGCGATGGAAAAGTGGCACTGGCAACCCGCCTCGCTCAGATCGACGATCGAGCACATGATGCTTGTCACGCCAAATTGCCGCAGCAGCAAAGTGCCCTTATCCAGGCGTAATCGGACCTTTGCGCGCGGTGTATTTTTTGCGGCCATGTGTTTTCCCGTCGTTCGCCCCGTAGTTTATCGAGACTTGCGGAATTTCACAACAAGGAGTCCTGTTATATTTATAGAGGTGAAGAGCAAAAAGGAGCCGAATATGGACCCGGGCAATGCTCTCGCGAAAGGGCTGATCCTTTTCGGTCTATTCATCACAATCGCTGGCGTTGTGCTGCTGTTTGCCGGACGTATTCCCTACCTCGGACGGCTTCCGGGCGATATCCGCATCGAGCGCGAAAACTTCTCGTTCTATTTTCCACTCGCCACGAGCTTAATTCTATCGGTGGTGTTGTCGCTCGGGCTGTGGCTGCTATCCAGGTTCCATCGCTGATTATTTGATAACCAGCGTAATCTCATTAGAAATCAGCCGTCCGCCGCCCCAGTAATTCGCATCGATCAGGCGCTGCTGGTCCGGCCGCGGACCTGGGCATTCAAACGTCACCCGCATGCCGTAGCGGCCTGGCCCCGGGACGGAGATGCTGCCGTGCGGGAATTTCAATCGGCGGATTTCCTTGCCGTCTTCGGTCGCTTTTTCAAGCTCAATGCGGATTGCCACCGGAAGCGTGCTCAGTCCGGGCGCCACGCGCACCAGCGGAAGAGACGATGCGCCATCCGCGCGCGGCTTGCCATAGCCCTGCGGCAGCACCGCTGAAAAAAGCTGCGGCGTCCGCGGCTCCTCGGTGCCAGCCCCCTTGAGCGCGCGCACGCGGTACACCGCCGCCGCTTCGACTGTCTCGCCCCAGGCCGACTGGCCCAGCACAAACTTCATGTCATCAGCATCCAGGTTCGCGAAGTGAACGACGATGTTGCGCAGGTCACCCGGCTGCAGTTCAAGGTTCGCCGGCTCAAACACCAGGCGCAGCTTGTTCACCGCCGGGCCTCCGCCGGTGAGTGGCAGAAGCGTGCGGGCGACGTTTGCAACCTCACGCTCGTCGCTGGATAGCGCGCTAAGCAGTTCCGTGCGTGCCGCGTCGCCGGCGGCAAGCAATCGCGCGCTGGCTTCGCGGCGGGTCTGCTGGCTGCCCTTTGCCGCTTTGCGGATCCACATCGAAAACTCTGCTGCGGACGGTGCTTCTGCTTCGGGCGCGGCTCCAAACGCACCTGCTGCTTTGGCGAGCTCGGCTACTTTTGGTGAATCGACGCTGTCGATCTTCAGCGGCTCGCGTCCGCCGCTTTGAATATGCCAGGTTCCGTCGCCGCGCTGCGAGAGGCACAGCAGCCACAGCTTGTTCTCGAGCTGCGCTCCGGGAAGTTCCTTGCGCGGCAGCCAGATGATGTCGCGGCCAGCTCTGAGCTTTCCTTTAAGCGTGTGTTCGATCCAGAGCGCGGCGGCTCCGCCGGTTTCCTGCGGCGATGCAGAGAGGCTGCCGATGCGGGCCACGACGATGCTGTCGGCTTTAAAGGCGAGATCGGCGTCGGGAATGACAGAGGGCTCACCGGCCAGGGCAGTAAGCGTCGCCAGCCCTGAAAAAAGGAGTGCCATGAAGCGCAAGATCGAATTCTCCATATATTGCTTTTGAAGCAGGCTCTGCAGCGTAATAGGTATCGGCAATTGTGCCAGTGAACCGCACCGTTCAACCGCCCAGGACGCTCAAACGTCGGCGTACGCGCTCCCAGCTCCATTCACACAATAAAAGCAGCCCGATAGTCCAGAGCGTCTGCAGTAGCAATTCCCATGCAAGGGTGTTCTGTTCGAACCGCCCCAGGTAAATGCTCATCGGGGTGTACGCCATTCCTTTGAATGGAAGAAGTTCAAAGACGATGCGGAATGCCTCCGGAAAGAATTGCGGCGGCAGCAGCAGGCCTGTCAAAAACTGCAGGAGCATGAACTTGGCCCATAGAAAGCCCTGCAGCTTTTCGGTAAACACAGCGCACAGTCCGGTGAGGAAGTTCACGGCGAAGAAAAGATGGAAGGCAAGAAAGACGCTGTAAAGAAAAAGCAGCGCATGACTGGAACTCGCCGGCGGCTGAATATTGAAGAAAAAAAGCACCAGCACGAGCACCGGCGCGGCCATGAACAGCGAGCGAAAAATAACCTCGCCAAGCGCCGACCCATAAAACTGCGTCAGCAGCGAGGTCGGCCGCAGCAGGTCCGAGGTGATTTCGCCTTTGTTGATGCGCGCGGCAAGGATGTTGTCCGAGTTCGAGAAATAGGCGCTGCGCACCACCCAGTTCACGCACACGTACGTCTGCATCTGCGGCAAGCTCCAGCCTGCCGTGATGGCCCCGGGATTGGCCGCGAACAGCGCATCCCACAGGTAGTAATTCACTGTGACATACACGAAATAGTTGACCACGCCGATGACATAGCGCACGCGATGCATCAGCATGATGATGAAACTTGAGCGCGCGAAGGCATAAACCAGCGCAAGGCGGCGCTGCATCGGCGAGGAACTCAGCGCGGCGGAGTTCATGCTGTCCCCGATGCGTAGATCTGCTGAACGACATGCTCGATCTGCGGCTCGGCGATGTCGATGTCCTGAACGTCCTGGCCGTAGCGGTCGAGCACCGCGCGGATGACTTCCGTTCGCGGCGGAGCCTGCCGGCCAAGAATAGCAGTGAGCGCCGCACCGTCGGCCTTCCACAGCACGCCGCTCCCCGGAAGGCCGTCAGGGCGCCAGTCTTTCTCAAGCGCGTGCACCATTGAAAAAGTGAGCTGCGCCGAATCGGCGGCTTTCATGCGCAACGCTTCGAGTGTGCCATCAAAGACTTTCTTTCCCTTATCGATGATCAGCACACGCGAGCAGAGTTCTTCAATGTCCCGCAGGTCGTGCGTGGTCAGGATCACCGTGACCCCTCGTTCCTTGTTGATGCGCCGCACGAAATCACGAATTGACTGCTTAACCGTCACGTCCAGCCCGATGGTGGGTTCATCGAGAAAAATGATGCTGGGATTGTGTATCAGCGACGCCGCAAGCTCGCAGCGCATTTTCTGACCCAGCGACAGCTTGCGTGCCGGCGTCTTCAGGAATTCTTTGACCTTGAGCACCTGCTCGAACTCTTCCATGCGTTGCTGATACTGCTTTTCGCTGAGGCCGTAAATTTTGGAAAGCAGATGCAGCGATTCGCCCGCGGCAAGATCCCACCACAGCTGTGAGCGCTGTCCGAAAACGGCGCCGATGTTCCGCACGTGGGTTTCGCGTTCCTGAAAGGGCGAGCGGCCGTCGACGATCACTTCGCCTGCAGTCGGGTACAGGATTCCGCAGAGAACCTTGATGGTCGTCGATTTTCCCGCGCCATTGGCGCCGATGTAGCCGACCATCTCCCCGCGTTCGATGTCGAAAGAGATGTCATCAACGGCACGCAGCGTCTTATAGTCGCGGAAAAACAAATCCAGCACGGCGCCGCTGATGCCTTCGCGGCGGTCGTAGGTTTTGTACTCTTTAACCAGGTTTTGAACGTGGATCAGTGACATGGACGCCTGTCGTGTAACGCCGGCTTCCCGCCCGCGAGTCCCGACAGAATAAACCTTCGCCGCAAACCAGCAAGGAGCGTATTAATCGAGCTCTACGCCGAGTTCTTTGGCAATCATCGTTATGAAGGGACGATGCTTCTCCGGAGCATTCCGGCGCCAGGCGAACAGATAATCCTTGAACGTGTGAAGGGGAGTGAGTTTCTCTGCATTGAGCCAGGTAACCGCTTCCCAGCGTTCCGGCTGCGCTTCAAAAAGCGGCAGCAGCGCCGTCGCTACGACATTGTTGCGCTCGCGGTCGGTAGCATTGGAAGCGAGCACCGGCGCGTTGTCTGCGTACCATTGCGCCAGCGTCTGGCCTGCTGGCAGCTGCGCGGTTTTCATGCGTTCATCGGCGTAGGACTTCAGATGCGGCGCGTAATTTTTCCAGTTGGGATAGGGCGGTTGAGATTCCCAGCTTTTGGACATGCGCCGCAAAACAAAAAGCGACGCCAATTCGCAGATGGATTCTTCAAACCATTTATTTTTATGATCGTCCTCGTCGTAACTGCAGAGCACGTGGCCCATCTCGTGCGCGAATTGAAACGCGTACTGCGCCCAGAGCGTGCCACCCGTGTCGAGTTTGATCTGAATTTCGCCGTTGGGCCCACGCTTGTAGAGTGTGATCGGCCCACCTTTCGGTTCGACCTCAATGGGTTTGAGTTCGCGGCCGGGAAACAGCGTCCAGAGTTCGCCTGCTGCCGAATAGAGAACTTTCTTCACGTCTTCGCGGCTGGCTTTCCAGTCTTTGAGCGGACGGATGACCAGCGGCTTGTTGACCGGCTCAGCCGCAAACAAAGATGCCGTGACCAGGATCAGCAGCACAGCAGCGCGAATCATCATCATCGCCCCAAGACCAAGAGCCAAGAGCCAAGAGCCAAGAGCCAAGAGCCGAGAGCTAAAACAGAATCACGTCATCCAGCTTTGCTATGGAAACGATCCGTGCAATCCGCACCAGCGTCAGCGTGCGATTGTGGCGCGGTCCGAGCTTCTTCGTCTCGTGCGTGTAGTGTTCTTTGGTTGCTTTGCTGTCCGCCGTGTCGTGTACATCCACGTTCGAAATCGCGAGATATTCGCGACCGACACGTTCGAGCGTGCCGATGTAGATGTAAGAAGAATCTGTATCGATGACAATCTGTACGCCGAGTAAATGGCTGAGATCGTCATGCTGGTGCGGAACCAGATTGATGATTTTGTCGTCTTTGTCCATTCGCTGAACTGCTCTTAAAAGGAGGATACCGCTCTCAGCACCGCTTCATCCACCGCCGCCGTATCGACATCATCCAGCTTATCCCAAAACGGCTCCATTCGCACACACTCCAGCTTAGCGCGCGGCCCCAGCGTTGCCATAAGCTGCTCTGTTTCGGGAGCTGGCTCGGCGCGGTGCGACAACTGCATCACCAGGCCCGGGCAGGAGAGCCGTCCGAGATCTTTGACCAGATCAATGCTTGCAATTGCGTCAAAAAAACCGGGGTGAACATCGTAGCCGTCGAAATCGATGATCCCAGCGGGCGCCGGCGTTGATGACTTTTGCGTGCCGCTCTCAGCAACGGTGAGTTCCGCGCGGATTTTCGAACGCATTTTCCAAAGCCGCACCTGCGCGGCGCCTTTAATTAATGGAGCGAGCGCGACTACGCCTTCGCCTCCGGCACGAATGCTCTCCTGTAGCGCGAGCGTCGCGCCCATGCGCAGACCGAGCAGCACGCTGTCGCGCTTGCCGCTCAGTCGCGCGAGCGTCTTGCGAACAGATGCAACATCTTCCGCCAGGTGCTCCCAGCGCCGCGCTGCGGGATCTCCGCCCGATTCGCCGCTGCCGCGGTAATCGAAACGCATGACCGCGTGCCCGGCTGCGGCGAGCTTTACCGCCAGTCGCCGCAGCGGCGCATAGGCACTCTTGCGTTCCTCAAAAAGAGGTGGCGCGATGACGACGGGAAAGAGGCGGCTCTGCGGGTTGGCGACCGCGGCCGCCGGATGGTAGGCGCAGTACAGCGGCGAGCCGTCGAGCGCCTTGATGTAGCCTAGCTGCTGGTCATTTGTCATTGGTTAGTTGTCACTGGCAATTGGTCATGCGTTTGGATTTTTGGTGCGCACGGCCTCTGCTATTTTTGCGATCGTACGGAACTTTTTCATGCTGAACTCGTCATCGCCGAACGTGATCCCGAAAACTTCCTCCAGTCCGATAACGATTTCGAGAACATGAGGCGAGCTTATGTCCCATTTTGTAAAAAGATCATCTTCGTCACGGATTGCGTCCGGAGTTGTCTTCAAGAAGAGTCGCTCGACGACAAAGGCTTTTAGCCGATCTTCGAGGCGCATGCACTTAATCTCCATGAACACCAATGACGAATGACAAATCACGCTTCAGGTTTTTTCGCGCGCACGACCTCGCCGATATTTTTGACGGTGCGGAATTTCTTGATCGAAAATTCGTCGTCGCCGAGCTGGATGCCGAAGAGCTCCTCCAGGCCGATGACGATTTCCATGAGCTGCACCGACTCCACGTTCCACTTCTTGATCAAATCGTCTTCGTCGCCGATTTCCTCCGGCCTGGCCTTCAACATCAGGCGTTCGACAATCATGCCCTTCAGACGGTCTTCAATGCGCTCAGCCATCGTTTTCGCTCCTCGTTGTATCCCTTGGAATTACACCGCTGAGTCCCAGAACACGTCAACCTGCTTTGAGAGCAATCCGGAAAAATAGCTGCCGATGCGCACCCAGCCTTCGCGTTCCCGGCCGCCAGCGTCCTTGATCTTGATGCGAAAGACCATCTGCAGCATCGATGAGGAGATATGCCCGGGACGGTCAGCCCAGCGGCGTGATACGGCATCGACAATCGCGTACTGATTGCCTTTCGCCCAGTCCGTGAGCAGACGGATCGCTTCGTCCTGTTCCCACACGCGGTAGAAAAAGGAAATCACGCCGAGGACGAATACGACGCCCAGAATATAAACCAGTCCCATCGCCGGCTCATTCTAGAGTTCGATGCGTAAACTGCAAACGGCTCTGTTAACCGCCTGCCGTCAGGCGGGATATACCGGTGTATTCAGCAGCGGCTCTCATCGAAAGGATTGGCCTATGCGTCTGCTCATTGCCATATTCACCCTCGTGTTTTGTTCGGCGCTCATGGCAGGCGAGGACGAAGGTTTTACGCCCCTCTTCAATGGCAAAGATCTGTCTGGCTGGAAAGTGCCGGCTGAAAACCTGTGGTGGTCCGTCGCGGACGGCGGAGTACTCGTTGGCAAGCAGGACGACAAGCTGAAAGGTCACACGCTTCAGTCCGAGAAAGAATTCCAGGACCTGATTCTCGAGTCCGAAGTGCGCTGGAGCGGCGATGTCGACAGCGGATTTTTTCTGCGAAAAGGCAACCGCTGGCAATGCCAGATCGGCGTCTCGCGGTCGCTGAAGAAGGATATGACCTGCTCGATTTATGTGCCCAAGGGCGGTTACGTCGTAAAGGCGGAGAATGTCGACAAGCACCTGAAGGCCGGCGACTGGAACAAGATCCGCATTGAAGCAAAAGGCGATCACTACACAATCTGGCTCAACGGCGAAAAAGTCGTCGACACCGACCTGCCCGGCTACAACGAACCCGGGCCCATTGGAATCCAGCTCCATCCGGGCGTCAAAGACATGAAAGTCGAGTTCCGCAACATGAAAGTGAAGGCGCTCTGAATCTTTTCACCACAGAGAGCACAGAGAAGTGGATGAAGAAAAGGCAGAATGAATGGCTTCGTGAATCTGCGTTCATCTGTACATTCAGAATTTTCTGTGTCCTCTGTGATCTCTGTGGTGAAAAAATCAGTCGTTCTTCGCCTGAAGCGCCAGCGCCTGCCAGGCGAGCACTCCCGTAAGCGACCAGAACCAGATGCCGCCCATCGGTCCTTCCAGGATCACGCCGAACGACGCCGCCCAGATAAAAATAACCCACACGCCAAGCACCGTTAGCGTATCAAAGAAACGCGCGCGATGGAGTGCAGAGCGGGCCAGCGCGCGCGCGCCGTCTCCGTGAGCGGCCGAGCGGCGCAGTTGCGACCAGCACGCGCGCAAACCGTCATAAAGGACCAGCGCCAGAATCGCCAGCCAGAGCAAGAGCCCGGGAATGCCCAGCCGCGTCAGCAGCGTGACGTGAACCGAATGCGGGCTTCGGTTGGGCGGATCGACACGCATGCTGTCCACGTACATCGGCCAGGCCGGCGTGTCGCGCAGCAGGTTTGTGAGATTTTTTCCGAAGCCAACGCCCAGCAGCGGCGCGCGCTGCAGCGTGTAGTGAGCGCAGCGCATCCAGAAAATCGCGCGCCACTGTATCGCATGCGCGGCGAGCTTTCCTTCGCTGGTTTCGAACTTTTCATCCGGCGAGAAAATGGCAGCAATGCGCTCTTTCTTGGCTTTTGCATCGCCAGAGGCCGTGCCTGCTTTGAGCTGAATCTTTGTGTACGTCTCGCCGGCTGTCGAGAGTTCGATTGCCGCCAGCGAGCGCTCCAGATTCTGGCTCAGCGCGTATTCACCGCTCAGCCGCGAAAAAGTTCCGGCTATGCGCGGCAGAACGATGGCGCTGCAGGCGACAATCGCCAGACCAGCCGCCGCTGCAAAAAAAGTGAACCGCGCGCGCGTGCACGCCCAGACGGCAAATCCGAGCAGTGCCAGCGGTCCCAGCGTCAGGTACATCGCCCGCGTCGGTAGCTGCCGCACCAGCAGCGCACACAGCAGCGCAAGCGCCGCCGCTGCCAGGCAGGCAATCCCGCGTTCGGAACTGAGCCATGCAGTTTGCCTCTCGCCGGGAGCCGCAGCCGGACGCGAACTCATTTTCAGTGCAGCCAGCAGCCACACCCAGGCGCTGGTAGTCGCCGCCAGCGCGATGAAATCCACCTTCGTCTCGGTCCACTCATTGACCAGCCAGCCATAATGAACGCTCGCCGCCCACATGGCCGCCGCCAGAGTTACCGGCAAAAGCAGACGCGTGAGCGTCGATGGCAGCTCGTCGATGGCCTCGCGCCCATCGGCGGAATCCACGACTGGATCGCGCGCGGCGAGCACGGCCGGCGCGATGAAGGCGAAAATCGCATAGCCTCCGATAACGCAATCACGCAGCGCCCAGAACCCGCTGCTGAAAAAGTCGATCACGCCGCGCAGCAGACAGTAGCTCATGAAGAGCGCAATCAGGCGGAAGGTCCACGAGCGGCGCAGCGGCTGAATCAAAGCGGATGGTATGCGTTCGAGCGAGGTGAGAATGCAGAGCGCCAGAATCATTTCGCCGATGTACAGCGGCGGCAGACCCAGTTGCGCGAATGGCCGGTTGAAAATTAGATAACCGCCGAGCAGCGCCAGGAGCATGCTTCCGACGAGGGCCCGCAGCCTCGGATGGACGCTCAAAAAGGAGAAGCTGCGCTCGATCATTGCTGAGAGTTAAGGCGACGCGGGCAGTTCTGACAAGTGGAGGAACGACACACGACTTCAATACAGAGACACGGAGAACACAGAGGAGCATAGAGGACAACTTTTTACCACAGACAACAATCCGGGTTCATCTGCCGCTATCTGCAGTTCCTCCAAACCCGTCTCTGTGTTCTTTGTGTCCTCTGTGCCTCTGTGTTGAAGTCGTGTTCAGTTGTTTGCTGTTCACTTCTCAACCAAAAGGCTCGTGATGATCTGCGCGTATATACGATGCGCAAAGTCGTTGGGGTGGTTCACGCCATTGCCGGTGATATCCGCGATCTTTTTCGTCTTCAGCAGCTCCGTCCACATGCTGGTGCAGTCCGCCAGCACGGCGCCTTCCTTGCAGAGCTTCGCCAGCTCGTCGCGGAATTTCGGATAGTGCTCCGGCGAGGCGCCAGTCCACTCCGGATTGCCGAGCATCGTCGCAACGAGGACGAACTCCGCGTTCGGCTGTGCCTGCTTAATTCCCGTCATCATCTGCGTGATTGCGGCGCTGTACTTTTCCGGCGCCATGCGGCCTGAAGCATCATTCATCCCAAAAGCAATAATGACCAGATCGGGCTTTGCATCGGTGACCTTTTTGAGATTGGCCACGCCCTGATTGGTGCTCCAGCCTGGCACTGACGGATTGGTGAACGTGATCTCGCTGCCGTAAACCTTTTTGAGCTTATCCACAACAAGCTGGCCGTATGGCGGCTGAAACGGCGGCGCCTTGGTCAGACCGGATGCGTTCAAGCCATGCGAAATGCTATCGCCGTAGAGCACCACGCTGAGCGGCTCTTTCTGCTTCAGCTTCGCGAGCGTTCCCGGGAGCTGCGCGCCTGCGAACTTCGTGACTGGCCCATTCCACGTGCCTGCGTGCGTGTACGTGACGACCGTCTGCAGATCGTGAAAGACGCGGCCTTCAGAAAAGAAGAGATTGCTTTTGCCGTCCACGCACGCGCCGATGGACTGCTTCGAGCCCTTGGGCGGATACATCTCTGCCCTGGTCTTGAAAGGAATCTTCGAACCTTCTGGAAGCAGTAGCGCGTTAGCTGCTTTGTCGAAAATGTAATCTTTGCCCTCGACGTATTCGACTTCGAGCGTCGCGCTGCTCACCCGCAGAATTTTCTCCGGCGTAAAGAGCAGCTTGGCGGATGGTTTTTCGCCTTCAGCCTGCTTGACGAAGAAGAGACTCTCGCCGTTCATGGTCTTGGATACCCAGAATGGCTCGGCCGGATCGTAGCCGAGCTCGCCGGCGCGGAGGCTGGGCGCAAACGCAACAAAAAAGACGATGAACGCAAATGAACGCATGTTCGAATGCCTCGGATGGTCTGATCCTTGCTGACATTTCAACGAGCTCATGAATTCTGCCACGAAGCGACAGTTTATGGCAACGCCCGACACAAAATTTCAATTCTCGCTGCGCGAACTGACAGGGAAGTGTGCGGCGCCCCTTCAGGGCGCGGCGTCGCGTAGGGCGATATTGTTCCGGTGGCCGCGCGCTGCCGCGCTTGCCACCGGCTAATATCCGTCGCTCCTCCGGAGCGGATTGTTTGAAAATCGCCAAGTCGTCAAAAACAAAGCGCCAAGAAATCAAAATCTTGGCGCTCTTGGCGTCTTGGCGTGCTTGGCGATTAGGAAAGCCGCGTCATTTTGCCGGAGCGACCGGAGCGGCCGGAGCAGCGGGTGCGTCGGCGCTCAGGTCGGGGCTCCACTTGTCGGTGCGGAAGCACACCGCCGGCAGGCCTTCCTTGTTCGAGAGGTTTGGCTCGGCCAGCTGCGACCAGCCGAAGCGCACGGCCGCCGGCTTCGCGACGCTCTCGGCGGAAACAACCACCGTGTTGCCTTCGATCTCGGCTTTGGCGGCGACAAACTTCTGATCTTCGCCGGCGATAATGAAATCTGTCAGCGGCTTGCCGTCGCGCGAGATCAGGCCGTTGGCCGCGTGATCGAAGCTGATCTTGATCTTGTTGCCGCTGACTTCGAAGGACTTGTACAGCGGCCCCGAGATCGCCGGAACGGCTTTGCCGTACGTCTTCGAGAGCGCACACAGCGCCAGACGCTTACCCACATCCTGCTTGTTCTTCGGGTGGATGTCCTTGAGGTTGCCAATGTCCATCGTGCCAGCCATGCCAGTGTTGGGAATTGTGAGAGCCGCAACCTGCGATTCCCACAGCGCGGCCAGCTTCCAATTCGGCGTGTTGCCGTATTTGTAGGGCGCGATCTGAACGAAGTAGAAGGGCATGTCGGGCTGGTTCCAGATCGTGCGCCAGCCCGTGATCAGAGCTTTCATTTTCTCAAAGTACAGCATGCCATCCTGCAGATTCGATTCGCCCTGGTACCACAGCGCGCCGCGGAACGAATAGGGCAGCAGCGGATGAATCATGCCGTTGTAGAGCGCCAGCGGCGACTGGTGATTGATGACTTCGGTCACTTTCGTCGGATCTTTCTTGTCCTTCTGCTGCGACTTCGTGGGGAATGTGTCGAGCTTGTCGGCGATGTCCTTGAGCGCCGTGACCTGCTTGAAACCCTCCGGCGGCGTCCACGGTTCGATGCGCGTGCCGCCCCAGTTGGAGCCGATCAGGCCGACGGGAACGTCAAGTGCCTTCATGATTTCAAGCGCAAAGTAATAACCCGTTGCGGTGAAGTTGCCGGCAGTCTGCGGCGAACAGACCTTCCAGCCGTCTGAAGGAACATCCGTGGCCGGCTGTGATGAAGGGCGGTGATTCATCTTGATGTGGCGGATGCGCGGGTGGTTGGCTGCGGCGATTTCCTCTTTGGGCCGGTCCGACTGGCTGACCGACCATTCCATGTTGGACTGGCCTGAGCACAGCCACACTTCGCCAATGAGAACATCGTCCAGCGTGATTGTGTTTTTGCCTTTAACCGTCAGCTTCTGGCCCGTGGAGTTCACCTTCATGGGCTGAAGCTTCACCATCCATTTGCCGTCCGCACCTGCAGTGGCTTTCACGCTCTGACCGGCGAACTCGACGGTGACTTCTTCGCCTGCGTCAGCCGTGCCCCACACCGGACACTCACGTTCCGCCTGCAGGACCATGTGGTTGCTGAAGAGGGGCTGAAGTTTGACGTCGGCGCGGGCAAACGAGGCGACTACACAGAAGGCGAGCAAAGTTGCAAATCGAGCGTTCAAGCGCATGTAGGGCTTCTCCAAAACGGGACAGTGCAAACTACACCACATCGTGGCCTCCGGCTTCGAGTTTCTGATTCTTGTTTAGACCCGCTGGGACAACTTGCACAAGGTGTAGCTATTCTTCGGTGGCAGTTACCCGAAAGTTGATTCGAGTAACGATTTGTATAACTTTTTATATCTAAAGGATTTGCGTGAGATGAAAAGTTTTTTTTAAAAGTGAGTCGCTAATGGCGATAGCTAATCGTCTTAGTAGGTTGAGGGGGGGACATGCTCACCTCGATGCATTCCACAGGTGTCTAGTGGCACACGCCCTTGCCGATGGTAAACTTCTCTGCCTGTAAAAGGAGAGAGGTGCGGGCGCCGAACGCCCGCGCTCCAGAGTCATGAGCGAAGGTAAAAGCTTTCATTTCGATGTCATCGTCGTCGGCGCTGGCCACGCGGGCTGCGAAGCGGCACTCGCGGCAGCGCGGATGGGCTGCAAGACGCTGCTGACGACCATCGCGCTCGAGTCTGTGGCGCAGATGTCCTGCAATCCGGCAATCGGCGGCACGGCCAAGGGCATTGCCGTCCGCGAAGTCGATGCGCTTGGCGGCGCGCAGGGCCTGATCACCGACCGCAGCGGCATTCAGTTTCGCATGCTGAACCGCTCGCGCGGGCCGGCCGTGCAGAGTCCGCGCGCGCAGTGCGACAAGCGACTCTACGCGCTGTTGATGAAACAGCTCATCGAGCAGCAGCCCAATTTGACGCTGCGGCAGGAGATGGTGGAAGAACTGCTGATATCGGATTGCGACGCCGAACGCTCAATCCGAAATCCGCAATCCGAAATCCGCAATTACACCGAACGGCTGAAAGCGTTGCGCGACGGAGTGGCTCCCGAAGATCTGAAAGTCGCCGCGCCCCCGGAAGGTTCGCTGCGCGTGGTCGGCATTCGCGGCGGGAGCGGGCTGACGTACACGGCTAAGACGGTGATTCTCACCACCGGAACGTTTCTGCGCGGGCTGATTCATCAAGGGACGAAGACCAGCCGCGGAGGGCGCGCGGGCGAGCAGGCGGCAATGAGTCTCTCGGGTTCGCTCGAAGCAATGGGTTTTGAACTCTGGCGCCTGAAGACCGGCACGCCGCCGCGCCTGAATGCGCGCACGATCAACTTCAAGGGCATGGAAGAGCAGTGGGGAGACGATCCGCCGCCGGCGTTCAGCTACCGCACGGAAAGCATCCAGCGGCCGAGCCTCTGCTGCTGGCTGACACGCACCAGCGAGCGCACGCACCAGCTGATCAAAGACAACCTGCACCGCGCGCCGCTTTACACGGGGCAGATCAAGGCCAAAGGCCCGCGTTACTGTCCGTCAGTCGAAGACAAGATCGTGCGCTTCAGCGACAAAGAAAGCCACCAGATTTTTCTCGAGCCCGAAGGCAGTGACACGGAAGAAATTTATGTTAATGGGCTGTCGACCAGCCTGCCGCCGGAAATTCAGATGGAGATGGTGAAGTCCGTGCCGGGCTGTGAAGACGCGATGATCATGCGCTTCGGTTACGCGATTGAATACGACATGGTTCCGCCGCACCAGATTCTACAGACGCTCGCGACACGCCGCGCAAAAGGTCTTTACCTTGCCGGGCAGATCAATGGGACGAGCGGCTACGAAGAGGCGGCGGGGCAGGGAATCATCGCGGGCATCAATGCCGCGCTGGACGTGCTCACGAATGGAAAAGAATCGTTCGTGCTCGGCCGTGACGAAGCCTACATCGGCATCATGATTGACGACCTGGTGACGAAAGAAATCACCGAGCCGTACCGCCTGTTTACGTCGCGCAGCGAGTACCGGCTGCTGCTGCGGCAGGACAACGCCGATCGCCGCCTGGCTGCGCACGCGAAGCGACTGGGCCTGCTCGACAACACCGCCGCGGCGGCAGTCGATCGCAAGCAGGCGGAGCTCGATGCCGCCGTGCAGTACCTGAAAAAGCATCGCACGCCCGGCGACGCGAAGTCGTACTGGGAACTGCTGCGCATGCCGGATGCGACGATTGAGAGGATAGGGTTCAGGGTTCAGGCGTCAGGCACGGAGTTGGAAACGAAAGCGCTGAGTCCCGCGATCGCCGAAGCGATTCTGATTGAAGCAAAGTATGAAGGGTACTTAAGCCGCCAGATCCGCCAGGTCGAGCGGCTCAAAGATCTGGAAAACCGCAGCATTCCCGAGGCAGTGGATTTCAAAGGCGTCAGCGGCCTGAGTCGCGAATGCGTCGAGAAACTGAGCAAGCACCGCCCGCGAACGTTTGGCCAGGCTTTGCGCCTCGATGGCGTCACACCCGCCGATATGTCGCTGCTGGCGATTTACCTGACGCAGCACGGCCACGCGCTGGCGTAACGGCTCTTTTCAGCACAGAAATCACAGAGCACACAGAGAACTGTTTATAAACCGCCGACGAATGCGGAAAAACGCCGATGACGCGTGACCAACTGTGTGCACATTCAACCGCGGTTCCCGAATCCAAGCCGTTCTCTGTGCTCTCTGTGGTGCATCAACTCCGGGCGCGAATGTTGACCCAGGTGTGAACGTGCGGGGCGCCGCGGAAGTACCAGACCATTGACGGCCCTTCGATCTGCCAGACATCCCAGACGCCATCGTTGCCGATGTCCATGTTTTTGTAGAAAGCCATATGCAGCTGATCGAAGCCTCCGTCCGCTTCGATGAACTTCATGGCCTCGTCGGCGTCGACTTTGCGGAATGGCGCCAGCACATCGGACATGACTTTGCGCACGAGATCCTTCTGGTCGGCGCTGAGTTCCGTCATCGGGACGCCGTGCATCGCGCCGCCTTTTCCGGCGAGCTTCACGGTGTCCGTTCCGCGCTCGGGACGCGAGTCGGTGCGCAGCGACATCTCGCGCTGCTTGCCATTAAGCGCTTTGAAGACCTCGTTCGCGCGCAGGCCCTGGTACCAGTACACGTTCTCCGGGTGATCCGGCTTCTCGTTGAACGATTTCGCCGCATGCCCGTAAAAGATCGGCCCGCCAAAGGCCGCGCCCTCTACGGAATTGCCGTCACAGCGGCGCGTGACGTGCCGGCCTGTGAATACGAATTCGAATTTCTTGTCTGGGCCGGGTTCGCCGAAGAGCGCGACCGAGCATGCGCCGAAGCCGCCGATGTCGGAGCTGTCATGCTCGACTTGATGTAATACGCGTTGCGCGTACTCGTCGCTATGCAGGCTCATGAAGATGTCCTTGATCAGCGCCTGCTGATCTTTGGTGAAGAAATCGCTGATGGTCGGCTTGACGATGTTCCAGTTATTCTCGACGCGCGAGCGCAGCGGGTGGTCGAAGTCGAAGCAGATGGCTTTGCGCTGCTGCTCGGTCAGGCTCGAATGAAGTTGCGCAACCAGTGTCTCGGACGCCGGCTTTTTCTCGTCGGCCAGCAGCGAACGTGCGGCGCCTCCCGCAGCTGTGAGCGCTGCAAGGGCAGCGGCGGTGGTCTTCACGAAGCCGCGGCGTGAAAGCGGCGCACAGTCGGGGCACTCGTTTGAGGTGGTGAGGTGATCAGCCATTTCGCGCACTCCTTCTAAGGAACCGATTAGCTCATGATGCTAACGCCGGCCGGGCAAAACTGTTATTCAAAAATGGAGCTGGCAGCCTAATCCTTTTTCGCCGTCCACATTTTCTTGAGCAGCTCAAAGGTTTCGGGATCGTGCTTCTTGAGCTCGGCGCGAACGAAGGGGAAAAAATCGTTCGTGCCCCAGTAGGATTCGCTCATCTCGGCGAAAAACTCCTTGGCATTCTTCATCGCGTAATGCTTCTCGGTTTTACCGCGGATGTGAAGCACGGCGTCGTAAAGCTTGGCCTCGCGGGTGCGGCGGTAGCACGCTTCGACTTCCGGATTTTCAAAGCCGAGCACGCGGTCGTGAAAGGCGTGCGCGAGCTCATGCAGAACCATCCAGGGCTGATCGATCGAGTAACGTAGAAATTCGTCGGGATGCGCGAGCTGAACACATTTGGCCTTTGCAGGATCATAGCCCTTGGCCTTCAACCAGTTTACATCCGGATGGTAGCACGCACAGGGCTCAAGGGGGTCTTCGAGCTCAAACCAGATCGGCACCTTTTTGAGTTCCGCGACCGGTTCGGGCGGAAGGGTGCGAACGATGTCGTAGAGCTTGACCTGCAGCAGCTTCAACGCCCGCTCGGAGGCTTCCGGCTTTTCCTTGAGCATGCGATCGTTGACCTTCACCGTCCAGCCTTCGATTTCGCGCGGCGTGTAGGTCTGATCCTTGTACGTGGCTTCGCCGGCGCTGAGAGTCATCGAGAGCAGCATGGCAACCACGGGCAGCGTGGTAGTCAGTCGCGACATTCGTTTTTTCTCCCAACATTTTGGCGCGTGTGAAGTAAACAATACTGACTGAAAACCCAGAGGATTGCCTCATGTCCAAGCCAACGCCCAGACCGATCGATCCCGCTGAGCTGGTTAAGCTCGCCAGCGCCATCGTCCAGGCCGACCGCTTTCCAATGCTCGCCAGCATCGACGGCGACAAGCCGCGCGTGCGCCCAGTTTCGCCGGTGCGGACCGATGGTTTCATCGTCTACGTCGCGAACCTCAAGATGTACCATAAGACTCAGGAGATCGCGGCGAATCCGAATGTCGAACTCTGTTACATGAATGACGGACATGATCAAGTCCGCATCAGCGGAAAAGCGGAAGTTTTGACCGATCGCGCCATTTTGCTGCAAATCTGGGAGAGCAATCCGCTGTTGCGACAGTACCTCGGCAGCATCGATAACCCGGCGCTGATCGTCTATAAAATTATCCCGCAACGCGTGCGCTACATGCAGGAGTGGGCGCTCGAGTATTACGAAGTTCCTGTTGCCTAGCACGGCGAATTTGTAGCGCAGGCTTCCAGCCTGCGAGTGAATTTTCTTAATTGTCCGGCTGAGGCGGAAAGCTCTTCCCAACGGCTGGCAGGCAGGATGCCTGCGCTACAAAAGGGAGAGGGGAACTGAACTTGAACTTTATGCCGCACACTTGAAACTTCGCTCCCACGATGGACAAACCGCAAGCCCCCGAACCCGGCGGCGACGCGCCGCGACCGGGCTCGTCGGCCGATACGCCGATCATGAAACAGTATTTCGCCGCCAAGCAGCGCTACCCGCGGCACCTGCTGTTTTTTCGCGTGGGTGATTTTTTCGAGCTCTTCTACGACGACGCGAAGACCGTCGCGCGCGTGCTGGGGTTGACGCTCACCGCTCGCAACAAGGGGACCGATCCCATCCCCATGGCTGGCGTTCCGGCACA
>DASPJR010000157.1:0-63765 GCA_035628505.1 Planctomycetota bacterium | reverse complement strand
CAGACGCGCGATGAACTCCGGCCGGAACTCTTCTTCCATCTTTGAGATCAACTTGCGTTTGAGCTCGTCGTAACTGGCCTGTTCGGACCGTTTGCCAAATCCGATCGAGCCTGAATCCTTGATCAGCTTGGCGCCCACGTTCGACGTCATGATCAGGATCGTGTTGCGGAAGTCGACGTGCCGCCCGTAGCTGTCGGTCAGCTTGCCGTCTTCCATGATCTGCAGAAGGATGTTGAAGATTTCCGGATGCGCCTTCTCAATTTCGTCGAGCAGCACCACCGAGTACGGCCGGCGGCGGATCTTCTCTGTCAGCTGTCCGCCTTCTTCGTAACCGACGTAACCGGGAGGCGCGCCGACCAGCCGCGAGACGGCGTGCTTTTCCATGTATTCGGACATGTCGATCTGGATCAGCGCTTCCTGGTCGCCGAACATGAATTCCGCGAGCGCCTTCGCGAGCAGCGTCTTACCGACGCCGGTCGGTCCGAGGAACGCGAACGAGCCAATCGGGCGGCGCGGATCTTTCAGGCCAGCGCGGCTGCGGCGCACGGCCTTCGAGATTGTAGTGACCGCTTCATGCTGGCTGATGACGCGCTTATGCAGCGCCTCTTCCATCTTGAGCAGGCGTTCGGTTTCCTGGCCCTGCATGCGGCGCAGCGGAATGCCCGTCATCTTGCTGATGACTTCGCGAATGACTTCTTCGTCCACCGTGCCGACGGTCTCAGAGGAGGATTCGCGCCACTCCTTCTGGATTTTCTTCATCTGGTTGCGCAGGATCTCGGCGCGGTCGCGGTATTCGGCGGCTGTTTCGAAATCCTGTCCGGCGACGGCCTGCTCCTTCTCCATCTCCAGTTCCTGGATTTCCTTCTCGATGTCTTTGAGATCCGGCGGCCGCGTCATCTTGCTCAGGCGCACGCGCGAACCGGCTTCGTCGATCACGTCGATGGCCTTGTCCGGCAGGAAGCGGCCGGTGATGTAGCGGTCGGACAGCTTGACCGATTCTTCGAGCGCCTCGTCCTTGATGCGGACGCGGTGATGCGCTTCATACTTGTCGCGCAGCCCTTTGAGAATCGCGATGGTCTCTTCCTGGCTGGGCGGATTGACCATGATCGTCTGGAAGCGGCGTTCGAGGGCCGAATCCTTTTCGATGTACTTGCGGTATTCGTCCAGCGTTGTGGCGCCGATGCACTGCACTTCACCGCGCGCGAGGGCCGGCTTGAGGACGTTGCTGGCGTCGATGCTTCCTTCCGCGCCGCCTGCTCCGACAAGGGTGTGCAGTTCGTCGATGAAGAGGATTACGTTCTTGCTGCGGCGGACTTCGTTCATCACAGCCTTGATGCGCTCTTCGAACTGGCCGCGATACTTGGTGCCGGCGACCATCATCGCAAGGTCGAGTACGACCACGCGGCGGTTGCGCAGCAGTTCAGGCACTTCGCCTTCCACCACCATTTGAGCGAAGCCTTCGACGATGGCGGTCTTGCCGACGCCGGCTTCACCGAGCAGCACCGGGTTGTTCTTGGTGCGGCGGGCGAGAATCTGCAGCACGCGTTCGATTTCGTTCTTGCGTCCGATGACCGGATCAAGCTTGCCTTCGCGCGCCAGTTCCGTCAGGTCGCGGCCGAAGCTGTCGAGAGCGGGCGTCTTACTTTCGCCCTGTTTGGTCGAGGTTGAACCGGAGCTGCTGCTGGAGCTGCTCGATTCGCCGCCGCCACTGGGTTCGGAATCTTTGCTCTGCTGCGTTTCAGCGCCGAGAAATTCCATGACTTCGTTGCGCACGTCTTCGAGCTTCAGGCCCAGGTTCATGAGCACCTGCGCCGCCAGCCCTTCCTGTTCGCGCAGCAGGCCCAGCAGGAGATGCTCGGTGCCAACATAATTGTGATCCAGCGCGCGGGCCTCATCGATGGCGAACTCGAGGACCTTCTTGGCGCGAGGAGTGAAGGGAAGCTGGCCCATGGTCACGACGTCGGGAGCCGGCTTCACCAGCTTCTCGACTTCAAGACGGACCTTTTCCAAGTCGACGTCCAGGTTTTCCAGCACGTTGGCCGCGACGCCGGAGCCCTCCTTAACCAGGCCCAGCAGCACATGCTCGGTCCCGATATAATCGTGATTAAACCGCTCTGCCTCCTGGCGGGCAAAACTCATGACTTTGCGGGCGCGGTCTGTGAAGCGATCAAACATTTTAAGGTCCTCTGTAATCGGGCGACTTTCGTCACACTTGCGTTTATAGCGTGCCGAAAAATTAAGTGTAGCGCACTTTTAGCCGGAGTTCGCGACAAACTTACCTGTGTCGCGTGTCAAACTGGCTCAATTGAGATGCACAGACACTGCCGCATCGCTGCACGTAGCGAAGGCTGTGCCACCACAAGTGCCTCACGCAAAGCCGCAAAGGCGCAAAGTGTAGAGGAGAAATCCCGATCTTGATAAGTCTAAACTTCTGAGGCGCTCTAACCTCAAATCCTTCGCGTCTTTGCGCCTTTGCGTGAGCTGATTTCGCTCAACGCGGTGTAGGTAAGTCGGTAAGCCAAAGCAAATCCGGAGATTGATTTGATGCGTTTACGGCTGAGTCTGCTCATTGTTCTTCTCACGCTGGCCGTCCGGGCCGATGATGCAATCCTTACCCGTGGCGAACGGCTGGAAGGTGAAGTTACAGGGGGTAGCGGGGGCTTTAAGATTGGCAACCAGAACGTCGCTGCAAAGGACGTTCTGGTCATCCGTTTCGCATCCGATCCGCCGCCGGTGCGCATGCCGGCAGGGGTCTTTATCCGAGGCGGCTCGCTGATCGCCGGCACACTGACCAGCGTAATTGGCGCGGACGCGGAAATCAGCAGCGCGGCGTTCGGCGCATTGAAACTGAAAAAAGATGACATTGCCGGAGCGTTCAGTCCGCTTGCGGCAGGGCAGGCGGAGAACATGCCCGAACTCGCGCGCTATTCCGCGCTTTTGGCCGCGACTCTTGGCACGCCCAACGCCGGGCTGCAGCCGGGCAAACGCACGCGCGTCCGTTTCGCTGGACTCGATGAAGTGACCGGCGACCGCGTCATGCGCATCGGGACCGACCAGATTCTTCTGACTACAAAAGGCAAAGGCGTCGACACAATCGGCCGGCAATTCGTTCGTCTGATCGAACTGGCCGTTCCGCCGTTACCCGCTCCGACGCCTGAAGACATGAAGCTTGGACCGGAAATGATCGTGCGTCTAAAGGGAGGCGACCTGCTGCGTGGACGCGTGGTGAAACTGGACGGCAAGAGTCTCGTGCTGCGTACAGCGTTCCTGGGTGAGAAAGAAATCGAACGCGCGCTGCTGGCTGTGATCTTTTCCGCCGGTGGTGAAGGTTCAGGCGTGAACTGGCTTTCAGCGCAGGAGCCCAAGCGGGCGGTTCACACGCCCATTTTCGATTCCGAGTTTCCGCCTCGTCTGGATGCCTCTTCGGACGGCGGGGACATGAAAATTAAAGATGTGCCGGTTGAACGCGGCATTGGCTGTCATTCAAAGTCGGAGATCGAGTTCGCGCTGGCGGGCACGCCCAGCCGTTTCGTGGCACTCGTCGGGATTGACTCCGAAACGCGCGGCCGCGGCGCGGTGACCGCGCACGTGGTCGCAGATGGCAAAGAAGTTTGGAAGTCGCAGGTCATCACTGCAAAAGATGCGCCGCAGCTTATCTCCGCGGACATTGGAGTGGCCAAGTCTATTGTGCTTCACGTGGACTACGGCCCGGACGCCGACGACAGCGGCGACCACTTCGATTGGGGCTGGGCGGCAGTGGTGGGGAAGTGATTTCCCCTCTCCCCTCCGGGGAGAGGGCGGACACGAGCGCAGCGAGTGCCGGGTGAGGGGTGACCTGCATCTTGCAAGAGACGGTTACCCCTCACCCCGGTCTCGCTGCGCTCGCTCGGCCCTCTCCCCGGAGGGGAGAGGGAATTGCATTCAGCGGCTCTTCTGCTTTCGCGCTTCTTCCAGCAGCCTGATCCACGGTCCAAGATAGCGGCCGTTGTCGTGAAACGTGCGGCCGCTCACGAGATTGCCGTCGACGACGCACGCTTCGTTTACAAACGTTCCGCCTACCACTTCCAGATCGTAGCGGCATTTGGGAACCGTCGCCATTCTGCGGCCCTTCAGGCAACCGGCGTAGGCGGGAATCTCAACGCCGTGGCAGACTGACGCGATGGGAAGATTCTTTTCAAAAAAGTAGCGCGTCGCATTCACCAGATCAGGATCGTAACGGATGTATTCCGGCGCGCGCCCGCCGGAGAAGAAAATGCCGAGGTATTCTTCCGGGACGATATCCTTAAACGCGATCGCCGCGTCGAGCGTGTATCCTTCCCATTCCTTGGTTATCGTCCAGCCGGGCTTGACCTCATGCATCACCATCTGGAATTTTCTCTTTTCTGGCCCGGCCACAACCGGGTCAAAGCCAGCTTCCTGCAGGCGGTAATAAGGGTACATCGTGTCCAGCGTCTCGCTCGCGTCGCCGATGATGATCAGAACTTTTTCCATTTTTTAGGGCTCCTCTTTTGAACCGCCCAGGCGCCAAGTCGCCAGGGAACGGATTGTAGAATACGGAAGAGTGAGAATTGCAACAGCCTACGAGATGGGTCAACCCTTGCACTTTCAGGACATCCTGCATATAGTCGCCGCAAATGAAATCGCGCCAGAAAGCGACGCCTTATTTCCGCACCGAGCAGATGCAGCAGGCGCTCGAGCCTTCCTGGGCGGCACGCGAAAACGCGGCGCTTTCGGCGCTCGTGTCAGGCACCGAATCGCTCGTGCTTCCCGATGTGAAACTGAAGCTCACCTTCGCGCATGTCGCCGCGGCAAAGGCCGGAACAAGCGTTGCGCCGCATCTGCATCCGCAGCTCGAATGGTTCCGCGTGGAAGAGGGGCAGTTCACGTTGCATGCGGAAGACACGCCGGTCACCTACCGCCGCGGCGAAATCGGCATCACGCCGCCGCGAATGATTCATCATTGGAAAAATGGGACGTCGGCAACCGGGTTCTTCAGCTTCATGCTGAGCGTCTCACCGACCAGTGACGACCGCCGTTCGCTGCCGTACCGCCTCACGGAAGCGGCTGCAGCGCTCAAGTTCAAAGCGCGGCCTGAGCGTGAGCTTACGCGCGCGCTGGACGGCGTGCGGCGCGAAGTTCAGAACACGCGAGCGGACTCGACGGCAGCAGCGAGAGCGCATCTGTCGGTGGTGCTGACGCTGCTTTTCAGACAGTTGCGCGACGCCGTGAGCAGTTCGGTGCCGAATGATTCAACCCCGCTTGCCGAACGTCGTGTGGTCGCGGCTGAAGCGTTCGTGCGCGCGCATTTGTCGGAGCCCATCAGTGTGCAGCACGTGGCCGATTCGATTGGCATTACGGCGCGCCAGCTCAACAGACTCCTGGCAAAAGCGGGACTTGGCAGCGTCAGCGCAATTATTGAAAATGCGCGCATGGAACAAGCGCGCTGGCTGCTCAAGAATACATCGCATCCGGTGAAGACGATTGCGAGGCTGTGCGGGTATTCCGACGCGCCGTATTTCTGCCGCGTGTTTAAAAGCATTGAACGCAAACCGCCGACGGCGCTGCGGAAATAAACAAACGACTTCAACACGGAGGCACGGAGAGAACGAGGAACACGGAGTTGCCTTATTACAAAAAGCTCCGTGACCTCCGTGTTCCCTGTGTCTCCGTGTTGAAGTCGTGTTAAAAGGACATCCATGCGAATCCGATCGATCACTCTCTTCTGCGGCACGCCCGAAAAACTTCCGCGCGCGGGCAAGCTTGCGCAGGCAGCCAGGCGTGCGCTCACCGATGCAGGCTTCGAAGTTCAGACGCTGCGCGCTGCTCTTTCTCCCATCGACGTGTGGTTTTCCGGCGCGGCAAAGGAGCTTCCGCAGGCGGGCGCAGCGATTGAAAAGCAATCGCGCGAGGCCGGCTTCGATTACATCTCGCTTGGCGAACTGCGGCCCGACGCCGAGACGCTGGCCGTTTTGCCTGCAATCATTCAGGTCACATCCGCCGTGTTCGCGAGCTGTTCGATGACCCTTGGAGAACGCACGGTTCGCTCCAGCGTGCTGCCGCCGCTCGCGAAAGCGGTGCTCGAAACTTCCACTGCCGTGCCGAATGGCTTCGGCAATCTGCGCTTCTGCGCGACGGCACGCGCCAGAGCAGGCACGCCCTTCTTTCCAGCGGCAACTGCGCGCGATAGAGACGATTTCTCCTTCGCGCTCGCGCTTGAATGCGCTGATCTGGCGCTGGAAGCGGCGCAGGCGGCGTCCTCGAGTATCGACGCGATGGCGAAACTCAGTTCGGCGATCGAAGGGCATTCGGCGGCGATGCAGAAGATTCTGGAAGCCTGCGCGCGCGAGCACGCTTGCGAGTTCCTTGGTTTCGACTGGTCGCTGGCGCCGCATCCGGATCAGAATCGTTCGATCGGTGCGGCGCTCGAGGCGCTCAGTGGCGCGCCGATAGGAGAGTGGGGGACGCTCAGCGCGGTGGCGCAGCTCACGCGGGCGGTGAAAAGTGCAAACGTGCGGCACACCGGTTTCAGCGGCGTGTTCCTGCCGGTTCTGGAAGATTTCACGCTGGCGCAGCGCGCTGGGGAGAACCGCTTCGACCTGCAGCGTCTGCTCCTTTATAGCGCTGTGTGCGGCTCGGGGCTGGATACGATTCCGCTGCCCGGCGATGTGAAACCTGAGGCGATCAGCGCGCTGCTTTCAGATGTCGCGACGCTGGCGCTTGTTTTGAACAAGCCGCTAACCGTGCGGTTGATGCCTGTTCCAGGTCTGCGCGCCGGCGAGAAGACGACGTTCGATTTCCCATACCTGATCAACACGCAGCCGTTGGCACTGAGCGGTGCCGCGCAGAAACTCCTGCGTGATTCATGTGTTCTGCTCTGATTCTTTTTTTAACGCCAAGCGCGCCAAGGACGCCAAGAGCGCCAAGAAAAGCTAAAGGAGAATCCTGTCCTTCTTGGCGCCTTTGCGACTTGGAGGTTCAATCCGTTTAGACGTTTATCGAGGCAGCGATGTCGATGAGCTCGCGCATTTCGCGAATGGTGCTCTGGTGTTTGTCTGCCGCGTAAAATGCGTGAATCTTCTCGCGCGCGTCGTCGATCTTTCCGGCGGCTTTGCCGCGCGCCATGATACGTTTGCACTCCGTAGGGCGGGGTCCCCAGTTGCCGACTTCAACGAAGTTCTCGTTGAAGAAAATAACAATCGGAATGGCTTCGGCCGCGTTGGTGAGATAGCGGACCATCAGCTGCGGCTTGGTTTCCTTATCGACGCAGCGCAGGCGCAGCATGGCGGGATTCTGCTCGCACATCTTCGCGATGACCGGAACGTTCTTGCGCACGTCGCCGCACCAGTCTTCGGCGATGGCGAGGATGTGAACCGGCCGCTTCAGGTCTTTCAGGAATTGCACGTCGGCCGCCGAAAGCTGTACCTCCCTGGTGATACTCTCGATATCCGCGCGCCGGAACTCATCACAGGCTTTCAGCCATGCGTCATATGTCTGACCGGAAGACCAGATACTCTGCAGATCCAGCTTTTCGACAGCCATTGTTATTCTCCCGTTTATGTTTGGGTCCTTTGCCGTACTATTAACTAGCGGCAGAGCAGTCGATGCGCCAGTTGATCAAAAGGATGAGACATGGACCGTAAGCAGTGGCTGACGATGGTTTACCGGGAAGCCAACCTGTTCCTGGAAGCAAACACGCCCGAAGGCGGCGAACTGACGCCGACGGAAGTCAATGAACTCGAACCGGAGCTGAACAACCAGTTGCAGCAGATTCTCGGGCGCGTCGACCATCTTGAAGATCTGATTAAGTATTCTCTGATGCGCAACCCGCCCGCCGACCTGTGGTACGGCGAGGGCGAATGGCAGCACGTGCTGACGGCCGTGGCCTCGGCGTGCCTGCTTCACGATGTGAAAGGCGTGGTGCTGAAAATTCTGGATGGATCGCTTCCGCGCACCCCGTCGGAGAAGCTGCTGGACCCGATTTAGCCGATGCTGAAGGCCGGATTGTACCTTGCCTTCGCCGCGCACTGGCGTTACTTTTCGTCGCATGTCCTCACGACTCAGCAGTCTTCTGCGCCGGTGTCCGCGACCTCTCGCGTGGTGACGTTCTCACACATTCACAACGTTGCCTCCTTCCGCCGGATTAGCGGAGAATGTGAGAACATGTCATGAGCATTACGCCCGACCTGAATACGTTTCAAAAGCTCGCCCAGCAGCACCCCGGACAGCTGATTCCCGTCACCAAGCGCTTCCTCGCCGATGGCCTCACGCCGGTAGCCGCCTTCCGCCGCATGCCGGAAAGTCCGTACGCCTTCCTGCTTGAATCGGTCGAACGCGGCGAGCGCATTGGACGCTACAGCCTTGTGGGCAGCGCGCCGGAAGTCATTTTCCGCGGCTACGTTTTCCCGAAGCCGCGCTACGTTGTCGAACGCCCCGACGGCACGACGACCGAGCACAGCGGCGATCCGCTGGCGGCCCTCGAGAAATACCTGAGCGAGAATCGTGCGATACCCGCATCGCTTTCACCGACCGTTCCGCCGTTTGCCGGCGGCGCCGTTGGTTATCTGGGTTACGACGTGATCCGTCTCATCGAGCCGCGCCTGAATGCCAATCCTCCAGCGAAAGCAGGCGTCAGCGACGTTCCAGAAATGTGCGTGCCCGTGTACAAGACGATCATCGCATTCGATCATGTGCTGAAGACGCTCACGGTCGTTCACTACGCCGATGCGCGTCAGCCCGGAGGCGCGGTCGCTGCGTACGATCAGGCCACCCGTGCGATCGATTCCCTGATTCAGCGCCTGCGCGAGCCCATGGCGGAGCCGCTTGATGAGCTGACCGCGGTGAGCACGCAGGACTCTGGCAAGCAGAGCAGCAACTTCGACGCCGGCGGTTACGCGCGCGCGGTTGAGAAAGCCAAGGAGTACATTGCGGCCGGCGACATCATCCAGGTCGTTCTCTCGCAGCGCTTGTCCAGCCAGACCCGGGCGCATCCATTTGAAGTCTACCGGAGCCTGCGCGCGATCAATCCATCGCCGTACATGTTCTACCTGCGCCTTGGCGGCTTGCACCTGGTCGGCAGCTCGCCGGAAGTGATGGTGCGGGTCGAAAACGGACTGATCACTGTGCGCCCGATCGCAGGCACGCGGCGACGCGGCAAGGATGCTGCTGAAGACGTACAGCTCGCCACGGAACTGCTGGCCGATCCGAAAGAACGCGCCGAGCACGTGATGCTGCTGGATCTGGGACGGAACGACGTCGGCCGCGTCGCCGATTTTGGCAGTGTCAAAGTCGACGAGCGAATGATCGTCGAGAATTACTCGCACGTGATGCACATCGTCTCCAACGTCTCTGGTCGCATGCGCAAGGACCTGAACGCGTTCGAGGTGTTCCGGGCGTGCGTTCCGGCCGGGACGGTCTCGGGAGCGCCCAAGATCCGCGCCATGGAAATCATTGATGAACTCGAGCCTGACCGGCGCGGGCCGTATGCCGGCGCCGTCGGAGTTCTCGATTTCTGCGGCAACCTGAACACCGCCATCGCCATCCGGACCTTCGTCATGCTTGCGCGCAACGATGGCACCTATGATGCTCATGTTCAGGCCGGCGCGGGCATCGTTGCCGACTCCGTGCCTCAGAAAGAGTTCGAAGAAACGATGAATAAAGCCCGTGCGCTGCTGCGCGCTCTTTCTGCGGCCGAAGCGCGTCTATAATCTTGGCTCAGCCTGCTTTATAGCGTAAACTGAAGGAAGGGCTGCCGCCCTTTTTGTGGTCTTTTGTTCGATTTGAAAAACAAATTCAAGCTGATTGCTTGATTCTTGTGCACGACGTGTTAATTCCTATGGTGGAATACGGACAACTAGAAGATCGGGAACACTATGGCTGAGCTGACAGTTCAGGACATGAGCAGCGAAGTGCTGCTAAAACGGGCGACCCGCGAAACGGTGGGATCAGTCTCGTGCCCCGTGCTTGGCAATGTCGTGATCACGTCCAAGATCGGCGATGGCGTGACCGGCACTGTCTATCGCGGCCAGCATCGCGAATCCAAGCGCGATGTCGCCATCAAAGTGATGCCTTATTCCGACGACACCTCTGAGCGCTTCCTGCGCTTTATGGCGCACGCCAAGGCCGCACGCAATGTGAAATCCCCTCACGTAATCGAAGTCTTCGATGCGGGTGACGACGCGGGCGTGTTCTACCAGGTGATGGAATATTTCCCCTGCATCTCCGCCGAACAGCATCTGACGAGCCTGAAAGAACGCCTGAAACCGGGCATGACCGAATCGTCTATGCTCGACATGGCAGTCTCCGTCAGCGAAGGATTGGCCGCCGCACACAGTGCCGGACTTCTGCATCTGGATATCCGCCCGTCTTGTTTCCTGATTCCGCGCACGAACATGAATGCGCCGATCAACGTTACCATCGGCTCGGGCCTGAACTTCCCGGAAGCCAAGCTGGGCGATGTGGGTCAGGCATTCAATGAATTTGTCGCGCATCTCCTGAGCGGTACGGCTGCCGAAACAGGCATGCCCGGGTTCATGTCGCCGGAGCAGGCGCGCGGCCGGGCCGATATCGGCAAAGCCTCGGACGTTTTCTCGATGGGCGCTGCGATCTATGCGCTGCTGACCGGTCAGCCCCCATTCGGCGGCCTGAGCGTTGATGCGCTGATCTTCGCCACCGTTGAGCACTCTGTTGGCGACGTGCGGACGTACCGGCCCGATGTCTCCCGCGCCACGTCCCGCATCGTTGAAATCTGCCTGCGAAAAGACCCTGATGGGCGCTTCGCCGATGCTGGAGTGCTCGCGCAGGCGCTGCAGATCAGCCGCGCCGCGATGGACGGAACCTCGGACATCCAGGACATCGCCATCCGCGAGATCGATGCGCTGATCCGTCCGGTGTCTGTGCTCAACGAAACACCGTCGGATCAGACGACACTGCTTTCGCCTGATGACAAGGCCAGGCTGACGCAATCGAGCGCGTCTATTCCAGCATTGAATCCCGCGCCTGCGGCAGCAACTTCAGGCGCATTTGAACAGACGATGCTGGCGGTGAACTCAGGAGACATCCAGAAAGCGACTGCCGCGCGCAGCGCCGCCGCGTCCAGTGCAACGGTGCCTGCGGCGGCTGCGACTTCCGGCAGCGGCTTTGAAGCAACGCAGATGGCCATTCCGGCCTCGTCATGGAAGTCGGCTAATTCGTCGGGACTGAATCCCAAGCCCGTGTCGCCGGAATTCACAAAAGCGGCCGAAGCATTCAAAGACATACTTAAACCCAGCCCGAAGGGTGCCGCAGAGAAGTCGCAGGCTGCCGCGGCAGTTTCGAAACCTTCGGACGTTCCGCAGGCTCCGGCGGGCATTCCCGCTGTGGTGGCACCACCGGCGGCTCCTGACGCCGATGCGACGATGATGTTCAACGGAACGCTCCCCGCGATCTCGGCCGCGGCCATCACCGCAGCTCCACCAACGCCGCCGCCTGCCCAGCCGCCCCAGAGTGATCTTGAACCGACGATGATGGTGGCTCCGCCGGCGAGCGCTATGGAAATCAGGAAATCTCCACCGACGGCGACGCTCAAGACCGTCAACGAGCAAGAGTGGGAAGATATCTACAAGGAGCCCGAAAAGCCGAAGAGGAGTTCGGCCGGACTTCTGGTCGCGGCGCTGCTGCTCGCAGCATTTGGTGTTGGCGCCTGGAAGATGGGGTACCTAGGCGGGCAGGAAGAAAAGCGACCGCGCGTCGCCGCTGGCCCCGGTAACCCGAATCAGAATGTTGTTCCGGAAGATCCCGCCGCGCGTGCCGAGCGGGAGCGGCTGGAGGCCGAAGCCAAAGCCAAGGCTGAGGCTGATGCAAAGGCGCAGGCGGATGCCGATGCAAAGACGAAGGCCGAAGCCGAACGCGCGACGGAAGTTGCGCGCCTGCGCGCTCTGGAAGAAGAAACCAAGCGCTTCGCCGAGAAAGCCAAGGCCGACGCCGAAGCGAAGGCCAAGGCAGATGCCGAAGCAGCCGCGAAGACGAATCCTGGTACAGAGAGTGCAAAGCCCCCGATTGATGTACAGGCTCTTGCAAATGCTGCGGTGAAAGCTGATCTGGAAGCGAAAGCCAAAGCCGAGCAGGAGCGGCAGGCGGCGGAGGCTAAGGCTAAAGCAGACGCTGAAGCCAAAGCAAAAGCCGACGCTGAAGCAAAGGCAGTCGCGGAAGCTGAAGCCAAAGCCAAGGCCGACGCAGAAGCGAAGGCAAAGGCTGAGCAGGAGCGGCTGGTTGCTGAAGCGGCAAAGGCGAAAGCAGCTGAAGAAGAAGCGAAGCGTGCGGCTGAAGCTAAAGCCAAAGCCGACGCCGAAGCCAGGGCGCTGGCTGAAGCGAAGGCCAAGGCCGAGTCCGAGGCAAAAGCAAAGGCTGAGCAGGAGCGGATTGCCGCGGAAGCAAAGGCAAAAGCGGCCGCTGAAGAAGAGGCCAAACGCGTTGCGGAAGCGAAGGCCAAAGCGGATGCCGAGGCCAAGGCAATCGCTGAAAAAGCCAGGGCAGAAGCGGAAGCCAAAGCAGTGGCTGAAGCCAAGGCGAAAGCGGACGCCGAAGCGAAAGCCAAAGCGGAGCAGGAGCGCATCGCGGCGGAAACCAAAGCCAGGGCTGTGGAAGAAGCGCGGCGAGCGGCTGAGGCGAAGGCCAAGGCTGATGCGGAAGCGCGTGCCGTTGCTGAGGCGAAGGCGAAGGCTGAGGCCGAATCAAAAGCGAAGGCCGAAAAGGAAAAGCAGCTGGCCGAAGCAAAAGCAAAGGCCGAACGCGACGAGAGGGAAGCGAAAAGCAAGAAGCCTGTTTCTGCGGCAAATCTGAAGAAGGAAGTGACGCTGGATCTGGGCGAAGGCGTGAAGATGGAGTTCGTGCTTGTGCCAGCCGGCTCCTTCATGATGGGCACCGATCCCGAGGCACTCGCGCAGAGCGCTCAGAAACTCGGCTTCAACGCAAAAGATTTCGCCGATGAATCGCCCGCGCGCCGCGTCGACATGAACGCCTACTACGTCGCGCGCACGCCGGTCACCGTCGCGCAGTTCCGCCGTTTTATCGCTTCCACCGGATTTAAGACGACTGCCGAAAAAGTCGGAGCCGCCTATATCCTGCGCGACCGGCAGTGGCAGTTCACGCCGGGGGCTGACTGGAGCAAACCCGGCTTCTCGCAGAAGGACGATCACCCCGCCGTGATGCTGAGCTGGCGCGACTGCATGGCATATGTGAAGTGGCTTTCGCACGAATGCGGCCGCGCGGTTCGCTTGCCCAGCGAAGCGGAATGGGAATACGCCGCGCGCGGACCGGACAGCCACATTTTCCCCTGGGGAAATGTGTGGGACGAGAAGCTGGCCAACCACGCGGACAAGAAACTTTCGAGTGTGTGCCTTTCGGACTGGAGCTACTCGAACTCGGATGACGGCTTCGCCTTTACCGCTCCGGCGGGCAAGTTCCGCAACGCGAGCTGGTGTGGCGCGCTGGACATGTCCGGCAACGTCTTCCAGTGGTGCTCGGATGTGTATGAGCCCTACCCGCAGCCCGGCTCAAAGGCAGCGCCTGGCCTGATCATGGAGGAGGCCGACATTCCTGCCGACGCCAAGCGCGTACTGCGCGGCGGATCGTTCCTGTACATGCCGGCCGGATGCCGCTCGGCCGCGCGCCGCGCGTCCTCCCCGCGCGCCGCCAGCGTCGAGTTCGGCATGCGCCTGGTCTTCCCCGCGGAGTGATCCCGTAGCGCAGGCTTCCAGCCTGCGAGTATCCGTTTATGGAGCGCGGGCGTCCCGTCCGCTATTCAGTACGCAGAAGGCCGGCGGCAGAAGGCACAAGGCACAAGGCAGACGGCAGTAAGCCGAATCAAAGCACCGTGTTCGTAGCGCAGGCTTCCAGCAAGTATCCCTCCCATGGGCGAGACGCCCATGCTACGTAAAACGTAACGTTACTTTCCGCTTCCGAAAACACGGTGTATAGAGTTGCGGCTCCGTTTTCGTTTTCGCGTGCTCTGAAGGAATTTTCGATGCGCCTGGCTTCGCTGCTGTGCCTGCTGCTCTCTGTGACGTTCGCTCTTCGCGCGGCCGATGAGGACATCGATCCTTACGACCAGTCGCAGCAGCCGCTTGAAGTCGACACCACCGATCCCAAGCTCACCAAGATTGTTCTTGTGGCCGGCAGCCGCAGCCACGGGCCGGGCGATCATGAGTTCTTCGCGGGCACGTCGATTCTCTTCAACATGCTAAAGCAGACGCCCGGCGTGTTTCCAGTGATGGCGCGCGACGGCTGGCCAAAGGATCCGAAGATCTTCGAAGGCGCCAAGGCCATCTTCTTTTACATGGATGGCGGCGGCGGACATCCGGTGATCAAGACCGGGCGCATGGAGTTGCTGCAGCCCTACATCGATAAAGGCGTCGGCTTCGTGTGCGCGCATTACGCGGTCGAATATCCCGGCGAGAAGAACGCCGAACTCAAGGCAAAGATTCTTACGTGGCTCGGCGGCTACTACGAAACGGGCTGGTCCATCAATCCGCATTGGGATGCAGAGATTAAAGCGCTGCCGGATCATCCCATTACGCGCGGCGTGAAGCCGTTCAAGACGAACGACGAGTGGTACTACAACATGCGCTGGCCGGATGAGCCGAAGGGAATCACGCATATCCTGAAGGCAACACCGCCAGACAAAACGCGCGGCACGCCCGAAGCCAAGAAGCATCCCGGCCGCGAAGAGATCATGGCTTGGGCCTTCGAGCGCGCTGACGGCGGTCGCTCCTTCGGCTTCACCGGCGGCCACAGGCACGCAAACTGGGGTAATGAAAATTTCAGGCGTCTGATGGTTAACGCGCTGCTGTGGTCGGCGAAGCTGGAAGTGCCAGCCGAAGGCGCCAAGTGCGATCTCAATCCCGACGATCTCTGGAAGAACCTGGATTTCAAAGGCGATGCCGTCGCAGCCAAAATGCGCGAGCGGCTGCAGGCGCTCAAAAAACGTGTTGCGGAATTAGAGAAGGAGAACGCGGAGCTGAAGAAAGGAAAGTAATCTCTTCGAGTTCTTCGTGCGCTTCGTGGTTCAATCCGTTGTTTCGTGGTTAGAAGAGGCGTCCTTGCGGCATCGAAAATAGCGGTTAGAACACTTAGCCTTACCCAAAACGGGCTAACTGATAAGGAGACGACAAGCATGGCCATCGGCATCGGTATCAATTCCTGGGTGTGGACGTCGCCGTTTACGACTGAATCCATCGGCCTGATCGAGAAGGCTGCGAAGATGGGTTTCGACAGTTTCGAAGTCCCCGTCGAAGATCCCTCCCACATGAACGCCGACAAAGTCAAAGATGCGCTCAAAGCCAGCGGCCTGAAGTGCGTCGTCTGCGGCGCGTTCGGCCCGTCGCGCGACCTGACCAACGATGATCCCAAGTACCGCAAGGAAAGCCTCGATTACATCAAGGCGACGCTCAAGCTCTGCGAAAAGTGGGGCTCGAAGATCCTCGCCGGCCCGATGTACTCCGCGGTGGGCAAGCGTCGCCAGGTGTCGGCTGAGCAGAAGAAGAAAGAGTGGGATCTGGCAGTGAAGGGTCTTACCAAAGCCGGTGAAATGGCTGCCGATTACGGCGTCACGCTCGCCATCGAGCCGCTCAACCGCTTCGAAATCGACCTGATCAACACGACCGAGCAGGCTGTGCAGATGGTGAAGGACGTCGCGCACAACAACGTCCGCATCCATCTCGACACCTTCCACATGCATATCGAAGAAAAGAACGTTTACGACGCCATCAAACTCGCCGGCAAGATGCTGGCTCACGTCCACGCCTGCGAAAACGACCGCGGCGCGCCGGGCTCGGGTCTCGTTCACTGGAAAGACTTTGCCAAGGGCCTGAAGGATGTTGGTTACAACGGCCAGGCGGTGATCGAGTCGTTCACGCCGGAGTGCAAGGCCATCGCTGCCGCCGCCGCGATCTGGCGCCCGCTCGCCCGCACGCAGGACGAACTGGCCAGTGAAGGGCTGAAGCACCTGAAGAAAATCCTGAAGTAATCGTCAGTCGTTTGTCCGTGGTTCGTTGTCCATTGTCAGTTGGTTGTGGCCATGCGGTACGCTCCAGAAGCGTGCCGCAGACATCCGCCACATTTTTGCGAGGGGAATGGAATGAAGAAGTACATGCTTATTATGGCGATGGCGTTGCTTGCCGTCGGCCTTTCACTGAAAGCCGAAGACAAGCCGGCACCGACGGAGCTACCGAAATCGGAACTGCCCAAGCCGGACGCCGACGGCTGGATCGTTCTTTTTAATGGCAAGGATTTGACCGGCTGGACGGGCGATCCGAATATCTGGCGCGTGGTCGATGGTTACATCTCGGGGAAAGTGGACAAGGTCGGCTACAACACCTTCCTGGTCTTCAATTATCCGCTCAGCAACTACACGCTGGAAGCCAAGTTCATCCTCGTCGACAAGAAGGGCAACAGCGGCATCCAGTACCGCTCAAAGGTTCATGATCCCAAGAAGTGGATTGTCGGCGGCTATCAGGCGGACATCGGCGAAGGCTGGTGGGGCGCGCTGTACGAAGAGCGCGGCCGCGGCATTCTCTTCAAGCCGAAGACGCCTCCGAAGATTGCGCCGGAGAATGGCTGGAACCAGTTCGTCTTCACCGCCAACGGCCCGAACATCAAGCATGAAGTGAATGGCGAAGTGACCGGCGAATACGAAGAAAAAGACGCCGTGAAGGGCGCGAAAGAGGGCGTCATCGCGCTGCAGTATCACTCGCCCGGCGGCTTCGAAGTGCGCTTTAAAGACATCCGCATCAAGCTGCTTGAAGAAAAGAAGTAAGTCGTTTTGCAGAAGCGATTTGGAAACGGGCAGCGAGTGCGCTGCCCGTTTTTTTGTGCGCTCAAAAACATTTTTCAAAAAATGTCCCGTCAAATCGAAAGCGCAAAGCATCTCTTATAGATGAGGGGGGCCAGCGAACATTATAGACGCCTTCCAGCGCGTGGACGTTCCATCCGGCTCGCAGATCGAATGTCTGGACATGCTGACCGCCGCAAAAAAGATGCGTGTTTGCACGTGCATACCGTTGCGCAATCCGGCTGAGAACGCTAATCTTCCCACATAAGTTACAAGGCGAGTGGCCTTCCAGTAAAGGAGAGGTGCTATGGGCAAAACGGTGCGGTGTGGAGTCATCGGCGCGGGTGCCATCGGTCTGATTCACCTGGAAGGCTTCAAGAAGCATCCCGATGTGGAGCTCGTCGGCGTGGCTGAAGTCAACGCCCAGCGCCGCCAGGAGGCTGCTGAGAAGTTTAAGCTTCCCAAGGCGGTGGAAGACTACACCGAGCTGCTCAAAGACCCATCGATCGATGTGGTCTCAATCGGCCTGCCCAATTACCTGCATTCGGATGTCGCCGTCGCCGCGATCAAGGCTGGTAAGCACGTAATGCTTGATAAGCCCATGGCCACCAGCGCCGCCGAAGGGCAGAAGATCATCGACGCGTGGAAAGAGAAGAAGGTCGTCTTCATGATCGGCCAGAACTTCCGCTTCAACCGCGAAACGCAGATGGTCAAGGAGTACGTCAAGAACGGCGAGCTCGGCGACATCTATCACGCGCGCGCGCACTGGTTGCGCCGCAGCGGCATTCCGCGCATCGGCTCATGGTTCACCCAGAAGAAATACGCCGGCGGCGGCTGCTGCTACGACATCGGCGTCCATTTCCTCGATGCCACGCTGCACCTGATGGGCACGTTCGTTGCCGAGTGCGTCACGGGCATTGTGCAGGCCAAGTTCGGACCGCGCGGCCTGGGCGATGGCACCTGGGGCAAGGGCGAGATTGATGCGAGCAAGCCCTTCGACGTCGAAGATCTGGCGGTGGCCATGATCAAGCTCAAGGGCGGCAAGAGCGTCCTGCTTGAAATCAGCTGGGCGATTCAGGCCGACGGCGGCAAAGATAACGGCATCGATCTTTACGGCACAGAAGGCGGCGCCAATCTCTTCCCGGCAAAAATCTACAAGGTGAAGGGCACGAATTACGAGACGATCACGCCGGACTTCAAGACGCTGCCGATTTCAGAAGATCGCATGGTCCACTTCATCGACTGCGTGCAGGGCAAGTGTGATCCGATCGTCAAGCCCGAAGAGTCGCTGAAGGTTCAGAAGATTCTCGACGGCATCTACGAATCCAGCAAGACCGGCCGCGAAGTGCGGCTGAGCTGAAACCACGAAGTATTTTGAACCACGAAGCACACGAAGCACACGAAGAACAGATAAAAAGAATTTCTTCTTCGTGCCCTTCGTGAACTTCGTGGTGAAAAAAACTAAGGAGATCTCATGCCCAAGAACATCATTGCCTGCCGGCCGCAAAGCTACTGCGACTTCCAGAGTGAAGCGTTTCCGAATATGGTGGAAGCCGGCATCACCAACGCCGAGGTCCCGGCGCCTGCCGAGATGGACTGGGCCAAGCTCGCCGATCTGCTCAAGAAGTACGGCATCACGCCCACGAGCGTCAGTGGCGGAATCAAGTTCTCTGACAACATGGCGCTGACGATCTTCTCGCACACGGCGCGCTGCGCGCAGGAGCTGGGCGCGAAAATCGTTTTCCTGAGCGTGAAGACTGACGGAAAGCCGTTTGAAGACTGCTACAAGAAGCTGCGCGACATCGGCGAGATCGCCAAGGCCAATGGCGTGACGGTGGCGCTCGAAACACATCCAGACATGGTGACCAACGGCGACGAAGCCGTGAAGACGATGAAAGCCGTCAATCATCCGAACGTGAAGCTCAACTACGACAGCGCCAACCTGTACTATTATAACGAGAAGATCGACGGCATTGCCGAGCTCAAGAAGATGCTGCCCTACCTTGCGGCCGTGCATCTGAAAGCCTCGCGCGGCAAGCTGACCGACTGGTGGTTCCCCGGTCTTCATGAAGAAGGCGACATCGTCAACTACCCGGAAATCTTCAAGCTCTGTAACGGCGCCGGATTCTATGGCCCCTTCACGATGGAGATCGAAGGCATCAAAGGCGAGAAACTCACCCGCGAAGTCGCCATCGCCCGCGTGGCCAATTCGATGAAGTACCTGCGCAGCATCGGCGTGGTGTAAAGGCTTTTTCACCACAGAGCACACAGAGGACACAGAGGTCACCAAAGGAAAATTTCAGATTGTGAGTGATTGAGATATGCCAATTCGATCCAAGGGCGACTTGATCTTGAAGAACAAAAATTTCCGGTCAACAATTCGACGGGCTCGCAGAAATAAAGCGGAAGGCCGGGGTATATCCCTGGAGGAAGCTCGAAAGCGGCTAAAAGGCTGAATCCCTGGAGTCCATTATGCGAGTCGTATCCGCACTGCTTATCGCCGTACTCAGCCTGTGTCTCGTCGCCGGCGAGGACCCCTCGGTTCCTGCGCCGCGTACGAAAGAATACAACTGGATGAGCGTCAAGCGCTGGAACGAGATGCATGAAAGCTTCTTGAAACGCGCCAAGGCCGGAAAAATTGATCTGCTCTTTCTCGGCGATTCGATCACGGAAGGGTGGGGGAATAACGCCGTCTGGCAGAAGAACTACGCGCCGCTGAACGCCGCGAACTTCGGCATCGGCGGCGACGTGACGCAGAACGTGCTCTGGCGCATCACCACAGGCGGCGAACTCGAAGGCGTCAGCCCCAAAGCAGTCGTGCTGATGATAGGAACCAACAATTTCGGCCTGCACGGCGACAAGGAAGAAGACGTCGTCAAAGGCATCACCACGCTGGTCACGACGCTGCGAACGAAGCTGCCAGCTGCAAAGATTCTCCTGCTGGGAATATTCCCGCGCGACCAGAAGCCTGACACGCACTTCCGCAAGAAGATCAAGGCAGTCAACGATCAGATCAGCAAACTCGACAACGGCAAGGAAATACGCTACCTGGACATTGGCCCCAAGTTACTGGCCGAAGACGGTACGCTGCCCAAGGATATCGCGCCCGATTTCCTGCATCTCTCGCCCAAGGGCTACCAGATCTGGGCCGATGCGATCAACCCGCTGCTCGCCGAACTGATGAAGTAAAAACGGTGGTCTGTGGTTGGTGGTTAGTGGTTGGTAATCAACTGCCAGATCAGCCACCCTTTTTAAGGCGCGCAATCTCAGTCTTACAGAACTCATACAGCGAGCGCTCCACGTCGTTCGCCGGCGTGTACGTCTTGATGACTTCCTCCAGCGTTGTCACACCTTTGGAGCGGAAAAACGGACGCACGCCGATGCAGATGCCCATGTAGGCAGCGGCTTCGAAGTCCTTGCCTTGGGGCGAAAGTTTGATGACCTTGGCAAACGCTTTCTCCGCCGCTTCGAAGCTGCGATAGGCGACGTCGGCTTCTTTCTGCAGCGCCGCGCGCTCAGCGTACCAGCCTTTAATCGCGGGATGATTCGGCTCGTGCATCATTCCCAGCCGGGTCTTGACGTACGACGCTTTCATCGCGCCTTCATACGCGCGCGCGTTCGCTTCAAACTTGGGTTTGAGCTTCTCGCGGATCTGCTGCGCGTGGAGGTAGTGCGCGTTGGCCAGGCGCCGGAAGGTTAGAACCGATTCTTTCAACTTCAGCGACTGTTCATACATTGGAAAGGCGGGTTCGTAATTCTTTCCCTGGACCAGCGCATCGGCCTGCTTGACCAGTTCCATCTCGGGTGTGTTCGGAAGCTCTTCCTGGATCTGCGGCTTAATGCCCGTGAAGCGTGCCTGCGCTTGCCGCGCGAGTTCGAGCGCTTTCAATGCCGCATCGGTGCCTGCATGCTCGCCAGCCATCTTGAACCAGCCCAGAGCAATCGCGTAGTCGTCTCCGCCTTTTGAAGCGACGTACGCCTGGGCCGCTGCAAAGGCTGCATCCGCGGCGCGAATGCGCGCCATCTCGGGCGTTTCGGCGACGCCTGGAGCGGCTGCCGCAGCGGCAGGCTTCGGCGGTGTTTTGACGGCAGCAGGCGCGGCCTTTTTCGGAGCAGCCGGCTGCGCCGGCAATTTGCCTTTCAGTGCATCCAGTGCCGACAGCACCTTCACATTCGAAAATCGCCGCGCCCAGAAAAGCGAGGCGCTGATCTCCTGCGCCAGCGCGCCGTCGGCATCGCCGGCGCCTTCCAGCAGCGCCTGAGCGCGTTCAAGATTCAGAATTGCCGTGGCGTATTCTTCCGGAGTTGCTTCCTTTGTGGCGTTGTCTTTCAGTATTTTAAGCGCGTCATCCTTGAGTGTCGTCGCGTCATCGACCGGACCGGCGAAGGCTGCCATCGAAAGAAGAAACAGACCGCACGGCAGCCAGCGCATTCCAAATCGCATTGTAGAGTTATCCCTTGTTGATACGGGCCAGCTCGGTTTTGCAGAATTCATAAATGGAGCGTTCAATATCATTCGCGGGCTGGTAATCCGCAAGCAGCGAAACGATCATCTGCCTTCCGCGGCTGCGTGCGTTTGAATCGCCTTTTACCGTCAGGCACAGCGCCTGGTGCGCGGCAGCATCGAGATCCTTTTTCGTAGGCGCCAGGCGCAGGACGGCTTTGAAGGCATCGTGAGCCTTGTCGTAATAAGCAATCGCAACGTTGGCTTCTTTGACCAGCTCAATCTGCTTCTTATTGGCTTCCACCAATGGCGGATAATTTGGATCGAACTTGCGGCGCTGCCCGCTTAGCGTGCGGACGGTCTTGATCGCATTGCGGCGCGCTTCCCGCCAGGCCTTCTCGTTGGCTTCGAACTGCGGCAGAAGCGCATCCTTGAGCTGCTGCGCCCGGCTGAAATAAGCATGGCCGAGCTTGCGCCAGGCGATCTGCGATTCTTTCAGCTTAATCGAGCTCAAGTAGACAGCGGTGGACTCTTCAAACTTGCCTTGCGCCACCAGCGCGTCGGCTTCCTTGACCAGCTTCATTTCGGGGGTGTCAGGGAGTTCCTGGGTCGGCACCTTGGCGGTCTTGGCCGCAAAGCGCGCTTGCGCGGCACGGGCCAGCTCCATGGCTTTCAGCGCGTAATCGGTGCCCGGATGTTCATTGGCGACCTGAAACCAGCGCAGCGCGACGGCATAATCGTCATTGGCACGCCCCTGAGCGAACGATTGTGCTGACTCGAAAGCCTTCTTGGCCTCGGCAAGGATCGCTGGCGGCTCGGCGTCGTCATCGTCCTTGGGCTTGGTGACTGGCTTGGCGGGCTCGGCCTTCTTTGGCGGCATGGCGGCAATGGGAGCGCCCTTGCGCATTTTCTCGAGCTCATTAATGACTTGGACGTTCGAGAAGCGGCGCGCCCAGAAGAGGGAAGAGGAGACTTCCTGTGCCAGCGCGCTGCTGCTGTCGCCTGCTTTTTCAAGTAATCCCTGAGCCTGCTCAAGTTTGAAAATGCACGTGGCGTACTGGGCGTTGGTGGCGTTGCCGTTGGAGTTCGCCTTCAGAATTTCCAGGGCTTCGTCTTTAAGCTTGGTTACGTCGCCGACGGCGTCCGCCATCAGGGCCTGCGAAAGAAATGATAAGCAGAGAACGGTGCAGAAACGAAAGCGCATGAGCTTGCCTCCTGTCAATACATTCCTGACGTATGTTAGTGATGCTGAGTTAGAGCTGCAATCGTGCATTCTGCTGAATTCGGCATTCTTAAAGAAGTCGCAGATTTGGTTTTCCTTTTGCGCACTCACGATTAACTTTGGCTTCTTACCTCACGTTATGGCGTATCACGCATAACGTGCGTTGTATTTTGCGACGATACAATGTGTGGCCGGCTACAACTGGGAGCGGGACAGGTGATGCCTCTGGGTCGTACAGCGCTTATACTTAGTTGCGTTCTTGCGCTGCTGGCCAGCGTGATGCCTGAAGCAAAGGCCGCTCTGGTCAACCGTTCTCAGCGCGGTACGAACGCCTGGGCGACCGAATCCATTTACAGCGCCAACGACAGTCCGCTGGTGAGTGAAGGAGGCGGCATCTGGCGCAAGACCATTCCGCTTCAGTACGCCGTCGATGCCACAAAGGCTTACGTGGACGGCTCATTCAGAATGTCTACCGAGTCGCCGCAGAACCGCTGCACGTTCGAACTCACCAATACATCGATCATCTGCCGCAGCTACCAGGGAACAAACGTAGTAACGCTTGAATGGGAAGTCGTGGAGTTCACAGATGCCACTGTTCGCCGCGGAACTCAAAACTTCAATAATAACCAGGTGCAGCTGACGTCCATCAATATCGGAGCGTCGGTGCCTCTGAATAAGTCGTTCGTTATCATCTCTGAGCGCACCGCATCCGCCACGTTCAACACGGACGAATCCTGGACAATCCGCGCGTCATTCCTGCCGCTGCCGCCAGTAGCGGGCGGGTCGAATCCGGCCAATGTCACGCAGCTTCAGTTCGATCGCGGCGGAGGCGTCGGTGTGGTCACGGTGGCCTGGCAGGTCGTTACCTTCGTCGATACTGTCACGAGCGTATATCGAAACTTTGTGAGCATCGCTGCGAACGCTACCACGGCGACGGCGACGTTTGGCAATAACGGCACTGCAAGCGCAACGATTGATCTGACCCGCAGCTTCCTTCTTTCCACGAGGCGCTCTAATACAAACGCGGGCGGAAAAGAGTCCTATTACATGTGCGGCGGCTCATTCGCCTCAGCCACGCAGGTCCGTTTTACGCGCGAAGAAGCCAAGGCAAGTCCCGCTACGCCGCTGGACATCTCATTTTTCGTGATTCAGCTGGGAACGGATGCCCTCGTTGAAACCGGAACCATGAACATGCCCTCGGGCACTGGAACCAGCAACGTTACCATCGGAGCCGTCGCGCTGGATAAGACCTTTTGTATCGTGTCGATTTATGGCGGCGGCGCCGACAACCATTATCTCGACAAGGATTCAGTCACGTCCACGCTCTCCACTAACACCAACATCCGCTTTCAGCGCAATGGAACACCGGACTCGGTGATCAATGGCGTCTGGTTTGTGATTCAATACCAGGTCCTCTCCGCCTACCGGGAAACATGCGACCTCGACGGTGACGGGCAGATAGACGCCATACGCTTCCTTGCCTATGAGCCGATCAACGACAATTTCTCTGGGCTCAACATCACCGTCGCCGGCTACACGGTGACCGGGTATTCGTCAACGAGCTCGCCCGGCGGGCCGAACAATTTCGACAACGAGTTCTATGCCTTTATCGCGCAGAGCGGCGTGCCGGACACGGGCCTGACACCGAATGTCCGCTTTGTGGCGAACACCTCCCTGCGCGGCACGGCCAGCAACATTCTTCTGCGCACCGAATCCGTCGGCCAGCCACCCGTCGATAAGGCCCGTCCGGCGCTGGTCACCTCGCTCTGGTCGGATGCGTCCGGCGGCGGGGTGAGCGCTACCGACACGATCGTGCTTACGTTCAGCGAATCGGTCATCGTTCCGGCCGCCATCTTTGCCCCGGCTCTGATTTCACAGACCGGCCCCGTCACCGGCGACAATTACGGCTCGATGTCCTCGATTGGGCAGATGCTGGTGGGCTCGACGACGGTGCTGATGACCTTGAATGTCGACGCTCTGGCCGGCGAAGAGATCACGCTTTCGCCAGGCGGAACGTATTCCTCGGGGGCGATTACAGCCGGCTCCCCTAGTGGCATGTACATCATTCAATCCGGGGCGGACCCGCTGGGTAACAGTCTCGTACAGGACCTGCTCGGCAACTTCTCAGCCACCGGCAGTGTGACCCGCGCTATCGACCTGGGTCCCAGCACCGTCGTGATCGCCGCGGCATGGGACGACGGGTCGCTGAGCATTGGCGCGAAGCTCTGGAATATCGGCACCAGCGAGCTGAATGTCGCGCATCAGGCGTATGCGGCGTTTCCGCCAACGGGGCTGATCGTGCGCAACACCGGCAACGTGCGCTCGAAGTTAACGGCGAACTGCTCGGTGTCTACGCCGGCGGGCTGGTCGGTGGCAGCCGTTCCCGGCCCCGATCAGTTTACGATGGAGGTGTCCGTCGTCGGGCCGCCCTACGTGACCTATCCCTTCAATCTGGCCACGCCGCAGGACATTCTGCTGCAGCGCTACTCCGGGCGCAGTTCTCCCTTTGACCTGCAGTTCACCACGCCAGCCTCGATTACTGCAGGCGCCGGGGTGTCGCAGGACATCATCGTCACCATCACCATCAGCCAGGACTGACCGATAATTAAAGTTGCCTAAAACGTCACATTACAAATTTTGCGTCGTCGCAATATGCGTCTACAACGACACATTGTGCAACGGGCCGCCTTAAAAAAAGCTCTACTGGAGACGGCAAGTCGTTACGCCGGTAGAATTTAAAGACAACTTGGAAAGATTCCGAGACGAATTGTCTCGCATGGATTTCGATTTGCACATAGTCCACTGTTCAAAGCTGTTTTTACGTTGAGCTCGTTCTTAACTGGTGTTCACGCACGCACTTGGGAACGCGCAAGGGACCGGCAACAGGATAAGAGATGACACCATCGCGTAAAACTCTGGGACTGCCAGCGCTGCTCCTCCTGAGCCTGCTTTCGGGAGCGGCCTTTGCCGCAGCCCCGACGGTCACAGCCGTTTCGCCGAACGCGGGAACGATCGCCGGCGGTGTGACGGTGACCATAACCGGTACGAACTTTAACAACCCCAACGTGACGTCGGTCACCTTCGGCGGCACAGCGGCCACGAGCTTCACGATCATCAGCGGTACACAGATCAGCGCGGTTACGCCGGCGAGGGCAGCCGGCGCGGCCGCTGTGGTTGTGAACAACGGCATCGCCAGCAACGCCACGATTTTCTATACCTACACGACCGGCAACGTCACGCTGCAGGTCACCGTGCGCGTGACGATCCCCAAGCGCGCGGATATTCAGTGGGGCGACGGCACGTCACTGGATGATGCCGGCGTTAATCACACGCTGGCCGCGCAGCGCATTACTCCTTACGTATGGGTTGTTTCCGATGCAGCGCTCGGCCCGATGGCAGACGTTGCTACTACTTACCTGACCAGTGATGCTGGCAACGGCAACAAAGTAATCAACGTTTCCAACGTTTCGCCGACGAACGCGACGAACACGATCACGGGCATGGCGACGAACACGGCGAGCTGGACACTGGGTGCCGCAGTCGGAGCAGTCGACGTTTTCCGGCTTCGCGCACAAATGAACGGTGGCGCCTTTGTGACGCTGTCGACCGTGGCCCAGACCCTGACCAACAATCTTCAGAAGGGGACCGATCAGCCCCTGGTACTTGAGATGACGACACCGACGACGATCTCGGCGGGCACGGCTGGCGTGCAGCAGACGACGACGGTGACACTGACCTCTACGGCGAACTGAAGCGGAAATCAGGCGGGTAGACACGAGGCGCGGGTCCGGCGGGGATCCCGGCCGGACACAACGGGGAACGGGTGAACAGGAGGAGGAAATCATGAACTACGGCTTGCGAAAAATTTTAATAGCCGCGATGATGCTCACCATCATGGGTGCGGCAAGCAGCGCGATGGCGGGAACCACCTATACGGGTATCAGCCCTAACTCGGGCTCGATGAACAACATCGGTGGGCCGGCCGGCACTGATCTAAAGGTAGCGACGATTACGGGTACTAACCTGAATGCCGTCGTTGCTGTACAAATGCAGCATCAGAATGATGCTGCAGAGATTGTAACCTGCACAATTGTTTCGGTGAAGGCGGATAACACCGAACTGTACATTACGATTACTGCGGACGCGACGCCTAAGGCCGGTTTCTACAATGTTCGGGCAGATATTGGTGGCGGGTTTGTGAATACAGGGCAAACCTACGAAATGAAACGTGAAAACAACAATCTGCAAGTCCTGGTCAAGATGACTCTTAAAGCGCGTGCGGACATTACGTGGGACGCGGGTACAGGCAATACGACGACTGGCGTGGCAGCACTCGACGGCGAGGACGATATGGGCGTGTCCTTCGCAGCAGACTCGATCGCCGCGTTCACTTGGATTGTTCGAGACGGTGATATTTCCCCGGCGTTCGTTGTTGGTGGCGCTGGGTACGCTGTCGATCTGAGCACCGCTGGCGCACCGTCTTACAGCTCGAATGACACAGCGAATGGCACCAAGGTTCTGCGAATCCAGAACGTTTCACGCACACGCAATCCAGTCGACCTCTTTGCTCTGGCCACCGATGCGGCAAACGCCACCAACACGGCCCGCTGGACGCTGGGAGGAGCAGTTGGTACGAATCAGTTCACATTGGAAGGAAGCTGGGGCGGTGGAGCGTTCGCGAATCTTGCGACCACTGCACCGGTTGCTCCGCAGGTCGATAACCTTGCGCTGAATGCGACGACACTTCTGGTCTTGCGGATGGTGGCGCCTGACGCGATTGCCGCGCCTGTCATCGCTGGCGAGCAGTACACCTCAACGGTTCAGATCACTGCAGTACCTCAGTAATCAGGAGCAACGCATGCGTAAGCAGCAAGTTCATGTGTCACTCGTTCCGGCAGCCGTGGTCCTCCTCACGGCTGCCGCCGCTTTTTCCGGCGAGGAGCCGTCAGGCGGCTTCGGCATTGGACCAGGCATGGTTCTGGTTGAGAACCTGGTGCCGGGCGGACCGGAAATCAACGTGGCTGAGCGTGGCATCGCGCTGGAAGTTTTTAATGGGACAGAGAAGCAGGAGTTCTTCACGGTAAAGGTCGTGAAGCCGCGGGAAGCCATCGGTCGCTGGGAATTTGGATACGAAGAGATTCCCGATGCATCCTGGTGCCGCCTGGACAAAGAAGAAGTTGAAGTACCGGCGAAATCCTCCAAGCCGATCAGCCTGTTTGTGAAAATTCCGGATAAGCCGGAGTATTTCAATCGCAAATGGATGGTGGTCGTGGTTTGTAGCCCTGGAAAATCAAAACAGGGCGTAGTGGGCTTGCGCGTCGCCTCCCGAATTCAGATCGAAACAGTTGCATCTCTGGCCGGTGAAGGTGCAAATGCGGGCAAGATCGGCCTTACGCCATCGATCTGCGCAATTACCGGTACGCCGCCGGGGATCAGCCTGAGGTATCCGGCAAAGATTCGCAACAATTCTGACGCAGAGCGTACGTTCACACTCAAAAAGATTACGGATGTTGTTCCGGAAAACGGAAAGCATGATCGGTATTTCGGCACGGGCTATCTGCCCGTCGTTGCTTCAAGCTGGGTCAATCCTTCTGAGTCGAAATTCACTTTGAAGGCGGGTGAGACAAAAACAGTTTCTTTCAGTATCAACGTCGCTTCCGATGCGCTGCGCGGCAAACGTTACGAAGAGCTGGTGTTCGTGCAAGATGACGCTGGCAACACGGATTTTATCCGCGTCCGCGTGGAAATTGCACCGGAGCAAAAATAGCCTTTTGTGGCACCCGAATCGCATGAGACCGCTTGATCAGACACCGTGTTGCAAGTATCGCCAGGAGTTACGATGCGGGCGGGTTGGTGCTGCGTACTTTTTTTCAGTCTCCAGGTTCTGTTCGCAGGTGAGAACTCCGGTCTTGGCGTGAACATTGGAATGACGCTGGCCGGAAACGGCACGACGCCAATCATCATCGCTTCAATCCCTGTCGACGGTTCATCCACAAGTAATTCAGCTCCGGTCTTGCGTGCGACTTTCGACCAGGACATGGACACTACACGCACGAACACGACAGCCGTTTACGTACCGCCTGGCCTCACCGTCAGCGCCCTTGTTTGGATCGACGCCCGTACTCTGGAGATTCAGACAACAGGCAATATCTCAGGCTTTGGGGCTCACCGCGTTGACTTTGTAGACCGTTATTTCATGAGCGCCGGAAACATGTCGCTCGCTTTAAACAGCGGTTTCGCGTTCAACTTCATTTCCACCGGAGCAAATGATCCTCCCCAGATCGCTTCCATGACCGCCACGCCGCAGCCGGTGGCGATCACTGAGCTGGTCAGCTTCGCGGCGACGGCGACCGATCCGGATAACGACGCGCTCACGTACACCTGGAATTTCGGGGACGGCTCGCCGGTGAGCACCGGAGCGAATGTTCAGCATGCGTACGCAGCGACTGGCGCTTACACGGTTACGCTCACCGTTTCAGACGGCGGCTTCAACACCACGCAGAACCTCAACGTCGTCGTCGGCGATGGCGGGGGGCGGCCGGTGATTGTCAGCACCACGCCTGTGGATGGCTCGACGATTACCTCAAACCAGCCGGCTCTGCGGGTCGTCTTCAATGTCGACATGGATACCACTCGCACCGACATCCAGCAGGTCTTCCTGCCCACTGGCCTGACGGCGACTGCATTGCAGTGGACCAACGCGCGTACGCTCGACATTCTTTACACGGGCCAGCTCGCCAGCTTCGGCGCCAAGCGCGTGGACCTCAGAGACGGCTATTTCATAAATCCCGTCAACCAGTCCATTCCATTCGGCAGCGGCTACTCGTTCTTCTACGGCGCCAATAACAGCGCGCCGCTGATCGCCTCCGCCTCTGTCTCGCCGCAGCCTGCGGCTATCGGCGAGCCGGCCAGCTTTGCGTCGACGGCGGTTGATCCGGACGGCAACGCGCTCACGTACAGCTGGAATTTCGGCGATAGCACGCCGGCGGGAGCGGGCGCGAATCCCACGCATGTGTACACGGCGGTCGGAACGTACACGGCGGTGCTGACTGTCTCCGACGGCGTGCTGAGCACGCAGCAGAATGTCACGGTGGTGGTCGGCGATGGCGGCGGCCGGCCGGTGATTGTGAGCACAACGCCTGCCGATGGATCGACGACCAGCAACGCACAGCCGGCGCTGCGCGTGGTTTTCAGCGTCGACATGAACACGACGCGCACGAGCGTTCAGCAGGTCGTCCTGCCCGCGGGACTGACGGCAACGGCGCTGCAGTGGAGCACCCCCCGCACACTCGATATTCTCTACACGGGACAGCTGACGACGGCCGGCGCCAAGCGCGTGGATTTGAAAGACAACTACTTCGTCAATCCGGTCAACCAGTCGATCCCAACCGGCAGCGGCTACTCGTTCATCTTCGGCACGACCGCGCAGCCCAACGGCGCTCCGCAGATTGCCTCGATCAGCGCCACGCCGCAGCCGGTGGCCGTCGGCGATACGGCGACGCTCTCGGTCAATGCCAGCGACCCCAACGGCGACGCGCTGACGTATATCTGGGATTTTGGCGACAACACGCCGTCTGGAAACGGGCCGTCCGTGCCGCATGTGTACACGGCCGCCGGCAGCTACACGGCGACGGTGACGGTCTCTGACGGCAATGGCGGCAGCACGCAGCGCACGGTTCAGGTGATCGTGGCCGATGGCGGGGGAAGGCCGATCGTGGTCGACAGTTCTCCCGCAGACGGCAGCGGCGTGACGACCAACCGCCCGCCTCTGCGGGTGATGTTCAATGTGGACATGGACACCTCGCGCACCGACATCCGGCAGGTCGGACTGCCTGCGGGAATGGACGCAACGGCGCTGACGTGGATCGACGCGCGCACGCTCGAGATTACCTACACGGGACAATTGGACACTTACGGCGCAAAGCGCGTGGACCTCAAAGACGGCTATTTCATGAACACGGTCAACCAGGCCATTCCGCTGGGCAGCGGCTTTGCCTTCTCGTACGTGGATCCGAATAACCGTCCGTTCATCGTGGTCAGTCCGACTGCCGAGCCGCCCATCGCCATCGGCAATAACCCCATTCAATTTACGGTGCTCGCCTTTGACCCCGACGGGGACGCGCTGACGTACACCTGGGATTTTGGCGATGGCACGAGCGCAAGCGGCGCAACGCCCAGTCACACCTACGCAACCAACGGCCCGTTCGTGGCGACGGTGACAGCCAACGACGGCAGAGGCGGTCTGGCCAGCGCCTCACTGCTGCTCTCGGCGCCTGTCGTGAGTCCCTGGACGGTGACGAAGGCGAGCATTTCGCTGAACTTTGCAAAGCCCGGCCGCGACAAGGTGACCGTAACCGGCGCCCTGGTGCTGCCGCCGAACTGGGATCCGACGAACAAGAAAGTCATCGTGAATGTCAGCGGCAACACGCAGACGTTTACGCTAAACAAAAACGGCCAGGCCAAGGCCGGCAAGGACCGCTTCAAACTCACGCGCAAACTCAAGAAGAAGGTCTTCCTGGGCGGCGCGGTGAAGATCACGTTCACCATCGGCGGCGCGCTCGCGGAGAAGCTCGCCGCGGCCGGGTTGACCAACGCCGACACGCCAAAGGCCGGCGTCATTCGCAACATCGACATGATGCTGACTTTAGATGGCCAGCCGTATGTGGCTCAGCCGCCCGTACAGTATAAGGCCAAGAAAGACAAGAACGGCCGCGCCAAGCAGTCCACGCCGTTCCGGCGGTAAAGACGCGAAAGATTTCTCACGCAAAGGCGCAAAGAACGGAAAAGGGCTTATTTTCGAAGAACATGATGCGCGGCGTCCTCAGCGATAATTGCGTAACGCACTGACATCTTAAGTTTTTAATCCAACCTTTCCGTCTTTGCGGCTTTGCGTGAGACGAATCCATTAAAATCCGCGAAACCCGCGTTGCACAGGGGCGTCGAAGGATAAAGTTTTGTTTACGAGTCCGGAGTCGGGAGTCTTAGAGTCTGGAGTCGGGTTGGAGTGCGGCGTTTTAATTCACGAGAGTGAGGGCGTTCTATGAGCCGGCTTCTGTTGGCAATGTGTCTGATGGGCGGGTGTGCGGCGCTGTTTGCCGGCGAGGGCCAGGACGAGCAGCGCCTGAACGCTGCCAAGCTGATGCAGCAGGGAAACTGGAAAGACGCCTTCGGACTTTTCAGCAAGCTTGCCGCCGACGCGAAAGGCGATCCGCAGAAAGTCGGCGAGGACCTGGCGCAGGCCGGTCAGTGCCTGATGCGGTTGGGGCGCTACAACGAGTTCGACGAACTGCGCGAGAAGTGCATCGAGATTCATGCCCGGAACTGGAAACTGCTGCAGGCCGCCGCGCAGACGATCAGCGATGATCCGCACTACGGTTACATCGTCGCCGGAAAGTTTCACCGTTTGAACCATCGCGGAGGCGGGCAGTACGTGATGAGCGTTGAGCGCGACCGCGCGCGCGCGCTGCAGCTGATGACTCAGGCGCTCGAGCTGATCAAAGCCGAGCCGGACAAAGTCGCGGCCGGCACGTTTTACCTGCGCTTCTCGGAAATGCTGCAGCGCAGCGGCAACACTGACGCGTGGCGTCTGCAGTATCTGACCGACCTGAAGACGCTGCCGGATTACGAAGAAGGCTACGGCTATCGCGGCCGGGGCCGCTGGGGTCACGGCGGAGAAGTGCGCGGAGCGCCCGTCGGCGCCGACGGCAACCCGGTTTACTACACAGTGCCGAAGAGTTTCGAAGCGGCTCAGAACGACGGCGAGCGCTGGCGCTGGACGCTGGCGATGGCCGCGGAGATGAATCCGCAGAACACGTCAACCGTGCGCATGCGTTTCGCGGCATTTCTGCAGCAGCAGTTCGACGTGCGCTCGATGGCCGGCTTCGGCCGCGTCAGCGCCACGTCCGGAGATAAGGAAGAAAGCGGCCCGTATGCCGTCAGCACGCTGGGTGAAGACGAGACGATCGCGAAGCTTGCCACCGGCATCAAGCGCTTCAAGCTGCCCGACGAATTCAACTTCATCAAGATGTACCAGGGCATCGCCGCGGAATTCAAAGGGCAGAACGACGCAAAGAATGCAATCGAAGCGCTCGCCGGCATCTTCGAAGACCGCCAGCAGTACCCGAAAGCCGCTGAATACTGGAAGCGCAGCATCGCTGAGTATCCAAATGGTTCAGAGAACGCCAGGCACAGGCTGAGCCAGATCACGGGCAATTGGGGCCAGTTTGAGCCGGTCATGATGCAGCCGGCGGGGAAGAACGCGACCATCGAGTTCCGCTTCCGCAACGCAAACAAGGTGAGCTTCACGGCGCAGGAGATCGAGGTCAAAAAGCTCCTCGACGATACAAAAGCCTATCTGAAAGCCGGCCCGAAGCAGATCGACTGGCAGCGCCTGGACGTATCGAACATCGGTTACAAGCTCGTGCAGCAGAACCAGCAGCAGTATGTCGGAAAGCAGGTCGCACAGTGGGAACAGGCGCTGGATCCGCGCGACAAGCACTTCGATCGCCGGACGACAATCACGACGCCGCTGCAGAAATCCGGCGCGTACCTGCTGACCGCGCAGATCCCGGATGGCAATGCCAGCCGCATCATCATCTGGCTCTCGGATACAGCGATCGTCAAGAAACAGCTCGACAAGCAGGCGATGTACTACGTCGCTGACTCCGTTACCGGCCAGCCGCTGAACGGCCTCGAAGTGGAATTCTTCGGCTATCAGCAGCGGCACATCAAGGACAACAACTGGCAGGTGGACACGAAGCAATTCGTGCAGGCCAGCGACGCCGATGGCCAGATCCGCCCTACGCAAGAGATCATGCCCAACAACATGCAATGGATCGCTACGGCGAACACGGCCGACGGGCGCTTTGCGTACCTGGGCTTCACCAACGTATGGTATGGCAATTACTATCAGCCTGAATACCAGCAGAACAAAGCGTTCATCATCACCGACCGCCCGGCTTACCGTCCCAATCAGCCGGTGAAGTTTAAAGTCTGGCTGGGCCAGGCCAAGTACGATCACGAGGGCAAATCGCCGTTCGCGAACACGCGCGTAACCCTGCTGATCAACAATCCGAAGGGCGAAAAGATTCTTGAAAAGGACTTCGAGACTGACGAATACGGCGGTTTTGACAGCGAGCTCACGCTCGATAAGGAAGCCACGCTCGGCGCTTACAGCATCAATGTGAAGAACTGGTGGCCTGGCGCGACGTTCCGGCTGGAAGAATACAAGAAGCCGGAGTTCGAAGTGAAGATCGACGCGCCGAACGAACCGGTGATGCTCGGCGAGAAGATCACAGCAAAGATCACGTCGAAATACTATTTCGGCGCGCCGGTCACTGACGCCAAAGTGAAGTACAAGGTGATGCGCAGCAGCTACAGCGCCAACTGGTACCCGGCAGTGCGCTGGGACTGGTTCTACAACGGGGGTTACTGGTGGTTCGGCGGCGATTACGCCTGGTATCCAGGCTTCGCTGCGTGGGGCTGCAAGCGGCCTTATCCCTGGTGGTACGGCGCGCGCAATGAACAGCCGGAACTGGTCATTGAAAACGAAGTGCCCATTGAGCCGGACGGAACAGTGAAAGTCGAGATCGATACGGCGGTTGCAAAAGCTGTGCACGCCGACACCGATCACAAATATGAAATCACTGCCGAGGTCACCGACCAGTCACGCCGCACGATCGTCGGAAGCGGCAGCGTCATGGTCGCACGCAGCCCCTACCGCGTGTACGCCTGGGTCGACCGCGGGCACTACCGCGTCGGCGATGTCATCAAGGCGGATTTCTCCGCGCAGACGCTCGACAACAAGCCCGTGCAGGGCAAAGGCAAACTCAAGCTGCTCAAGATCGCTTACGACAAGGACAGCCAGCCGGTCGAGACGCAGGTCCAGGAATGGGCGATCGACACTGATGCTCAGGGCAAAGCGCAGCAGCAGATGAAAGCTGACCAGCCCGGCCAGTACCGCATCAGCTACAGCGTCTCCGATGCGAAGAATCACACGATCGAGGGCGGCTATCTTTTCGTCGTCATGGGTGAAGGCTTCGACGGCTCGCAGTTCCGCTTCAACAACATCGAACTGGTCACCGACAAGCGCGAATACAAGCCGGGCGAAAAAGTGCAGCTCATGATCAATTCCAATCGTGCCGGCGGAACGGTGCTGCTGTTCACGCGGCCGAGCAACGGTGTTTATCTTCCTCCGAAAGTGATCCGCCTGAAGGGCAAGAGCACCATCGAAGAGATTGAAATACACCGCAAGGACATGCCCAACTTCTTCCTGGAGGCGCTCACGATCAGCGACGGCAAGCTCTTCAGCGAAGTGCGCGAAGTGATCGTGCCGCCGGAAAACAAAGTGCTCGACGTTGCCGTCGTCCCCAGCGCCAATCAGTACAAACCTGGCGAAAAGGCGAAGATTCAGCTCAAGCTGACGGACCCGTCAGGCGAGCCCTACAGCGGTTCGGCGGTGGTGAGCGTCTACGACAAATCGATTGAGTACATCTCCGGCGGCTCAAACGTGCCGGAGATCCGCAGCCACTTCTGGAAGTGGCGCCGCAATCATTACGAACAGAATTTCCATAACCTTTCGCCCTACAGTTCCCATCTTCTGAAACCCAATGAAATTGGCATGCAGTTCCTTGGCGCGTTCGGCTATCTCACCGCCGAACTGGACAGCCTGGCTGCGCGTACGGCCGGCGCCAAACAGGAGCGGCGCGGGGCGGGAGAGGGTGAATATCGATACCTGCAGCTCAAGAGCGACGCTCCTGGTGCTCCGCCAGCTCCGACGGCCGCTGCCGCCAATGCGATGGATGCAGGAGGAGGCGCGTTCGGACTGCGGGAAGCCGGGAAAAAGGAAAAGGCGGCAGCGGATAAGGATCGCGGCGCAGAGGAGCTTGAGCAGCAGAATGCCCAGTCAGCTCCCGACGTTGAGCCCACGGTGCGCTCGAACTTTGCCGACAGCGCCTACTGGGCCGCGAAGATCGTGACGGCCGCGAATGGCATCGCTGAAATCGAAGTGCCGATGCCTGAAAATCTGACGACATGGAAGATCAAAGTCTGGAGCATGGGCCAGGGCACGCGCGTGGGCCAGGGCGAAGCTGAAATCATCACGTCTAAGAACCTGATCGTGCGGCTGCAGGCGCCGCGGTTCGTTACCGAGCGCGACGAAGTGGTGCTCTCGGCGAATGTTCACAACTATCTGAAGAACAAGAAGAACGTGCGCGTTGAGCTTGAAGTTGACAGCGGCACGCTGCAGGCGGGCGCGAACACGAAGCAGAGCGTCGATGTCGATGCGACCGGCGAAAAGCGCGTCGATTGGCGCGTGAAAGTGCTGGCCTCCGGGCAGCCGAAGGTGCGCGTCCGCGCGATTACGGACGAAGAATCCGATGCCATGGAAATGACGTTCCCGTCGTACGTCCACGGCATGGTCAAGACCGAAAGCGTCGCCGGCGCGATGCGTCCAGATAAGAACTCGGCGAGCTTCACCGTGAATGTTCCAGCGCAGCGCCGCGAGACCGACAGCCGACTTGAAGTGCGCTATTCCCCGACGCTGGCCGGCGCGATGGTCGACGCGCTGCCGTACCTGGTCGATTACCCCTATGGCTGCACCGAACAGACGCTCAGCCGCTTCCTGCCGACGGTGATCACGCAGAAGGTGCTCAACCGCATGAACATCAACTTGAAGGAAGTGCAGGGCAAGGTGACCAACCTGAACGCGCAGGAGATCGGCGACGATGTGGCGCGCTCAAAGCAGTGGCAGCGCCACAAGATCAACCCGGTGTTTGACGAAGAGGAAGTCGGCGCATGGTCCGCAGCGGAGTCGATCGTCTTGTCTCCATGCAGTGCACCGACGGCGGCTGGGGCTGGTTCAGCGGAATGGGTGAACGCTCCTATCCGCACACGACGGCCTATGTCGTCCACGGTCTGCAGACCGCGAAGGTCAATGGCATCGCTGTCCCGCAGGGTGTGCTGGAACGCGGCGTCCAGTGGCTCAAGGCGCACCAGGATGCTGAAATCGTCCGCATCCGCAACGCGCCGCTGAAGATCAACCCGTCGAAAGCGCACGCGGACAACCAGGACGCGTTCAACTTCATGGTGCTCACGGATGCGAAACTCCAGGACAAGGACATGCTGGAGTTCCTCTACCGCGACCGCAACCAGCTGGCTGTCTATGGCAAAGCGATGCTCGGCCTGGCGCTTCACAAGCTGGGTGAAAAAGAAAAGCTGGCGATGGTGCTGCAGAACATCGAACAGTTCCTCGTGCAGGATGAGGAAAACCAGACCGCCTATCTGAAAATGCCGGAAGAAAATCAGTGGTGGAACTGGTACGGAAGCGAATACGAAGCGCAGGCGTACTACCTGAAGCTGCTCGCGGCGACTGATCCGAAGAGCGAGAAGGCGTCGCGCCTGGTCAAGTACCTCATCAACAACCGCAAGAACGCAACGTACTGGAACAGCACGCGCGACACGGCCGTGTGCATCGAAGCGATGGCGGAGTACCTCACCGCCAGTGGCGAAGACAGCCCGGACATGAAGCTGGAGATCCTGGTCAACGGCCAGAAGGCCAAGGAAGTGAGCATCAGCGCGTCAAACCTGTTCACGTTCGACAACAAGCTGGTGCTGGCCGGAAACAAGCTCGGCACGGGCGAACAGAAAATTGAGCTGAAGAAGACTGGACGGGGGCCGCTCTATTTCAACGCCTACATGACCAACTTCACGCTCGAAGACGACATCAAGAAGACGGGGCTCGAAGTGAAAGTCGAGCGCAAGTATTACAAGCTCACGCGTGTCGAAGCGGCCGGCAAGGTGCAGGGTGCTCGCGGGCAGGCTCTGGACCAGAAGATCGAGAAGTACGAGCGCAAACCGCTCGCGAACCTGGATACGCTCAAGAGCGGCGATCTGGTTGAAATCGAGCTCGAGATCGAGAGCAAGAATGACTACGAGTACATCCTTTTTGAGGACATGAAAGCTGCAGGCTTTGAACCGTTCGATGTTCGCAGCGGCTACAACGGCAACAGCCTTGGCGCATACATGGAACTTCGCGACGAGCGCGTGTGCCTGTTCGTGCGGCAGTTGGCGCGCGGCAAGCACAGCCTCTCGTACCGCATGCGCGCGGAGATTCCGGGTAAGTTCAGCGCTCTGCCCACGCGCGCGTACGGCATGTACGCGCCGGAACTGCGGGCGAACTCGGACGAGATCAAACTGAACATCGCGGACTGAAAAAACCTCACGCAAAGGCGCAAAGACGCAAAGGAAAACGCGAAGGGAAGTGGCAGAAGTCAGGGGCGTCTTTCAACTCGGGTGGCCCCGGCACTCCTGTCGGGGCGAGAGTGGCGCCCAAAATGAGTTCTCACCGGAGACCGCGAGTGTGAGCAACCCTCCCCGGGGACAGGGGTGTCCCCGCCACCTCTGCGGTTCTTTCTCGACTAACAACGCGTTGCTGCAGAAGCAGCAGAAAGACGCCTCAAAGCCATAGCCTCACGCTTTTCGGGCAACACCGGCCATAACTGTGGTGATGACTTTTTCGGGATCAAGCGGCTTGGAAAGGAAGTAATTGAAACCCGAGGCGAGAGCGTCCTCTCGCGAATGGGCATTCGTATGGGCAGTGAATGCGATGGCAAGGATGTTTGCACAACCTTCCCGGCTGCGCAGCGTGCGGATCAAATCGTAGCCGTCGCGTTCGGGCATAACAATGTCGCTGACCACGGCATCAATTTCGCCGGCGCGGCAGAAGCGCAGGGCTTCATCGACCGATTTGGCCAGCACCACTTTCGCGCCCACAAACTGCAGCGTATGCGCGATCGTCTTCAAAGTATCCAGGTCATCGTCAACAACCAGGACGCGAACACCATCCAGGTTGACCGGCCGCTTTCCGCTCGTCGCCTCTGACCTGACCGCCCCGCGATCGGCGATTCCGGGCGCAGCGGGCAGCGTGATCGTGAAGGTCGAGCCCAGTCCGGTGCCGGCGCTGGCAGCTTTCACCCGGCCGCCATGCAGTTCAACAATGTGGCGGACGAGCGAAAGCCCGAGTCCGAGCCCGCCGTGCTTGCGCGTATTGGAGTAATCCTGCTGCGAAAAGCCGTCAAAAACGTGCGGCAGATACTCCTTTGGAATGCCCTGGCCATGATCTTCCACCCGCAGCGAGACTTCGCCATCGAACGTGCTGATTGAGACGTCGATTTCTCCCTCGGGAAAACTGAATCTCACGGCATTGCTGATCAGGTTTCGAACGCATTGCCGCAGGCGGGCTTCGTCGGCGTATACCATTCCCTGCAGAGCGAGTGATTTCCTGAAACGTATTTTCCGTGCGGCGGCGGCGGACGCGAAGGAATCGATGACGGTATCGGCGACCTCGGACAGGCTGATCTGCACCGGATGGATCTTCAACGTGCCGGTCGAGATGCGCGAGAAATCGAGCAAATCTTCGACGACCCGCCGCTGCGCTTCAATATTGCGCTCGATCACCTCCAGCGCGTGCGCCGGATCGTTGCAGGCATTGCCGCGCAGCATGCGCAGCCAGCCCATGATCGGCGTCAACGGCGTGCGCAGCTCATGGCTGACCACGGCGAGAAATTCGTCCTTGGCGCGATTGGCCTTCTCGGCCGCCTGCCGCGCCTGTTGCTCACGCTCCAAAGACTTCTGCAGGGATTCGTATAGCTGAACATTCGAAATGGCGACAGCGGTTGTGTCCGCCAGCATCTGCAGCTGTTTGACTTCTTCTTCCGCGGGCATGCGCTGCGTCGCCCAGTACGCACCGATGGCCGCAAGCGGGTCTTCACGCCGCACCGGGACCATGGCCAGGCTCTTGACGAACGTGGGCCGGTACGCATCCGCTGGAATGCGCGGATCGGCATAGATGTCTTCGATCACCGCGGCTTTTCTGTTGAGCATCACCCAGCCGGAGATGCACTGGCTCATGGGAAAGCGCCGGCCTTTCCACAGCGGTGCGATGGCATTCTCTTCAGCGTAATAGCACAGATCGCCTTCGCGCAGCACGAAGGTGACGCCGTCGGCGCCCGAAAGCTCGCGCGCCGCGATTCGCACGGTCTGCATGACGCTCTGGATGTCTTTGGCAAAAGACAATTGGCGAATGACACTGAGCAGGCGAACTGAGGTTTCGTCGAACATCACCGCCTCCGATGATGTTCGAATTATCCCTCATTTAAGGCGCAAGCGCAATTACTAAGGTGCAAGCGCAACTACCAGTCAAGTTTGATCTGCGGCAGAATCGACTCTTCCTCCGGCCCCTCGAACACTTCGCCGGGATCAAAGTTGGGCAGCCGCACCGGGCGTTCAACGAGACGCTCGGGAACCTGCCCTTCCGGCTGCGCCTGCGGACTGGCTGGATCCACAGCGGCTTGGGCAGGCCGGTTAACAGGATCGACGGTCGCTTCTACGTCGGCAATGCGCTCTGGCCAGAAGATCAGACGCGAGCGCTGCGCAGGTTTGGCCGTGAGATCCAGCCGGCCCTGTGCGACGACTGTGTGGCCGATTAGATTCAGGGCATCGTCGCGCGTGGCGGCGCTGCGAAAATTCAGGTCATAAACCATGCCTTCTGAACGCAGCACCAGTCGCTCGCCGGATTGAGCAACCACTCCCTGTAACGTCACGCGCGCAAAGTCGTCCGCTGCTAGAACATTCAAACCGATCAGAATGAGAATCGTGCTTACGAATACTTTCATAGCTGCCTCCTTCGGCCAAAAGATCGCAACCGCAGTTCCGGCGGAAGGGAGGCCGGAAAAGATTTGCTTTTTCGCCTGACATTAGGGTAAGCTGACTCGTCTATTAATCTATAGGGTGGGCTGAAATGCTGCACAAGTGCAACTTTTTACAGCTTGCGACGATGAAATCCGAGAGCACAGCTTGAATCCCGTGGAAGAGCCATCACAATGTGCGTTTGTGGACAGATTTGAGGCCTTATATGAGTGACTCTGCCGGCGCCAATGCTGCGCCCAATGAACCTAAAGCGGGCGGCGGGGTGGCATGGGAGCATGTCCACGATCAGGATGCGTCCTGGCGCAAAAAGCTGGTGGGCGAAATCTCAGACGTCTTTATTCTGCCGCGCTATGTGCGTCTGTTCTATGACACATTCGGAGATGGCAAAGATCAGGACTTTATCGAGATTGGATCGGGCATTGGCGAGAACTCGAAGGCGGTCGTTGCCGCAAACCGGCCTTCAAAGGATGGAAGCGGAAAAGTCATCCGGCGTTATCTAACCACCGAAGTTTTTCAGGATGGCGTCGACTGGCTGCGCAAGCAGGGGCTTGAAGCCGAACGCGCCAGCGCCGAGGAACTTCCGTTTCCCGATCAGAGTTTCACTGCGGCAATCTCCTTCGACGTCATGCATCATGTCGACAATCCGCGCAAAATGGCGCGTGAGATGTTGCGCGTCAGCCGCGGCCGCGTGCTGCTTACGGAGTCCAACGGATTGAGCCTCCCCCGCAAGCTGCTCGAACTGACACCCAGCCGCCGCGCCGCCGGCGAGCAGTCCTATACGCCCTGGCGCTACCGTTCATTTTTCGAAAACCAGCCCGGCTACCGCATCACGCACTTCATGATTTACCCGTTTCTTTTTCCGTTCAAGGTGCCCGGATTTCTGCTCCCGGCGCTTGTCGCCTTCAATCGCATGATCGAATACATTCCGATCGTGCGCTGGCAGTGTTCGAGCGTGGTGATTGTGATCGATTACGAGCGCGTGCCGGAGCAGGGAGCGTGAGCGTGGCGAGCCAACCCGGAACATCGTCGGCGCAGACGCTGCCAGAGGAATCAGACGCCTGGAAAAACGCCTATCGCGATCCGCAGCTGATTGCGCGCCGTTCGAAAAAGCATCGTGGAAAACTGCAGCAGCTCGGTGTGTTCAGCTGGCCGCGCGAGTGGAAGATTCTGGATCTCTGCTGCGGAACGGGCGAAGTTCTGCGCATTCTGCACGCGGAAGGTTTCACGCAGCTTTCGGGTCTGGATGTCACCATCGATCCCGCACTGCAGCGCGAGTCATGGGCAGACGTGAGGGCCGGTGACAGCCGCGCGCTTCCGTATGCCGACGGAACATTCGACGCGATCACCTGCATGCATTCGCTGCATCACCTCGGCGGAGTCGACGGGATTCGCGCCGCGCTGAAAGAAGCCAAACGCATCCTAAAGCCGGGCGGCCGGTTGGCGCTGATCGACCATTGGGATTCACCGCAGCTGCGCCTGGCGTTCTGGGCGTGCCGCCAGAGCTGGCTGACGTGGCCAACAAGCGGCCTGCGCAGCTTTAAAAGCCAGCTCGACGAAGAGTGGCCGTACCTGACGGATTACCTCGATCACTGGCCGGACGTGCGGCGAATCATCGATGATCTCGGCTTCGAGCCGTTGGACCTGGATCGCAAGGGATTGTTCTTTTTTTTCTGGGTGGGCAGAAAGAATGCCAACTAAAATCCGCCGTGTTGCATTGAAGGCCCGCCTGGAGACTTATCCCAAGCAATGGTCTACAAGAGGTCAATTCTTTTTCTGGCATCTTTACATTACGTCGCGGACTACCCAGATTGTTTGGGCGCACTCATTTCGGCACTTTAGGAATCGTAATTCAGCAAAGGCCGACGCTCTTCGTTTCGCAGCACTTACAGGAATTGAAGTTGTGAAAATCACATCGATCGGAAGAGCTCGGGGACAGAGAAAAGTAGAGTAAAGATGAGTGTTCAAGCGCAGCCTTTTACGTTCGGCAAGGCAGTGAATGCAACTATCCCCTCGCCGCTGCTGGTCACCGGCGCGCCGGGGTGGCTTTGCGACGTGTTGCTCACGCGTGTGGGCAAGCAGTCGCCGCTGACGGAGATCCGCTGCCTGGTGCAGAAATCGCTCAATGCCGAGCGGCTCGCGTCCTGGCGCAAAGCGCATCCGGAAGTGGGTGCGACGCATGCAGGCGATCTGGCCGATGCCGAATCGCTGAAAGCAGCCTGCGAGAAGCTTGCAGGCGGCGCGGTGCTGCATGCGGCGGCGATTATTCATCCGCGCCGCACGCGAGACTGGTACACCATCAATCGCGACGGCACTATCGCGCTTGCGCAGGCCGCCAAAGCCGCGGGCGCGAAACGTTTTCTTTATGTGAGCTCCAACGCAGCGCAGGGCGCAAGCGACTCGCCGGCGAAATTATTGACTGAGGACATGCCCTGCAACCCGCTCTCGCATTATGGCCGCAGTAAATTCCAGGCCGAGCAGGCTCTGCTGAAAATGCATGAGCCCGGCAAATTCGAAATATCGATTGTGCGGCCATGTATGTTTTACGGCCCGCCGGTGCCCGAGCGCCACGTCGACATTTTCAAGCGCATTCAGCGCGGCCGCCTGCCGCTGGTGGGAAGCGGCAATTATGCGCGGAGCCTCTCATACATCGATGATCTCGTCGCCGGAACGATCCTGGCCCTCTGGCACCCGCAAGCCGCGGGAGAGATATTCAATCTGTGCGACGCGCGCGCTTATACGACCAAAGAAGTATGCGAAGCGATGGCCAGCGCGCTCGGCGTGTCTCCAAAGTTCCTGCGGCTGCCTGCGTTCAGCGCGAGCGTTGCGTACCAGATCGACTGCGCGATCGCTGCCTGCGGACTTTATTCGATGAGTTTTCATCTGCTGGGCGAAGCGAACTGGAATGTCGGCTGTTCAAGCCAGAAGGCCAGAGAGCGTCTCGGCTGGCAGCCGCAGGTGGATCTGTTTGAGGGCTACAAACGCGCCGTGGCGTGGTGCCGCGAGCGGAAGCTGATTAACTGATGTTTCTGGTGTGGCGTTTCTGGTTTCTGGTTGAACGGCACTCGCCGGCCGAACTGCAAACCAGAAACTAGGAACCAGAAACTAGCTTCACCCAGACCTGGCGCGTGCGGGGGCCGTCGAATTCGCAGAGGTAAATGCCCTGCCACATGCCGAGCGCCAGTGAGCCGTTTTCGATGAAGACGGTGATGTTGAACCCCATCATGCTGGCCTTGATATGCGCGGCGCTGTTGCCTTCGGCGTGCTGAAAGTGCGGCTGGTTCCAGGGGACCATCTGCTCGAGCGACTTGAGCATGTCGGCTTTGACGTCGGGGTCGGCGTTCTCGTTGATGGTCAGCCCGGCGGTGGTGTGCGGAACGTAAACGTGCGCCAGACCGGATGAAATCTTTGCCTTGGCAACCAGAGCCTGAACTTCGTCGGTGATCTCGTGGAATTCGGAATGCGCCCGCGTGCTGACCTCGAGTTTGTGCATTTAAACCTCTCCTTTATTAGAATACGAGATAACGCACTGGAAGGTTCAACGAAAGTCCGGAATCGGGTTGTCCTGCTGATATTACGTTTACGTATAAAATCTTTTTTAGATTATCGATAAGGCTATACTGCGAATGAAGTTATGAGATCGTTGAAAGCTGAATAGTCCGCCGCCGGCCACGTCAATAGATGTGGAAGATGAGGCTGGTAACGAAAAATACAAAGGAGAAAAGATCATGACGACAACTGCGAAAACGACCGCGATCCTGGCTCTGCTGCTGGGAACTTCACTGACCGCCACGAAGGCTTCGGCCGCCGACTTCGGTTTCTCGATCAACTTCGGACGTCCAGTGGTTGAACATTGTCCGCCGCCGCGCCCGGTTGTCGTGCGGCCCGTAACGGTGCGCGAGTGGGTTCCTGAACGTCGCGAAGTTCGCGAAGAGCAGGTCCTGGTCGAGCCCGCCCGCTGCGAAAAGGTCTGGGTTCCTGAAGTTGTCGAGATGCGCCATGACCGCAGAGGCCGGCCGTACGAAGTGGTGATTCAGGAAGGCTACTACAAGGACGTGCATGTTCCGGCGCGCTACGAAACGCGCTGCGTGACGGTGGTGGTCCCCGGCTATTATCGCGACGTGGCGGTGGCGACATGCGAACCTTACCGTGGCGGCTACGGCTACCGCACCGGGCACGTCGAATACCGCGAACACGACCGGCACGATTTCGGCAGCGACCGCCGCGATTTCGGCAACGACCGCCGCGATATCGGCAACGGGCGCCGTGACTTCGACAGCAAGCGCAACGAAACGCCCAACGGCCTGAACCGCTACGAAAAGAGCATCGACAAGAAGAGTGAGAAGTCGGTTCTCGCGAAAGCGTCGATCAAGAAATAAGAAAACGAGTTGCCCGCCCCAAAACCGCCGCCGGGTCCATCAGTTCTGGATCCGGCGGTTTAGTGTGTAGTAGGCGCTGGCATTCTGAAGCGGCTTGCCGCCGGCGCCTTTGACATCTTTGAGCTGCAATTCATAGATGCGCAGCGGAACGAGTTCGCCGACGATCAGCGATACGCGCTTTTTGTCCTCCGAGACCTTCACTTCCTGTATCTTGACAGGTGTGTTGTCGACCTGCGGCGAACCGTACTGTGCGTGATAGTGGTAGTAGTAGTGCTGCATCGAATACGCTTCAGGCTTATCGGCGGTCGACGGATCGATCGGCTGTGTGAACGTCAAATCGAAGCCATTCTTCGTGAGCGTCATCGTGAGGATTTCCATGGGCACTTCGCCGGTGTAGACCAGGCGCTTGAGACCGTCTCCATTTCCCCAACCCCGTGAGGTAAGGCCGATGTAAACGCTGGTGCCGTCCGGCGCCCACGCGAAACGATTAGCGCCCTGACCCAGGCCACCGCCGGTCCAGAACGGAAAGCACGCGCCCTGGTATTCGCCGCCGACTTTTTCCAGAGCGATGCGGCAGATCTTTCCGCTGGCCATATCGCCGCAGATCGCCTGTCCGGCAAACGGTCCGAACTTGCCGCCGGTCGTGTCCCAGCGCGGCTCGGTCGGCGAACTGGAGACTATCCCTTGCGGAAAACAGATCGCGGGCCGCTTTCGCAGCTTGTCGAAGTCGGCGACCGTCATCTTGTCGAGGTCCTTGATTGTCTTGTCCCAGCGCAGCCCGCCCGGATGGCCATGGAACGCTCCCGGCGAGAGATGATGCAGCCACGAGGTTCCCACCCAGCCGCCCTGGTTTTCGGTGCAGAAAATGTCTCCATCCAGGTTCATGCCCACGCCATTAGGCGAACGCAGCCCGCTTGAGACGGGGATAAATTCACCCTTGGGCGTAATCTTAAAAGACCAGCCACGGTACGGCGCCGTCGAACCCATCTCACACTTGGAAATTGGATCGCCGCGGTTCGCAAGATTGAGCGTGCCCCAGAAATTTCCTTCGCGATCGACCACGGGGCCGTAACAGAATTCGTGATAATCGCCGGCGGTGCCCCACGCATCGCAGACGTTCTTGAACACATCAGCGACGCCGTCGCCGTCGGTGTCCTGGATGTGCGTCAGCTCCGGGCGTTGAATCACCCAGATTTCACCGTTCGCTCCGGCATGCAGGCCCAGCGGTTCATGCAGCCCCCAGGCATAGCGCTTCCATTGATTGTCTTTCATCGTCCACACGTCGCCGCGACGGGTGCACATCACCAGACGCCCGTCAGGCCAGAACGCCATGCCTCCGACTTCCAGGCGAACGTCCTCCGGCACCGTGATGGATTCGAGTCGGTACGACGTGTTCGCTCCCGCCAAACAACACGCGTGAAGCATCGCGGCACAGAACGCCAGCGCGAGGCGGCTCATGGGGCCTTCCTTTCATCCACAAGAATCGTCACGGAAAATGTGATGGACTGAGCTGCCGGAATTTTCAGGACGTTGTTGTTGAACTCACCCTTGTCGGAACTGTACTTCACGCCGCGCTCTTCGCCTTTGACGAAGAAGACATCCTTATCAGGCGAACTGAGCTCAAAGGTTCGCACCAGCCCCAGCGAATCTGGTGGATTGGTGATCTGCTCGCTGATGGTAACGCCCTCAAGAGCGTATTGAAAAATCGGCAAGCCCTTTACGACTTTGTAACCCAGGAACTTCGCGGGCACTTCAGCCTCGGCTTTGCCAACGCGAATCTGCATCATCGCCGGTGAGGTGTAGAACTTGCGCCCCAGCGGTTGAGGTGGGCCACCGCCGCGTTCGGTCCATTCGCGCGACATGTCCAGAAACCCGCCGAGCCAAGCGTAGCGAAGCTGGCATTGCTCGGCGTCGAAGACGTACGAAATAAATCCCGGCAGGCCGACAGCGATCGATCGCAGCGACGATCCCGGCAAGAATCCGCGCACGATGACCGGCTCGTCTTTGACGACCATGACGAGGCTCTTCTGCCCTTCAAGCCCAGCAGGCTGCGGCATGGCTCGGCCGAGTGCCAGCGTTTTCCAGAGTAGATCGATTTTCGGATGCGACTCGTTCTCAGGCATATCCGTAAAGAACTGGGGCATGGCCGTGCCCGGCTGAATGCGCGCGGGGTCACGCATCCAGCGCTGAAACCAGTCAGGGCGAATGCGCGAAGCGATCATTGTCAGATCGATGCCGCGGATGTCGCCTGCAGCCTTGTGATCCTGGTAGTCGTGACAGGAAATACAGGCCATGCCGCCCTTGTCCTTGCCGAACATCGTTATTCCGGTGCGGATCTGATCGAGGCTCGGCGCGGGCGGCAGCGGCGGATCGGAGAGCTCGGCACCAGCCATCGCGGCGAATTGCTGCGGCAAGGCGGCGGTCAGCTCTTTTCCGAAATGCGGCATTTTCAGATGCATCCAGCCGCGGCTGCGTACCCGCTGATTCAGCACGCTGTCGAGCCAGCTCACGCGCAGCTTGTCTCCCATCAGCGTCATCACGGGCGCGGCCTCGCTCATTTCGGCCGCCGGTCGTGAGCCATTCAGCTCATGACAGGCGGTGCAGTTCAGCTTCGATACGGTGCGGTAAAACTCATGCACGGGCGCCGGCGAGCGGTCCGGTTGCTGCGCCTGAGATGCGAGATAGGCGCCGATGCTGGCGCGTTCAGCCGCCACAATTCCATAGCGCGGCAGTCCGGCAGCCGGATTTTCGCTGAGGCATCCTTTGTCCGCGGCGAGCTTTTCAAATGGCGGCGCCGCGAGCGTGTTCGTGAACGGCTCCGAGGCGGGCGCAAGCCGAAAGAAGAACTCCCAGCCGCCGCCGAAATTTCCGATCTTCATCAGCAGCGTATTTGTTCCTGCGTTGAGCTTGATTGTCGCGCGGTCCTTTTCTTCAGGCATGCCGCGCGGCGCCATCGACTCGTAGGCCTTTTCGCCGTTCACCCAGAGCGTGACCGTGTCGTCGCTGCCCATGTACGCCGTCAGGTAGGTCTCTTTACTCGCGGTAACCGTGCGCGTGAGGTAGGCGGTAGCATTCTCCAGTCCGCCGAAAAGGTTGTGACGCTTGCCATCGACGAATTCGGGCGCGTCCTTCCACTTCAGCTTCTGACCGTTCGCGCCATCGTACTCCGCGTTGAGATCCAGCTTCTGCTCGGGCGGAAAGGATTTCGCCGGCGAGCCGCTAAAAGGTCCGATGACTTTCCAGGGGCTCTGCTCCTGCAGGCCCAGATCGGCCATTGTCTTTTTCATTGCGGCCATGCGTGCTTCGATGTCCGGATTGACCGTGTGGCAGGCAACGCAGCCGCGTGCGCGAATGACCGCCTCGCCGCGTTTGCTGTCGCCTTCTGGAAAGGTCTTCTCGAACTCAGGATTCTTTGACTGCACGAGGTACTCGGCGATCAGCAGCGCATCATAGCTGTCCTTGTCTTTTTTCGGTTCAAAGAGTGCCGGCATGCGGCCGCTTGGGTCGACGCTGAGCGGATCGAGAATGTAACTGGCCAGCGCGGAGGAAGTCATCTTCGATCCGATGCCGGCGAGTGAGATTCCTTTTTCGTGGTGGCAGGCAATGCATCCGACCTGCTCGAAGCGCTTTTTGCCGTCAGTCGAATGCTCCGCGCTGATCTTCTTCTGCTTCTCTTCAGGTTTGCCGGTCTTCAGGCCGCCTAAAAACGTCGCCACGTCGCGCCGCTCTTCGTCGCTCAGCTGCATCGCGGGCATCACAGCGTGTGCGCGAAAATGCTGTGGATTCTCAAGCCATTTGTAGATCCACTGCGGCGTCGCGCGCGAGCCGATGGTTGACAGATCTGGTCCACGCCGGCCGGGCATTTTGGATTTGGGTGCGTGACAACCGGTGCAATTCAGTTCTTCAACCAGCGCGCGTCCGCGTTCAATCTGTTGAAATGAGGCAAGCTTTTCCGGCTCGTTTCGGTGGTAGAGCACATTGCTGGGCACGGGCTCGAGCTTGAAATGTGACGACTGCCACAGCAGCTGCAGCCGCGAGATGCCTCCTTTTGATTCGTAGAAAATCTGAAGCGGAATTTGACCCGGAGCGAGCTCGACGGGCTTTCCCTGTACTTCTTTTCCGTCGAGAAGAATGCGTGCCTCAGCGCCCGCCGTGCTGAGCGTATATTCACCTCGCCGCAAAATTTTCAGCAAGCCCGACCATTCCGCCTTGAACTTCGGCGCGAGTGCCGGATGGATGCTCTGCTTGTCGTTTAACAGGAAATTCGGCGTGGGCGCAATCTGCAAAACGGTGCAGTCGGCGTCTGAATAGGTTGCGAGCAGGCCGGGGGAGAGTGCGGCATCTTCCGCGCGTATTGCCATGCAGAGCATTATTGTTCCAAGCAGCAGAGCTGCTGTGTTCCGCTGCCTACTCGGGATGGAGCATTTCATTGAAGCGGTCCTCTCGATGAAACAGCTGTGCTTACAATTTTAAACTCAATACCCCTGAAGCGCGGGGCGACGCTGAAGAAAATCAACAGATGCTCAAAGAGTCTAACCTGAAAAATCACCGCTTCACAGGCAGCAAAATATAGAACACGCAGCAACTTTTGCATGCCTCTCCCGTCACTGCAGCAGAGTTCACCGAGCGGCATAATTTGGCGCGTATTCGGCACGCTGTGTCGATTTTTCAGGCTTGTCACATCGTAGCATCACATGCGTGATCTTCGGGCAATTGGAGGACGCGTATGTGCTACAAGACTTTTGGATTCATGCTGCTGCTGGCGGCTCCGCTGAATGCGGCTGGTGTTCAGGACAGCATTGCGAAACTGAATCAAACCAGCCGTGCCGAGCGCGAAAAAGGCATTTCAGAGCTTTGCAGAGGCGGCAGCGAGACGGCAGCCGCGCTGGTCGCCGCCGAGAGCGATTCGCCGCACTCCGCTCAGGTGCTGCGCACACTGCATCGCATCATCGCGCATCACCAGTTTTGCGAGAACAAGCTGCCATTGATCGACGTTGACTCTATGTCGACGCTGAAGACACGCAGGTCCGCCGGCGACGCCATTTATTACGATCGGGCCCGACGCATTCTCGCTGTCCCCGCATCTTTCAAGCTGCGCCACGGCGAACTCGAATACCTCGCAGTGGATAGCAGCCCCAGCGCGCCGGTTCACGAGACGCTACTGGCCGCAGCGGTGAGGCCGTCGGATTTTTGCCTGGCACTGCTTGCCTGCGGATACGCGGCTGTGGAACGTCTTCCGGAATCGGGGCCCCTCAAACTGCCGGCCGCAAGCTGTGTAAGACTATCGATTCAATGGCAGTTCGAAGCGCCGCACGCGGGAATGATCAGCGACAATCCCGGCCAGCGAGACGAGGTTATGCCGGCCGATCCGCACTTTGTCTCGACCCTTCGTATCCCCATCGAAGCCTTTGTGTTTAACAGCGCGACGCGGCGCAGCATGCGCATCGCGCCGTTCGTATTCACAGGGTCGGAATTCATCCCGAATCCTGTAACCGGGCGTATCGCGCTTGCCGCGGATTTCGAAGGCCCCATTGCCGCGCTGAAGTTCAATCCCTCCGCCGTTCTGAACACCGCTCTTAACACGCGACATATCGACCCCCAGAAAAAACCGGGATACCGCATCAACCGCTTCGCCGTGCCGGACTGCGGCACGAAGTGTCTGCTGATCGTGGAACCCTGGGGCGAGCCACTCCCCGGCGAAGCCGAACTCAACGATCAAGCGCCCGAAAACCTAACAGACCGCCCGTGAAGCGTACGGCGTCGTGCATCAGAAACCCGCCTCATGCTATGAGGCTTAACAGGAGGAGAAAACAGTGAGAGAGGTTTGGACAATCGTGATCCTGGCGGCGGCCGTGCTTGCCAGCCACGCGTATTCCATGGTTCAGGACTACCCGTGGACAAGTAAGACGTCCTATTCGCCTGATAACCAGGTGCCCGGCTCGTATTTCAATCTCGGGCCAACCGGAATCCGCGCAAAGCTGAACTCGCTGGATTTTCAGGTCATGTACGTCTTTCCCGGTTCGCCGGCGGCCGGCCAGATTCAAGCCGGAGACTACATCATCGGTGTCAACGGACGGCCGTTCACGACCGCGTTCACGTTTGGATTTCCTCCCGAGTACGCCCGCACGGGCGGAAAGGGTCCTCCGTTGGACTTCGGCATGGCCATCGAGGAAAGCGAAAGCAAAGATGGAATTTTGAAGCTTACCGTTCGACGCGGCACGTCAACGTTTGATGTTTCGCTCACGCTGCGGACGCTCGGAAAATTTACAAGCACGTGGCCATATCACTGCCCCAAATCAAACACGCTGCTGCAGGAAATCTGCGCCTCGCTTGCGGCAAAACAATATGCTGACGGCGGCTGGGCCGGCGGGCTTCATGTCACGGCTGCCGCGGCGCTGACGCTTCTGGGAAGTGGCGATGCAAAGTACGCGACGAACATTCAGCGTGCCGCGAACAACATCATCCAGAACCTGAATCCGACCGACCCGGGAAGCTTGAACAACTGGAACCTGACCTACGGCGGTATTTTTCTCAGCGAATATTACATGGCAACGAAGGACGCAAATGCATTGACCGGCCTCAAGAAGGTCGACGAGGGCCTCGTCTTTGCGCAACTGGCCGACGGCAAATACCAGCACCAGAAAAACTGGGGCGGCTATGACGAACTGGGCGTTATGAACGGCCTGGTACTGATGACCTGGGGACTGATGAAGCAGACGCAGGCGGCTACCGTGTCGCAAATATACATGGATAAGACGCTCGCGCGCGTGATTTACAACACCGCCAGCGACGGCAATGTCGCTTATGGCGGCTCAGGCGCAAGCTGGGGGCCGATGGATACGGACCTGGGCCGCACCGGCGCGGGCGTGATGGGCATCAACTTCGTGAATAGCGATGGCTCGCGCGACGCCTACGTTTTCCGCGGCTCGAAATATCTTGGCGACCACCAGCACTATTTTCCAGACTGCCATGGCTCCCAGGGTGTCGGAATGCAGTGGGCCGCGCTCGCGGCCGCACGCAATACATCAGACCTCCGCAAAATTCTCGATAATCACGTCTGGTTCATCAACATGGCACGCTGTGTCGAACCCGGTCAGTATGTTGCACAGCCCAGCCGCGCCGGATCAGCCGGAACGGATTACTGGTATGTCGGCCGTGAATGGCAGTCGGCAACGATCGGACTGATGCTCTGTCTGAAAGACCGGAAGCTGGCGATCACACGCTACCGGGTCCCCGACGTAAACCCCGCCGCACCTTCTGCAACGATCAGTGTTTCGGACGGCGTGGCAGGCGAAACCGGACCGGACAGCGGCAGTTTTACCATTCAGCTTTCAGCCGCGGCAGCAGCGCCGATCACAATTAATTACGCGATCAGTGGATCCGCCGCGAACGGAACTGATTACGCAGCTCTGCAGAGCTCAATCACGATCCCAGCCGGCGTGACATCCTCGGTGATCAAGATCACGCCTGTCGACGATTCCATGTATGAAGGCGACGAAACGGTGACGCTCACGCTGAGCACTGGCACCGGTTACGTCTTGGGCACGAGCAAGAGCGCAACAATTACCATTAAGGACAACGACAGTCCTCCTCCTCCCGGAAACGGCACCGGGCTGCTGGGCGAATATTTCGACAACATGGACTTTACCGCCCTGAAGTTTTCGCGAACCGATGCCTCCGTAAATTTCAATTGGGGCACGTCGTCGCCTGCATCCAGCATGGGTGCTGACTCGTTCAGCATCCGATGGAGCGGCGAAGTGCTCGCGCAGTTCTCGCAAACCTACACGTTCTACGCAAATACGGACGATGGCGTGCGGCTGTGGGTGAATGGGCAGCTCATCATTGACAAATGGATTGACCAGGCCGCGACCGAATGGAGCGGCAGTATCGCTCTGACCGCAGGCCAGCGTTACAAGCTGAAGATGGAATTCTATGAAAACGGCGGCTACGCCTCCGCGAAGCTGGCCTGGTCAAGCGCATCGACGCCCAAAGCGATTATCCCGGCGTCACAGCTCTTCCCGGCGCAGCCGAACAGGGCCCCGATCGTCTCCTCAGGTGCGACTGCCACGCCAAATCCCGCGACGACAGACCAACTCGTCCAATTCTCCGTTGCCGCCAGCGATGCGGATGGCGATGCACTGAGCTATCTCTGGAACTTCGGTGACGGCGCGAGCGCCACGGGTTCCACCGTCACTCACAGCTACGGTGCAGCAGGAACGTACACCGCGAATGTTCGCGTAGACGACGGAAGTGGCGGACAGGTCACGAGCTCGATAACCGTGACCGTCAATACGCCGCCGCCAGCTTTCGCGATCAATGTAAACTTCCAGCTCGCAGGTGCGCCAGTTCCAGCTGGCTATGTTGCTGACAGCGGCAAAACTTTTGGCGATCGCGGCAATGGCTACACGTACGGATGGAACATCGATATTGCGAACACCGGACGCGACCGCAATGCTGCCAATTCGCCAGACCAGCGTTACGACACCTTTCTTCACATGCAGAAGACCTCGCCCAACGGTGTCTGGGAGATCGCCGTGCCCAACGGCACGTATCGCGTGCGCGCCGTGTGCGGAGATCCAAGCTACTTTGACAGCGACTACAAGCTCACTGTCGAAGGAATTCTCACTGTGAGCGGCACGCCGAATTCCACTGTGCGCTGGTACTCCGGCGTTCAAGACGTCAGCGTCAGCGATGGGCGTTTGACTGTCAGCAGCGCGGCGGGCGCAATTAATAACAAGCTCTGCTTCATTGAGATCAGCACGATATCAAGCCGCAGCCTGGCGGAAGCGCCGCTGGTCGCCGAGCCCGTCGAGGTTCGCTTGTATAGCCTCTCGATCAATTATCGCTCGAAGAACAAGGATAGTTACACAGTCAGCGGTTACCTGCCGACGCTGGCGCAGGATTTCAGCCCTAAGGACGTCCTGGCTTCGGTTGATGCCGGCGCCGCGATCGCAAATTTTAAACTGAATGCAAGAGGCCGCGCTCGGAGTGCCAACGGATCATTCAGCCTGAAGTTCAACAAGGCGAAAGGCTGGAGTTTCAAAGCCAGCATCAGGCGCGGTACGTGGTCGCACGTATGGGAGGATGGCGGACTCTTCAATACAGAAACGAAACAGACGCTGGATCTGCCGCTGACGCTGACACTCGGCTCGCAAGCGTTCGGCGGAAGCAAGCGCGTGACCTTCATCGCCAACGGTGGGGCGAGCGCGAAAGCAAAGTAACTCTTCAGAAGAAGTACGCGCAGCCTGAGTGCTGCTGTTTCAAGCGGCACTCAGGCTGTCTTTTGCGCGGACGATTTCAGTTTCGTGATCTCCACTTGCAGTGTGCCAGATGGCCAAGTAAGTTGCTTTTCCCGGTCGGAGCTGCGGCTTGCGACGCAGGGGCGGCCGCAGGTTTCTCTGCAAAACGTTGCAAAGGAACGGCATACCGCATTGCAGTACCCGCACCATTGAAAACATGTTAGTCCTTTCGGGGCGTAGCTCAGCTTGGCTTAGAGCGCTGCGTTCGGGACGCAGAGGTCGCAGGTTCAAATCCTGTCGCCCCGATTCAATTTCTCACATATTTGTGTCAGCAGTCCGATGCCTGCGGTGCCGCGTGCGTGGCTGCTCGCAGGCACATTATATTGAGACTTCAGACTGTCTTCAGCAGCAGCACCCGCGTGATGGCGGCGGCCAGGTCAAGCGGCTCAACCGGCTTCGGCAGATGAAGCTCGAAGCCTTCCTCGATTGCCCGCATTCTGTCTTCGATTCGGGCGTAGGCTGTCATCGCGATTGCCGGCGCTTTAGAAGCACCGTATTTCTCCTTCAGCTTCCGCATCAGGACGTACCCGTCTTCGCCGGGCATACCGATGTCGCTGACGATCACATCAGGTTCGAAACGCGCGTAGATCTCCAGAGCCTCTGAGACGGTTGCGGCCGATTCGACCTTCGCGCCCCACTGTCCCAGCAGTACCCGCAGAAACTCGCGCGTATCCTCCACATCATCGACGACTAAAATCCTTGCGTTCTCCAGTTTGGGTATTCCTGCTACTTGTGGTTGACCCTTCTTCGAAGAAGTCCCGTCGCCTGTTACGATCGGGACAGTTGCTGACGGAAGGCGCACATAAAACCGTGCCCCGCATCCTCTGCCCTCGCTCTCCGCCCATACCTTTCCATCATGCAGTTCAACGATGTGCCGGACGATCGCCAGTCCCAGGCCCAGCCCGCCGTGGGTTCGCGTCGTTGAGCTGTCCGCCTGGCTGAACCGCTTGAACATGTGCGGAATGTACTCGGCTTCCACGCCTTCGCCCGTGTCGGAAACGCAGATCTCCACGTAGTCCAAAGTTTTTTGCAAAGTCACCTTCACTTTGCCTTTTAAAGGAGTGAATTTAACGGCATTCGCGAGCAGATTTGTCATTACCTGCTGCAGACGAGTAAAGTCTCCGTACGCAGTGCAGGTTTCGGCATCTTCCGCCTCGAGGCTGACGTCAATCTGTTTGGCTTGCGCACTGACACGTACGACCTCGACCGCTGTTTCGACTACGTTCTTGAGATTGATGTGCCGTATGTCGAGCTTCATCTTGCCTGTGATTATGCGGTTGATGTCCAGCAGGTCTTCAACCAGCTGAATCTGCGCCATGACGTTGCGTTCAATGACATCAACGCCGCGCATCATGGTTTTCTGATCAAAGCCAGTCTGCTTGATCATCTTGATCCAACCGAGCATGGGGGTGAGCGGCGTGCGAAGCTCGTGGGAGACTACCGCGATGAACTCGTCCTTGGCTTTGCTTGCCGCCTCGGCGGCGCTGCGGGCCTGCTGCTCGCGTTTAAGCAGTTCGAGGCGTTCGGCTTCACTCTTCTTTGCGGCGCTGTTGTCGAGCACGAAGGCGACGCCTTCTCTGGGGGAATCGGCAAAGAGCGCCACGCCCAGGACGATGTGTATGCGGCTTCCATCCCGACGCAGGTATTCTTTCTCATACGCGTCCGACGCGCCGCTGCGCCGCACCTGCTCAATGGCGCGGTCATCCAGATGCGTGTATTCCGGCGGCGTCAACTTCCGCCAGTCCAGCGATTTCTCCTGTTCAAACTCCGCTCGTGGAACACCGGCAATACGCAGGTACTCGTCGTTGGCCTCGGTGATCAGGCCATCGGTATTCCAGAAGGCTACCCCGATCATGTTGCTGTCGTAGAGCCGCTTGAAGCGATGCTCACTTTCGCGCAATGCCTTTTCAGTTTTCCTGCGGGCCTCAACCTCGCGCTGTGCTGCTTCAAACAGTTTCGCGTTGTCGAGGGCGATACTGGCCTGCGCGGCGATTCCCGTCACAATCTGCTCTTCACGATCTGAGAAGACGCCAACTTGCGAATGGCCAAAGAACAAAGCGCCCAATACTTCTCCGGTGCGGGTCTTTACGGGCACAGCCAGATAGCTTTTAACTGCCAGGTGCCCCGGCGGCATGCCATAGTAAGGAGCTGATTTCCCGTATCGCGGATCTTTGGTGATGTCGTCAGAGCGGATGACGCCTTCGCCTTTGAATGTTGGTGCAAACAGCGCTGTGGCGCGCGGCATTTCAAATTTCGAAAACTCCTCGCGAGGGGCTCCCGAGAGAGTGTAGAGCATGTACGATTCGCCCTTCTCATTCAGGACATTGTAAAAGAACGCCCCGAACTCCGCGCGGCAGACCTTCAGCGCTTCATCTGTGATCAGCTGAACGAGCTTCTGCGTGTCCAGTTCCCGGGAGAGAGCCGTTCCGATGGCATGCTGCGCGGCGATAATCTGGGCTCGTTCGCGCACGGCTCGCTCAGCGCGCCGTTTCTCCTCAACATTCTGGAACACCATGACGGCACCCACGATTTTACCATTTGCATCACGGATGGGGGAGGCGCTGTCCTCGATGGGGATTTCGCGTCCGTTGGCCGCAATAAGAACGGGATTAGCGGCAGCTCCCATCTGTCCTTCGCGCAGCACGCGCCTGATCGGCGCTTCAATGGGTTCGCGTGTTTGCTCGTTAAAAATTTGAATGATCGATTCAACGGCTTTGCCTTCGGCGTCGTGAAATTTCCAGCCGGTCAGGTTTTCGGCCACGGTGTTCATGAATGTTATCAAGCCGGCTGTGTCGCACGCGATGACGGCATCGCCGATACTCGACAGCGTCACCCGCAGCCACTCGCGCTGGCGTTCCGTGCGCAGTTTTTCACGCGTCTGGCGCAGCGTAATCACAAACATCAATCCGGTGATCAGAATTCCAGCCAGCGCGGTGGTAGGAATAATCGCGCGCGAGACCGGTACCGTAAGAGGCGGCTTCCGGCGGGATTTCAATTTCCAGGGGTACCCGGCCACCTCGAATGATGCTTCATGCGTGAACATGTCGGGCGACGTGTCGCCCGTGCGGAAAGGACGCAGTACGATGTTCTGGGGGCCCGCATCTTCCAGCTGGAAATCGATTTCCTGCAGGCGCGGGCTCATTCCGATGCCCTCGATGAAGTCCATCGCGCGAAAGGGGCTGTAAGCGAATCCGGCTAATAGCTCGCGGCGCTGCTCAACGGTGGCAGGTGTGGCTCCCTGACGGTAGATTGGCAGGTAAATCAGAAATCCGGGCTGCTTCTTCTCATCTATTTCCTGCACCAGCGTGACGGCCCCGCTCAGTGCCGGCGCGCCGATGTCGCGCGCCTTTTCCATGGCTGCGCGGCGTGTGGGTTGAGTGAACATGTCATAACCCAGAGCCGCTTCGTTGCGCCGGTCAAGCGGTTCGAGCATCACAATGGTGTGATACTCGTCACGTTCATGCTTCGGCCAGATATCGAAAGAGGGCAGTTCCTGACGCGTTTTGGAGATGAACGCGTCACGTTCAGCCGGCATCAGCCGCCGTGTGAATCCAATCCCTTGAATTCCGGGATAACGCGTTGATACCTCAAGACGTTCAACGAAGCGACGGAAATCGGCCCGATTCACATCCGGATTGATGACGAAGAGCGCTTTGGCTCCGCGCAGCAGAGCAATATACGCATCGATCCGGCTTTCGATGTTGCTCTGGATCTCAGCCGCATCCTGCTCAAACATGCGGCGATCTTTCGCGGCGCGCGCTGCCTGGCGGGCATCAACCGATTCCATCGCGAAGTACGTTCCGGTGGCTGTGAGCAGCAGCCCGGCGAGAAGAACGATAACTGGGAGACGTGAATGCGATAACATCTGACTCGCTGTAAATCTCTGATGAAGGGTTATTTCTTAGCAAGAATGTAACATTTTAACTTCAGAGTCTCGCAAGCGTTCGTAGTTTACCACCGGGCGGGATTGCGTGAAATTGATTATCGCAACTTGCTGCAAATTATTGGAGCACTCACCAGAAACTGCTCATTTTCAACGTACCAGTCGCTGTGTAATTTATACTCGGCGCCCGCTCGTGGACTTTGATGCTTGCGTGATCAACTCGCGCGCACGACGGCCAGAAGATCGTCGAAGATTCCAGCCGAAGCGGTAAGCAGATCCCAAGTTTGCGGGCCGAGCGGTTTGAGCTCGATTTTTCCGCCAGCTTCTTCGATCAGCATCAACCCGGCAGCGATGTCCCAGGTGTGGATGCGTGGATGGTAGAGTCCGCCAAGGCGGCCGCTGGAAAGCCAGGCAAGATCGAGCGCCGTTGCGCCGAAGCAGCGGATCTTTCTGCAGCGGGCGAGCATGGCGCTGTTGACACGCTGCATCTGCGCCTTCATTTCAGTTGAGCTTCCGAAAGTGGTGCAGACGAGCGTTTCCGAAAGACTCTTTTCCCGGCCGGTTTCGATGCGCCGGCCGTTTCGGAAGGCGCCCTGGCCACGGATTACGGAATACAGTTCATCGGACTCCGGCGCGAAGACAACACCCACGAGCGGTTCGCCTAGTTGTGCCAACTGTGTTCCTGGTGGCGAGTTTCGGTAGCACGCGATGCTGGTGCAGTAATACGGCACGTGATGGAAGTAATTGACCGTACCGTCCAGCGGATCGACGATCCAGGTGTAAGGTGACGTATTGGCTGTCTGCCCGCTCTCTTCGGTAAGGGTCGAGTGAGACGGGAAGGCATCCATAAGTGTCTGGCGGATGGCGGCATCGCTGAGTCGGTCAACTTCCAGCTTCAGGTCGTGCTGCGACGCGGCATCGACCGAAAGTGTTTTTTCGAAATGCGCTTTCAGGATGTCGCCAGCCGCGCGCGCGGCGAGAACGGCCGTGTCCAGCAGCGCCGTCAGCGGCGGATCCTGGGGCGGACTTTGCAGTGGACTCACGTAGCGGTCAATGCCTCTTCCATTTGAAACTGATCGTTTGAAGATAACCGGAGCGCGCGCGAACTTAAATTGCTATTTTACGCGCGCGAAAGTCAACATGGCATATTGCGCGGAATCTACATGGTAGGTCGACATGCCGCGCTGCGCCTGGAAGGTGAAGGCTTGCAGAAAATAAATGTGATTCAGTTGCGAAAGAAACTCGCGGATGAAAACAGATCATTGAATTTATCCCTGGAAGGCCAGCCACGTTTGAAGCGGCACTGCCGGTCCCGAGGGAAAATGATCATGTAATGCATAACCCCGCGACGTGCTAATGTGCGCACATGGTCTTCTTCTTGCGTTATTCCTACACGGGGCGAGGGGATTGCGAAGGAGGATTTATGCATCTGTTCAATCACGAGTTCCACGATCTGAAGGACCTGTTCCTTGAACAGCTCAAGGACATTTACGATTGTGAGAACCGCCTGATCGACGCGCTGCCGCTAATGGCCGATGCTGCAACGACGCCGGAACTCAAGAGTGCATTCAACGACCATCTGGCCGAAACACGCTCGCAGTGTGAGCGGCTGGAAAAGATGTTCCGCTTCATGAAGATGGAGCCGGAACGCGAGACCTGTGAAGGCATCAAGGGTCTGATCGATGAAGGCGACGAGATGATCGGTGCCAAGGGTGACGACATGGTTCGTGACGCGGCTCTCATTGCAGCAGCGCAGAAGATCGAGCACTACGAAATGGCCAGCTACGGTACCCTGCGAACCTGGGCGGAGCACCTTGGCATGGATGAATGCGCCCGGACACTGCAGGGAATCCTTGATGAAGAGGAACGCACTGACAAGAAGCTGACGCAGATCGCCGAGGCTCGGATCAATGCGATGGCGCATCACTGATGCGCAACGCAAAAGACAATGGAAAATGCAACCGGCCTCTGACGAGGCCGGTTTTTTTTTCCATAGAATTCGCGTCACTCGCGTTTGGCTTAGGTCAATATAAGGAAGAGTCCGGTTGCTGCTGCACGAGTGCATTATTTTGCAAACAGCGTTTGTTCGAGCCAATAGAGGTGTAATAAAGGAGCGGGCAGCAGAATCAGACATCGCATCTTGCGTTTTCGGACAATTCGGAAGTGGAGGGGAGTAATGCCAATCATCCGGGTCATACTCGCGGTACTGCTGTTGGCGCTTGGACTTACACACGCTGGAGAAGCGACGAAAAAGCGTTGGGAGCAGATGGATTACGGCCCCTTTCTTATAGGCACCTTCCACATCACCAACGACAAGCCAGCGCAGGAAGACTACAAGAAACCTTTTGATTGCGTGATGAAGGGAATCATCGTTCGCGTCAGCAAGGAGAAGGACGCTTACGTCTGCTACGACGAGGAAACCCTGCGCGTTGCGGGCGCCTGGAACGGCGGGTTCATCGATTACAAAGGCGTTATCTTCAATGGCGAACATCACGCTCAGCCGCGCAACAAAACAGCTCTGAAATTTCAGACGAAGCACGGTCCTGGCTGGGCGAAGGATGGAAGCCTTGCCGATCCGCGTCCGGAGCCGAACGGCCCGCTCCCCGCCGATTGGCTGAAGTACAAAGGTCTGTATCTTCACGGCGATATGGTCGTTCTCTCGTACACGGTCGGCGCAAGCAGCGTCCTTGAAATGCCTGGCGTGGTTTTCGTCGACGATCAGCCGATCTTTACACGCGCGCTGAACATCTCGGCATCAGCCAAGCCGATAAAAATTCTGATCTGCGAAATCGATGGCGGCAGCGGATACGTGGAACCGGTCAAGCCCGTGCAGGGCGGCCCCGCTGCGCCTGCGAAGACTGGATCAGCAAGCGACATTGCCGTACTCGCGAGCGGCGATAACGCGCAGCTCGTGCGCGCGGCCGTTCGGGGGGCTCCGGCGGGAGCGCAGTGGGAAGTCACCGGTTCGCAGATTGTGCTGTCGCTTCCCGCAGCAGCCGGCGCGTCCTCATTCAAGATTCTAATCGGCGGGCAGCCGACTTCTTTCGAGAAAGCAGCCGCCGAGCCGGAAGACCTCGCCGCGCTGACAAAAGGCGGCGCACAGCGCTGGCCGGAGACCGTTAAAACGCAGGGCACGCTGGGCACAGGCGAAGGGGCGTACATTGTCGATACCATCGCCGCGCCCGATACGAATCCGTACAACGCGTGGATGCGTTTTGGAGGCTTCGATTTCTTCGCCGATGGCACGCGAGCGGCGCTCTGTACGTGGAGCGGCGACGTGTGGATTGTCTCCGGAATCGACGCCACGCTTCAGAACCTGACGTGGAAGCGCTTTGCCAGCGGGCTTTATCAGCCGCTTGGCTTGAAGATCGTCGACGACGTCATCTACACGACCTGCCGCGACCAGCTCGCTCGGCTGCATGATCTGAACAAAGACGGCGAAGCCGACTTCATCGAATGCTTCAACGGCGATTGCGTGCTGACGAAGCATTTCCACGAGTTCGCGCTGGATCTGCAAACCGATGCTCAGGGAAATTTCTATTACGCAAAGGGCGCGACACCGGGACGAGGTGGTCCGAACTTCGATCTCTGGAGCATCCACACAGGCTGCTTCTTCCGCATCCCAAAGGACGGAAGCAAGCTGGAGGTTGTCGCGCGCGGGCTTCGCGCACCCAACGGCATCAGCATCGGCCCGAACGGAGAAATGACCAGCGGCGACAACGAAGGCTCATGGGTGCCCAGCTGTCCGATCAACTGGATCAAGCAGGGAGGCTTTGTCGGCATTCCCGATGGCGTGCCCGGCAACGTGAAACCGACACGGCGCGACGATCCGATCTGCTGGCTGCCGTGGCACGTGGATAATTCCTCCGGCGCGCAGGTCTGGGTCACCAGCGATAAGTGGGGCCCGTTCAAGAATCAATTGCTGCATCTTTCGTACGGCCAGTGTTCGCTGTTCAACGTGATGATGGAAAATGTTGGCGACACCATTCAGGGCGGCGTCAGCAGATTCCCAATCAACTTCGCCAGCGGCATCATGCGCGCACGATTCCATCCGGGCGACGGCCAGCTTTACCTCTGCGGACTGCGAGGGTGGCAGACGACGGCGGCTCGTGACGGCGTGTTTCAGCGCGTGCGCTACATGAACAAACCCCTGCACATGCCCGCCGAACTGCATGTGACGAAGACGGGCCTTGAGGTTACGTTCCTCAATGCGCTGGATCCGGAGAGCGTCAAAGACACGGGTAACTGGTCGGGCTGGTGGTTCAACGTCAAGTGGGCGCAGGATTACGGCTCAGCACGCTGGTCGCCGACGGATCCGTCAAAGAAGTACGACAAGGGCGTGAAGGATCCTCCGGGCGAGCCGTTTGAGATTAAGTCGGTAAGTCTCTCCGCCGACGGCAAGAAAGTCTCGATCGAGATCCCGGGAATCAAGCCCGTGACAAACATGATCATAAAATGCAAGATCAAGGCGGCAGACGGCACGACGATCAACACGCAGATCTGCAATACGATCAACCGCATGCCGCAGTGATTTCTAGAGCTGCGCTCTACGGAAGAACGATCTCATAAAGCATCCGCGCCCCGGTCTGAGCGGAGTTTTCGGAGACATCCGCGGTAAAGGAGAGCGCTCCGTTGGCCGCCGACGCCTTCAGTTCCCCGATGCGCTTGCCGCCAGTTGAGAGCGCATAGACCTTCAGCGCGCCCGCATTGGCATGCTTGATGGTCACGGCCGCCTTGCCCTGACGGACCAGATGCGGCAGCTTGCCCCAGTCCAGCAGAGTCTGTCGTGAACGCTCGGCATAGCGGATGCCGCTGTTCTGCAGGTCTGTCAGATGCGACACCAGCAGGCGCTTGCTTGACGCAATCGGCTGATCGTCGAGTGCGCTGACCCATACGGTGGCGTCGGCATCCTGAACAGTAATGCTGACTCCTTTGTTTGCCGTCTCGATGGCCTGTCCAGCCGGAGCATAGCCGCCGGCGGTCCGCGGCGTATCGAGGATCATCATGTCACGCTTGGCGTCGATCGTGATTTCGCCCGTCTCGCTGCGAAAAAGCGGCTTGGCCGGGTCCGTCTGATTGTCTTCCGCGACGACCCCTCGCGACTTTAGAAGCTCCATAAGCTTGCCGCTGTCGGCGGAATAGGGCTGAAGAGCGGCCGCGCTGTTTCCGGCGGCTGCCGCCGAAGCGGGGCCGACTGGAAGAGCGGCGGTGAGTTTCAGCGGAGTTTTCGCTGCGGGATCAATTACCTGCGTGCCCACGCGCGTGACCCACGCCATCCAGTGCCAGGACGGCGCGAGCTTGGGCACTGGCGGCTGCAAGGCTTCATCCTGCGTGAGCACGATGGCGACCGAATGCGGCGCGGCTTTCATGTCGCCGCGCATATACAAACATAGCGACGCGCGTTCGGATGCCTGTCCGAGAGGATCTGTGGCCATGTTGAAGTAGTCCATCGGCGCCGGCTGCAGCATGGAATCGCGGTTGTGGCTGTAGGCAAATCGCCAGATGCCCGACCACCCTTGCAGCGCGCCCATTGCGCCGGTCAGAATTCCGCCTACGCCGCGGAACCGTCCGGGCGCCGAATAGTTGAACTCGGTGATAGTGAACGGCTTGTCCATCAAGCGTGTGAACGACGTGTGGCGTCCACCCGCTGCGCCTGCCGCTATCGGACTTGTATTCGGGCATTTGCTGGGCAACCGCCAGGCTTGTTCGATGAATTCCGGATGATCGATATAGAAATGATCGTCAACGTAGTCGTAAACCGTGCGCGCGCTCTGATCGCTGAGAAAGTTGGTCCAGGCATTGGCATTGGTGACCAGAGCTTTGCAGCCGAGCTCATCACGCAGGAACGTTTTCATTTTCTCGACTGTTTCTCGCTCTGTGATGGCAATGAAGAATTTGCAGTCGGTCGAGCGTGGATCACCGGCGTAAATGTTGTTCGGAAGTTTCACCGATCCCTGCGCCGGGTCCTCGCCGGCTTGCAATTCTTTCTTCCAGGCCTCCGCCAGCTTTTCTTTCGAGCCATAGCGCTTGA
>DASPJR010000156.1:0-21868 GCA_035628505.1 Planctomycetota bacterium | reverse complement strand
CAGCGCGGCGCCGGAGTCACAGTACTACGAATGGCACCAGGTTTATAAAATCAGCGATCGCTACGTCATGCTGATTGAGGCATATAACGGCGGAACGCGGTGGCGTGCGAATATAGCGGTGAGCAGCAAGCTCACGACGGGCTGGAAGAAAGCGCCAATCGAGCTCATCGATCAAACAAAATGGCCTAAGTACGCCGACGAAAAACAATTTCACGTCGCGACTCCGGCGATCTACAAGCTGCAAGACAAGTGGTACATGTACTTCCAGGCCGCGCCGAAGGGCCCGTATATCGTTCAGAACTGGTCGCTCTATGGAATTGATTTCGACCCATATATGAAAAAAATTCTGTCCCTGCCGCTGGAGTGAGCTCGAGCAGCCGTCCCCACGATTTTCTCGTTCGTCCTTGTTTCGTTGGCGTTCGTGGTTCAAGCGATTTTCAACGTGCCAGCGGTGTAACGGTAGTAGCAACATCTTCTTTCGGCTCAGGAGTTTTTTGAAATGATGATGCGTTCGGCTTTCGTTCTTGCAGTTTTTTCATTCTCCCTGCTGCTTCACGGCGGCGACGTGGACCCCAAATGGCCCAAGGGCCCGCCCGGCTGGAAGGTCGAAGTGATCAAGCAGGCGCCGGAAGTACGCTGGCCATCGGTGCTGTGCATGTCGCCGGATGGGCGCATCTTCGTGGGCGAAGATCCCATGGACATGCCTGGTCCGTCGAACAAGCCCATCGATCGCGTGCTCTGCATACATCCGGACGGCAAAATCACTGTCTTCGCCGAAAACCTGTACGCGGTCTTCGGCATTCAGTACATCGACGGCAAAGTCTACGTCCACCACTGCCCCAAGCTGACTGTCTTCCGCGACGAAAACGGCGTCGGCAAGGACCCAGTCGACTTGATCGATTCGACCAATCCCACGCCATGGGGCGGAACAGGGCTGAACGACCACATCCCGGCCAACATGCGGCTGGCGATGGACGGCTACCTTTATATGTCTGTCGGCGACAAAGGTATCTTTGGTGCGGTGAGCAACGTGGACAAAAAGAAAGCCGAGCTCTTCGGCGGAGGCATTCTGCGCATCCGGCCTGACGGCACGGACATGGAAGTGTACTGCACCGGAACGCGTAACCACCTGGACGTCTCAATCAACGCCGAAGACGAAATCTTTACCTACGACAACACCGATGACGGCCACGGCTGGTGGACGCGCTTCACGCACATGGTCGACAGCGGCTTCTACGGCTATCCGTATGATTACCGCCCGCCGGCGAGCGACATTGAAGCCGTCGCCAAGTTCCGCGAGACCAAAGGCGCAAAGCCCTACTACCCGTACACGCTCTGGCGCATGGAAGAATATGGCAGCGGCTCGCCGTGCGGAGCCGTCGGCTACAATGACGACGCGCTGCCGGAAGAATACCGCGGCAATCTCTTTCACTGCGAATGGGGCAAAAGCGAAGTGACGCGCTTCGTGGTCGAACGCGACGGCGGCTCGTACAAGGTCGTCAAGAAAGAGCCGTTCCTGATGCGCGTTCAAGGCGAACTGCGTCCGCTGGGCATCACGACGCTTCCGGACGGACTGGGCTTTATGGTGGCCGACTGGCATCATGGCGGCTGGAAGAATAAGCAGGAAGCCGGACGTGTCATCAAGATCAGCTACACAGGCCAGAGTCTCGCCGCGCCGAAGCCGGCGTGGTACCTGCCCGCGGCAATGGGGCAGAAATTCAATGCGACCACGGACGAACTGATCGCGGGCCTTTCGCATCCGGCGCAGAGCGTGCGGCTGGTTGCGCAGCGGCGCATCGCCGAGCGCGGAGCGGAAGCCGTTCCGATGCTGAAAAAGGTGGTCCGGGATAATGAAAACACCACGCCGCATGCGCGCTGGTCGGCGATCTGGACGCTGGATGCGATCGACGGCGGCAAAGCGGGTCGTGACGCAATTCTTTCAGTCGCTAAAGACGAGCAGATGCTGCTTTCCGTGCGCATGCAGGCGGTGCGGCAGCTCGGCACTCGCGGCGCCAAGGAAGCCACGCCGATTTTGATCGAACTGCTCGATCACAGCAACGCAGCGATGCGCTTCCGCGCGGCCACGGCGCTGGGCCGCATCAGAGACACATCCGCCATCGCGCCATTGATGGCGCATCTCACCGAAAAAGATTTCTTCGCGCGCTTTGCGATCTTCACCGCGCTCAACCGCATCGGCCGCACTGAGCCGGCGGCGTGGGAGGCGATCGTGAAGGGTCTCAACAGCAGCACGCCTGAAATTCGCGATGGCTGCGTCTATGCCATGCGCAACGTCTTCGACGAAGCACTGATTAAGGCGCTCTCGAATCATCTTGCGCAGAGCGGAAATTCGCCCGAGGGCCGCGCCGCCGCGATCCGAGCTCTCGCGCCACTGCAAAAGCAGACCAAGCCGTGGACGGGAAAATGGTTCGGCACGCAACCCTTCGTCGGCGCCCGGCCGGCGCGTGAAGTCGAGTGGGCCGGCACTGCCCCCGCCACGAACGCCATCAACGCGGGTCTCAAAGATTCTAATCCCGTTGTGCGGCTGGCAGCACTCGAAGCGCTGCAGATCGCGCCTGATCCGGCAGCCGGCGCTGTGCTCGCGGAGCTGTTCCAGGCAGAAAAAGAGATGGCTACACGCAAGCACATCCTGCGCGCGATGGCCGCGTGCAAAGCCGATGCGGCGGCCGGATTTGTTGCCGGCATTCTTAAAGACCCCGTCGGCAACAAGGACCTGCTCAGCGACGCGCTGAACGTCGCCAGGCAGGTCAATACTCCCGAAATGAGCGAAGCCATCACAGGAGTCGCCGCAGCCGACGTGTCAGTCGATCTGCTCGTCGCAACGCTGGACGTGATGGGCAAGCTCAAGGACACCAAGGCCGTGCCCGTCCTGGCCAGGCGCCTGACGCATGAGGACGGAAAAGTCGCCGAAGCCGCCGCAAACGCGCTCGGCGGCATCAAGAGCGACGAGACCAACGCGGCGCTGATCGCGGCGCTCAAAGACAAGCGCGGGCAGGTCCGGCGCGCGGCCGCGAAGGCGATTGAAAAACTCAAGCCGGCCGAAGCGGTCGAGCCGCTCCTGGCGGCACTGAAAGATGGGGACTCGCGCAAGGAAGTGACGGAGGCACTCGCGGCCATTCCAGACATTCGCGCGCTCGATACCTATCTAAGCGGCCTCGACAGCAAGGACGGTGGCCTGCGCGACAAGTGCAAGAAAGCGATCAAGGGCATTCACGAAAAAGCGCTGCCGATCATCGAAGCGCGGCTGGAGACCAATCCGCTTCCGACGCAGGTGATCAGCGATCTGCAGGCGATCTACAAGCCGCTGCTGGGCGAAGGCAAAGACACCGGCAAGCTCTTCAAGTTCGACACGAAGAACCTAGCGCCTGAAGCTTTCGCGGCGTTCGCAAAAGACAAGAAGGGCGATGCCGAGAACGGCAAAAAGCTCTTCTTCGCAGAGAACGGCATCGGCTGCTACAAGTGCCACAAAGTCGGCGACGCCGGCGCGGAGATTGGCCCGTCGCTCAGCGGCGTGGGCAGTAAATACGATCGCGAGAAGCTGATCGAAGCGGTGCTATTTCCCAGCAAACTGATCCTTGACGGCTACCAGCAATCGACAATCAGAATCAAAGACGGCCAGGTCTACACGGGCCTGATCCGTGGGGAGAATGAGACCGAGCTGACGCTCATCGACGCCAACGCGCAAAAGACGGAGATCAAGAAAGCAGACATCAAGCTGCGCAAGCAGAACGAAACGTCGCTGATGCCCGACGGCCTGCACGCCACGCTCAAGCTTGAAGAGTTCGCCGACCTGATCGCGTATATGGAGAGTTTGAAGGAGAAGAAGTGAGCTGATGCATATAATGGATAAACGGCAACAGAAACGACTTCAACACGGAGGCACGGAGAGCACAGAGGACACGGAGAACAGCTTTTATAAAAAGAAACGGCGCGATCGCTCGCGCCGTTTTCTGTTTATGCATCATGCATCATGGATTAGTTAATTCGGCCGAGGAACTCGCCGTCTTCGACGCGGATCTTGACCTTGTCGCCCTTCTTGATGTGGCCGGGGACTTTGACTTCAGCGCCGGTCTCGATGGTGGCGAGCTTGAAGACGCTGGTGGCGGTGTCGCCGCGAGCGGCGTCGGGCGTGTCGGTGATTTCAACTTCGACAAACTGCGGCATTTCGATGCGCAGAGACTTTTCGCCATGTGTAAGCACGTTCACGCGGATGTTGGGGAGCAGGAACTTCTGCTGGTCTTCGGGCACCATGTCCTTGTGGAGGTTGATCTGGTCGTAGGTGGTCGGGTCCATCAGCACGAGCATGTCGCCGTCCATGTAGAGATACTCGTACTCGTTGCGGATGAGCACGGCCTGTTCGACGTTGTCTTCAGGCGAGAAGCGCTGATTGTAGACATTGCCGCGCTCGAGGTTCTTGAGCAGCACCTGGTAGTAGCTGCGCAGATTGCCGCGGGTCTGAAGGTCTTTCTTGAAGACGATCCAGATTTCATTATTAAAGATAATGGCTTCGCCCTGTTTGATTTCGTTGAACTTGACCGGCATGGCTTTGCTGCTCCTCTGCTGCTGCTGACTGGGTGGGCGGGTATTCCGCTGGCGCGCACAGTACCTGGCGCATTTCCACAAAAAAATTTGGCCCGCACGCAGCGGGCTTCGAGGCGAGGATTATAACCACCCCCTCGCGACAGGCAACGGCTAGTTTCGGGAAAAACATCCGCGGCTGTTGCCGGGGCGGATAATGAAAGACGAGCGCGGCGCAAAAAGCGTTTGAAAAAAGCTTGCTTCGGGCCGCTTTTAACGCTATAAAGGTGGGGTGTTGCAAGGACCGTCTACCAGGGCGGTCTTTGTTTTTTTGTTGTCACATGAGACGCCCCGGTGGGGCGTCTTGGCGTTTACTTGATAAAGGTGTTCACATGGCCATCAAGCTCGCCCGCCGCATCTGTGAAGTTCAGCCCAGCGCCACGCTCGCCGTCGACGCCAAGGCCAAAGCGCTCCAGGCGCAGGGCCAAGATATCGTCGGCTTCGGCGTCGGTGAACCGGATTTCAATACCCCCGAGCACATCATCGAGGCCGGCTCGGCCGCCATGAAGAAAGGCGACACGAAGTACGGCGCCAAGCGTGGACCCGAGCTCAAGAAGCTGATCGTTGAGAAGCTCAAACGCGAAAACGGCCTCGAGTACAAGCCTGAGACCATTGTCGTCAGCAACGGCGCCAAGCAGAGTCTCTACAACATCATGCAGGTGCTGGTCGACGAAGGCGACGAGGTGATCATCCCCGCGCCGTACTGGGTCAGCTACCTGGAGCAGGTGCGCCTGGCAGGCGGCAAGCCGGTGATCATCGAGACCGATGAATCGACGGCCTTCAAGATCACCCCGCAGCAGCTTGAGAAAGCGATCACGCCCCGCACGAAGCTGTTCATGCACAACAGCCCGTCGAACCCGACCGGCACCGTGTACACGCCGGCGGAGATCAAGGCCATCGGCGCGGTGCTCGAAAAGGCGGGAATATTCGCAATCTCTGACGAAATCTACGAGCACCTGATTTACGGAGACATTCAGCCGCTCTCGCTGGCCGCCGTTTCGCCAGCGTTGAAGGACAGAGTCATTACGGTCAACGGCTGCTCCAAGACGTACTCGATGACCGGCTGGCGCATCGGCTGGACCGCGGGTCCGGATGAGATCATGAAGGCCATCGCCAAGTTCCAGAGTCATGCCACGAGCGACCCGGCCGCATTCAGCCAGGCGGGCGCGGCGGAAGCGTACGCAAGCCTGACCAAGTCGAACGAAGCGGTGGCGTCCATGCGCACGCAGTTCAACCTGCGCCGCAAGCACATGCACGCGCGCCTGAACAAGCTCAAAGGCGTCACCTGCCTCGAGCCGCTCGGCGCGTTCTACTGCTTCCCGAACGTCAGCGGCGTGTTTGGCCGCACGTTCAAGAACGTGACCGTCAAAACGCCGATGGACTTCTGCGGCGTGGCACTGGAACAGGCCGGCGTGGCGCTGGTTCCGGGCGAGGCGTTCGGATCGGGCAAGCATGTGCGCCTGAGCTACGCGACAAGCATGGAGCTGATCGACAAGGGCATCGACCGTCTCGAAAAGCTGTTGAACGGCTGACAATTTATTTTTTGACTCCGGGCGAACGGCCCGGCCGCGGCACTCGTCTGCGGAAAGTGAAGGAGAAGCAGTGCAATGAATACCGTGCCAATGACCAAGGAGGGTCTGGATAAGCTGAACGCCGAGGTGGCCGAGCTCGAAGAGCGCCGCCCGAAGGTGCTTCAGCAGATCAAGGAAGCGCGCGAAAAGGGCGATCTGTCGGAAAATGCCGAGTACCACGCTGCGCGCGAAGATCTTTCCATGCTCGAAGGCCGCATTCGCGAACTGAAGGACAAGGTGTCACGCGCGGTAATCGTCGACAAGACCAAGATCGGCGGCGACACGGTTGTCTTCGGCGCGACGGTGAAGCTGCTGAGCCTCTCCGACAACGAAGAAGAAGAATACACGCTGGTGGGCGAAGGCGAAAACGATCCGCTCAACGGCAGGATCCTGACCACCAGCCCCATGGGCCAGGCGCTGCTGACCAAAAAAGTGGGCGACAAGGTCGAGGTTCCCACGCCTAAAGGCGCGCTGAAGTTCAAGGTGCTTGAGATAAGGTACGTTTAGCGGCGAGTCCAGAGTCGGGAGTCTGAGAGTCTTGGAGTCGTCGAGACTTCACGCTCAGCCCCCCGGACTCCCGACTCCTAGACTCCAAGACTCCAGACTATGTCGAGCGGACGCTCCAAACGGCAATCCGGCAGATCGCAGCCACCGGCTTTGAACAAGCCTGCAGTGGTCGTGCCGTCTTCAGCCAAGCCGAACGCCGAAATGGAAGCGCTGCGTCACCGTATCGATCAGCTCGACGAGCAGATCGTCAGGCTGATCAATGAGCGCGCCGATCACGCGCGAAAGATTGGCGCGATCAAGGCGCGCGACGGAATTAAGCCCTACAATCCCTCGCGCGAAATCCAGGTCTACAAGAAGGTGGCCGCGCGCAACAAAGGCCCCCTTCCCGACCAGGCGTTCAAAGCGATCTACCGCGAAATCATGTCCGCCACGATCGCACTGGAACATCCCACGCGCGTGGCGCACTTCGGACAGTCCGGCACGTTCACGCATCTGGCCGCGCTGACTAAGTTCGGTTCATCGGTTGAGTACCTGCCCACGCGAGACATCCGCGACGTATTCCTCGCCGTGTCACGCGGCCGCGCTGATTATGGCGTGGTGCCGATCGAGAATTCGACGGAAGGCGGCGTCAACCAGTCGATCGATATGTTCGCCGAGACGCGGCTGAAGATCGCCAGCGAAATCTTCCTGCCGATTCATCATCATCTGCTCTCGAAGAGTCCGCTCAAAGACATCCGCATCATCTACAGCCACCCGCAACCGTTCGCGCAGTGCCGCAACTGGCTGATGGGAAATCTGGGAGAAGTCGAGCGCCGTGAAGTGGCATCGACAGCGATGGCCGCCGAGATGGCCGCGAAAGATCCGTCCAGCGCCGCGATTGCCGGGCGTCTGGCCGCCGAGACGTACGGCGTTCCTGTGGTGGCCGAGCACATTGAAGATTCCGCCGACAACATTACGCGCTTTTTTGTCGTCGCCGAACGCATGGCCGAGCGCACGGGCAAGGACAAGACGAGCCTGCTGCTCTCCATTAAGGACGAGCCCGGCGCGCTGCTGCGCCTGCTGCAGCCGTTCCAGGCCAACCGCATTAATCTCACGCGCATCGAATCGCGCCCAAGCAAGCGCCGCGCGTGGGAGTACAACTTCTTCCTGGACCTCGAAGGCCACGTCGAAGACGAGAACGTGCGCAACGTACTGAAGCAATTGGAAGGACAGGTCAAGCATCTGGAGGTACTCGGAAGCTACCCGACAGCAGAGCGGACTACGCTGGCCCGGGCGAAGTGAGAACCACGACGACTTTTTTGAACCACGAAGGGCACGAAGGAACACGAAGAACGGCAAGAAACAGAATTGGAGTGTTGGCAAATGGGATTACGCATACAAAGCCCTTTGCCTCCCGATACTGAAGAATTGATAAGTCAGGTCATCGCCGCCGGATTGGAAGTACATCGAACGTTGGGGGCCCGGTTTCCTGGAGAGCATTTACGAAAAGGCAATGTGTTACGAAATGGAACTCAGAAAGATTCCATTCGCATGCCAGAAAGAAATACGAGTCCCATACAAAGGTGTGAAAATAGAAGGTCAGCGCCTGGATCTTGTCGTTAACGATGTGATTGTGGTGGAACTTAAAGCAGTTGAGACATTGCTTCCGATTCACGAGGCACAACTGTTGTCGTACCTGAAAACTACAACGATTAGAGTCGGGCTGCTGATGAATTTTAATGTGAAGCTCTTGAAGGATGGCATGAGACGGATCGTTCTGTAGTACCTTTCCGTTCTCCCATTTTCTTCGTGGCCTTCGTGGTTCAAAAAGTCCGTTCGTTAGGAGATAAGCATGGCACGACGATCGTTTGTTGCTGGCAACTGGAAGATGAACAAGACTCCCGATGAAGCCCGGGCGCTGGCGTCGGAGCTGCGCGCGAAACTGGAAGGCTACGGCAAGTGCGACGTCGCCGTCTGCCCGACCTTCCTTGCGATCCCCGCGGTCGCCGAAGTGCTGCGCGGAACGAGCATCGCCGTCGGCGGGCAGAATCTCTTCTGGGAAAAGTCGGGCGCGTACACGGGCGAGATCTCCGGCCCGATGCTGACGGCCGCCGGCTGCACGTATGTGATCATCGGCCACAGCGAGCGCCGCCAGTACTTCGGCGAAACCGACGAGACGGTCAACAAGCGCATCAAGGCGGCGCTCAGCCACAAGCTGAAGGTCATCTTCTGCGTTGGCGAAACAAAAGACGAACGCCTTAACAACGTCACCGAGAAGGTCGTGCGCAAGCAGATGGAAGGCGGACTGGCCGGGCTGAAGGCCGAAGAGCTCGCCAGCATCACCATCGCCTATGAACCGGTCTGGGCGATCGGCACGGGATTGACGGCGACTCCGGCGCAGGCGCAGGAAGTTCATGCCTTCATACGCGCTCTGATCAAGACGCAATTTGGCGCAAGCGCTGCGGACGCTATTCGTATACAATACGGCGGCTCGGTCAAGGCCGACAACGCCAAGGAATTGCTGTCTCAGCCGGACATCGACGGCGCGCTGGTCGGCGGAGCGAGCTTGATCGCGAACGACTTCGAAGCCATCGTGAAGGCGGCGAAGTAACGGCATTGTTGAACCACGAAGGCGCACGAAGAATGAGCTGAAGAGGGCGACCTCCTCAAATGTCATTCGGTCCCTAAGTGCCGTTCCTTTCTTCGTGGTTCTTCGTGATCTTCGTGGTTCAAAGTTGTTAAGACGTTCGGAGCGAAAGATGGACTGGGAACTGTTTGATTCGGGGTTGAAGACGCTTGCCGCGCTGAGCGGCATTGGGCTTTGCGGCCTGATGGTTGTGCGCACGACGCCGCGCGGGGACTGGAAATTGATCGGGTGGCAGACGGATCACATCTTTGAGCCGAAGATGGTCAAGTTTGGCCGCATTGTGGCGTGGGCTTTTGCGATTTTTGTGGTAATGATTCTGGCACGGCAGTCCTGACGTTTCGCAGGCACGCGGATGCAGGCGAACGCGAATGGATGAAGGAGAGTTGAGATGAGCGGTTGGATCGACATTATTCTGACGTGGCTGTTCGTTCTGGTTGGCCTGGTGATGACATTCTTTATCCTCCTCCAGGAAGGCAAGGGCGGCGGACTGGCGGCGCTCGGCGGCACAAAGGCTGCCGGAGTCGAGGGTGTTACGAACCCGATTCGCCGTGCTACGGCGTACATGGCCGGATTGTTCTTCATCCTGGCGATCATTCTCGGCATCCTGCACAAGCCGGCACCGCGCATCAGCCTCAGCGTTCCAGCGGCCGCCCCCGCTGCTGGCGCAGGCGCTCCCAAGACCGATGCACCGAAGACTGATGCACCGAAGACCGACGCTCCGAAGACTGACGCGCCGAAGACTGACGCTGCGAAGACGGATGCACCGAAGACGGATGCACCGAAGACCGATGCGCCAAAGACTGACGCTCCAAAGACCGACGCGCCGGCTGGCGACAAGCCTGCCGAGACGCCGAAGGCCGATGCGGCGAAGCCGGCAGAAGCTCCCAAGACCGACGCCAAACCTGACGAACCTAAAAAGTAGTCAACGTTCGAACGGCTGTACCAAAAAGATCCAGCGGCGCGTGCCGCTGGATTTGGCGTTTAGCAGAACCATCGGAAAAGCACGTCATGCCGGCTGCGTCTAAACCTAAAAAAGCAACTCCCGCAGCTGCTGCGCCGCTCACGGTGATCAGCAAGCCGGCCGACGCCGGCTTGGTGCGTTCGATGACCGGCTACGGCCGCGCGACGGCCGAAGGCATTCAGCGCGTCACGGCCGAGATCCGCTCGGTGAACGGCCGCTTTCTGAAGCTGAGCGTCAAAGTGCTGGGGCGCTACGGCGCGCTTGAGGACCGCGTCAAAACACTGCTGAACGAGATGGGCATCAAGCGCGGCAGCGTTGACGTGAGCCTCTATTTCGACAACGCGTCTGAAGAAGGAAATTTCGGCATCAACGAAGCGGCCGTGCGGCATTACACCAGCCAGGCGCGCGCCATTTCAAAGAAGCTCAAGCTGAAGGGCGACGTGCCGCTGGCCGCGCTGCTGCCGCTGCCGGGCGTGATCAAGCGCGAGGAAGTGAGCGACGATATCGAAGCCGTCTGGGCGCTGTCGCGCCAGGCGCTGATGCAGGCGATCGACGATTTCACGCGCATGCGTGAGAAGGAAGGCGCCGCCATTGTCGCCGATATCCGCTCGCATGTGGCGCAGCTTGCCCTGCACCACTCCATGATTCAGACGATCGCGCCGGAGGCGCTGAAAGCGGGCATCCAGAAGTTCAAGGACCGCATCACGAAGCTGCTCGAGCAGGCGCAGGTTTCGGCGCCGCTCAACCCGGACGTTCTGGAGCGCGAAACGGTGCTGCAGACGGATCGCACCGACATCAGCGAGGAAATTGCGCGTCTGCAGAGCCACTTCGAACAGATCGAAGCCACGCTGAAAGGCGGCGGCGAAACCGGTAAGAAGCTCGATTTTTTGACGCAGGAGCTGTTCCGCGAGACGAACACGATTGGAAGCAAGTGCAGCGACGAACGCATCACGCACCGAGTCGTCGAGATGAAGGGCCTGATCGAGAAGATCCGCGAGCAGGTGCAGAACCTGGAGTGACGGAGTTTTTTTACCACGAAGCACACGAAGGGCACGAAGAGCTGCTTCTATTCTTTTCCCTCTTCGTGTTCTTCGTGAGCTTCGTGGTTAAAGAAAGAGCCGTTGGAGAATGTAGCGTGGGCAGGGGCAAGTTTTTTCTCGTCGCGGGACCGGCTGGCGTGGGCAAGACGACGCTGCTCAGCCGCCTGGTGGCTGAAGAAAGAGGGCTGGTCAAGGCCGTCAGCGTGACCACGCGCAAGCCCCGGCTGGGAGAAGTGGACGGCGTCAGCTACCACTTCTGGGACGAGCAGCGTTTTCAGGACGCGGTGAACCGGGGAGAGTTCCTGGAACACGCGGTGGTGCACGGCGCGCGGCATTACGGCACGCTGGCGAAGTTCGTCGAAGAGCAGCTCGACCGCGGCATGGACGTGGTCAAAGACATCGACGTGCAGGGCGTGGAGCAGATCCGGCGGATGGCGCGGTACCGCTACCCGGGAAGTGTGGCGATCTTCATCATGCCGCCCTCGAAGGAAGAGCTGTTCCAGCGGCTGACGGGCCGTGCGAGCGAAGATTCGCAATCGCTGGCCGTGCGGCTGAAAACGGCCGAAGAAGAAATGAACCGCGTAGGCGAATACGACTATGTGGTCGTGAACGACAGCCTGGAGCACGCGCTGCAGATGCTCAAGGCCATCCGGATTGCCGAACACTGCCGGAATGTGCCGGTCGCGGTCGCAAGCGCGGGGGCGCGCGAATAACGGAACTGAATTGTTGTACAGTTAACACGGAGGAAGCATGGAACCACGAGAACTGGAAACGCTGCTGGCCAAGGTCGGCGGAAAATACAAGCTGGTCACGCTGTTTCAGAAGCGCATGCGCGAGTTGCAGCGCGGCCTGCCGCGGCTGGCTGAAAGCGAGTCGACGAACCTCTGGGACATCGTCTCCAGGGAAGTGCTCGAGACTAAGGTCGACCTGGTAATGGGCGCCGAGGCCGAGCAGATGCGCAAGGAATTGGCGCAGCGCGAAGCGGAGGAACTCGCCGAATCCGAACGCAAGGGCGAGAAGGAAAAGGGCGAGAAAGCCAAGCTGCCCAAGCCGGCCGAAGCGAAGGCCGAGTAACATCAGTTGTCCGATGTGCGGAGCGGCCGTTTAGTTGGCGTGGGCCGATCCGCGGGCAGGACACCGGACGTTAGCAACGAAGCGGGGCAGCTTAAATGGGCGCAGCGGGAAAAAAATCCGGTTCGCCGGCGCTGCGGCTGAAAGGCCGCCGCGTCCTGCTCGGCGTTTCGGGTGGAATCGCAGCCTACAAGTCCTGCGACCTGGCCTCGCGACTCGTCAAGGAAGGCGCAATCGTTACCGCGGTGCTAACGCGCGGCGCACAGAAATTCGTGACGCCCTACGCGTTCGAAGCGCTGACCGGGCAGCCCTGCCTGACGCGATTGTTCAAGCGTATCGCCAGCGGCGAAAATCCCTATCCGCATATTGAGCCGGCGCGCGAGGCCGAGCTGATGATCGTGGCTCCCGCGACCGCCAGCGTGATGGCGCGCTTCGCGCACGGCCTTGCGACGGATCTGCTCTCCACGCTGATGCTCAGCATCCGCTGCAAAGTGATTATCTGCCCGGCAATGAATGTTCAGATGTGGCAGCATCCGGCCACGCAGGCGAACGTGAAGACGCTGACCGGCTTTGGCTACACGATCCTGGGTCCCGACAGCGGCTCGCTGGCGTGCGGCATGGAAGGCTCGGGGCGGCTTGTTGAGCCGCCTGAGATTGTCGAAGCCGCCTGCGCCGCGCTGCAGGGAGATTAACTCCCGTGGCCGCGCCCAAGAGCGCTCCCCTTACCTTCCTGATTACGGCCGGCCCGACGATCGAAGACATCGATCCGGTTCGTTTTATTTCCAATCGCGCGACGGGCAAGCTGGGCGCGGCATTGGCGCGAGCGGCCCATCACGAAGGCCACCAGGTCATCCTTATTCACGGGCCCGTGCATGAAAGCGTGCTCGAGCCGCTGCGCAATCTTAAACGTACAACGCTCGTTGCTGTGCGCTCAGCCAGCCAGATGCACCGCGCCGTCATGCAGCATTTCAAGCAGGCGGATGTGGTGATCATGAACGCGGCCGTAGCGGATTTCACGCCTGCCAATGCTTCTCCCATCAAGCTCAAAAAAGCGTCCTCGGCGCTCACGCTGCGATTGAAACCGACCGTGGACATTCTCAAAGCGCTCGGAGAGGCCAAACAGAACGGCGTTCCCGTGCTGATCGGCTTTGCGCTTGAGACCGGAAAGGGATCGACCGCTGCGGCCCGAAGAGCCTCGCGTCAACGCGAAGCGCTGCGCAAGCTTGAGGCAAAGAACCTGGACGCTATCGTGCTGGACACACCCGCCGCGATGGGCAGCGATGCAAGCACGTTCACCGTATTCACGCGTGGTATCGCCAGAGGGCAGAATTTCGCGGACCTCTCGAAGCAGCTCTTTGCGGCGAAACTGGTGCGCCTGGCCGCGCAGCTGCTTAAGCCTCACTGAGCCAGAAAGAACTCAATCGAGCGGACGCCGGGCTTGCGCTTCTCTTTGATCTCACGACCGGCAGCGGTGAGCTTCGTTGGCGTCTTCGAGAATAGAAGCGGCTCCTCGAAGACCAGCATCTGCGCGTTGTTTTTGCCGGGCTCGCCAACAGCGATTAGTTTTCCGGCAGAAACAAGCGCGGCTTCGGCCTGCGTTATACCCCACGGCGTCTTATTCTGAACCGTCACCTCGACCTTCAGCTCGCCCGGTTTCTCTTTATTGGGCTCGGCTTTCACAAGTTTCACATCCAGCAGGTTCGAATAGCACACGTCACGCAGGCTGCCGGGCATCATTTTCCCGAGGACCGCCGACTGCGCCTGCTCGAGCGTGCAGGGCGGCTTCTTGTCGTCACCCTGCTGGCTTATGCGGCCGGTGATCCGCGCACACTCCACAAGGCCATTCGCGTTCTCTTCTTCCGGTCCAGGCGGAACTGGCGCGGTGAACTTCAGCCATTCCGAATACTTGTCCTTCTCCCAGTGCAGCAGCTTAACGTTCAGCGTCACCTGCTGCCGCGCCGGCAGATGGAAGATGCGCGTGAAAGCGTCACTGCCGCCCACATTTCCTGCGTCGAACCGGTTCATCGTTGAGCTGATTGCATTGCCAATCGAGACCGTTCCGCTCGCTTCAACCAGCAGGCGATACGGCGCCGCGCCATCCGGGGGAGTCTCGCCCGGACGCGTGCGCTTGAGGATGCGTGGAAAGCAGGCGCCGAATTCGCGCTGCAGGGCCGCGGCGTAGTTCTGCTGATGCTCAGGCGGCGTGTTCAGCTTCACTTTCACAACAAGGTCCAGCTGTTCTTCGGCGCTGACGAGCGGGCTGAGCAGCAGCAGCACGGCAATGGCGAATCGAACGTTCAGCATAACGGCTCCTTGGGCCGGGGCGCTGAAAGCTTAGCGTTTTTTGCTGAACGTAAACAGGGTCTAGAGGGAGACCTGGCCGGTGAGGTCTTCCAGGAGTTCCGGCAGACTCTTGGGCGGAAGTTCCACTCGCGCGGTGAGCTGCCCCGTGCGGCGCAGCACAGCGGCCGTTGCCTCCACGACCTGCGGGTCGAACTGCGTTCCCGAGCAGCGCCGCAGCTCGGCGAGCGCTTCCTCGGGCGTCTTGGGCACGTTGTAGCTGCGCGTGGCCACCATCGCGTCGAAGGCTTCCGCCGCGTGGATAATGCGCGCGCCCAGGGGAATCTGTTCGCCCGAGAGCTTGTCGGGATACCCGCTGCCGTCGAAATGTTCGTGGTGGTGCTTGATGTACCCAACCGCGCTCTGCAGCTGCTCAATCGGTTCAAGAATCGTGCTGGCAATAATTGAGTGGCGCTGCACGATTTCGCGCTCAGCCTTGTCGAGCGGGCCCGGCTTCTTCAGGATCGCCTCGCGAATTCCCATCTTGCCGATGTCGTGAAGGATGCCCGCCACGCCGATGCGACGGACCTCATCGTCCTGGAAGCCCATTTCGCGCGCGACCTGCGATGAGAGCTCGGAGACTTTGTGCGAATGGAAGCGCGTGTAGGGGTCCTTCGCTTCCAGAACTTTCGCCATCACGGCGAGCACGTTCAGAAAGAGCGTTTCGTTTCGCGCCGTGGAGCGGCGGATTTCTTTCTTTAAGAAGCGCTGCGTCAGCAGCTTTTCAGCCTTGAGCAGGAACATGTCGGCGTTGACCGGGCGCAGCACGTAATCGTCGGCACCGCGGCCCATGCCTTCCAGAACGAGATGGCGGTCTTCGCGGTTCGACAGCAGCACCAGCCCGACGTCGAAAACGTTGTGAACTTCCTCGAATGTTTCAAGTCCCGGGCGGTCCGGAAGATCCAGGCTCAGCAGAAGAAGGTCAATCGGTTCACGGCTGGCGAGCCCGACGGAAAGCATGCGCAGGGCTTCTTCGCCCGAGCGGACAGTGAAAACTTTTTCAAAACGTTCGGTTTTCAGCTTAGACGTGATCGACGCGAGACTCTCGTCACAGGGATCTGCAACCAGAACCCGCATGACTTTGATGGCTTGGTGGGCGGTTAACATTCCAGCCTCAATCCCAGGAGTATCTCGCGCATTGACAAGAATTTAGTTCAAGCGTTGCAAAATGCAAGCCGGGCGTTGCACGGGCGCAGCTGAAATCTTGCCGCGCCCGGTAAGTGATAGTGATGAACCGTTTAATCAACCAGCGTCGCCAGAAGCGCTCTCTGCACATGCAGCCGGTTCTCGGCCTGATCGTAAACCACCGCCTGAGGTCCGTCGATCACCGCATCGGTGATCTCATCGCCGCGATGCGCCGGCAGGCAGTGCATCACGATCGCACCCGGAGCATGATTGAGTAGTTCAGTATTGAGCTGGTACGGCTGGAAGATGGCGCGGCGCTTGGCCGCTTCGTTCTCCTGGCCCATCGAAGCCCACACGTCCGTGTAGAGGACGTCGGCGCCTTGAGCGGCTTCGACAGGGTCGTTGCAGAGCGTCAAGCCAACCGACTTCACGAAGGCGGCATTAAAACCGTATCCCTGCGGACAGGCAACCGAGAGCCGGCCGCCGACCTTCTGCAGCGACTGCGCCAGCGAGCGGCAGACGTTGTTGCAGTCGCCAATGAAGGCAACTTTCACGCCTTCAAGCCGGCCAAGCTTCTCGCGAATCGTGAGCAGATCGCCGAGCGCCTGGCAGGGATGATGCGCATCCGACAGCCCGTTGATCACCGGCTTGTTTGAATGCCGGGCCATCTCAACGATGGTTTCGTGTTTGTACGTGCGCAAAACAAAGGCATCCAGGTAGCGCGCGGAAACCTTGGCCAGATCCTTGATCGATTCGCGCTCGCCTATGCGGCCGCACTCCGGCCCCATATAGATGGCCTGCCCGCCGAGCTGGAAAATCGCGGTTTCGAAGCTCAGGCGCGTGCGCAGCGATGACTTCTCGAAGAACACGCCGACCACTTTGCCGCTTAGAATCTTGGAGAAGCGGTACGTGTTCGGATCAGCCTTCTGCCGTGCGGCAAGGTCCAGCAGCGCGAGAATGTCGGCGCCGTTCATATTGTCGAACGATATAAAATCCTTCTTCTTCTGCGAACTCAAAGCACACCTCGTTATTCCAAAGCTTGCGGCGAAAACGTGCGCCGGCCTCTTCAGTTTCTTGTGGGCGTTACCAGCAGTGACTCTGCCAGCCGCCTTGTCCTTTCGACTAAAATTCAGCCAGCACGCTCGTAATGATCTCGAGACCTTCATCGAGCTCGGCTGAAGTCACATTCATCGCCGGCAGCAGGCGCAGCGTCGTTTCATGCGTGACGTTGATCAGCAAACCCAGTTCGAGACAGCGCGCGAACACCGGCTTGCCGCTGAAATTCAGATCGATGCCGACCATCAGCCCGAGCTGACGGATGTCCTTGATCTTCGCAGGATACTTCCCCTTCAGCGTGCTGAGCAGTCCCGACAGATGCTTCGACATGGCGCGAACGTGTGGGATCAACTTGTCCTGCTCGATGGTTTCAATCACCGCGAGCCCCGCCGCGCACGCCAGTGGATTTCCGCCGAAGGTCGTGCCGTGCGTGCCGGGAACCAGGTACTGCGCAACGTCACTCGCCGCTAGCATGGCACCGATGGGAAACCCTCCGCCCAGTGCTTTAGCAAGCCAGATGATGTCCGGCGCCGGCGCCTGCAGCGTCTGGAATGCAAAGTAATCGCCGGTCCGGCCCATTCCGCACTGAACTTCGTCGTACATCAGGAGCGCGCCGTGCTTGTTGCAGATCTCACGAGCCGCTTTTAGATACGCTGAATCCGCAATGAAAATCCCGCCCTCGCCTTGAACGGGCTCGACCATGAAACCAACCGTTTCGCTGTCGAAGGCTTTCTCCAACGCGGCGACATCATTTAGCGGAACGTAGGTGAATCCGGGCAGCAGCGGCTCGCAGCCTTTCTGTAATCCAGGTTGTCCCGTCGCCGTCAGCGCGCCGTATGTGCGGCCATGAAAGCCGTTCTGAACGCTGATGATCTTCCATTTTCCGCCCTTCTGCTTTCCATAGAGCCGCGCCATCTTGATTGCTGCTTCGCTCGCTTCGGTGCCGGAGTTGCAGAAAAACGCCTTGGGCTGCGCCATCTGCGGAAGCCGCTCGACGAGCGCCTTGCCGAGCAGACACTGCTGCTCCCACATGTAATTGTTGTGAATGTGCAGCAACGCGTCGGCCTGCTTTTTGATTGCCCCGACCACGCGCGGAGGGCAGTGGCCGAGTCCATCGACACCAAGCCCGGGAAGCAGATCGAGGTAACGCTTTCCTTCAGCGTCGTAGATGTACGAGCCCTGGCCGCGTACGATCGCGATCGGATTGCGCGCGTAATTGCCAATCATGTACTTGGCGTAGGTGTCTTTTACTTCGGCCGTATTCATCGCTGCTCCAATCGGCAAACTTCATCACTCTGCCGCGTGCGTTGCCTCTCTAAACTACTTCAACACGGAGACACGGAGAACACGAAGGTCACGGAATACTCTTTTAAATTTCATCTCCGTGAACTCAGTGTCCTCCGTGTCTCCGTGATGAAGTCCTGAATCCGTCACCGTCACTCGTCACCCGTCACATCCGTATTTCAGTACCAATGCCTTCCGGCGTGAAGATCTCGAGCAGTAGCGAATGCTGCTGCAGTCCTGAGATGATGTGCGTCTTGCGCACGCCGCCTTTGAGCGCCGACATACACGCCTCGATCTTTGGAATCATGCCGCCAACGATGACGCCGTCTTTCATGAGCTGGTCGCATTCGGCCAGGGTGGCGCTCGAGATGAGCGTCTCCGGCTTGTCCTTGTCGCGCAGAATGCCCGGCACGTTCGAAAGATAAACGAGCTTTTCGGCCTTCATCACGGAGGCGATCTTCCACGCCACTGAGTCGGCGTTCACGTTGTACAGATGCCCGTCCTCACCGCGCGCAATCGGCGCCACGACGGGAATGATTCCGCCGAGGACGATGCGGCTTGCCAGCTCGGCATCGATTTCGGTGATCTCGCCCACGTAGCCCAGGTCCATCGTCGGGTCTTCGTCGAAGATCTTCTTTTTGCAGCGCAGAAACCGTGAGCCGCGGCCGTTCAGCGGAATCGCCTTGCCGTCTTCCTTTTGGATCAGGTCCACGACATTGACGCTGATCTCGTCGATCAGCACTTTTTGCGCGATGTCCAGCGTCGCTTCGTCCGTGACGCGCCGGCCTTTAACGAAGCTGGCCTTCATGCCGCGCCGCTCCATCTCTTCGGTAATGCGCGGCCCGCCGCCGTGAACGAGAATCGGCCAGACGCCGACCTGCTCCAGAAAAACAACATCGCGCACAACCGACGGCAGGATCTTGTCGTCCGTCATGGTGCTGCCGCCGATCTTGATCACGACGACCTTGCGGTCGAAGTCCTTCAGGTACGGCAGGGCTTCGAGCAGGACTTTGGATTTATCGAGGGCGTTCATGTTCTCTCCATGTGGCGCAAGCTTTAGCTTGCGGACGTCAACTCCCAATTGGGCACCCAGGTCGGAGATAAGTCCACTTCCACTCCTTCCAGTTCTCAACCAATCCAGCTTTCACTGGATTGTTGACGACATAACTCAGAATGCGAACCCACTCACCCTCGTTTCGAATTACGTGATCGTAACTCTCGTGTTCCCAGAAAGCACCGCAACGTCGTAAACACTTGTTTGCTTCACGCGCTGTGACCCCCTTCAAAGACTGCATGATCTTAGAAAGTGGTTCGTAGACGTCCGTTTCGGACAGTGCCAATGGCGCCAGTACGAGGTGAACGTGATTGGGCCATTATGCAAAATGCATCCAAGGAATAGGACCTCGAATCTCCCGAACGAAAATGTCCAGCGATCAGACTGCAAACTCGTTCATCCTTAAGCCAAACCGGCCCGCTAGAGCCCTCATCTAAACACTTTTCAAGCAATGCGAATTTACGTCTACTGAACCTCTTCTGTGAACTGTTGCCTTGTCGAAGAATCTTTTGCTGCCTCAATCTGCCTTTTCCATTCCCCCCGCTCTTTCTCAAGCGGCAGCAAGACAACCTTCGGCAGCGATCCTGCTAAATGAAATGTAATGAATAGAGTCGCCCCGTCGGGCTGGTAATGAGGAAGGTTTCGGCGGTAAAACTCCTTTCTTTCGAATAGCATCGTTTTGCCTCAAGCAATTTCTCGCAAGCTAAAGCTTGCGCCACATATCAAGTGTGGTAGTCCGCATTAATCGTGATGTACTCATGCGTGAAATCGCACGTGTAGAACTTTGCCCGTCCTGGGCCGTCGCCTACCAGCAGCACGATGCTCGTGTCGCGGCTTTTCAGCGCATTCGACACTGTGGCTTTATCGAAATCGAGCGGCTGGCCGGCGCGGAAAAGTTCATGGCCATTGACGGTCAGCACCGCATCAAGCGGGTCGAACACCACTCCGGCGCGGCCGGCCGCGGCCATGATGCGCCCCCAGTTTGGATCGTTGCCGGCGATTGCGGTCTTTACCAGCGGCGACTCGGCGATCGTGCGCGCGATCTTCTTCGCGTCCTCGTCGCTCTTCGTGCCGCCGACATAAAGAGTGATCGTGTGCTTCGCGCCCTCACCGTCGGCGGCGATCTGGCGGGCCAGGCTGTCGCATACGGCGTAGATTGCGTTGCGCAGTGCGGCGCCTGCGGGATCGGTTGTCTTTGCAATCGTTTTGTTTCCGGCCGCGCCTGACGCGAAAACGGCGATGCTGTCGTTGGTGGACGTGTCGCCATCGACGGTGACGCAGTTGAACGTCTCGTCTGCGATTTCGGGAGTGAGTTCCTGAAGAAGCGCCGGCGAAACGGCGGCGTCGGTCACGACGACACCGAGCATCGTCGCCATATTCGGAGCGATCATGCCCGAGCCTTTGCAGGCACCGGCGACGTGGATGACTTTCCCGTCGAGTTCAAAATAGACGGCGGCGGTCTTGGGCACCAGGTCGGTTGTCATGATGCCGCGTGCAAAGTCGCCGGTGTTCTTCTGTTCCTTAACGAAGCCCACAGCGCGCGCGATTCCGGCTTCGACTTTGTCCATCGGCAGCTTGCGGCCGATGATCCCTGTCGAGAAGACGAGCACTTCCTCGGGTTTGCACTTCAGTCCGGCGGCGGTGAGCTCCGCCATCTTCCGCGCGTCGGCGGCACCCTGTTCGCCTGTGCAGGCGTTGGCGTTTCCGGCATTGATGATCAGCGCGCGTGCCTGCTGTTTTGATTTTTTCAGGTGCGCGCGGCAGAGCGTTACCGGCGCGGCGCAGACGCGGTTGAGCGTAAAAACGCCGGCCGCAACAGCGGGCTGCTCGCAGAAGACCAGCGCCAGATCGGGCGGTTGTTCCTTGGCAGTCTTCAGGCCGCAGTGCAGAGAGGCCGTGCGGAAGCCGGGAACCTCATGGATGAGCCCGTTCCAAGGCTGGATTTCGATTGGTTTTGCCGCACTTTTGCTGGCGCGTTTCATGGCCCCTCTCCATAAACCAGTAAGCAGAAAACAGTGGGCAGGAGGCAGTCTCATTGCCGCCTGCTGTGCTGTCTCCTGCAAACTGCCAACTGCCTTCTTTTACTGCATTACAATTCAGATCCCCGAAACTCTGGTGTGAGGCGTTGCCTGAAAACAATCCGGCCCCTCAAACCCCGCGCAAGCGAGGGAGGGGCCGGTAAAATTTACGAAAACTCCGCCCCGATTAACGCTTGGAGAACTGGAACCTGCGGCGAGCGCCGGCCTGTCCGTACTTCTTGCGTTCAACCATGCGGGAATCGCGGGTCAGGTAACCTTCATCGCGAAGACCTTTCTCGAGGGTCCGGTCATAGAGCAGCAGCGCGCGGGCGATGCCCATGCGGATCGCTTCGGCCTGTCCGGTGATGCCGCCGCCATTGACGCTGACGAACACATCGAAGGCCGTGTTCAGCTTCGTGAACTTCAGCACGCTGGTGACCGCGCCGCGCTGGTTCTCGTCCTTGAAGAAGTCTTCGAACTTGCGGTCGTTGACGACGATGTGGCCGGAGCCGGGCCGCAGGCGCACGCTGGCCTGAGCGCATTTGCGCCGTCCGGTTCCCCAGAAATACCCGCCGGTCTTGTCTTCGTTGCTCACGTCTGAATGACTCCCCAATCAAAA
>DASPJR010000155.1:0-9290 GCA_035628505.1 Planctomycetota bacterium | reverse complement strand
AATGGGCTGCGGTGTTCCAGTGGGGATCACGTCTATTCATCTCAGACTTAAAGCGTGAACGAAAAGGTTGCGCCTTTATCTACCTCTCCCTCTGCCCAAATGCAACCGCTGTGCCGCAGTACTACGCGATGGACAATCGCAAGACCGACACCCGTGCCCGGAAACTCTGACGCGGTATGCAGACGTTGAAAGGCGGTGAAAAGGCGGTTGGCATAAGACATGTCAAAGCCTGCCCCGTTATCTTTCACATAGAATATATTTTTTCCGTCCCGCGTCGTCTCTCCGAACTCGATTCTTCCGTCGGCTTTCCGCGATGTGAATTTCCAGGCATTACCAATGAGATTCTCAAGCATGATGCGAACCAGGCGCGGATCACCTGTGGCCTGGATGCCGGGCGTAATTACAACCTCGACGCGCCGTTGCGGTTCGCGCTCGCGCAGGTCATCGATAATCAGCTGCACCATCTCGCTCAAGTCGATGGGCTCCCGTTTCATTTCGGAGCGCGAAACGCGCGATAGCGTGAGCATGTCGTCGATAAGCTGTCCCATGCGCTGCGTTGCTTCGCGCACGCGCCTCAGGTAATCGCGGCCTCGCACATCCAGTCGTTCTGCATACTCCGCCTCTATCAGCTGGCTGAAGCCGTCAATTGCGCGCAGCGGAGCGCGCAAATCGTGGGAAACGGAGTAGGCGAACGCTTCGAGCTCTTTGTTGGCGGCTTCCAGCTGGGAGGTGCGTTCGCGCACGCGCAGTTCCAGCTGTTCGTTCAGCTTCTGGATTTCATCTTCAGCGCGTTTACGGTCCGTAATATCGTCGACCATCGCTGCCACACCGATGATTTTTCCGCTGTCGTCCGCCAGTGCCGTGTTGTACCAGTCGCAGATAATGCGCCTGCCGTCCTTGCGAATGTTGGTGTGAATTGAGCGGCGACCACCGGCATTGCGCAACAGGTCGGTCCAGACCGCTGCGCCCCCCATATTCCACGAATCCTCCGGCATGATGCAACGCCCGCTTTTTCCTGCAATCTCCCCCTCGGTGTAGCCGAAGATGCGCTCGGCGGCCTTGTTCCATTCCAGCACCGTAAACTGAGTGTCGAAAACTATTACGCCCAGCGGCGTTTCCTGTACGAGGAGCGTCACGCGGCGCTGTGATTCGCGCAGCGCGGCTTCCCGTGCTTCGATCTGCGAGAGCATGTCATTGAAGCCATCGATGAGCACGCCCAGCTCATCATCGCTGCTTTTCTGCGCACGTAGCGAATAATCCTTCTTCTCAGATACCTGTCGAGCCGTTTCGGCCAGGGCGAGTATTGGCCGGGAAACCAGGCGCTGCATGAGCGACGAGAGAATCAGTGCGAATAAGAAGACCACGACGACGATGACAAACGCAATGGCGTTGCTGCGGTTGAGCTGCTGGTACATCGGGCGAAGATCCACCAGCAGGTACACCGTGCCGATCCGCTTATTGTCCAGGATCATGGGATGAAAAAGCTTCAGCTGGTCTCCTTCAAAGACCACGCCATCACGTTGCGCCGTTTCGGGAAGCACGACATTCTGATTCTCGACGCTGTAGCCGGCGAAAAGCTTGCCGTCCTGGTTGTAAATGCTTGCGGCCAGAATGACCGGGTTGAGGCGCAGTGATTGAAGGGTATGGCCGACAGCGCGCGGATCGTTGAACACCATGGCCGCTTCGCTGTTGGCGCTGATGATTTCCGCAAGGGAAATCATATCCGCGCGGATGTTATTGCGCGAAGACTGCAGGTCGCTGAAATAGATCACTGTGCGCTGCAGCACGAGGGCGATGCCCACCACGGTCAGAATGATCAGGATGATTTTGCGGCGGATCGGAAGATCGCGGACCACGCGTATCATTTCTGCCTCGCTGAATCCACGATCGCGGTAGCCAGGCGCTTGAGCTGCGAGCGGACCGTGACCCCGGACTCGCGTTCAGCGGCGGCATTGATGATGAAGCGCACTTTGCCGTCCTGCATCACGAAGCGGATCATTCCTCCATTCCGTATGAAGTCATTGGATTCGCCCACCGTTACGATGCTCTTGCGCCGAACCTGGGCCAGTATCTGCGCTTCATTTCCCACTTCGGAATTGCTGATGTATAAAAGGTGGGTTGGCTCGATGTCCTCAAGTTTGCGCACGCGCCGGATGACAATTTTGCGGCCATCGGTCGTCTCGTTCTTGACGGCGTCATCGAATCGCTGGCCAAATGGATCGGCGCCGAAAATCGTGATCACAATCGGATCGGTGGCACTCGCGAACGCCTCCCTCGGCCAATCGACAAACTTCGTAAAATTGTAGAGGAAGCCTGCTTTTACCTGGTACTCCAGGTTCCGGTCTTCGCCTCTGGCGCACGCACACAGCAGGCTGCAGAAAAGGCATGCCGCAGCGGCCATCCTGAAAAACACAGGCGGGTGAAGCGGAAACGTTGCGGCCCTGTTCTGCAAAGCAGACTCCATTTAGAATTTAAGCGTAAATTTCAGGAAGACACTGCGCTGCACTTCGGTCGGCTGTGTGCGAATAAATGACGTCGAAAACTCGGGATGCTGAGTGTCGAAAAGATTGCGCCCGACGAGCGACACATCCAGCCGCTGGACTGGACGCCACCCCACGCGCACATCGCCGACAAAATATGACGGGACGTTCAGGCCCGAGAGGCTGTCGACATAACGCAGCCATAGATCCAGCTCCACTTTCTTCGGAAGATCCATCATCGAGCGCACGCCTACCTGGTTGCGGGGGTCGGTCCGCTCGGCGGCATTGGCGCCTGGATCAAGGCTGCTTCCCTGCTGCATGTCAACGCGCAGAAAAGAATAGGTGCCCTGAATACGCCACCATTTCTGAAGCTGCGCCGTGACTACGGCCTCGCCGCCATAGGCCGAGCCGCTGCGCTTATTGCCGAAATCGTTGCGGATCAACAGATGCGCAGGCGCGGGCGTTGTTTCCAGGCTTGTGCCGCCAGGCTCGACGGAGCGGATGTTGTCGTAATCATTGAAGAAGCCGGCGATATCCAACGAAATCCGGGGGTGCGGCCGGGTGCGGAAGCCGAGCTCGTATGCCATCAGGGTTTCGGATTGAAAATCATCATCCGAAAATGCAGAGATCAGCGCGGCCGGCGTTCCAGGCCCCAGCGTGCCCGGCGGGAGCGCCTGAATATCCACGCGGGCATCGTAATCTACGCGCGCGGGCGTGCGCACCGCGCGGGAGGCGGAGGCCCACAGAGTATTCCTGCGATCCGGCGTAAACAGCACGCGCGCGCTGGGCTGAATCTCGAATCCGGTGATCTCGTTATGCTCTAGTTTCGTTCCAAACGTGACATGCAGCCGGTCCTTCAGCACAGTTATTTCATCCTGGATGAACGCGCTCAAGAGGTGAACGGTACGCGACTGGGGATCGAAACTGACAGCGCCGCTTTCGGTATTATCGTGCGAAACACGGTATCCCATGCCGTAAACAATGTTGTTGCGTTGCCAGTGAAAGTGGTGCTGGAAGTCGAGGTCAACCGTGTCGCGATGGTCTTCCGCAATACCGATCTTCGTACGGTCTGTACGGTCGTAGTAGAGACCCAGTTGCATTTCCGACTGTTCGGAAAACTGATGCGACCAGCGGCTGTGAAAGCTTGCGCCCGACACTTTGCCATCACCCGTCAATTCGCGGTCGAAGGGTGGCGTGAGAGAAGGTACCGTAAGCGTCTCGCCGACGCGGCCTCTGTACGCTTCGCCGTGGAACGTCACCGTATCGTCTTTTGAGGCTTTCCAGTCCGCTCGGAAGCCGCCGCGTCCCATGCGCCAGTCGTCTGAGGCGTCCTTTCCGCCCGGCAGCGCCTGCTCATCGTTTTCAAAATATTTCACAAACCCGCGAATAGCGACGTTTTTGGCGGGCTTGCCACCGTAGCGTACAGCTCCCAGCGCGCGTTCTTCGGTACCCGCTCCGGCGACGGCTAAGCCACCCTGCGTCTCATTGGCATTCTTGGTGATAATGTTGATGACGCCGTTCACGGCGTTGGAGCCCCACAGCGTCGCACCTGGGCCACGGATGACCTCGATGCGATCAATGTCCTCCATCATGGTGTCCTGCACGTCCCACAAGGTGCCGGAAAAGAGCGGGGTATATACGCTGCGGCCATCTATCATCACAAGCAGCTTGTTCGCAAAAACGAAATTGAAGCCGCGCGCACTGATGGCCCACTGATTTCCTGTCACTCGCGCGACGCTCAGGCCCGGCGCCATACGCAGCGCTTCGGGGATGGAGTTTGCACCGGAGCGGCGGATGTCTTCCTGCGTGATGACGTGGATTGCGGTGGGGGACTCCGAAACTTTGGAGGGCGCTTTGGAGACGGAAGTCACCTGGATGTTCATCAGCTGCTCGATTGGCAGCGTAAAAATGGACTGATCGGCCGCTGCCTTCTTTACATTCGGCTGCGGTTCACTTTTTTTCTCGGTAGCAACGTCTGGCGGCGTGGCCTCGCCGCACAAAGCCGATGGTAAACAGCAGATGGGAAAGGCCGTAAGCAGCACAAGCAGAAGTTGCTGCCGTAGCCGATTGGTCTTAAAGGCCATATCGGTTCTCCTTCACAATAGCATAAAGATGGGAGGCAGATTAACGCTGCATTCGGCCGTTAAAAGCTCTAAATCGCTGTGCGTACCTGAGCTGGGCTTTCTTACTTCTGAGAGCCGTCTTTACTAAAATGGGAAAGCCAATACTCAGCGCGGTTGGCCTGTCGTGGCTAAACCTTTCCATTCAAAAGTTTTGTAAAAACGATTGCAGCGGAGGTAATGGGCCAATCACATGCGCTGGCTCTGCTGTGAATAGGGCGTTTACAGGAGGCACACACGATGAGCTTTGAGACATTGATTCTGACGACCGATCTCTCGGAAAACGCTGAAGCGGCGACGCCTTTGGCTGTGGAACTGGCTCGGAACTTCGGCAGCAAGATATATCTGCTGCATGTCTTTGAAGACCCGCCGGTATTTGCCGGGATGGGGGAGGGTCTGGTCATTGGCGTATCGGACTGGCTGGCAGAATCGCACCGTGCCACCGGAGAGAAACTGGAGCAGATGGCCAGGACCATCGCGGAACGCGAAAAGGTTCAGGTTCTGCCGGTAATTCTGCGCGGAGATGTGCTGACTCGTATCGTTGAGTTCGCGCAATCTCACAACGTATCCTGCATCGTGACGGCGACGCATGGCAGGACGGGATTCTCCCGCGCGTTGAACGGTTCAGTCGCTGAGAAAATTGTACGGATGAGCCCATGTCCTGTACTGTCCATACGCCCGGCGGCTCACCGCTGAATAAGGGCTGACGAGCTCAGCGTTTTAGGGATTCCGGGCTCGTCTTCACCTTCGATATCAACGCCGCGACCTCCTGTTTAAACTGCGGCGTTGTCAGCTGCTTTTCCATGGCTTCCAGCTGGCTGGCGAGAGTCTTACGATCCTGGGGCGAGGGTTTCGCGACCGCGGCCTGTTTCTGAAAGTTCGCCACCCCCAGCTTCATGTTCGCCGTAACCTCTGCTTCCTTGAACCACGTTTCCGCCACAGTTCCGTTGTAGGGCTTGCGGCTTTCGCCAAGCACCTTCTGGAACTTCTGCGGATCCATATTTTCCATCGCCTCGAGCACATTCTTCTGGCGCGTGTCGAGCTCTGGCCCGATTGTCTTCGTCAGGTCGTCGATGCGTTTCTGCCGGTCGGAGCTTAGTGACAAGCCGCGCACACCCAGATGCAGTGCGACGACCGCGCGGAAGTATGCCGGCGTTGAAGTGTCCTTCACCTTATCGACCGCCGCCAGAAGCTGGTCGGCACGATCCAGAGCGACCTTTTCAGGGACGATCCAGTCGAACTTGATGTTGTCCTTACCGGCTTCGAATGTCTTCGTGTATTTCTGTCCCTGGAACTCCGCAGTCAGCGTTGTCGCTGCCGTTCCCTTCAGGTCCAGCGCGAAGCCGCCACTTTTCCAGGTGCTGGTAGTGGAACCGTCGGCGGCAGTGATAGTGACTCCCCCGACACCTTCGCCGATGTCGTAAAAGTTGTTGCCGTTCTTGTCGAAGTAGACCACGCCTCCGGCTAGACGTGGAACATTGCGCGCGCCGAAATTATGTGTCACCGAAAGGCGGTTGTTGTGCGGAAGTGCGCCGGCTCCGATTTCCCGAAACTCCCGATTGATCATGTTTGCACGGTGGCCGCGGGTCGGCTGCATGCCGCCTGGTCCTTCGCCCCAGTCAATGATGAACCCGGCATGGCTGTACATGACGCTGCCGGCATCACGGAAGGCATTCTCTCCGTACATTCCTGGCGGATAACCGGCGAGCTTGCAGCGTTCTCCCGGGTCCTTGGCAGTAAATCCTGGCTTGGACGGGTCTTCTACATGTGTCAGCTCATTCAGGATCATGTAATGGCTGTGTTTGCGTGCCGCGTCCAGCAGATTGAGGTTCATGACCAGGGGTGGAGCGGACTTGAGTGCTTTGACTTCTTTCTTGAACATTTCCCAGTCGATATTGCCGGGGACGCTCATGCGGGCAGCCGCAATTTTTTCCCCACCAGGTGCAAGCCTGTCGGCCTCAGCCACAGGGTCGGCGCGAAAGCGGTTCATGTATTCCAGGATCAGCACTTCCTCGGCGCTCGGTTCCCTGTCCGCCGCCTGATAAACGTCGGCCGCGAAAGCCGCAAAAGTAGAGAGCAGACAAAAAAGAATACCGAGGTGGACCCGCATGATCCCTCCTGCCGATGAGCCTGCCGCCGAGCGGCGTGCACTATCCCCAACCGTGTAAACGGACGAACAAGTCGGCAGCTTGCTGCGAAAAAATCAAGAAAATTAACCGGTGCTGATCAGGCATTCGGAAATGCGCTACAGGAAGTCGGTCAGTACCGTGTCTTCTGCTGCGGATCAGTATGGTCGCTGCATCTTAATAGAGATTCAGCGGCATCTCCTTGACTCTGCCTTTCCTCTAAGCGGCCTCTGCCACCGGTTCATTCTGCGATTCACGCGTGAACCAGCCGAGCTTCTTTCGATTCAAGCAATACATTTCCCCGAGCACATGCATCTGAATCATCATCAAATAGAGCCACATGAATTTGATGATTAACGGACCAAGAATGTCTCCAAGCCACCACGGCAGGAATCCGCATAGGGCGGTGCCAACCATGTTGGCGGCGTCGGCAATAAATAAGACGATGTAGATGGGAATGTAATCAGACTTTACTTTAGCGATCGACTGGAAAACGAAAATTGGGTTTAGAACCTCCCAGGTGCGGAACAGCGCCGCGGCCAGGATCGCCATGGGCAGGTAAAACGCGCCGAGGAACCCGAGAATAAACACCGGCGCAAGAGGTCCAAGAATCGTCATATTCCTGGGCCCGGATTCACGCCGCGGAGGGCGCGAGACTCTTTCTGCGTCGGGATCAGTTAACCCGTCCGGGCCGAGCGCTACGTCATACTGCGTCTGTTCGTGCGATGAGCTGTACTCGTCTCCGCCACCTCCGGCCATGAATTCAAGAACGCCGACCTGCGCAACGAGAACCAGGTAAAGAATTGCAGGAAGCAAGCTGAAGAGCTTTGCGAAAAAGAAAAACTTGAGCCCGAAATAATCTTCAGAATCAGGCCACTCGGGCGGGGTTTCACGTCCGATCGCCGCGGTCTTGCAGATTTTCATCAGATACGCAGCCATGTAACCTGCGGCTAGCCCACCCAGGCGCCAGTCGTAGTGCCCGATCCACAGCATCAGGGTGCCGAACGCCACCATGAGTTTGCCGTCGCCCTTGATGGGGAAGGAAAAGGCATTCACGATCCGTGTTGACATCGGAATTGGAGGAAACCCCTGTTCTTCCGGAGGAAGTTTCTGCAACTGTGCGCCGCATTCGGGGCATTTGGGATTCTCTTCAATCATTTTCGCGCAGGCACTGCAAAATTCATCTTTGCACACATCACAGCCGCGCGTTGCTTTCACATCTTTATGGTTCTTGCAGAAAAAAGGCGGCATCCGTTTTAAGGTATTGTTCGGCTGAACAATCGCAGGTTTCTCAGGCGCAGCACTCTCGGCGGGAGTCGCAGTTACCTCAGCGGCTTTAACTTCTTCGCTGGGCAGCGGCGGTCTGCCGGCGTTGCGCATCTTGCTCAGCAATCCCTTATTTTCGCTTTGTGCTGGTGGTGCCGAGGAAGTTACTGCTGGTGAGGGTGGCTGGCTAGGTGCCTGAATCGAACTCTTCCGGATAATCTTCGTCTGCCGCTCTACGGCGATAACGAGCTCATCCGGCGCCGCGGCAACGCACGCACCGCCGCATGGGCAACATTCGATGCTGTTCTGTGTCCGGATACACATTCGGCACAGCAGAGTGTTGCATTGTGTGCAGCGAAGTCGCGCAGAAAAGACGGGGTGCTTTTCGCAACGTGGAGCTGGAACGGAGGCGGTGTCCATATTTTATCCAAGAATGCATTTAGGCGATATATATATAGCTCAGTCTATAACGCGAAACTAAGGGTTTCAATACATGAAATTTGCGCGCGCTCCCCTAAAGTAAAGAGCAATGGAGACGGTTCGCATTCTCAGCGGGCCGACCGCGTGCGGCAAATCGGCGGTTGGGCTGTACCTCGCAAAGAAGCTCGGCGCCGACATCCTGTCTTACGACAGCATGAAGCTTTATCGCGGGCTGGACATCGGCACCGCCAAGCCCGATGCCCAGACACGTGCTGCCACCCGCCACCATCTAGTGGACATTCTCGAGCCGTGGGAGAGTTACTCCGTCGCACAGTTCATGAGCGATGCCGAAGCCACTATCCGCCAGTGCGTAAAGGAAAAGCGTCCGCTGATCGGCGAAGGTGGCACATCGCTGTACGTGAAATCCATGAGCGAAGGATTGCTCGAAGCGCCGGGTGCCGACGAGGCGCTGCGCGTCAAACTTGAGGCGGAGGCAGAACAGATCGGCGTGCCAAAGCTGCATGAGCGCCTCGCCACCATCGATCCAGTTGCAGCAAAGAAAATCATGCCGACCGATCTGCGTCGCACCGTTCGCGCGCTGGAAGTTCACGCGTTAACCGGCAAGCCGATCAGCACCTTGCAATCGCAGTGGGGCGTGCCGCGGGTTGACATGGATGTGCGCGTCGCCTTTCTCCGTATGCCGCGCGATATTCTTTACGCGCGCATCGACCACCGTATTGATGCCATGCTCGCCGCCGGCTGGCTTGACGAATGCCGCCGATTGATGGCTTTGCCCCAGGGACTTTCGCGCGAAGCACTCCAGGCGCTTGGGTACCGGACCTTGTTTGCGCATCTGCGCGGAGAAATGGAGCTGAAAG
>DASPJR010000154.1:0-56741 GCA_035628505.1 Planctomycetota bacterium | reverse complement strand
AATGCTCCTTGCCGAGATTCAGCAGGGTGTCCACGTTGGTCATGATGATATTGTCTTGATCGGCTGAATGACGGAAATTCAAACCCATTGCGTCTCTCCGAGATGATCCCACACCGCACAGGTGATTCTAGTAATCAATCTGAACATTGCAAACGAACGAAAGGCTTATCTCACGCAAAGACGCGAAGACGCAAAGAAAGAAGGTGAAGAATGTAAGACCAGAGAACAGGACGAGAATGGTGTTTTTCGCACCTAAACACAAACCGTCGAGGAATGGAATCTATTCCCATCCCCGTCCGTTCTTTGCTTCTTTGCGTCTTTGCGTGAGACAGGCCGTTTACGCGTGCGACTTTTCTGAGGGCGCCATCGGGGTGGACTTGATGCCTTTCCACGAGCGCAGACCCTGATCGGCGGGCGCGCGGAACGTGCGGACCCAGCCGAGGTCGCCCTTCTGCCAGATATAAATCAGGCCGAGGAACAGGACGGCAAGGAAGAAAAAGAGTTCCCCGAAGACGATCAATGCAGGCTGGTAATTCGTTGTTGCGGTCGTCAGGCTCTTGAAGATAACGGCGACGGGATAAACGAGCGCCATTTCGACGTCAAAAAGCACAAAGACGAGAGCGACGACGTAGAAGCGGATATTAAAGCGCAGCCAGGCGCTGCCGACGGGATCTTCACCGCATTCGTAGGAGAGCTGCTTTTCCTTGGTCGGGTTGTGCGGGCTGATGAGGCTATTGAGCGTCAGAAGCGCATTGGTGAGAACGACGGCAAGCACCAGCATCAACAGCGCCGTGCCGTATTGCATGATTTCAATTTCTGGATGCATGCCCTGAACCTCACCGTAACTCAGGTAGAGCGTTATAGCCCCGAGAGCGACGCTGTCAAAGGGAAGCTGATGTTTCCCCTCCCCTTGCGGGAGGGGGTAGGCGGGAGGGGTTCGCCGTCCGATTATCCAGACGCGTCCGCCGCTCGCGCGACGCTCCCGAACAGCGGAACAGAATTTTCATTTCACATTTTTCATTTCTCATTTGTCATTTGACCTGAGCAGCCACACGCACGCGCCGTTTAAATGAAATCTGACAAATGAGAACTTAGAAATGACAAATTCTGTTCTGTTGTACGCCATCAGTTCAATCGCGGCTAAACCCCTCACCCTAACCCTCTCCCGCAAGGGGAGAGGGGAGCGCGCGTCCGGCGATCGCACGTTTGCTCCGCGCGAAATAAAAAGCAGCGGGTCTTCTGCCCGCTGCTTCACTACGGTACTGCTCTTTTACTTCGTCCTGCCTGCCTTACTTCACTTCTCGTCCTTGGGAGCCACTTCGAGCTGGCTCTTCACCTTCTCTTTGCCGGCGATCTCGGCGGCTTTGGCTTCGATCATGGATTTCTCGTCGGCTGAGCGCACTGGTCCTTTCAGGTCCACCATGCCGTCCTGGGTGATGATCTTGATATTGTGAGCGTAGGTCGAGAGCGACTTGTCTTCGACGATAGCGCGCCGAATCTTGCGCGTAATCTCGAGGTCGGCCTTGTTCTCGTTCTGATTGACCGGCGTCTTCTCCGTTTCGCTGCGCTCGCGGACGTTGCGCGCGGTGTTGTCGGCCTTCTTGCCCTCGCCCGCGCTGGTCTCGACCGGCTTGGGCTCGTCTTTCGGTGCCGGCTGCACTGGCGCGGCGTCTTCAGCCATCAACAACGGCGCGGCGACCAACAGTGCGGCGGCACTCCACTTCTGAATCAGTTTCATCTGCTCTCCTCCTTTGCGGCCGCAATCGCGCGACCGTTTCGCCAAGAGAAGCACGCTGGATGCCGATAACGGACTTGTCGAAAAACGAAAGCATTGTGTTCTGTGTGCTCTTTAATGGAGTGCGCCTTTTGCCATCCTCACATGTGAGCGGCGGCGTTCAGATCTGCAAACCTGCGTCATTCCTCTACGGCTGTGATCGGCGGTGACATGGCATGCTGTGCGCATATTTCCGCGCCGTCCGCTGCGGCAATTGCCACTAGAAGGAGTGCACTCTTTTTTTGAGCAATCCTGCGGTTCGGTGCGCGAGTTGCAACTCCCCTTAAGACAGCACAGATCGTTTATGGGATCAGGGGAGGATCTTGCAGATGCGCACGAACACACGCCCGCCAGGAACGGTTCTCATCATCGATGACGATCCGGAGATCTGCGAAGCACTCGAACTGGCCGCCACGATGGAAGGCTACGAGGTCTGCATTGCCTCCGACGAGGCCGCCGCGCTCGACATTCTCGATTCAGTCTCGCCCTCGGTCATCCTGCTGGATTACTACATCGCCGGGCAGGACATTCAGCGCTTCGCCATGCGCCTGCGCGAGTCCGTTCCGTCCATTCCAATCGTGCTGATGACCGGCGCGCGCGATCCGGGCGTAAAGGCAAAGGAACTCGGCATCAAGCATGTTCTACCCAAGCCCTTCGACATCGAAGCGCTGAGCAAGCTTCTGCGGCGCTTCGGCGTGCGCAGCAAGTACGCCGCGCGAAAGAAAGAATGCCTCGCCTTCAGCCTGTTTGCGTGATTTTTTCAACGCGCCTGCGTAATCGCAGATGATCGATGAGGCAAAGCCAGGTACCAAGTCTTGGCGTTCTTGGCGCCTTGGCATCCTTGGCGAATAACAAATAAGACCGCAGCAGCTAGATCCCGCCGCGGCGCTTGGAGGCCGCGGGGGTGACTCCGCCCTGCGGGACGCTCATCACGATGAAGTACTTTCCCTGGTTGCGGACCTTTCCGTTAAGCGTCACCTTCTGGCCGTCAACCTGCTGCAGATCGCGAAGGACTTCCGGCACGCCCAGCTTGAGCAGATAACGCTTGCCGTCCTGCTCGAATTCGCCGACCACGTCGGGCGAGGGGCGTTCGACGTCGGAGCCAAAGAGAATTACCTTGCCTTCGAAGAAGGCGCTCACGCGTTCGGAGTTTTTCTTTTCAGCTTCGTCTTCGGCGGCGGCTTCTTTCTTTTCCGCTTCGCGCTGCTTGCGCGCGGCTTCGAGCTTGGCTTCTTTTTCGCGCTCCTTCGCTTCGCGCGCATTGACCAGTTCAGATGATACTCTGGCCTGCTTCGCCGCTTCCGTCGCGAGCGCAACGGCTTCTTTGGCAAGCTTGAGCGCCTGTTCGACCTGCTCTTTGAGTTCTTTTACCTGAGCCGCGGCTTCGCGTGCCTGGACTGCCGCGTCGGCGGCCTGCCTGGCGGCTTCAGCACTGCGGGCCAGCGCTTCTTCGAGTTCCTTCTTCTCGCCGGCAGCAGCAAAAGGAGCGAGAACAACGCTGAACAGGATGCAGGCGGCGAGCGTCAAACGGCGCGGCAGTGCGGACATAGGCAGGTTCCTCCGGACGGTCTTCGAAGGCCGTAATGCTATGGCAGCCGCGAGCGTGATTCAAATACCGCCGCGCCGGCGCACATAGATGGGCGCTGCGCCGCCTTCGATGACATCGCTGTAGATGAAGTACTTCCCGGAATTGCGGATTTTGCCTACGAGAGTAACGACTTTTCCACTGTACTGGCGCAGGCGCGTGACCTGCTGGGCATCGGCGACTTTGAGCAGATAGACATTGGTTCCGACAGAGAACGTGCCGACAATAATGGGATTGGCGGGATCGGCTTCCGGGTAGAGCGCGAGTTTGCCTTCAAAGCGGCGCTGGATGGTCTCCGGGTCGAGCTTGGCTTCGGCTTCGTCTTCAGCCTGCGCCTCTTTTTCCTCGGCAACCAGGAGCGAGTCTTTCTTCGGCGCCTTGCTTTCGCCGGCATAAACACCGGCGCCGCTTACCAGCAGCGCGGCAAGCGCCGCGAACACACATCCAGCAATGAGTCGCATAATTGAGACCCCTCCCCTCTCACTCTATTCCACGATTTCGCGGTAAGCAAGAATTCGCGGTTTCGAAAAGTACGTGATCGAGATGTCGTCGAACACCGGCGTATCGAGCAGGTATTGCGTGCTCGGGTCCACCCACGGCGGCCGGGGAGCCTTGGGATCGACATCCGGGCTCACCGGGTACCGGAAGCGCACGCGGTAACGCAGCTTTGCCGAGTCTACGCGCTTCTGCAGCGACGGATTGGCCGGATCGACGAAGCTGTTCATCACGTCCGGGTCCACAAACACATTCGTCGGCTTGAAAACGCCCGTCGAATTCTCGAAGCCCGAAATCGGTGCGTAATCGTCGAGAAGCTCGATTTCAACGCCGCGCGTGAAGTGCGACTGTTTTCCCGGTTGCGGCGGCCGGCGGTCAACGCCGAGTTCCGGATTAAAGGCATTGACGTTCGGGTGCTTCCAGCCCTGCCCCGCGTCGTAGCCGATGTCGTAATTGTATTGGCAGTAATCGAACGGTCCGCGGTACGGGCGCAGAACATGGTCGCCGGGCGAGGTGACCCGCCAGGAACCGCCGTAGCTTGCGACCACTTCGGTGCGCGCGTAGCGGTTGGGGTCCGCCTGCTTGTACTCATGCATGAAGCGCGGCGTAAAAACCGTCCAGGACACGCGCGCGATCGTGACAAACTCGGCAGTGGCGGCCTTGGACGAGCCGAAACCTTTCAACGCCTGGTAGAGAGTCTGCGACGTAAACGTCGGGCAGAGGTTGCGGTCGGCCGGATCCCTGGGCAGGTAGTAACGGCTGAGCGTGTTTTCGGCGGCGATGCGGTTAGTCTCCCACATCTTCTTCGAAATTTTAAGCTCATCGATGACTGCGTACGTTCCATCCAGCGGCGTCGAGCGGTAAATCCAGCTGAAGCCCGGTGTCGTGGTGCTCGGCGGAATCGGGCGCGCCTCGTTGACGTTGTTGATGCTGAACACGCCGCGCTGGTGCTTGGGGTTCAGCGGCACGTTCGGCCAGCCGGCGGCTGTATGCGTGTACGCGGCGGGCTGTCCTTTCAGCGTGGAGGCGGAGAGACCGACGGCGTCGTTCGGACGCGGCCCACTGAAGACATCGATCCACAGGTAGTCCTGCTTCCAATCCGGTCCTTCGGGAAAGCGCTGCGTATCGATGAACGGGCGGCCGATCTTCGTTACCCACGCTTTCGTCAGCGGGTGCTCGTACGGCCTGCCGGGGTCCTGCACGCGTCCGAACGGTCCATACTGCCCATCGGGATACCCTGTCGAGGAATAACCCGGCGGATTCTGATATTTCCAGGTCGCTCCCGCGTGGCTCCAGCGGAACGGCTGCGTTTCATAACCCGGCGTGGGCACGTTCGTGCGCGGAAGAATAGGAGGCGGAGCGGGAAGATAAGAGGCATTCACGCGGTTTGTGCCGCCATGGATGTAGGCGAAAAAGTCGTCGTCCTGGCCGCCTTCGGTATTCAGCATCAGGTCATTGTTGCGCGGGAACTGAGACGAGCCGTTTCCGCCCTGCACGGTGGATGGCTTGGAGAAGGAATAACGGCCGCTCTTATAGAACTGGCAGTACTTGGCGTAGCTGGTGTCGCCCAGCATGCCGCCATCGAAGAATTCGTGTTCGCGATTGTCGGTCGCATGCCAGCTGGGCTTGAACCACAGCGAGATCGTGCAACCTTCGCGATTGCCGGGCTCGAAGTTGGCCATCATTGCCGGTGTCGAGGCCTTCGGCGGATGGCGCAGATCCGGCGCTTCGACGGTGCCGTAGCAGTATTTCACCGTCGCATCTTTGAGCGCCGTTCCGGTCATGCCAAGGTAAACGCCTTCCGCGCGCAGGTCGCCCACGCGGCAGGAGAGATTGTTCCAGTACGCGTGCCGGCCGTCAGTACGGCCTGTGACCGGATCGGGCGCACTGGCGCTGGTGACCATCGGCAGAGCCTGCATGGCTTTCATCTGAGTCGTAGAAACAACGAAGATGTCGTAGTTGGCATCGGGATCGACATCAATCTCCGAATCGTTGAGCAGTCCCAGCAGTCCGATGGTATCCACCGTACGCTTAGACGGATCTTTTGGCGTTTTAGCCTGCTCGCGGCCATTGCCTCTGGATGTGTCCGTGTCGAGGTCGCCGTTGTAGCTGGCAAGGAAGCTGTCGTTGTCCACGTTCGAGAAACCGGCGGTGTTCGTGGCCAGGACGATCTGTCCGTCGTACTGCGCGGGCAGGACTTTGTTGGCCAGGATGTCCGGCACCTGGCTGGTCGTTGTGGAGCCGCTTGCGCCTTTGGACCGGCCGAAGGCGTCGTGACCGAGAGGGTCGGGATCGACCACATCTTCGATCGTGTTCGGGTTTTCAATGCGATAGCTCAACGGCACAAGCGGCTCTGGCAGCGTATCGAGTGCCTTGAGAACCGGTTTGGCGAGTGCGTTGTTTTCAGCGTCGCGCACGATTCGCCCCGTATCCATGTTGCCGCTGCTTGAAGCCGCGCCGATCGTGTTGGGCGTGGAATTGGCAGAACGTGAGATCACACCCTGCGCGAACTGGCGCTGCGTCGATTCACGCCAGACACTATAGACCTTCACCAGCGCCTGAACTTTGCGCTCGGCCAGCACATTGCTGCGGTGCATCACCTGGCCGATGGATTCAATCTCAAAGATCCCGCCCGAATCGAACGAGAACTCGGTCGTCGAGCGGTTCAGATCGGACTTGTCGATCATTTCGTCGGACTTGTAGCGCAGGTTGCGGATAAACCACGAACCGGCGGCAGCACCCACGGGACGCTGGATGTCAACCTGCTGGTTGGTCCAGAGCGGGCCAGCGTTGGCCGCGGTGCCGTACACCATCACCGGCTCCATCTCTGTAAAGTTGCGGCCCCAGCGATCGATCCATTCGATGTTCGGATTGAATTTCAGCAGATCCGTATTCGAGTTGAAATGCGCCATGATCATCGGGGCAATGGAGGCCTTGCCCAGCCCGGCGCTCTTGCCGGGGACGCCCGAATTTGGAATCGTTGGCTTGCCGGCGAGCAGATAACCCGAGCGGATATCGTCCCACGGCTTGATGACGCGGAAAAACAGATCGTCCCAGCTCTTGAACGGCCCTTTTTCAAATCCCTTGAATCCCGTATCGGCGTCGGCTGTCGTCGGATCAGGATCAGGCGCAAGCGTCGCTTTGCCAGTCGCCGGATCGATCTTGCGTTGCCGCGCGGTAATGATGCGCCATGCGAGCTCATGCGCTTCATTCACCTGTCCGCCTTTGACGGCGAAGTCGGGAACCCCCAGGTTGCCGTAATTGGCGATGTAGCCGTACTGAGGTTCTTCAGCCAGGATCCAGGGCTTGGGCCGGTCGAGCACCAGATACCCGGTGTCGGCAGGAATGCGCTTGAGACCCTTGGGCGTGAGCAGATACGGCTCAAGTTTCAACGCCGGTCCAGGGCTTCCGCCCGCGGCATCGTCCGCAGCCTTCCAGTCCGTGCTGCCGGGCGCGGTGAAGGTGGTGGTGCCGTTGGGCGAACTGGCCGAATACGAATAGAGCTTCGGCAACGGCATCTTGCTGATCTTGTTCAAGTCCACGTCCGTACCCAGGGCCATGGGATGGCCGTGCTGAACGTTGATGCCCATGAATGCAGCGGCCAGGACTTTATCCGAGGCCGTGTTGATGTTGATTGGCGCGCGATGAATGCATAGCGGATTAATCGCGTAATCGATGTTCGGGTTATCGACCAGCGTGCCGTCGGGGTTCGTCTTCGGGAACGCGAGCGTTCCTTCCGTTGGCGGGTTGGCCGGGTAGGAGGCCGACAGGTCGGATCCATTCACATCAACGAGCATGGCGTCTTCGGCAGCGATGATCATGTAGGAGCTGATCGGCCCCGGCGGAATGGCAAAGCCCACCTCCTTGCCGGATGGATCTTTGAACATTTCGATCTGAATCCAATCGACGCCGTTGGTCTTAATGCGCCGGAGCTGTCCGGCGCCGTGATTATTGATGATTGAAACGTAGCAGCCGCGCAGCGACCCGCGGGTATTGAGCGGATCGTTCACCGGATCATCGGCCACCCAGCTCTTGTCGCGGTCGATCGCCATGTCATACACATCCGAGATGCGCGAATCGGTCACCCATTCGAATTTGCCGATGCAGACCGTATTTGTGTCGACCCAGGAATCGATGGTGATGTAATCGCGCAGCGCCAGGTATTTCACCTCAATCTCAAGCTGCTCCAGGGGATCGTCAGGCTGCATGTTTCCGTTGCGCTCGACATAGGTGAGCGCCTGCTTGACGTCCACCAGGTTGCGGAAGCGCCCGTGGCGTGCGCGGTAACCGGCGATCGCGTAGCCGTCTCCATAGAGCGCCGTCCCATCGGGTTTGACCCTTGGCCGGCCGTTGGGATCGAGCGCGCCTGAGCTGTTGTAGAGCCGGAAATAGAGATCGCGGTTGTCTTTTGTGTCGTCCGGATTCTTGTCGTAATCGGCCGGCGCGCCTTCTTCGAACCAGCGCCGCGGCTGCAGTTTTTCCTGATCCGCCGCTACCAGTGGACGGCCGGTGACGCGGCAGAGGTTGTCGAGCAGGACCGCCAGATTGTCGCCGGCATTCACATTGATGCGGCTGGCCGCGTCACTGACGTGAAGCTGGAAGCGGTCGCTATTCACGCCGGCAGAACTGCCCAGCGAGCCGGAGAAGGACAAATCCCGTTCTTCGAAATTGTCAACGACTCCGTCGCCGTCGTCATCGATCTTGTTGCGCGAGCGGTCCGAAAAGGAAATTTTCTTTGCGCCGCCTTCGGTGTAGCGCGTGGTGAACCACGGATCGGTCGGGTCTTCTGTCTTTTCGATCGCCTGCTGGCGCAGCCAGGCAATGCCTTCTTCGATTCCGGCACGGGCCATCAGTTCCGCGCGCACGCCGTCTGAATAGCGCGTGGCTGAGCGCGTCTGCATGATCATCAGCGTATAAAATCCGGTGCTCAACGCCGCGAGCACCGCCAGCACGCCGGCCACGAGAATCAAGGTGATTCCCCGCGACCGTTCATTTCTGACAATACGACACCCGCCGCGCCGCATAGGGCAGCCTCCGAAGACACCGATCATTCGATGTTTCGCGCAGACTCTTACGCGCCTGCGCGTACGCTTTACGCTTGTTCAGTCCAGCTTGAAGATAGCCATGCCCGAGATGGCAGGGTTCCCGTACGTTTTGGTGAAGTGCAGATGAAGCACGCCGTCCTTCACAGTGCCGCGCATCGGCACCCGTTCCCATTCCGACATCTTCAGACGGCCGGCGCCGCGCTTGGCGAGGACGCCATTGAACTCCACGTCGAATACGCGCGACCCGTTCTTGTGGGGCTCGAAGATGTACAGCACGACTTCGTAATCGCCGTTGGGTAACGCCAGCTTGAAATCCATATCGGCGCCAATCGAGTACACGCGGCTGTTGAGCATCGTTCGCATGTCGGCATCGACAGGCGGAATGGGATCGAAATTGACGATCTGCGAATTGGTGCGGTTGTCGAAGTTTTCGACCTTCAGCCCGCGAACCAGGGCATCGGTATGCGACAGCCATCGGTTGCCTTCGATGGTAACGGCCGGTCCATAGAAATTCACGCCCATGATAAAGGTGCGGATCGGATTCAGCGACTTAACGGCGAAGTCCACCCCGTCGGCTACGACCGCGTACTCGCCGGCGCGCACGTAAACAAAGCGCTTGTCGCCCAGGCGCGTGAGCCGCACGAGGCCTTCGGTCACGTCCAGCCGCGTCTGGCCCGGTGCCACGGCAAGGGTAAAGCGCGTGCCGACGACGGTTGCTTCGGCGTTGCTGGTCACCACTGTCATGGGCCGCCCAGCTGGCTGTTTGAAAACATTCGCGCTGACGATGCCGCGATCGACGTAAAAGCTTTTTGCCGCCGCCGCGCCGTCGATACCTGTTCCGGTGAGTTGGCTGATCTTGGTATCCGGATTGAGCATCAGCAGCGAACCATCGGGGTACTTGATTCCGGCGCTGCTCTTTAAACCGACCGTTTCAATCGCTTCGCCATCGCCGATCGAGCGACCCTGCTCAGCCAGCTTGCGCTGTGAACGTTCAATCGCAATCGCCTCGCCGCTGACTGCTTCAATGCGCGCGGTGGGAAGGTTTGTGGGAACCGGCGCCTGAGCCAGCAGCGTTTCGCTGTTCGAAATATGGTTCTGGGGCACCTGGTTGCGGCCGGCAAACTGAATTCCAAGAATCAGCACAATCAGTGCAGCATGGAAAGCGATTGAGATCGCCATGGCCCAGGGCGTTGTGGGCTTGGTGATCCGCAGCGAAGGACGCGGCGCCTCGTGTTCACTGGACGGCCGGTGCACGATGAAGCGGCCGCTTCCGCCCTGCCGCGGGTTCGTGCCAGGGCGCAGGCTGCCGGTGGAGCGCGGCGTGTGAACTTCGATCGTCTCCATGACGGCTTTGTACATGCGCGACTGCTTGTGCGAACTCTCGCCGCTGGAATAGGCAATCTCCTTGGCCACAACATTCGCCATCACGTCGTCGGCGACCGGCAGCGACAGGAGACCCTTGATCTCGCCGTCGATTCGCGTCATTTCAAGAAAGGCGCGGCCATACGCGGGCGATTCGAGAATCTGCAGAAGCTCATATTCCTGCGCTTCGCTCAAGCGTGAGTCGAGGTAGCTCGAGACGAGTTCCTCGAAGCGGATGTTCTCGGTGGGGCTCATCGCAGAGCCTCCTGGATCGCCAGCCGTTTCTTCACACACTGGCTCAGGCGCATGCGGATTCGGAAGAGATACTGGCGCGCCGCCTCGCTGTTGCGCTGCAGCGCTTCACCGAGCTGCTCCAGCGTAAGCTCATCCATAAAGCGAAGGCGCATGGCCGTCTGCTCGGCTTCGCTGAGCGTCTCCATGCAGGCGCGCAACGCCATCACGCGGCGCTCATCCGGCTGCGCCTGCTCGAGCTGGCCCAGCTGCAGTTCAGCGCGCTTGACTTCCAGCAGCCGTCCTTTGAGCTCGGCCTGCCGGTGGTACTGCTTCCAGGCGTTGCGGCAATGATTGAGAGCAATTCCGCGCAGCCAGGCCAGCAGCGACTGCTGCGGATCGTAATCCGCCAGCTTCTGATAAGCGCTGACAAAGGTCTTCTGCACGATGTCTTCCGCCTCGCCGTCCGCCGTCAATTTGCCCACGACAAAGTAATACAACGCTCGATGATAGCGCCGCACGACGTACCCGAAGGCCTCCTGGTTGCCCCGGAGCGTCTCCGCAATCGCCTCGTTATCTTCCATACTTCCATCCTGTTTTTGTACGCGCGCTACACCAGCGTACGGAAAATTGCTGAAAAAATTTTTAAATTCGCTTCCTGACCTGCACTCCTTTATGTAGCCCCGGGAATCGCATTATGGTGCCTCTGGCAGCCGTTTTCCATACATCCTTCCCAGCTCGGCCACTTTCAAATAGTGCACATGGGCAGCTGAAATCGGCTGAATTCGTTCATCCCTGAGAAAAATGTTGCCCGTGAAATAATCTCCATATGAGTTCTTCAGCACAGCCCGCTTTGACTGTGTGTTTTACGCAAAAGCAGCCTCTGCTGAACGGCGCCCAATCTCTTCCCGCTCTTGCCATTTGCGAAAGACTCTCCCTGTGCACGCTGCTGAAGCTGGAGCACGCTGCTTCAAATTGAATACGCCGCGCGAGGGTCTTCTTGCCACCTTGGCGCCACTATCCATATGGTGCAGGGCTTGCATTATGCGAAGCGGACTGAAGAGCTATGAACGGCTGTGCCGGCTTATTGAACCATATCGAACCGCAGCGCGAACTGGAATTTGTAAACCAAAATGGAACATCAGCGTCTGAAGCCCGTATTGAATCCACTTGCTTCACCTGAAAAGCGAGACGCCTCCGGCGGAATCATCGCGCGCATGTCGCGCCGCCTGGGGCAGCTGCTCCTTAAGAACGGAGACGTTCAGGAAGACCACCTTTTCGAGGCACTCAACCTGCAGCGACAGAGCGGCGGGCTGCTCGGCCACATCCTGCTTGAAACCGGCGCCTGCACGATCACCGCGCTCACGCGCGCGCTGATCCACCAGAGCCCCGTCGTTTCTTCCGGCGCGCCGCCGCGAGATGCGGCGCCAGGCATGAGCGTTCGCGCACTCAAGCTGGCGACCAATCCGCTGCGCACGATTCTGCTTCTGGCGCTCTCGGACATCGTTGCTCTGGTTCTTGCCGGCGCGCTGAGCCTGCTTGTTCGAAACTGGCTTTACGATCCGGTCAGCGTGTACCTCTACATGGATCTGTGGCCGTCGATCGCGCTGTTCATCCTCGCTTTCGCGGCGTGGCATCTCTACCCGCTCGTGGCGTTGCGGCCTGCGGAGGAACTGCGCCGCACGACGGTGGCGATCACGGCTGTGTGCGTCGGACTGCTGTCTGCCACGTATCTCTTCAAAGGAGACCGTGGTTACTCGCGCGCGGTGGTGATATCGGCATGGGCCTTCGCGATCGTACTCGTTCCGCTCGCGCGCGCGATGCTCCGGGAATTCTTCGCACTCAAGAGCTGGTGGGGCCATCCGGTACTCGTCTTTGGCGCCGGCAAGACCGGGCAGATGCTCGTGCGTATTCTGCAGCGCCATCCGGGACTGGGTTTGAAGCCTGTCGCCCTGCTGGATGATGACATCACTGTACACGGCGCGGTTGAAGGCGTTCCGGTCATTGGAGGGCTGCATCTTGCGCCGGCGATTGCGCGCGAACTGGACGTACAGTATGCGCTGATCGCCATGCCTGGCGTGCCGCACAAGCGCCTGCTTGAACTGATCGAAAAATACGGCAGCAGCTTTTCGCATCTGCATGTTATTCCCGATCTCTTCGGCTTCTCCAGCCTGGGGGTACCGACGAAGGATTTTGGCGGCGTACTGGGCATCGAAGTTCGCCAGCAGCTCCTGCTTCCCGGTCCCTGCCTGGCCAAGCGCACGATGGACCTGCTCTTTACGCTGACAGGCGGACTGCTCATTCTGCCGCTGCTGCTGCTGATCGCACTGATCATCCGGCTGGACTCAATAGGCCCCGCGCTCTACATCCAGCCGCGCCTGGGCCGTAACGGCCGCACGTTTTACGCGTACAAGTTCCGCTCGATGCACGGCGATGGCGAAAAGCGTCTGCAGGATGTGCTTGCGAGCAATCCCGAGATGCAGCTCGAATACGAAATCTATCACAAGCTCAAGGACGACCCGCGCATCACGCGTTTTGGAAAGTTCCTGCGCAAATACAGCCTCGACGAACTGCCGCAGCTCTGGAATGTGCTGCGCGGAGAGATGAGCCTGGTCGGGCCGCGGCCGTACCTGGAACGCGAAATCCCCGAAATGCAGGACAAGAAGCCCATCATCCTCAAATCGCTGCCGGGCATGACCGGCATGTGGCAGATCAGCGGTCGCAACCGCACCAGTTTCTCCGAACGCCTGGAGATGGACGTTCAGTACGTCCGCAACTGGTCCCCGTGGCTCGACATTCACATCCTCGCCAGCACCTGCCGGGTGGTGCTGTCCGGAAATGGAAGCTGAAGAAAGCCGGCAATCGACTCTTTAAAGAAAGGGCTGCATGAAACGCGCACTGATCACAGGCATCACCGGGCAGGATGGATCGTACCTCGCGGAGTTTCTCCTGAAGAAGGGCTACCAGGTCCACGGCATCGTGCGCCGCTCAAGCACCTTCAACACCGCACGCATCGATGGCATGTACCAGGACCCGCATGAAGAAGAAGCGCGGCTGTTCCTGCATTATGGCGACCTGGCTGACGCGACCGTGCTCCGGCGCATTCTGCAGAAGACCTCGCCCGATGAAATCTACAATCTCGGCGCCCAGTCGCACGTCAAAGTCTCGTTCGAAGAGCCCGAATACACTGCCGATTGCGTCGGCACGGGAACGCTGCGGCTGCTGGAAGCCGCGCGCGATTACATGTCTTCAAGCGGCCGCACGCTCAAGATCTACCAGGCCGGCTCATCCGAAATGTTTGGCGCCGCTCCCGCTCCACAGAGTGAAGCGACGCCCTTCCATCCGCGCAGCCCGTATGCCGTAAGCAAAGTCGCCGCACACTGGTACGCGCGGAACTATCGTGAAGCCTATGGGATCTTTGCCGCCAACGGGATCCTGTTTAACCATGAATCCCCGCGCCGCGGCGAGACCTTTGTCACCCGAAAAATCACGCGCGCCGTCGGCCGCATCAAGCTGGGGCTGCAGTCAAAGCTGTACCTTGGCAACCTGGACTCCCGCCGCGACTGGGGTTTTGCGGGCGATTACGTGGAAGCGATGTGGCTGATCCTGCAGCAGCCGCAGCCAGACGATTTCGTCATCGCCACCGGCGAAAGCCATTCGGTGCGCGAATTTCTGGAGCTGTCGTTCAGCATGGCCGGCCTGAACTGGCAGGACCACGTCGTCATCGATCCGCGCTATTTCCGGCCGTCGGAGGTCGATCACCTGCTCGGCGATGCGAAAAAATCGCGCGCCGTGCTGGGCTGGAAGCCGCGCGTGAGTTTCGAGCAGCTGGTGCGCATGATGGTCGAACACGATTCGGAGCTCGCGCGCCAGGAACTGACCCTGCGCCGCGCCGGGCATAACGTGGCGCTGGCGGGCATCGCCAACGACTGAGCGTCCCGGAAGATCATTTCTGCTTGTCCTGCGGGGCATCTGAGCGCATCCTAGTCGCGTCGTTGGACCAGGATGCCTCCTATGCCCCGCTCTTTTTTCGCACTGCTCCTACTGATCACCGCGGCGTTCGCGCGCTGCCAGGATGCTCCGCATAATGGCGCGGAGCTTTCCGACTTCATCCGCCAGTACGAAACAGAGCGCAGCGGAGTGTCTCAGTTCTACGAGCTGCCGTGGTCGCCGGTGCGCTATGACCGCATGGACAGTCTTTATAAGTCCTGGCAGGAGAAGCTGGGCGCTGTGGATTTTGGCGCGCTGAACCAGCATGGCCGCGTGGATTACGTGCTGCTTCGCACGCGGCTGGAATACGAGCTTTCGCGCCTGGCTCAGGAACGCAGCCGGCTGGCGCAGATCGACGAATTGCTGCCGTTCCGCGCGCCGATCCAGGAACTGGAACGCACGCGCTGGCGCATGCAGCCCCTCGATACGGCCGCAGCCGCAACAACGCTCTCTGCCTTTCCCGAGCAGATAAAGAAACTCCGTGAGCGCCTCGAGAAAGGCCGCAAGAAAGACAAAGAGAAGGACAAGGAAAAAGAAAAGGAGAAGGAAAAGGAAGCCGAGAAAAAAGACGAGGCCAGGGCCGAGGCGAAGAAAGATGACGGCCCGCCCATCGCGCTGACACCGCTCCTCGCGAGACGAGCCGCGAAAGCCACTGAGGACATCCGCAAGACGCTCAAGACCTGGTACGACTTCTACCTCGGCTACCAGCCGGACTTCTCCTGGTGGATGAAGAAGCCCTTCGAAGAAACGGACAAGGCGCTCGACGAGTACATGAAATACCTGCGCGAGGAGCTCGCCGGGCAGAAGGGCAAAGACGACGACCCGCTGCTGGGCGAAGACATTGGCGCGGAAGGCCTGGAACGCGATCTGGCGGTCGAGCAGATTCCGTACAGCGCGGCCGAGCTGCTGGCGATCGGCGAGCGCGAGTTTGCCTGGTGCGAGGCGCGCATGAAGGAGACCGCGCGCGAAATGGGCCTGGGCGATGACTGGAAGGCCGCGCTGGCGAAAGTTAAAACCCTCTACGTTCCGCCCGGCACGCAGGACACGTACATCGCTCAGCAGGCCGCAGACGCTATCGCGTTCGTCAAGAAGAACGACCTCGTGACCGTTCCGGCGCTCTGCGAGGAAACCTGGCGAATTTCCATGCTCTCCCTCGACGCCCAGAAGAACATCCCCTACGCGGCGTACGGCGGCATGCATATCCTTGCGGCGTACGCCAAAGAGGACATGAAACACACCGACAAGCTGATGAGCATGCGCGGCAACAACAAGCACTTCACGCGCATCGTCACGGCGCACGAACTGATTCCAGGCCATCATCTGCAGAGCTTCTTTGCGCAGCGCCACCGCCAGTACCGCGGTGTTTTTCGGACCTCTTTTTTTGTCGAAGGCTGGGCGCTCTACTGGGAGATGGCGCTCTGGGACAAGGGATTCGCGCGCTCACCTGAAGACAAAGTGGGCATGCTCTTCTGGCGCATGCATCGCGCGGCACGCATTATTGTGTCATTGAAATTCCACCTCGGACCGATGACGCCCCAGCAGATGGTCGAGTTTCTCGTCGAGCGCGTTGGACATGAATCGTTTGGCGCGACCAGCGAAGTGCGGCGCTTCATCAGCGGCGATTACCCGCCGCTGTACCAGTGCGGCTACATGATCGGCGGCCTGCAGCTTCGCGCGCTGGCCCGTGAAATCATTGGCGGCGGGCGGATGAAGGAAAAGGAATTCCACGACGCCGTCCTGCGCTGCGGACCGGTTGCAATTGAAGCGATCCGCGCGACGCTGCTGAACGTACCGCTCACGCGCGAGAGCAAGGCGCAGTGGAAATTCGAAGCCCCGCCTGCGCAATAAAAAAAACGTCTTCAACACGGAGGCACGGAGAGCGCGGAGGCCACGGAGCTTTATTTGGAATTGAGTCAGCAGCATCCTGCCTGAACGAAAGAGCCCGGCTTGGAAGCCGGGCTCTTTGTTAACCAACCACCAATCACCAATCACCGCAGTTAGCGCTTGAACTTGTTGTCGAAGATCCAGACCGCGCCTTCGTGCGGCGAAAGGAAGATCTTTACGTCGCCACCGTAAGTCTTGCCGTCGATGGTAATGCGCACCGGCATCGTGGTCGGGACCTGCTTATTGCCGCTGGGCACTTCCACCTTTTCATCCTTCCAGTGCTGCTGCCAGCTGCCAAGCATGCTGAAGAACAGACGGCGACTGCCGTTGCGCTTGGCCCTTGCCGAGACGCTGCCGCCGTGATCTTTCAGCTTCTCGCGCGAGAGGCCGCGATCGTTGAGCGTGAACGTGGCCTTGGCCCCGCCGATGTCTAGTGTGATCTTCTGGCCTGCGACCTTCAGATCCTTCGCGTTCGGCAGGTCGCATGTGATGCGCACCAGATCCTGGCCGGTGTGCAGGAAGTTCAGGCCGCCCTTCAAGCGAATCAAGTTGAAGGGGACGAACTCTGCGGGCTTCGCTGCCGCGCCGACGGTCACTGTGATCGTCGTCGTCGTGGTGCTTGTGCCATCGAACACGGTAATAGTCACCGTGTACGTTCCCGGCGTGGTGTACGCATGCTGGCCGGTAGTTTCAATTGTTCCATCGCCCCAGTCGAAAGTGTAGGTCAGCGGATCGCCTTCAGCATCCGTTGTCGGCACGTTGATCGTGATGACTTCGCCCGTGACGGGATTGATCGGCGTTATGTTCGGCGTGCTGGTGATGACCGGCGGCACGTTCGCAACGGTGATGCTCTTGGTATCAGTTCCGACGCCGCCGTCCTTATCGGTCGCCGTGACCGTCACTTCGTACGTTCCACCCATCGCCGGCGTGAAGCTGAAACTCGCGCCGCTGCCGTTGAAAACCACGGTTCCATTGCGCGAAACCGTCCAGGTGTAGGTCATGGTCGTCAGGTCGGCCGGCACATCCGTTGTCGTCTGCGTCAGGTCGATAGCCGTTCCAGCCTGGCCTGTTGCCGGAGCATTGATCGCCACAACTGGCGCAGCATTGTTGATGCGCAGGGTAGTCTGCACCGGTGTCGAGGTAAACAGTCCATCGCTGACCTGCAGCACGACATTAAAGGTCGCCGGGCCATCGCTGATACCTAGCGCCGCGAGCTGCGCGACGGTCAGCGTCGGATTGATCCCCGTCGCATCGCCGAACGTACCGTCGCCGTTGATGTCCCAGCTATATGTAAGCGCATTGTTGTCGGGGTCGACTGAACCCGAACCATCCAGCGTGAGCGCCTGCAGTTCGCTGATGGTGTACGGCGCGCCTGGGTTGCTCGTAGGAGCATTATTTTCAAACGCTCCGACGTCCGCTGCCGTGCCGACGACGCGCGCGAAACCGGTGCCGCGCTGGTCGAGCGTCTCGCCGTTGGCCAGACCTTTTTCAAACGCTGGGCTGCCGGCCAGCAGCGCGTGCGTCTCAGTCGGGCCGCCGTGATCGTCGAGGATGTCGAGCTTCGGATCGAGCGGCGAGGCCGCGGTGCCGACCTGGTTGCTGGCATCGATCGTGCCGGTCAGATTCGTGCCTTCGCCGATGAGATTGTTGAGTGACTGCGCGTCAAGCTGCATCGTGCTGTCGTTGGGCGTGCCCGCCGAGAGGTTCTCGGCGACGATCGTGCTGATGACTCGGACCGGTCCGCCATACGCAAACAGATGCGCGCCACCAGCGCCGGCAAAGCCGCCAGTGCCCAGTCCCGTAGCAGTACCGATGGAGACCGTGTTGCGAACGATGGTACTGTTCGCGACCACTACAGACGTGCCAAAGTTGTTGTTGGCAGAGAGCACGCCGCCACCGGTCGCGCTTCCGGCGCCACCATCAAACGGACTGTTGGGATCTCCCGGTCCGGCGCTTCCACTGAAGAGGCGGTTGCCAGAAATTGTGCTGCTGCGGATCACCAGAGCCGCAGCATAGTTCGCTATGCCGCCGCCATTGCTCGAACCACCGTAGCCTCCACCGGCCTGGATTGAGCCCATGCCGCCGGCACCGCCGTTTCCACCAGTGCCTGAGTTACCTGAGAGGGTGCTGTTCGAAAGGCTGAAGGACTCTGCCGACGACCCGATTTCCAGCCCCGCGCCGTCCGCAGAACCGCCGCTGCCTCCCACGCCGCCCGCGGCCGGTGTTGCCGGGGCCAGAATGCCGCCATTGCCGCCGGTGCCGCCATGTCCGGCAGTCTGGGTGTTGCCGGAGATGGTGCTCATGGAAATCGCACCACCGTATGAAGCAAAAATGCCGGCTCCAATCGTGTAGCCTCCATTTCCACCTCTCCCGCCGGGGCCCGCCAAACCAGTAGTAGTGGCATCGCCGCCGTTGCCGCCCGTGCCGCCCTTGCCGCCAGTATTCGAGTTATTCGAAACGACTGACGCGCTTAACGTAACTGTGTCGTAGCTGTAGATACCTCCGCCGCTTGCCTGCCCGCCAAATCCGCCACTACCGCCAGCGGCGAACGGTCCAGCATTCTGGCCGTTTCCGCCATCGCCGCCGACGTTTGAATTCGAGACCAGGGTCAGGTTTGCAGCGGTTATGGCCGCGTTATAGTCTGCAAAAATGCCTCCTCCGATCGCCTCTCCGCCGCTAGCACCGTTCCCCCTGCTCGAGCCCCCTTCCGATCCTCCATTGCCTCCCTTTCCGCCGGCATTGCGATTGCCTTGGACGGTCAGCACGGCTGTATCGGAGACCAGAGGCGTGTCATAGCCAAGGCCGAGACCGCCGCCGTAAGCGTCTCCACCCCGGGAATTCACACCGCCGCTGCCACCCGTGTTGCTGTTGTTCGTAATGCCGGTGGTACCCGAAACGGTTACGCTGCCACCGTAACAGTAGGCTCCGCCGCCATACGCATCTCCTCCGCGCCCGCCGCTTCCCACACGCATGGAGGACGAGGTGACGCCGCCGGCGCCGCCATTACCCGCCGTTTGCGTATTTGAATCGACAAGCGTGGCGTTCAGCGCGACATCTACAAATTGCGTGTAGATTCCGCCACCCAGAACATTGCTGGCATTGCCGCCGCTGCCTACCGAGCTTGGTGCATCGCCTCCGATACCACCAGCGCCGCCGATGTTGGAATTCCCGGCGACAGTTCCATTGTTGAATGCAACCGCACCGCCGGTGAAATTACCTGAAACGTAAACGCCCCCTCCGATAGCTTCACCGCCGCTTCCGCCCCGGCCGCCACTACCGCTTGTGGAAAAGGGGTCGGCTTTTCCGCCGGTCCCGCCAATTCCGCCGCGATTCTGATTGGATGCGACTGTCGTCTGCGTAATCGATGCGTCCAGGGTAATCGGGAATTGTCCCGAAACCTGGATGAACAGACCTCCGCCAAAGCTGTCTCCGCCCGATCCGCCATTGCCGCCGGACGAGCCTGATCCACCAGCTCCGCCCTTTCCACCCGTATTGGTGTTCTCGGAGATTGTGGAATTGGTCAGAGTCACAGTTGGCGTATAGCCGATGTACAAGCCCGCACCCGTCGCGGAACCGCCATCTCCGCCATTGCCGCCGTCGGAAGTGCCGTATTCCCCGTTGCCGCCGTCGCCGCCCGCATTGGTGTTCTTCGTGACCACCAGGTTGCTCGCAACGAAAGTCGAGTTATAGACGAACATGCCGGCGCCTGCCGCGTGACCGCCATCGCCGCCCGGCACGCCGCTCGAAGCTGTCTGGTAAACGCTCGGCGAAGAGCTGGAACTTCCGCCCAGCCCATCGGAACCCCGGCCGCCAGTGTTCGAATTCTGGTTCAGTGTCAGTGAGGTGGCCGAGCCTGCATCAAAACCGGCACCCGAAACGTAGATTCCAGCGCCAACCGCGTCACCGGGGAAGAAGATAAGGCTCGAACTGGAGGAGGAGAATTTGGCCTTCGACGCAAAGCGCCTCCAGGAGCCTTCGCCGGGAGCACTGTTGCCTCCCGTGTTCTGATTCCGCGAAACACTGGATGTCCCGCTGAGAGTAATTGGCGCGAGGCGAGCGTAGATGCCGCCGCCTGCCGCATAGCCTCCGGTGCCACCCTGACCGGTCCAGCCACTTGTCGGATTGTTTCCGCCGTTGCCGCCGGAACCGGCAGTCTGCGTGTTGTCGTCTACCAGAACCGAGTTCAAATTCAGTTCGCCGTAGACAGCAAAAATGCCGCCGCCGAGCACAGGGGAGTTTGAACTACCGCGCCCGCCGTCTTCATCGCGGAAACCCGTGCCACCTGGAATTGGTGCAGCTCCGACATTGCTGTTGCCGCTTACCGTTGTGCCGTCGAGTGTGACGTCCAGTCCGGAAACATAGAGACCACCGCCCCTTGCACCTCCGCTAAAACCGGCATTCCCGCCGGCCCCGCCGGCCGAGCCACTGGCTCCACCGTCCCCGCCTCGTCCGCCCTGCCCAGCGTAATTTGTGTTCGAAGAAATATCGGAGGCCGTCAGGTTAAGTGTGCCACCTTTTCCTTGCGCGAAAATGCCCGCACCCATTGCCGAGCCGCCAGAGCCGCCACGTCCACCGGCGTAGGCATAATAAAAGGTGGTTGTATAGGATGAGGGGGTGCTGGTTCCTATTGTGTCGGTGCTAGAGGAGGCGCCACCATCTGCACCGCGTCCGCCGCCGCCACCTTGGGCCAGGTTATCTACGACAGTGAGATTCGTGCCAACCAGTGTAGAACTCTGAACGAAGAGTCCGCCGCCAATAGCCGAGCCGCCATTGCCGCCTGAAGCGCCTGAAGTCGAGCCCCTGTAGGCAGCGTCGGCGCCGTTTCCGCCATATGCGTAATTCAAGCGGACCGTTGAGCCGGTTCCGCTGAAGGTCACAGAACCGCCCTCAGCGTAAATTCCGCCTCCGTACGCATCGCCGCCGTTAGTGCCAGCGCTAGAAGAAGTGATACTGCCGCTTCGACCACTTGCGGTGTTGTTTTCGATAATCACGTTATCGAACGTCAGCGCCCCGTCTGTGCTGAGAATGCCGCCGCCAACGCTGCTTCCTCCAGGTGCAGGAGGTACAGTGGTATTTGCGCCATTGTCCGTCGCGTAGCCGCCCACGATCTTCAGATTCTTGAAGGTGACCTTGGCGCCGCTGGTGATGTGGAAGACGCGGTCGATTTCATTGGCATTGATGACCGTGCCGGGTCCCACGCCCTCAATGGTCAGCACGCCGCTGGTGCTCGGGCGCGTGATGTCGAGGTCACCCGTCCGGCCGAGATTTTCGTCGCGTCCAATTAGCGACAGAGCGTATTCTCCCGTCTGCAGAACGATGCGGTCGTCAGTCGTTGATTGATTGGCCGCGAGGATCGCGTCACGCAGCGTGTTGATGATCGGAGGGTTCGGTTCGGGCGGAAGAGGCGTGATACTGTCAGCCAGCGTGTTTGGGGTGAAGTCCTGAGCGGCGACGTCGCCGGCCTGGCTCATCATCCAGAAGGCCACAACGAGCGGCACCTTTTTCAGGAGCTGCTTCATGCTGTGGCCGCGGAACATTTTGTTCTTCAGGGAGTCGAGGCTGATCGTCATAAGGTTTCTCCGGTCAAAAAGCCGAATCGTTTCAGCGGAACACAGCACACCCTCAGAGTGCACACAACCGCTCAGCAGACCTGCAGCGACATGTGCCGGGCACGAAACAGCTCAGACTTCAGCCGTGTCGGAACTCTTTGAGGTGTTCGCGCGAGTATATGCGTGCAGGCGGACTGAACAATCTAAATAATGGGGGAAATCAGCAAAGATTTTGTCATCGTATTTGCACCTGTGCATCGAATGAAGATCATAAATTGTCATCAAATGTGTATCTCCTTTTTTAAAAATTTTTGAATCAGCATCCGCATTTTCAGGCTCAAACACAATCTTGCTTGCACCCGTCTTTACGAACTGCTACACGTCAACCATGTCCAACATCCTGTTCGCCTGGGAACTCGGGGCCGGGTTCGGCCATCTTCTTCCATACCGTGAAGTGCTTCGCCGGCTTTGCGGCCTGGGCCATAAAGTCTATTTCGCTGCAGCCGATGTTGAACGCGCACGCGACGTCTATAAAGACCTTCATGTCACCGTTCTGCAGGCCGTGCGAACCACACATGTTGAAACTGAAATTACCGTTGAATGCAAAAATTTCGGCGAGCTGCTTCAGCATCATGGATTCGGCGACCGTCAGGCGCTCGAAAAGTCACTCGCTGAATGGCGCGCGATCTTTGCGCAGATCAAGCCGGACGTCGTCGTCGCTGATCATGCGCCGCTCGCGTTGCTGGCTCTGCGCTCCTGGCCCGCCGCGCGAATTCACGTGGGAACGGGTTTCACCTGCCCGCCCGACATTCAGCCGTTCCCGGTTCTGCGTTACTGGGAAAAAGCAAACCAGGCCGAGCTGCTGGCCCTTGAGAACCGCCTTCTCTCCACGGTTAACGACGTGCTGCGCGCTAGTGGCCAGTCGCCTTTGCAGCGCCTGGGGCAGCTCTTTGCGGAGGTCGATGCCGAAGTACTGTCGACGTTGCCAGAGCTCGATCATTACCGGCAGCGCAAAGGCGGTCGCTACTGGGGCACCTTTACTTTGTATTCAGGCGTGGAACCTGTCTGGCCAGATAAGCCGGGCAAGAAAATTTTCGCCTACCTGAAGAACGTCGAGAAGCTGCCGGAGTTCATGCGGGTGCTGCACGAAAGCGGCATGCCCACGCTGCTCATCTTGGACAGCGTTCCACCCGAGCGCATCGCCGGTTTCAGCTCTGAAACCGTGCGCATCGAGAAAAACCTCCTTAATCTCTCGCAGGTCAGTCGCAGCGCCGACATAGTCGTTCTCAACGGTGGGCACAATACGCTGGTTCATTTCGCCTGCGCGGGAAAGCCGATGCTGCTCTTCCCTATCCTCCTTGAGCAATTCACGGCCTGCAAAGCACTCGAAGACATGGGCATGGCTTTGATCGCCGACCGCGATAATCCCGCTGAGTTCACACCGAAGCTGGCGCAGGTCTTGAATTCTGAAACTATGGTGATGAAGGCCAGGCAATTCGCCGAGCGTTACGCACAAATCCGGCCCGAGATCCAGGTCGAGCATTTTGCGGCTCTCATTGACAGGCTGGCCCGCACGCCTTTAAATCCCCGGCGTTTTGAACGCCAGCAACGGAGCACTCCACAAATGAGCGACATTCAACAGGCTTTAAAGCTGCACAAAAGCGGCAAACTTCAGGAAGCTGCGAAGATGTACCAGGCCGTGCTGGAACAGGATCCGCTCAATGTAGACGCTCTGCATCTACTCGGGGTGTCGCTGATTCAGCGCGGCGCTCCCGAAAAGGCGGCGGGGCTGATCGGCAGGGCCATTGCGCTGCGCCCGAACGAGCCTGCCTTTTACAACAATCAGGGCGAAGCATTCCGCTTCATGGGCCGTTTCGACCAGGCTGCCGCGTGCTACAAGCAGGCGCTGCGCCTGAATCCGCGGTATGCGGACGCACTCAACAATCTCGGGCTTGTTCTCCAGAACGCGGGGCAGCATCAGGAAGCAACCCGCTGCTTTGAAGGGGTGCTCAAACTTCAGCCCAATTCGGCGATGGCCCACAACAATCTGGGCATTGCACTGATTCACAAAGGCGACCGGGCCGGAGCCGCGCAGGAATTCCGCCGCGCCATTGAAATCAATCCCGAGTACGGCGAAGCGCATTGCAATCTCGGCCAGGTGCTGCTGGAGCTGAATCAATCCAAGGAAGCGCTCACGCACTGCCGCCGCGCGGTGGAACTCTGCCCCAATCTTCCGGCGGCGCACAATAATCTCGGCAACGTATTGCGCGAAGAAGGACAGCTTAAAGAAGCCAAGAACGAATACGCGCAGGCGCTGCAGCTCAATCCAAATATCGCGCTGACCTGCAACAACATCGGCCAGGCGCTTCAGGAGGAAGGCGCGCTGGGCCAGGCGAAATCCTGGTACGAACGCGCGCTGCAGCTCGATCCGCGCTCGGCTCGCGTCCACACCAACTACGCCAGCCTGCTGAGCGAAGACGAACAGGACGAGGAGGCTCAGCGCGAACTGGAACTGGCGTTGCAGCTCGATCCTTCTTACGCCGAAGCCCACACCGCGCTCGCCATGCTGCTCAAGGAGAAGATGCAGGTTCCGGCGGCGATCGAACACTACCGCCGCGCGCTGCAGATCAACCCGCATATGGCCTCAGCGCACTGCGGCATGGGCGACGCCTACCAGGAAATCGGCAAGCTCGAGGAAGCGCAGGCGTGTTTCCGCGAGTCCATCCGCATCAACCCGCGCCTGGCCGGCGGCTACACGATGCTGGCCACTCATCTGAAAGGCAAGATTCCAGATCACGAATTCAAAGCGATGCTGGAACTGGCCGAAGATCCCACCCTTCCCCGCACGCGCCGCGCCGCGCTGCTCTTCGGCCTGGCGCACACGCTGGATGCCCGAGGTGACTACGACAAAGCCGGCGCGTATCTGGCTGAAGCCAACGCCATCCGCAAGGAGGAATGGGAGAAGCGCGGCAAGTCGTACGATCCACAGGACCACGCCGCTCACATCGATTCGATCATCGCCACGTTCACGCCCGAATTCTTTTCGCGCACGCAGAACTTCGGCGTAGACAGCACTCGACCGCTGTTCGTCCTCGGTCTGCCGCGCTCAGGAACGACGCTGGTCGAACAGGTGCTCGCCAGCCATTCAAAAATTTTCGGCGCTGGAGAATTGCGCTTCACCAATCAATCGCTGGAGTCGATTCCCAGTGTTCTCAAGCTCGACAAGCGGCCAATCGACTGCATGAACGATCTGACACGCGAAGCCGTGCAGGAAGTCGCGGGCAAGCATCTGGAGAAGCTCGCCGCGATCAACGCATCAAAGCCGCACATCGTTGACAAGATGCCCGACAACTACCAGCACATCGGCCTGATCCTGACGCTTTTCCCGAACGCGAAGATCATCCACTGCCGCCGCGAGCTCAAAGACATTGCCGTCTCGTGCTGGATGACCAACTTCCGCCAGATCCGCTGGGCCTGCGACCAGCAGCACATCGCCCACCGCTTTCAGCAGTACCGCCGCGTGATGGATCACTGGCGCTCGGTGCTGGGCGGCCGCTTCCTTGAAGTGGACTACGAGCAGACGGTCTCGAACCTGGAAGAGACGGCGAAGAAGATGATTTCGTTCATCGGCCTGGACTGGGAAGAGAGCTGCCTATCGTTCCACAAGACCGACCGCCCCGTGCGCACAGCGAGCGTCACGCAGGTGCGCGAGCCCGTTCACACGCGCTCGGTGCAGCGCTGGAAGAACTACGAGAAGTCGCTCGGAACAATCTTCAGCGCGCTGTAGTTTATGGAGCGCGGACGTCCCGCCCGCAATCGTTCGTAGCACAGGCTTCCAGCCTGCGAGTATCAGTTGTTTCGTGCGGCCCCTCACCTATAAGAGATGCTTAGCGCTCGCGATTTGTCGCGACTTTTTTCAAAATTTTTTCTGCACGGTGCGCCCACGTTTAGCCCGCTTCACCGGTTCTCCCCTCATACATACTGAGACGATTTGCCTGTGTCATTAGCGACTCAGATTTCTAAAAATCTTTTCCCGTCGAGACAAGCTCCGCCGCGGCTGAGACTTGCAGGCGGGAAATTAAAAAGCCGATTTCGTGCACGTCTCCGCGATTCCTTGATTCCAGCTCGCTTCTGCTTTCCCCGAAGGGGAAATGTATCAAAGCCCAGGGTTGCGCCAGCAGGCGCTACCCTGGGTACAAAGAGCCGTATTCGCGTTCAACCCTGAAAGGGTTGCGTCTGCCCGCACCGCACACGTCGTGACGCAACCACGTTGTGGTTGTGATGCCATTGCATCGCACGAACCCAGGGTAGGCCCGTTCGGGCCAACCCTGGGCTTTGTTACATTGCCCCCTTGCGGCAAGCGACGGCGTTGCCGCATGTAACGCGAATTTTCAATTCGCGAGTTGTCATCAAACGGTTGGGATCGTATCGGAAAGTTGAGTATCGTGTCCCCAGAATCAGTGATGAACGTTCACTCGCTACTCTGTTGACCCCATGGCGGGCACGGCGCTAGGCTTTCAGCATGGACGCGCCAGAGCCCCCGCCCAAGCGCCGCCGCTGGTTTCAGATTCATCTGAGCACGGCTGTACTAATGTTTGTGGTAGGCGGAATATGTGTCTCTATTGCGTTTGCCGTCACATATCATAGTAGTCCATGGCAGGTAGCGAGGCGGCCTGACCCCAACAATTACGTCGTGAAGCAGAGTTCTACTTCACCTGATGGCCGCTTTTCTTTCGACGGCTACGTAATTCGCGACCTTGGAACGTCGCAGATACTCTGGCGCATTGAGTGGTCCGATTTTTCATCAAACCCTGTTTATAAAACTCGATACTTAACGGGGAGCTTTGTCGATAGTAACACGATTGAATTAGCATTGATTGACGAGCTTAAGGAGTCGCGGGCGATTGAAGTTATTGTTTTGCAAAAACTCTCTCCCGAAGATTGGTGGAAGGTCATTGCCCTTAACTGTTCCGTTGCGGCATTCCTCGCGATTTTTACCGGAATACTCTGCGAAGTTATAATGCGCTGCGAGACCCGCAAGCCATGAGCCCGCCAGACTCAACACCGAAGCAGCGCCTTTGGTTTCAGATTCACCTGAGCACGGCGATCATTCTGATGTTGGTGGCCGGAGTGCTAATGCTATTGAACTTCACGTGGTCAATGGGCTTGGGAAACTCTCACGCTACCAGTTATTATTTTGGCTGGCCATATCTAAATGTTTATGAAGTCAGGAACGCAGAGGGACTCAATGATACGTGGTTCTTTCTTCCTCACTGCGAACGCCATTGGAGCGTGGGCCTTACATTCCTGAATGCGGCGATTGTGATGGGATTGCTGGGATTTTTCGCCATTATTCTGGAATTCGTATCACGACGAAACATCAAGTGGTACTCACTTAAACCTCCATCCATGATTGTCGCCGCTGTCGCAATCATTCTCCTTGTATGCGTAAACAGCTATCCAGAAAAATCAAAGCGTCCGATTAATAAGCCCGGAATGGGTTCGTACGACGAATCGATGCGCGCCGACTTCTGTCGTCTGGGTTGGCCTAAGACCTACTACTGGTATTACGATCCACCTCACCCTTCTCTTTATGCGGGATGGACGCCACCAAGAAACATTATCTATGACCTGATTTCTGCCATTTCAATTCTGGTAGCCTCGATTGTTCCGTGCGAATGGATCTGCCGGCGGAGAATTGGGGCCGTCACCTATAACGCAGGGGCCGCTGTACGAAACTAATTAGCGTGCCGCACTGCGGCGGGAAAGATTTGGCGCATGTCCCGTAAGTCACTCGCTTCTCTGTTGACCCACTGGCGGGCACGGCGCTAGGCTGAACGGCGTGGCGCGAGTCCCCCGCTCCGGAGGAGCGCGGGATATTAGCCGGTGGCAAGCGCGTAGCGCGCGGCCACCGGTTTAGTGACCAGAGTCCGCGCATCAGCGCCCCAGCGGGGCGCCGCAAAAAAACTCCCCCGCCCCTCCAGAGCGCTGAAACGAAAATGTGGGCTCGGATCCGGGGGCTGCGCTCGCATGCGCTCGCTTGCGCCGCGGCTAATTTCCGAGGCGGGTTGGTGGAATACTTCGTGACATGGTGCTACGGCCGCGTTGGCCGTCCGGCGCCAGTGAGAAGACTTTCCCAACGGCGCGCAGGCAGGATGCCTGCGCCACGGTTTAACTGCAACGGCATGGCGGACCCATAAGGTAGTGGGACGCCCATGCTACGGCGCGCGGCTGCGGCTCACGCGAAAATTTCGAGCGCGGGCTTACCCTTATTGCCGACGGTGAAGGGGCGGCCGTTGGGGGCGGTGGCGGGTTTTTCGAGCGGCAGGCCGGCGGCCCAGCCGACCGTCGCGTGGAAATCGCCGGGCTTCATTGGCTTGTCGCTGGGTTCGGCGCCGAGCTTGTCCGTCGCGCCGTGCACGTAGCCGCCTTTCACGCCGCCGCCGGAGAGCACCAGCGAGAACGCCGGCGGATGGTGGCCGCGGCCGTCGCCATCGAAGTTCGGCTTGCGGCCGAATTCGGTTGTCACGGCAACGAGCGTGCTCGCGAGCAGGCCGCGTGATTCCAGATCCGACACGAGCGCCGAAAACGCCTGATCGAACGGCGGCATCTTTTCTTCCATGTCTTTCTCAAGGCCTTTGTGCATGTCCCAGCCTTTGCTCTCGACTTCGATGAAGCGCACGCCGTTTTCGACCAGTCGCCGCGCCAGCAGGCAGCCCTGCCCGAATTTGTTGCGGCCGTAGGAGTCGCGCATCTTGTCGCTTTCAGCGGACACATCGAAAGCTTTGAGATCGCTGCTCTTCATCAGGCGCAGTGTGTTTTCGTAGAAGTCGTTGTAGGCGGCGACGCTTGGATCGGGAAACTTCGCGCGGAAATCGCGGTCGAGCTCGTTCATGATGTCCAGGCGGCTTTCCAGGCGCGCGACGCCTTCTTTGGAACGCGAATGCTGCAGGCCAGCATCCGGATCGAGGATTGGCAAGGGGCTGTACGTTGCGGGGAAATAACCGTTCCCACTGCCGGCGGGCATGTTGATGCACACCGACGACGGGAGCGTTTTGTGGCTCTGCCCGAGATAATGCTGGCACCACGCGCCCATCGCCGGATGCGTGATCGTGCCGCGCTTTTCGTAGCCGGTGCGCATGATGTACGCGGCATCGGCGTGCACGCCGACCTTGGCCGTCATCGAGCGGAGCACGCAGATCTTGTCGGCGATTGCGGCGGTCTTCGGAAGGTAATCGGTGACCTGAAAACCCGCCTTGGTGCTCAGCGCTTTCGCGGGCCCCTGCGACTTGCCCTCTTTCGGATCGAACGTGTCGATGTGGCTTAAGCCGCCCTGCAGCCGCAGCCAGATGATATTTTTCGCTTTGCCGAAGCCCGGACCTTTGGCGACCTCTTCAGCACGGACATTCGAGGCAGCAAAGCTCGGAAGAATCGTCAGGCCGAAGGCGGCGAGCGCGCAGCGTTCGGCAAAGCTGCGGCGGGTGATTGTATCGAGTGACTGCAGGCGTTGTTTCATGATCAGAAAACTCCTGAATCTGCTTACTGAACGAAGAGAAATTCACGCGAGTTAAACAGCACCCAGCTCACTTCGGAGAGCGTCATGCCCTTGGCCATCGCGTTCTGAAGTGTGGACAGCTGCGCCGGCGTGGGCTTGCGGCCGAGGAAGCTGATGTACAGCGCTTCGATCTGCTCGGCGGGCGTCTTCTTCGCCGACGCGTGCCGCATCGCCAGGGATTCCTGGCTGCCGATGACGTCCTGAACGTCGCCGTTCATCTGCATCAGCACCTGCGGCACGCCGCCTTCGACAGATGAATCGTCGGCGGTGGTGCGGTCGGACTGTCCGAACATTCGCAGGAAGTGGCTTTCTCGGGTGGGCTGCTCCAGTTCAGACGCGCGCGCAATCGTGAATCCGCGGATCTGCGGGGGCGGCTTGCCTCCGCCTTCCATCTGCAGGTTTTCTTTCACGCGGATCGGACGCACGCCTTGTTTGCGCAGACGAATGGCAGCTTCTTCGGCCACCTTCGGCGTGATTTCGCGCTCGGGAATGACGAACTTTTTCAGGTCGTCAGCGCGGCGCAGCTTGTAGTGATCGATCTGCTCGCCGGCGGCAAGCGCGAGCACCGAATCCCAGACCTGCTCGGCCGTCATGCGCCGCAGCACCGGGCCAGGAAAGCGGTAGTCGCCAGCGGCCAGATCGGGCGTCGCGCTGGCCTGGCGCTGATAGGCTTGCGTGTTGAAGATGATGCGCTGAAATTCTTTCAGGCTGAATTTCACGCGCTTCATCTCGGAAGCGAGCGCGTTGAGCAGATCGATGTTGGCCACGCGCGTGAGGTCATCGAGGTCGGTGACCGGTTCGCTGGCGGCGATGCCGAACGCGCGCTTCCACAGCCGGTTGGCAATGGTGGCTGCGAAGCGCGGGTTGTGTTCGCTGGTCATCCACTTCGCAAACTCTTCGCGCAGTTTCTCGGGCTTGCTCGTGTCGATGGCATAGCTGGGATTGAACTTGTCTTCCGAAGACCAGCGTATGAGCTGCGGCTTCACGACTTCGCCGGGTCTGGCATCCTTATATTTGTAGTCTTCGGGGAACTTCAGCTTCTTGCCGGGCTCTTCTTTTACTTCGGCCGCATTCACTTCCAGGAACTGCCGCAGGAAACGCTTGTCGTTCTGATCGAATGCGTCGGATGACTTGATGATTTTATTCATCATGCGCTGCGCTTTGAAACTGTGTGTCTCGATACCGCCGAAGAACGCGGCCATCTCGTAGAAGTCACGCTGCGTCCACGAGGCGGACGGATGATCGTGGCATTGCGCGCAGGCCACGTTCGCGGCGAGGAAAACGGTCAGCGTGTTCGCGAGATTATCCAGCGGCATGCCCGGATCGCGCAGCAGGTAACCGGCCGGGCCGCTTTCAGCCAGGCGCCCTTTTGCCGTCATCATCTGATAAACGGTCTCGCTCCAGGGGCGGTCTTTGGCGATCTGGTCTTTGAGCCACTCCTGGTAAACGTACGTCTGGCCCTGCTTGCCGACGCTGTCCTTGATGCGCAGCATGTCGGCAAAGTAGTTGAACAGGTGCGAGTTGTAGCCGTCCGACGCGAGAAGATTGTCAATCAGCCGCGAACGCTTGTCGGCGGATTTGTCGGCAAGAAACGCTTCGGTTTCGGTGCCGGTGGGAATGCGGCCGACGATATCGAGAAAAACGCGGCGCAGGAACTGTTCATCTGTGGAGGGCGGATTGGGATTCTGCTTCGCCTGCTGCAGGCCTTTGAGAATGATGGCGTCGATCGTTGCCGCGGCCTGAGCCGCCGAAGACTTCAGCGGCTCTTTCTGATCCACGCGGCGGCCAATTTCGAACGAGAAGCCGGACGCGGCGAGAAGAACGAGAGCAACGGGAAAGAAGATTTTCAGCACTGGCATTGCTTTTTCTCCGCAATCCTGTCGTCGTGCGTTCGTCAGTTATTGTTCTTCTCAGCCTTCTTCTTCCTTTTCTTTTCGCCGTCCTTCTTCTTGCCCTTTCTTTCCCGCTTCATGTCTTTCTCGTCAGCCTTCTGCTCGGTCTCGACGATTTTCGTGACGACCATTGTTTTGCCGTCCACCGTCCCGGTGAGTTGCACCTTCGCGCTCTTTTTGGCGAGCTCTTCAAGTTTGGCAACCACGTCGCCCGTCGCCGAAAGGCTGATCGTATCCGCGCCGTCATAGAGGACAGCGACGACATCGGCTGCCGCGGTGATCGGCTTGGCACCGAGCGTGCCGCTCTTTGTCTCTTCGGCTGAGCGCGCCGTGCCGGACAGAATCAGACAAGTGAACAGGGCCGTCAGAACGTGAACTCGCATGGCTTTGTCTCTCCTTAATTCCTGCGCCGCGCACCAGCGGCTTTCGTTTTCCTGAATGCAGATAACGGCTGGCGCGTGAAGGTTACGAAAATTCCGGTGGGTTTATTGCGCAGCCAGCTCCCGCGCGGACAGCGTATTGGCACTCATGAGCTGCTGAATTTCCTGCGGCGTGAGCGCACGTTCCACAATGTAGAGCTCATCCAGCTCGCCGCGGAATTTGTTCTCAAGCTGCGGCCGGACGCTGCTGCCGAGGAACAGCATCTCGGAAATGTCATCGCTATCGTTTACTTCGATGCGCCGATCCTTGTGGCGCACGCTGGTGATTCCATCCAGGCGCCCGTCCACGTACTGGCTGACATGCATCCCTTCGGCAGGCTTGCGTCCCGGGGCCAGCGTGATCACGACATGATGCCATTTGCCGTCACGCAGCGGCGTGCTGCCGGTGACGAACGCACGGCCCAGCTCGGTGCGCAGCGTGCCCAGCGCGCCCTGTGCCGCGTTGCTGTTCCAGCCGATCTGAAGTGCGCGCGCATTGCCGCGCTTCTTGTCGCGCCGCGACCAGGCCAGCATCGTGTCGCCGTCAGAGAGCAGCGAATCGGCAGGCAGCTTTACCCAGAACGCGAACGAGCGCGCCGTCTTTGCGGCGCTGCCGGAGAACGGAATCTTTGAAAATACTTCGCCATTGCAGTTGAGCGCCTTTCCGAAGCGGCCGCTAGTGCGCAGCCCTGCGGGATCGCTCACGTTCTTGAAGTGTGCGTCGAATTCGCCCTTCGTGCTGCCGACGGTTTTTGCGTGCGCGACTTTGCCGCCATTCTCATCGAACGACCAGTGCACGAAATCAGTCGGACCACTGAAGCGTTCGAGCGCGATGGCCCGGGCAAAGCGCCGCGCCTTGCGCTCGCGGTCGGTGACCTCGCTCGTGCCTGTTTTTGCAAAGCGCCTGGCTTCGGCTTCTTTGAGCAGAATCTTCTGCGGCGCAGCGGCGCTGGCGAGGACCGGTGCGGCCTGCACGGCACCCTTGAGCACAAAAACTTCGGTCGCTCCTGACTCCTCGGCAATCATGCTGAATTCGGTGCCCAAGTCGACCACATCGACCGAAGGCGACGAGATGCGGAAGCCGATTGCTTCCGATGGAACGCTGGCTTTGAGCGTGCCTTTGCGCAGCGCCGCTTCCCAGGCCGAATTCACATCCAGTGAGGCCGGGCCCTCGAGGAGCACCTGCGCGCCGGAATCGAACGTGATCTCGGCGAAACCGCTGGCCAGCTCGATGCGCTGGCCCTGGCGCAGCACGTCGCCGGTCTGGAAGGAAACCGCCGTACCGACGAGCTTGCAGTCTTTCGATCCGGTCACGCGCGCCACGAATTCGCCGGCGAGCAGCTCCGGCTGCGCTTCTTCAGCCACAGAAGGCGGCGGCGCAACGGGCGAAGCTGGAATCAGCGCCAGCGCCAGAAGCGCAGCCGCAGCCAGCGGCGCCCAGATCAGCCAGCGGCGCGGCCTGGGCTCGGCGGCCGGCTGCGGAAGAACTTCCGGGGTCTTCGCGCCTGCGCCGAGGACGCCGTGTTCCCACTGCAGCAGCGCATGCATCTCGCAGTAATCGAGATAGAGTTCGCGCGCCTGCTTGTCGTTTTTGATCAGCGCCTCGAGCTTGCGTGAATCAACCTCTGAAAGCCCGCCTTCGAAGAGCGCGCTTAAAAGCAGTTCGGTTTCTTTGAGATCTGCGTCAGCCATGTTACGCATTCTCCAGCGCCAGCGAACGCTTCACGCATTCAGCCAGCGTCAACCGCGTACGGAAAAGCAGCTGCTTGATCGCTTCTACGGAATGGCCGAGCTCATCGGCCATGCTCTGCACCGTTGCGCCGCTGCTGTAACGGCGGCGGACGATGTCGCGCTGGCGCGGACTGAGCTTTTCAAGGCATGCCTGCAGCGAGCGCTGCCGGGAATCCAGATCGCTGAGGCGCTCGCCGACTTCCTGCGCGAGCTCGGGAACCATGTCGCTGTCGAAGAGAATTTTTTCCCGCGTCAGGCGCTGCCGGTACGCCATCACCTGCATGTACGCAATCTTGAACATCCACGCCGTGAAGTTTGTGCCGAGTGTGAATTCGGAAGCTTTCTGCCACAGCACGACGTTAGTTTCCTGCAGGACATCGTCGGCGTGACTGGCGTTTCCGACCAGCGACAGAATATAGGCGTACAGACGGCTCTGGTTGAGCGTCAACAGCTGCACGAACGCGGCCGAGTTGTCCTGTGTCGCCATATCAAAGCCCTATTCCCGCATATGAACATAACGCGAGACTGGCTTCGGTTACGGAGATTTTTCAGGCTTCTACGATTGCCTTAAATCCACCGTATACCATGCGCTTTGGATTGAACGGCATGTTCTTGGCATCACAACCCTCAGCGAGGCGCTTGTCTTTCATCACGTTAGCATTAACGCGATCGCGGTGCGCCCTCGATTTGAACACGATGAACGCAAAGATGACCGTCTCGCCCGGCTTGGTTTTGATCTGTTTAACGAACGGAACGCCAAACTTCACGTTCAGATCGTCTCCGACGCATTCGACATACTGCAATGCACCGTGGTCGCGCCAGACTTTCGCCGCAATGCTGGCCAGCTTCTGATACGCCTTCACCTTTTTCTTCGGAACTGGCAGAACGTAACCATCGACGTAGCTCATGAACTCCCCTCTCCTTTATTAGTGATCAGTCACGCGGTTCCTTCACGTTCCACTGTTCGTCGAAAAAGCCGGCCGCCGCGATCCTTCCCGGCCGGATCGTCCCGGGCGCCTCGCGCAGATCGACGACCGCCCAGTCCGGCAGCATCGACACCTGCCGCGCGTTGTTCAAGTAAGCAAATTCGCGGAAGGTGAAGCTTGAATTGAGCACTACGTAGCGCTTCGGGTTGAGCGGATTGGGTGCGACAAGAATGGCGGCATGCTGCGCCGCGTCGAACGCCTGCTTACCGACGATAATGTTCTTCGCGTCCCAGCGGACCGGCAGCTTGTCGCTGATTCTTTTGATGATCGCGTTGCTGCCCGGATCGCCCCACAGGATGAGATTGCGCGAGGCGATGTCGTCATCGGTCACGGCCGTGTCTTCCTTGACGATGGCATAGCCGCGGAAATGCCGCCGCCAGTGCTCGATGGCGCGCTCGAGCTCCGCCGCCGCCCATTTGCCGGCCAGTTCATTCGCTGGGGTACCCGTGGGCTTGACGAAGATGAACGGCTGCATCAGCGCATCATCGATCGGGCCCTGCAGATCGTGGCGCTTGCGCAAGCCATCGCCGGTGCGTGCGCCCAGCTTCCATTTCTTGCCTTCGAGATGCAGCGAGACACGCCACGAGCGATCAGAAAGCGGGCGCGGCGCCTGCTTGATTTTCTGCCCATCGATACTGATCGTCACCGGCTCAGTCATCGACAGGGGACAGTCGCCCGGCTCCATGACAAAGGAAAGATCCGTCACATTTACCGTCGTCGCCGTAACAGACGAATCGCCCGTAATCTTCGCGCGCACTTCGGCGCGTTCCCAGTGTTCGCCGAGGCCGTCGACAACGACCCAGTTCATGCGGTTGTACTTGAGCGTGTACGTTTCGAAGTCGACGCTGCGCGGCACACGGTTGCGGCCGTTGCGGGCGAGCGCTTCCATGCGGCGTTCGATGAGCTTGCCCGCTTCAGGCTCGACTTTGTGAGCCGTATTTGGCGCAACGATATGAACCAGCTCGATGCCGCGCTCCGCGCACGCTTCGACCATCACATCGGCCGCCTGCTTCTGCTTATCGTTCGCACCGCTGTACGCGATCGTCGGACACTGCGTGAGGTTCAGCGCCCATTTGTCGCAGTCGTACATGTTCCAGAGTTTCTTTTCCCAGGGCGTTGGTGAGAGCTTCTCATTCTGGAACACGTCGAGAAAGCGCGGTGTTTCAGAGAAGCCTGCACCAGGATTGGCCGCAAACCAACGATCAGCGTAATGCACAGCGATGTGCCAGGCCGCCGCCCCGCCCATGGAAAAGCCGCGCGAGCTGATGCGTTCTTCATCGATGCGGTAGCGACGCTGCGCTTCCGCCAGCGCTTCGAGCGTGTCCACTTCGCCGGCGAACTTGTTGGCGTTGCAGTAACGCGCATACGGATAGACCACAATCGTGTCTTTCGGATTGTAAACTTCGATCTGATCTTTTCCTTTCATGCGAAGCGCCAGAAAGTTCCCCTCCGTGAGGTGCTCCGCGCGGCCGTGAAACCAGAAATCAGTGCGGTATTTCTGCGCTCCGGAAAAAGAGTAGCTTTCGGGAATCCACACACCATAAGGCTGCACGCTGTTGTCGAGTTTCGAAACGAAGCCGCGCGCGACCAGGCCGGTCTGCGTTGCCCACGGCGCTTTTCCCTGCGCCAGATCGGCTGCGCGCTGCTTGCCGGTTTCAAGCAGCTTGAAAGCCTGCTCGATCTCGTTCTCTTTGAGGAACTCCTGGTACTTCAGGCCGTCATGCACGGCGCGGTAGAAGATCTCCACATCCGGAAGCAGATCGTGTGCAAACGCATCCTTCTTCTGGCGCAGCGCATCGATGGCTGATTTGAGCTCGGCAAGGCCCGACGCCATCTTTTCTTTCTTGTCAGCAGGGACCTCGACACCTTTGGCCGGAATCGGACGGACTTTCCCCGGAATGTTGTCCTGCGGACCGTCAGCGAAAAGAAAGCGCTGGAGAAGCAGGACAGCGAGCAGAAATGAAAGTCGCATCAGAAAAAACCTCCTATTCAGAGCGCGAGATAATGCTGACTTATACAACGAGAAGAATGAACAAACTGAGGCTTTTGTACAATAAACGCGGGATTCGTTCGTCACCTGCAGTGTACATATTTTCGGAACCTTCTGGATATCGCATGCGCGCCTGCTTTTCGATCGCGATTGCTATCTGCCTTTCAGCCGCTGCACTCGCCGCTGATGCGGATCTGGCTGTGCAATACGAAAAGGAAATCCGTCCCAAGCTGGTCAATTTCTGCGGCGATTGCCACATGAAGGACAAGCACGTGCCCTTCATGAAGGTGCTCACCTTTAACGAGTTCAACACTGCGCGCTGGGCCTGGCGCAGCGCGATCAGCCAGCTGCGCAACCGCACGATGCCGCCAGCCGACCAGATCCAACCCAGCGAAACCGAACGAATCCAGGTGACGGCGTGGCTTGAGAATGCCTTGCGCGAAACGGTCGCGAAACTGGGTGATTATGCCGGCGCGCCGATTTCACGGCGGCTCAACCGGCTTGAATACGACAACACAATTCGCGACCTCACGGGCCTGGCGCTCAATTATTCTGAAACCTTTCCGACCGAAGGCGGCGGCGGCGAAGGCTTCACCAACAACGGTGAAACGCTTTTTCTGCCGGCGATCCTGATGGAACGCTACATGGAAGCCGCGCAGCAGATCCTCGATAACGCTATCATTACGCAGCCGCTCAAACGCGAGTTCGCGCTGAAAGATTTTGTCTCAGAAAGCAGCTTTTCAGACGGCAAGCTCACGGCAAACCAGGAAGCGTCGGTTGCCATCGGCATTCTAACGAGCGGCGATTACGACGTGCGCATTGAAACGAAAGCAGCGTCTGGCGCAGCTATGGCGTTGAAGATCGATGGCATCGCGGCGCACCGCTTCAAGTCCGATGCTGCCGGAAAGCCGAGCCTCACGACGTTGCGCCTGCAGCGCGGCGTTCATACGCTGGCGATCCGCTGCACCGAAGGCACGACAGTGCTTACCTCGCTTTCTCTTCAGGAAAAACAGCCCACATTGACTGATGCCAAACGCACCGCTCACAAGAAGATCTTCGGCGCAAAGAGCGCTGCGGATTTTTCCGCGCTTTCACCGGAGGCGCGTACGGCCGAAGCGCAGCGCATCATCAATGATTTCACGCGGCGCGCGTTCCGGCGTCCGCTTCGCGAAGGCGAGCTCGACCGCTTCACGGGCCTGTACCGGCGGGGCGCCGAGCGCGGGGACAGCTTCGAAGAATCCATCAAGCTGGCGCTGAAGGCCGTGCTCGTCTCGCCGCATTTTCTTTTCCGGGTCGAAGACGAGCATGATGAGCCGGGCATTTACAAATTGAACGATCACGAGCTTGCTGCGCGACTGTCGTATTTCCTCTGGGCGAGCATGCCCGACGACGAACTTTTCCGTCTGGCTGACGAAAAGAAGCTGCACGAGCCGGCGGTGCTCACGGCGCAGGTCGAACGAATGCTCGGCGATCCAAAGGCGCGCGCGTTCATCGAAGATTTCACCGGCCAGTGGCTGGGCACAAAGGAAGTCGGCGCCAGCGTCGCGTTCACGGGCGACAAGTTCAAAGGAATCTACACGAATGAGCTCGCGGCCGAGCTGCGCGAAGAGCCCATCCGCTTGATGCAACATCTGTTCAGGGAAAACCGCAGCCTGCTTGAGCTGATCGATTGCGATTACGTTTTCGCCACCGCGCGCACGGCCAAGCATTACGGCATGGACTTCGGCCCAGGGGCAGCCGAAGTCAAAGAAGCCAAATGGAATGATCCCACGCAGCCGGTCGGCGAGTACCGGCGTTTGCCCGTCGCCGATGGACGCCGCGGCGGCGTGCTGGGCCTGGGCGCCGTGCATATGATCACCTCCTATCCCAATCGCACGAGCCCCGTGCTGCGCGGCGCGTGGGTGCTGGAGACGATGCTTGGCGTGCGCGTGCCCGCGCCGCCGCCGGATGTGCCGACTCTCGAAGCGATTCAAAAGAAGAAAAAAGACGCATCGCTGCGTGCGGTGCTGGAGCAGCACCGCGCGAATGCAACCTGCGCCGCGTGCCACAACCTGATCGATCCGATCGGCTTCGGGCTTGAGAACTTCGACATCGTCGGCCGCTGGCGCGACATGGACGGCAAAACCGCCGTCGATGCATCAGGCATCATGCCCAGCGGCGAGAAATTCAACGGACCGGGCGAACTGCGCAAAATACTTCTGAACCGGAAGACCGAGTTCGCGCGCCACATCAGCGGCAAAATGCTTGGCTATGCGCTAGGGCGGAGCCTGGATGATCGCGACGATTTCACCATCGAGCGTCTCACGGCGGCGCTCGACAAGGAGAACTTCGCCGCCCGAACACTGATTCGAGAAATCGTGCTCAGCACGCCGTTCCGCAATCGCCAGGGCGGCGAGGAGCCGCGCAAGAACGCCGTGCCGAAAAAGAAGAAGGACATCCCGGCGGCCAAGCCGTTGTAGCTTCCCTCTCCCTCCGGGAGAGGGCGGACACGAGCGCAGCGAGTGCCTGGTGAGGGCTAATCGTCTCTTGCAATAGGCGGCTACCCCTCATCCCGCGTTCGCTGCGCTCGCTCGGCCTTCTCCCCAAAGGGGAGAAGGAGATAAGCGTTGAGTCCGGTATGGGGTGCGGATAACATAGAACGTATCGCGGGAGGGGCGAATCCATGACAATCTCACGACGCAACATGCTGCGCGGTATGGGTGCGGCTCTCGCGCTGCCGTGGCTGGAAGCCCTCTCGAACAAGGCGCACGCGGGCGAGAAGCTCGAAAAGCCGCCGCTGCGCACCGCCTTTTTCTTTATGCCTAACGGCGTGAACCCCGCGAACTTCACGCCCAAGGGCACCGGCGAACAGTACGAGCTTTCGCCCATGCTCAAGTCGCTTGAGAAAGTCAAAGGCGATATCGTCCTCGTCGAAAACTGCTTCCATGCGAAGACCGACGGCCGCAACGGCCACTGGCCAAAAGTTCCGGCGTGGCTGCACGGCGGCTTCGTCGTGCGAACCTCCGGCCGCGATCTGGATGTCGGCGGCACGTCGGCGGATCAGATCCTCGCGCAGGCGATCGGCGACCGCACGCCGCTCCCGAGCTTCGAGCTGGGCGTCGATCCGACGCGATCAGGCGTCGACAACGCGGGCGGCGGCTTTGCCAAGATTTACGGCTCGCACATTGCCTGGCGCGATCCGCACACGCCGGTTCCGAAAGAAATCATCCCGCAGCTTGCGTTCGACCGCCTCTTCCGCACCGCCTCGGCGGCGCCGGTGGTCTCGGGATTCAATCCCAATCAGCCGGCAGTGATCAAGTCGCTGCAGCGCGACGACACCAGCGTCCTTGATCTGGTGCTCGAAGACGCCAAGTCGCTGCGCGGAAAAGTCAGCGCCAACGACGCGGTGAAGCTCGACGAATACCTCGAGTCGGTGCGCTCGGTCGAACGCCGCATCGAAAACACCCTTAAGCCGCAGAAGCGGTGGATCAACGAAGGCCGCTTCGACCTGCCGAGGCCGGGGCCGGGGATTCCCGAGACGCATGAGGAACACCTCGGTCTGATGATGGACATCCTGGTGCTCGCGTTCTGGACGGATTCGACGCGCATTGCCACGATGATGATGGGCGACGCACAATCAGGACGCGGCTTCAGTTTCCTCGATGGAGTCAATGGTTCGTGGCACGGACTGTCGCATCATCGCAACGAAGTAAAAACGCTCGCGCAATATGAAAAGATCGCGACGTGGCATATCGAGCGTTTCGCAAAAGTTCTCGAACGTTTGAAAGGTCTCGACGAAGGCGGCACGCCGCTGCTGGACAACTGCCAGATCCTGTGGGGCTGCACGATTCGCGACGGCAACAAGCACGATCACCGCAACCTGCCGGCGCTGCTCTGCGGCAAAGCCCAGGGAAAGATCCGCACCGGCAGGCGCCTGACCTGCGAACCGAACACGCCGATGAACAACCTGCTGCTGTCAATGCTCCAGAATGCCGGCGTCGATCTGCCCAAGTTCGGCGACAGCACCGGCGTGGTGAAGCTGGCGTGATTGCGGCTTGACGATAACACGGCGGAACCACGGAATGACAATCTTCATTCCCGGTCATACATCTTGCTGAAAATGCGCCACGGATCCAGCCGGTAGGCTAATGCGCCGAGCAGCGCACCTTCTTTGACTTCGTGGCACGCCATGCAGTCTTTTGTTGCGCGAAGCGCGCCGACCATCCGCACGCCGTCCTTGTCCATCTGCCAGGCGACATGATCACCCCGTTTGAGCTGCTCTAGCGCTTTCGTTTCGAACTCATCCGGCGCACGAGTCGGCGTGTTGCGGAACTGGTTCATCTTTGGCGCTTTGGCGATTCGCGTGACCATCTTGCCCGTGGCTGACACCCTTTCCATCACGGGTTTCTCCTCGTGCGTCGCCAGCAATTTTTTTCTGGATTGATCCCCCGGCGTGGCAGCCGATTGCTCATTGGAAATCCATTCAAACCAGAGCCTGTCCGAGGCGAGATAAGGCGAAACATACACGCGCGGCTGAGCATGCTGCACCACTCCGATGAGCTCAATTTTTTTCAAATCTACTTTGATTCGCTTTCGCCGGTGGCTGTGAAAACCCCATGAGGACACGGCGTGAAATCTGATCAATGGTTCCATGCGCTCCATGCCAAAGCCTTCCTCTTCCACAAACGCTTTTGCGTAATGGCGATGCAATTCGGCGTATGCCTCGGGCACACGTTCAGGTTCGAACTCGAACGCCGTCAGCGTGTTCGCCTGCACGGTGGCAATCTCGGCTTTGCTCCGCGAAGTTGCACGCACAGTAGCATTCGTATCGATGAAAACGGTGCCGGCCGCAGCAGCGGCAAAAACAGCGATGCAGAGAAATGCGGTCTTCATAAGGATTCCCTCCGTGGTTCAATACGAGAGAACTATACCTTATCTACGGATGAGCTGCGTAAAGGCTGTGTAACATAATAGAAGAATTTCAAAGCTGTTTGGCTTTGCATGCGTGCTGGAGAAACGCATTCGGCAGTTCATCGATCAGGTCGCTGGCAATAAGCGACCACATGCCCAGACGCTTTGCAGCGAGATCGCCGGCCAGGCCGTGCAGATACACACCCAGGCAGGCCGCGTCGTAGGCGCTCATGCGCTGGCCGATCAGCGCGGCAATAATGCCGCAGAGCACGTCGCCTGTTCCGCCAGTAGCCATGCCGGGGTTGCCGGTGGGATTGACATAGACGCGCTCACCATCGGTGACGACCGTGCTTTCGCCTTTCAAAACAACGACGCCGCCGTGCGTCAGCTTCTGGCAGGCCAGCGCAGCTTCCTGGCGGTCAGTTTGAACGTTTACGATTGTGTCTTTCAAGAGTCGAGCCATTTCGCCGGGATGAGGCGTAAGCACAAGAGGCGCCGCATTTTTCTGTTTCGCGCGCACTTCGCCCAGTTCTGAAAGATTGTGCAGCGCAAACGCGTTCAGCGCATCGGCATCGAGCACCAGCGGGGCATTGAAAACACACGCGCAGCGGCGCACCTGGCCCAGCGTCCGCGTGCTGTGGCTGGAGATTCCCGGCCCAAGTACCGCGACGTCGCACCAGGCGGATTCTTCTTCACAGATCTGCCTCAAATCGGCGAACGTGCCTTCGCGCGTGGACTCGAGCCCCAGCGTGGTACATTCATCAAGCTTGATCGCCACGACGTCCCAGATGCTCCTGGGCACAACCACGCGCACCAGTCCGGCGCCACTGCGATACGCCGCGCGTGCTGCCAGACACGGCGCACCCGCCATGCCGCGGCTGCCTCCCACGATCAGCACTCGGCCGCAGGAGCCCTTGTTGGCGTCAGTAGCGCGTTGAGGCAGTGATGGGACCATGGCGTTCATTGTCTACCCAATCAAAACGACTTCAACACAGAGGCACAGAGGTCACTGAGGACGCAGAGAAGGATTTGTAAAAAGTCAGAATCGCATCGGTAAAAAGGAGAACGAAGCGCCAGTTGCCGGTGTGCCCCTCGGTAAACGCAACGACTTTGATCGAATTACAAGAAGCCGTTCTCTGTGTCCTCTGTGCTCTCTGTGTCTCCGTGTTGAAGTCGTGTTCGGAGGGAGAACAAAGACCTCGCTAACTTTCCCGCGCCGCTTTCAAGGCCTGCGAAAAGCGCTTGGCGATTTCGGTCATGCCGGCGTAATCCTTGGCCTGCAGCCGCTTGCGATCGAAGAGGGCTCCGCCGGCGCCGACAGCAAACGCGCCCGCTCGGAAGAACTCGCCAACCGTGCGTTCGTCCACACCGCCGGTGGGAATCATCGGAATGTTCGGCAGCGGCGCCTTCAAAGCACGGATATACGCCGGCCCCCCGACTGATGCGGGGAAAACCTTGATTGCATCGGCACCCATGTCCCAGGCGCGTACGATCTCAGTCGGAGTAAAGGCACCCGGAATAATTGGAACGCCGAGGCGCTTGGCGGCGCCGATTACTTTTTCGTCGGTGTTTGGAGCGATCAGGTACGTCGCGCCCGCATCGACGGCATCCTCGGCTTCTTCTGCCGTGAGAACCGTTCCGGCGCCGAGGAGCACCGCATCGCCGAAGGCCTGCTTCACGCGCCGGATCACGCTTGGAGCGCCCGGCACGGTGAACGTGACTTCGACCGCGCGGATGCCACCTTCCGTTACCGCACGGATCCCGTTGACGGCCTCATCTTCCGTCTCGCAGCGCACAATCAGCACCGCGCCGAGTTCCCCGATGCGCTTTATGACTGCTTTTTGACTCGTGCCGTTGGTGCTCATTGTTGCTTCTCCTTGAAAATCTCTTTTTTCACCGCAGAGGCGCAGAGAAATCCTATTCTTAAAAACCAAGAGCTGTTCTCTGTGTCCTTTGTGCTCTCTTTTTCCTCTGTGTTGAAGTCGTGTTGGCTCAGTCTCTCATGATGCGCAGCGCGCACATCGCTGCACCGAAACCGTTATCGACGTTCACTACGCTCACGCCGGACGCGCAGGTGTTCAGCATCGAAAGCAGCGCGGTAATGCCATTCAGACTCGCGCCATACCCGATACTCGTTGGAACGGCGATGACCGGGCAAGCGACCAGTCCGCCGACCACGCTCGGCAATGCGCCTTCCATTCCCGCGATGCAAATCACCGCACCGGCCGACTGCAGATCGGGAACAACTTTCAGCACCCGATGCAACCCGGCCACGCCAACATCATAATGTTTTTTCGCGCCGCAGCCAAACGCATGTAATGTTTCAAGCGCTTCTTCGGCGACTGGAATGTCGCTGGTCCCAGCCGTGACGACATGGACATCGCCGCGCCGTTTCGATTTCAGCTTCTGGGGTTTGCCCACGCGAACAGTGCGACCCCGCGCGTTATGCACCGCACCGGGAAATTTCTGAAGCAATGCCGAAGCCTGTTCGTCGTTCACGCGCGTAATCAGAACACACGGCGCATGCTCAAGCGCGCTTTCGCAGATGCGCAGAACGTCTGCGGTGGTTTTGCCCGAGCCGAAAATCACTTCGGCAAAACCGCAGCGCAGCGCCCGGTGATGATCAACCTTGGCGATGTCCAGGTCGCTGAACGGCAACGCGGCCAGAGACGCGAGGGCCTGGTCGACTGACGCTTTCTTATCGCGCACCGCCGCCAGCAAAGCGCGCAGCTTCTTAGGATCCATGCATCCGTTTTGGAGGCACCAAGCGCGTGCGTCAAGACGGATTTAAACCACGAAGCACACGAAGATCACGAAGACGGAAAGTTCGGATTCAGATCAGATTTTTCTTACCATTACGCAATTCGAAATCCCAAATCCGAAATCCTTCGTGCCCTTCGTAATCTTCGTGGTAAAAATTCTTCATGCCTCACCGCATTTTGCAGCTCAACAGCGCGCGCAAGTACATCGGCGAAGCAGCGCATACGCTTAATCTAACCGAATCGCTGCGCCAGCGTGGCCACACGGTTCTGCTCGGCCTGCGCAAGGGCTACGACACGATCGAACGCGCTGCCGCGCGCGGCCTCGAGCCCATCGGTTTTAACATGCCGCATCGGTGGTGGCCGCCGCAGGACGGGCGCGACATCCGCCACATTGCGCGCCTGGTACGCGAACACAACATTGAAATCATTCATGCGCACCGCGGAAAGGATCACTGGCAGGCCGTCTTCGCATCAAAACTATTCGGCTTGAAAGTGCCGGTGATCCGCACGCGCCACGTGGTTACCCCGCTTTCGTCAAACGCTGCGAACAAATGGCTGGCTAAGCGCACGGCGGCGCTCGTCGTGGTCTCGCAAGCCGTGCAGCGCGACGTCGCTTCCACGGGAATGTACGGCGAGCGCCTCGTGTTCATCCCGGGCGGCATTGATTTGAATCTGTTCAAGCCGGCGACGGAAGCTGAACGGCACGCCGCCCGCGCGAAACATTTTCCGCAGCTTCCTTCCGATGCGCTCGTCGCCGTCTGCGTGGCGCGCTTTGCCGTGGTAAAGGCGCATCGTGTACTCATCGCGGCCTGGAAATCGGTTTCTGAAAAGCTCCCGGCTGCACGGCTAATTCTTATTGGAGACGGCTTGCTCTTCGAAGAAAATAAAGCACTCGCCGCCAGCCTTGGGATTTCGCGCAGCATCATTTTTGCCGGGCGGAGCCATGACGTTCCGGAACTGCTGCGTGCGGCGGATGCGGGCGTGCTTGCCAGCGTCGGGAGCGAGGGATTTTCGCGCGCGGTGCTGGAATACATGGGCGCCGGACTTCCCACAGTGGGTACGCGCGTGGGCGCGGTGCCTGACCTGATCGATGACCGCGTACACGGCCGCCTGGTGGAGCCAAACAGTGAAACGGCGATGGCCGAAGCGCTTCTTGATGTGCTCAGCGCCACCTCGCAGCAGCGTTCTGCATGGGGGTGTGCGGCGCGTGAGAAGGCTGAGCGGGGATATGGCTACGCGAGCTGGGCGCAGGCGCATGAGGATCTTTATGCTCGCGTGCTCAACAGAACATGAGAACGCACGGTGCTTGTGACGCTGTTCCTTTGAAGGTAAAGTTAACCGTTCACGACGCTGCTGATCACCACGTGTAAGGAGCCGTTCATGCCCACCGCACTGGAACTGGCCAAAGCCATTCAACCCGAACTGATCGATATCCGCCGCGACTTTCACCGCCATCCTGAGGTGGCCTGGGAGGAAGTCCGGACCGGCGGAAAGGCAGCCGATTACTGCGAACGGCTGGGCCTGAGCGTCAAACGCAATGCAGCGAAGACGGGCGTTATCGCGGAGCTCAATCCCGGTAAAACCACGATCATCGGCCTGCGCGCCGACATGGACGCGCTGCCGATCCGTGAAGAGAATGAAGTGGAATATAAATCCACGCGCGACGGCAAGGGACACCTGTGCGGCCATGATGCTCACACAGCCATGCTGATGGGCGCCGCGCGAATTCTCTCGCGCTTCAAAGATGAAATCCCGTTCACCGTGCGCTTCATTTTCCAGCCGGCCGAAGAAGTTCCGCCAGGCGGCGCCGAGAAACTGATCGAAGAAGGCCACCTGGACGGCGTAAACGAGATCCTGGGCCTGCACGTCAATCCGCTGATCCCTGTAGGCTGCATCGGCCTGCGCACCGGCCCGTTCATGGCCAGCATGGACAAGATTGAAATTGAGATCGAAGGCGTTGGCGGCCACGGCGCGATGCCGCACCTCAGCCGCGATCCGGTACTGGCTGCCGCCGAGATGATCTCATCGCTGCAGAGCATCGTATCCCGGCGAGTCGATCCGCTCGATTCCGCGGTGGTGAGCATCTGTCAGATGGAAGCGGGCAGCGCGTTCAACGTGATTCCTGCGCGCGCAAAACTGATCGGCACCGCGCGCAGCCTCTCAGCCGAGACGCGCAACAACCTGCCGAAGTGGGTCGATGAGATCTGCCAGGGCGTCGCTCAGGCCCATGGACAAAAAGTGAAACTCAATTACGTCCGCGGAACGCCGGTGCTGGTGAATGAGAAGAATTCGACTGAGAAGATGGGCCGCGCCTTCCGTGCGCTGGGCGGAATCGAAACCGAAATCAAGCCGACGATGGGCGGCGAAGATTTTGCGTTCTACCTCGAGAAAATTCCAGGCTGCTTCGGCTTTCTAGGCGCCGGCGATGGAAGCGCCGAAACATCGCAGTGTTTCCATCATCCGCGCTACAATATCGATGAGAAAGCGCTCGCCTGGGGCTCGGCGCTTTTTGTGCAGATGATCTGGGATCGCGCCGGCTTGCGCAGTTAATTTTTCACGGCAATGGTGCGGCGAGGCAGAGAATTCTTTCAGCATCTGGATTGCCGCTTGCTGTGCAGCCAATGCCAAGAGCCAAGAGCCAAGAGCCAAGAGCCAAGAGCCAAGAGCCAAGAGCATGCGAACGTGGGGAGTGGGAATTTTCGACAACGATCTGGCTGTGGCGATTAAAGCTGACTTCGAAAAGCTGGTCGCCGACGGTGACAGCGTTTTCGCAGCCGCCGACAAGCTTATCGAGAAGTATTCTGAAGCGAACAGTTCCGTGATGTATCTGGCGCTGGCGTCGCTACAGCTCGATTACGATGTCATTCACCCGAAAATCAAAAAGCGCGCGTTGACGGCGATCATCTCCGGCAACGCCGCCGAGGCTTGGGAAGAAAGCGGTACGGCTGTCTTCGAAAACCGCAAAGCGGTGCTGCAGGAACTGCGCCAGCGGCTGCTGGCAGTGCCGACGTGATTACTTCATGAGAACGTTAAATCCGGCTTGCTTAAAGTGGTGGTCGCCAGTGAGTGCGTCGGTGATTCCACGTTCTTTCATAACGGCAAACGAGATGCAATCGGTAAGCGACCACGCCTTGTCAGGTCGGGCTCGGTATAACAGCAAACCTTTGTCGAAGTCTTCTGTTGAAAGCGCCTGAATCGAAAACAATGCGTTGGAAGAGACGTCGTCATAGAATTCGAGAAACTTGCGGCGTGAGCTAGGATGCGAAAAAGCATCGGCAACTTCAGTCAACACCCAATATGATGTTACTATTTCCTCGTCGATTTCTTCGGCTAAAGACACCGCCTTTTCATGTCCTTCGTCGTCCGAATTTAGAAGCGCAATAAAATAGAAGCTGTCCGCGAATATCATTTCGGCGGTGGCCTCTTTGGAGTTCCGTGGATGTAGTGATCGTGATTACGAGCTAAATCGGACGGCATTCCCTTAACTTTTCCAGCATGTTTCAAGAGCACTGCCGAAAGGCTCGACCGCTTTTTTCGTTTTGATTTGCCTCTCTTCACCACCTCAACCCGCACTTCCGTTCCATCTGGCAGGTTGCTGGGGCTATCGAGATGGACAACGCCGTCTTTGACTTTCCCGCGCAGTTCCATGGCTCCGTCCTCTATACCTTCGCTACTATATCATAGTCCAGCGCATCCGTCACTTCGGCGGTCACGACCATGCCGGTGTCAAGCTTCGGAATCCCGCGGCCTTTCAGATAAATTACGCCGTCCACTTCCGGCGCTTCGAGCTGGCTCCGCCCCACTGCTTTCACGCCCTTGATCTCGCTCTGTTCCAGAAAGCCGTCGACCATAACGTCGAGCTTCCGGCCGACGCGCTCGCGCGTGCGTTTGCGTGAGACCTCGCGCTGCGCCAGCATCATTGCGTCGCGGCGCGCTTTCTTTTCAGCCAGCGGGACGGTGTCGGGTGTTTTCGACGCGGGCGTAAGCGGCTCGGTCGAGTACAGGAACGCGCCGGCGTGCGTGAAGCGGCCCTCGTTCACAAAGTCGATCATTTCCTTGAAGTCCTGCTCAGTCTCGCCAGGATATCCAACGATGAACGTCGTCCGGATCGCGCCGCCCGGCAGCTTCTTTGCGATCAGATCCATCAGCTCGATCGTCTGCTTCTTGGTAACGCCGCGCGCCATCGCCGTCAGCATCGGATCGGAGATGTGCTGCAAGGGAATGTCAATGTATGGACAGAAACGCTCGTCGCTTGCCAGCACGCTCAGCATTTCATCGGTCAGGTACTTCGGGTACGCATACATCAGGCGGAACCAGCGCGGCCCCTTTACCGCCTTCAACGCTTTAAGCAGATCAGCGAGCCTGAATTTGCCATAGATGTCGCGGCCGTAGCTCGTCGTGTCCTGCGCGATAAGGCTGATTTCCTGCGCTCCGCCGTCGGCCAGCTCGCGCGCTTCTTCCACAATCTTTTCAATGGGGCGCGAGACCTGCAATCCGCGCATGCGCGGAATGGCGCAGAAGCGACAGGGATTGCTGCAGCCTTCGGAAATTTTCAGGAAGGCGGCGTGCGGCGAGCCGATTCGCATGCGCGGAGAGACCAGAAAATCATTGTAGCTCTGCGGCACGGGCTTTTTTGCAGCGCTTACGCTTGGGCCGGAGCGCTGCGCATCGGCGGCGCGCTTCTGGCCTTCGCGGCCGCGCGCTTCGTCGATAAGGTCCTGGCAGATCTGTGCGATTCGCGGGTACTCTTTAAATCCCAGGCGCACATCGGCGGCCTGCAGAAACCGGTTGAGCTCAGGAGCATCGGCTACGCGTTCGACAAGGCAGCCAAGCGCAACGAGAGTTTTAAGGCTGCCGGTCTCCTTCAGCGTGGAAAGCTCGTTCAGCACGCCGGCCGTCTCTTCGCGTGCTTCGTTGATGAATCCGCAGGTATTGACGAGGCACACCTCGGCAACTGCTGGATCCTGCGCGATCAGGAAGCCCGCTTCAGCCAGGCCGCCCAGAATACGCTCGCTATCCACAAGGTTCTTAGCGCAGCCGAGATTAACGAGGCTGATAACCGGTGGAGCTGTTTCGACATGTTTAGCGCCGCTTTTGGCGGCGCTGGGTTTCATGGTCTTCATGCGTATTAATGTAGCCAGCGCAGGTTAAAAGTTCCATACGTTTCACGCGCGCCCCAAGCAGCGGCTCGTCAGGCGGGCGGCAGGTTGCGGTGCGAACCGTCGCAGTACGGCATATTCCTGCTGTGTTTGCATGCGCAAAGCGCCACTTGTTTCTTCTCTTCAACCTTGAATTGCATTGGCCGGAACGCAGTGCCGGCATGCGAGCCGTCGCAGAACGGCTGTTTGAGCGACTTGCCGCAGGCGCACCAGTAGTACGTGCCCGGCTCAAGCGTGGTTACAATGGGACGGCGTCCGGCGATCGTGGGTGTGGGCTGATCCATCTCGAGTCCTCCAGAGAGTGGGCGAAGATCAGCTTATATCGTCTGGTTACAGCGGTCCATTGAATCAGAACGCGTCTTCCATCTGGCGTTTGTCTTCGGTAAGCCGCGCGATCATGCCGCCGATGATGACGTGGAAAATCCATGAACTGAACATCATGCCTGCTGAGAATCCGCCTTGAATGGAATCGGACCAGCAGCCGCCCGAGAAATGCATGCACAGGCTCGAAATTAATACCGCGTTTGCCCCGTACAGCATAAATCCCAACAGGTGATCGGAGCGCCAGAGTACAATCAGGTGGCCAAGAATCGCGGATGAAACCGCCATCAGCGCAACATAATTCCAGCTTCCGCCAGGCACGCATGCGGAGATGATTGCAGCGCCAAACAATCCCAGCAGCATGGCTTTGATGCTGCGCTCGCGCAGGCGGGCCTGATAAGCCTGGCAGCGCCGTTCCTCCTCACGCCATTTTTCGATCAGATCGTCTTTGACGTCCTGAGGCAGGACGTGGAAAGCATCCGCACCGTGCGCGTAGCGTTCTGCCAAAACGCATTCGTCCGTTTCCATAGAGTAGGCCCCGTCGCAATATAAGCCGTGTTGGCCCAAATGTGTCAGTTCAGGTATCCGGGACATGCTTCTGCAATGTGGATGCCAATGCTGGGCCTGCCAATTTTTGCGGCTGCGGGCACTTGCCGGTGGAGCCAGAAGACGTCGCGCAAGGAGAATCTCCGCGGCGTAAAAAGCCGGCTCCCCTCCGTGACACACATGAGATAATTGCCAAGCTGGACGATGGCGAAAAAAGCGTGAAGGCTATCGGCGTCGTGTTAACGCTTCATTAAACCTTCCGGCCCTTGAAGCGCCCCATCCGTTCGACCCATTTGCCCCACTCGGTTGCCTGCAGGGCATTGCCCGAATAGGCGAGCAGGAAAATGTCGCGGTGTTCCTGGGTGAAACCGAAACTCTTGCGCTTGGGCACGAACGAGCGCAGCATCTGGTAGAGATTCTTCGCGCGGTGCAGACGCGTGAGCACCGGGGGAAACGAGCCGCCCAGCAAGTCAATCAGGAAAAAGTCCCGCGCCGACGAGGGGCGGTCGGGGAAAATCAGCAGATGCGCTGCCTTGTAATCATCGTGATAAAAGCCGCAGTCATGCATGCGTCCGGTGAACTGGCCCAGCGCGATAAGCAGTTCGCGCCTTTGCCGCTCCGATTCACAGCGCATATACCGCTCAAGCGCCGACTCGGCCTCTGGGAGTGCCTCCGTTGCGAGCAGGCTGTATTTTGAAATCGCGCCGGTGGACTCCGCCAGCCATACGGGGCGGGGCGTGCGGATTCCTTTTTTCATCAGCCGCCAGCCCAGGTCGAACTCCTCGCGCGCGCGGCTCTTGCGCCCGGTTCTTAACAGGTAGCGCACCCACGAACGGAAATTGTAGCGTTTGACGAAGACTTCAACGGGCAGGCCATACTGCCCCGCCGAGAGCTTGACCACTTTGCGGCTGCGGCTGGCTTTTACGAGTGCCTCGGTCGCCGTATCGATCACGGCTTCGCTCTCGTTCCAGGGGATTTCAAGTCCGCGAAACTTCTTGAACGGTGCCAAAGCGCGGATGTGGTAGCCATCCTGCTCGAATTCCACCCAGTTGTTTGTGTCCTCAGCCATGGGTCGACAGTTTCTCTAAGCAGGCAGAGCTTTCAAGTTTGCTTTGGATAAGGATGCGCCCGCTGCTCGTGGACAAGCGCCAGAGCGCGACTAGAATACAGACATGAACGTTAACCTGCGGGGGGGCAGGTTGCCGGCACTGCCGGCGCTGGTCCTCATTGTCTTTTCGCTTCTTCCCGGCTGCTCTGGTCGAAAATCCAGGGTTGCGGCCGTGCCGCCGGCGCAGGAGCTTGAACCCACTCTGCGCGCAGAGTCTGCCGGAAGTAAGCGCCTCGCCGACAACGATCCGGCGCCTGCCCGCGCAGAAGTTCTTCCCATCGCCCTTGAGATCACGCTTCAGAATACTTTCTTAAAGCCGGGGCAGAAGCTCAACGGCTCGGTCAGCGGCGGACTCGAAAAAGGCGATTACGTCCTGCTCTGGCTCGACGGCTCCTCCCGGATCGCCGCCGCGTATCAGATCGACAACCAGGAGCACGCCCGAAACAGTCAGCGTACCAGCTTCGACATCGAACAGCCGCCAGGCCTGCTCGCTGCCGACCAGAAGCTCCTTGTCGTTCGGATTCTGAACGGCCGCACAGATTCTAAAGGCAAATACGAACTCAGCGGTCAAGCTGGTTTTTCCCTGGCGGCGAAGGCCGCACACTGGAACGGATTCGTGACGCTTGTCACGGGTGAAAAGAACGGCTCAATTTCAGGAGCACTTACAATTGGGCGCGCCATTCCAGATGCGGTCCATCCGCTCAGACCCGCAGCATCTCTGAAAGAGACGTTTGCCGCCTACGCCCGCACGCGCAGCGCCAGTCTGCTCGAGCGCAAGCCGCCGCTCTTTGATGAGGCGGCTCTCGGCGAAGTTCAATCAGCCATCGATCACTTTGTTGCGGCCGCGGGAAACAGTTCGCGTCTCTGGTCAATCGGGGACGAAATTTCGCTCACGGCAGGCGCGGCGCCGTTCGATTTCGATACCTCTTCAGCATCGCTTGCGCTATTTCAAGCATGGCTGGAGACACGCCATAGATCGCTTGACGAATTGAACGAGCGCTGGGGCGCGCGGTACCGAAGCTGGGCGGAGATCACGGCGCCGACGACCGACGTGGTGAAGGCAGCGCACTCGCCGCTTTATGCCGAAAGTCTGGCGGCGCTGATTGAACAGAATCGCGCCGGCGCAGCCACGCCCGCAGGCGCAGCGCAGCGGAAGTTCGAAGAACGCGACGGGCTCAAAGGATTTTCACTGACGCAGCCGGAGCGGCGGGTGCCGGGCGGCGAGAATTTCGCGGCCTGGTGCGACTGGCGCGAGTTCAACGACTTCGCTTTTGCGCGGCTGCTTCGGGAATTCAGGGCAAAACTGGGCGAGTCGGCGGCGCACCACCGTGTACAGCCGATGCCGGCCGGAATGCTGAATGCCTGCGGGCCCTCGCCGTGGGGAGGCTGGGACTGGTGGCAGATTTCCAGAAGCGTTGATTGGGCTCACTCAAGCGCGCCGCTCGTTCCAGAACTGGTCAGCAGCTTTGCCGCGCCGGCAAATCCCGTCCGCACCCTGACGCCCCTCGATCCTGCTTCATCCGGCAGTCGCGTACGGCTCTGGCAGAGCTGGCTCAGCGGAGTCAGCGGCGTTACCCTCGGCTCTGTTCCTGAAGACAGAGACAGTGCCTTAGTCACCGACTTGCGGGAACGGCTCCCGGGTCTGACGCTGCTGCGTGATGCCGCAGGGCCGAGTCAGGACGCCGTTGCTATCTATTATTCGCCGCGCTCGCTGCAGCTTCACTGGATGCTGGATAGCGAAGCTGATGGCTCGTGGTGGCTGCACCGAACGGCTGAAACAGACGGGCAGAAGCATTCCGGGCTGCTGGCGCTGACGACCTGGCAGCTTCTGCTTAAGGATCTGGGCTACACACCGAGGTTCCTGCACCCACAGCAACTGCTCGCCGGACAACTGCGTCGAAGCAAAAACAGAGTGCTGATTCTTCCCAAGGTCCTTTCACTCAGCCGCGATGAAGTCCGCGTGATCCGTGATTTTGCGCGCGCCGGAGGGATTGTCATCGCCGACGGTGCGTGCGGGACGTTCGACGCCTCAGGCACGCGAGCGGTCAAAGAAGCGCAGCTTGCGAAAGAGCCGCAGCCGGCAGGCTCTCTGGATAAGGACTTCGGTATTGCGCGGAGCAGCCTGCGCACTTACGAGATCAACGGCGCCTATGCCGAGGACGATCACGAAGTTGGCGTCACCTTAAAGGATGCGCCGGATAGTGCGCCCACGGGCCCGCGTTCGCCGGAGCTGCGCATACTCGAACCCGGACTGCTTGCTGCCGGGGGCCGCGCACACGCCTTTTCCGATGGGGGCACGCCGGCGCTCTTAACGAATGCAGGCGGGCTCGGGCGGTTTATTTACCTGAATCTTGCTCTGCAGGATTATGCGCAGCTGCGTGAATCCAGCGCCAACGGGTTTTCCTTCAGCGGCATGCCCGCAGCGGATTACGCAGCTCGTTATGGCGAGCCCACCGGCGGAGAAGCGCTGCGCCTGATCGTGGGAGACATCCTGGTCGAGGCGCTTGGAGAAAGCGCTGTTTCGGTCCGGGACGAAAAGGAGATTCCGCTTCGTGGAGTTCTCCGCACACGCGTCGGACTGGGCAAAGGCGTGCAGCTCATTTCAGTGCTTCCGGGCCCTGGGACCAAAGAGCAGATGCCGATCGCCGTGCGGCAGTCGCGCGAAAGCCACTGGTATGATATCAGCAGCGGAAACTATCTGGGGCAGGGCTCATCGGCAAAAACACAATTGCAGCCCGATCAGCCGGTCACGCTGGCGGCTCTGCCGTACAGGGTTGAAAGAGTCAGTGTACGCGTCCGGCGAACAGATCCGCGCGGAATATTCAAAATCAGTGCAAGCCTTATTACGCGAGATGGGCAGCCCGGCAGCCATGCTTTTTATATTCAGGTCCTCGACGAGAGCAGAAAGCCGCTGGCGCAGTACGAGCGCGTCGAGCTGGCGGAAAACGGGCTCTGGAAGGGCGATATTCTCCTGGCGCTGAACGAGCCTGCGGGGCACTACCACATTATCGTTCGAGACATTCTCACCGGCGCCCGCGGCGAAGGTCATCTCGACAAAGACACTGCCGATTTCGTCACACTTTTCCCCAGATAACGAGCATCTGGCAAAAATGGAGTAGAACAGCGAAAGTCGCTTCGCCGTTTTGCCCACGCTGCTCACGTTTATGAATAAACTTTTTTCATATTCGCGATTGCGAATCCTTGACAACCTTCGTTTTTCACGATTTAGTGCATGTACCTGCTGCGCCTGATTTCTGCGCACGGCGGGTTGGAGCTGACAATGAACGTACGTGTGATGTGCAGTCTTTGTTTCGACGCTCATATGTTGAGCATTTCGCGCGTGCGAAAGCCACCGGCCTGATTTGCATCAGTTTTTTTAAATTGCAAATGGGGCCGGAGCTAAAAACTCCGGCCCCTTTCTTTTCAGGCGTGAAATTTGTGAACATTTTCATGGATTGAATCGTCATACCTGTTGGAAGGACGAGAGAGAGGAAGGTAAGGGGACATGAGACGGAGACCAGTGAGCCTGCATTACTGCAGTGGTTGCCGCGCAACGACGCGCCACACAGAAGGTGAGATGACCTCAACCTGCCTGCGCTGCGGTACTGTCAAACAGATTACCCGTATCGTTCGAAGCATTCATCAGGCCGAGCGGGACCGTGAGACGGAATTGAACTGACCTTGGCAGCATAATTGCCACGGCAGATTGACGCGTTTGATCGATCATCTGCTCCTTTCAACGCAAACCCCAAACCCCGACAACCCCTCCTCAGCGCTCGCCCCGCTGAGGAGGGCAGACGCTTGAAACAGGACAGCCGCGCCACTTCCGTCACCTACCACGTCACGTTGATGTCTTCGCATTCCGCCGGACTCAGCTTTTATTTTTTTGGTGTGAATATTTCAGCACCGAAATGCGTTGACACAGGTGCAAATCAGCATAAAACTGAAAATGACTGACCAGTCAGTTTAGACCGCCTCCCGAGGAGTCTGCATCCCGTGCGTGTCGCTACCGATCACCGCGATGTCATTATTCAAACAGCCGCGCGGCTTTTTGCGCGGAAGAAATTCCATGAGGTGCTCATGGATGATGTGGCCGACAAGGCCGGCATCGCCAAGGGCACCATCTACCGCTACTTCCCCAACAAAAACGAGCTCTTTGCCGCTCTGTCGGTGCAGTGGCTTCAGTATATCGGTTCCGAGCTGGAGAAAATCGCCGCCTCGAAAACGCCGCCGATTGAACGCCTGCGCCGGATGCTGCAGCGCTGCTGCGAGCTGGTGCAGGAGAATGACGATTATTTCCAGGTCATGATGCGACACGAGTGTGAACTTTGGGCGAACCGCAAATGTGAGTTCACCCAGCGCCGCGGCGTCCTGCGGGACCATTTTGCCGGCGTGATCAAGGAAGCGCATGAACGCAAGGAGCTGTACTGTCCATTCGATCCCCGGCACGCCGCAGACATGCTCATGGGAATGATGCGAAGCCTGCTGCGTTTTTCGCAGCCCCGCCCCAGCCCCAGCGAGCTTGCCGACATGGTCCTGCACGTTTTTGTCAACGGTCTGAGCACCCGCAATGGAGTGAAATCATGAGCCGCCTTATTCTGCTCGCAGCCTCTGCTCTCGCTGCACTCAGTTTACTCTCCGGCTGCGGAAGCTCTCCCGCTTCGGAGAAATCGGAGAAGCCGGGGAAACCCGAGGGAAAGCCAGGCGAGAAGCCGGCCGCTGCGGGCGCTGAAAAAGGCGGGCCACCCGGCAAAGCAGGCGGGCGCCGGGCTTACCCAGTCCGCGTTCAGACCGTTTCAGTGCGCCCCGTTCAGTATGAGCTTAAGGCCATTGGCTCGGTGGAAGCGAAGGATGTGTACCGCATCGACGCGCGCGTCCCGGGCACCATCTATGATGTTAAGTTCAACGAAGGCGACGAGGTCAAGCCGGACACAGTTCTCTGCACGATTGCTCCCGAGGCGTACCGGCAGTCGGCTCTGAAGGCCAAGGCCATGTACGATCAGGCCGTGGCCAACCTTGCTGACACACGGCGCAAACATGCCAACGACATCGAGCGCATGCGCATCAAGCTGCAGCAGGCGACGCTTGAAATTGCGCGCCGCCGCGAAGTCAAAGAAGCCGGCGCCATTTCGAACGAGGAAATCGAGCTGTACCAGTCGCGCCGCGACCTGGCCGAAGTGGAACTCAAGGATGCAAAGCAGGCCGCGGAAACAGAGATCGTTGTGCTTGAAGCAACAATCGCGCAGCGCCTGGCCGAACTCAAGATTGCTGAAGAAGACGTGCGCAAGTCGATCGTTCAATCGCCGATAGCGGGCGTGATCGAAAAGCGCATGGTTACCAACCAGATGTTCGTGACGGCGGGCACGCCACTGGCCACGCTGGTCGACCGCGGATCGCTGAAAGTCGTCTTCAAGCTGGCGGAAAAAGAATCGGCATTTGCCAAGCCCGGTGACAAAGTCCATTTCAG
>DASPJR010000153.1:0-17616 GCA_035628505.1 Planctomycetota bacterium | reverse complement strand
CTTCGTCTGATCGCATAGCGTCTTGATGTTACCTTTGTGCTGCTTCAGCAGGTCGACCCAGTAATTCAGTTCGGCCTTGCGCAGAATTGTCGTGCGGCTCTGTGCTTCTCCGCCGTCACGCAGATCGGAGGAGGGCGGGGGCGCGTCGCCGCGCAGGCGAAGCGGCAGATCCGAACGCATGATCGGGCGTTCGCTGTGGCCGATGCAGGCCATGTACTGCGCAAGATTTTTCAGTTCGCGGATATTGCCCGAGAAGTCGTAAATGCTATGGAGGAAGTGCCGCAGCTCCGGATCGATCTTCGGAATGGGCTTGTTCTGCTTGGCGCAGGCCTCTTCCAGGAAATACTCGAGCAGGATTGGAATCTCGTCACGGCGCTCGCGCAGGGGCGGAAGATAAAGCGGGCACATGTTGATACGGTAGAACAGGTCTTCGCGGAACTTGCCCTGGCGGACCATATTCTCAAGATTGCGGTTGGTCGCAGCGATGACGCGCACGTTGACTTTGCGTGTCTGGTCCGAGCCCACCCGCTGGATCTCGCCTACTTCAAGCACGCGCAGCAGCTTCACCTGCGCAAACGGTTCAAGTTCGCCGATTTCGTCGAGGAAGATCGTGCCGTCATGCGCTTCTTCGAATTTGCCTTTGCGGTCGGAGGTCGCGCCGGTGAATGCGCCTTTCACATGACCGAAGAGTTCAGACTCGATCACGCCCGACGGGAACGCGCCGCAATTGACAGCCACAAATTTGCTGCGCCGGCTGTTCTGATGAATAATGCGCGCGAACAGCTCCTTGCCGGTTCCGGTTTCGCCTTCCAGAAGCACCGCCAGGCTCGACGGAGCAATGCTTGCGATCAGCTTCAGGCATTGCTGAATGGCAGGGCTGCTGCCAATGATGCCTTCAATTACCAGCTCATCTTTCAGCGAGTAGGACTGTTCGGGCGGGCGCGGGCTTTCGCTGTCGGTGCGGTACTGCGAACTGCTGACGTCGATGAATGCGCTGCGCAGGATGTCCAGTTCCTGGAAGAGGATGTCGCGCTCGCGCTGGCTCAGTGTTGCAATCTCGATGAGCTTGATTTTGAGGGATTCGATGCGAGCGATGTTCTCGTTGATGAGGTCGCGGGGATTGACCGTGCCGGCGTGATCGTAGCCGATTCCCTGCCAAGACGAAGGCACGTACTCGAAATCTTCGACCTTAATTGTCTCGGGGGAGTCCATAGGCCACTCGTTTCGGGGCTTAACGTATTGCCGCTGTTCAGCTTATAGAAGCTGAGAAGAACTAAAATCTCTCGAAATCCCGGCGATAGCTACCTCTCTTTCGACTGCGCCAGCGGGCCGCGCCTTGCGCAAAGTTTCTGATTTTGTCTTTTATGAAGAACAGTTGGAGAGCATACCTTCGCACGCAGTATTGTCAAGAAGTGCATTGATGAAGCTACTTTAACTAAACGTTTGCAAAACTGAGAAGACATAATTATTGACTTATCAAAAGCAACGGTTATCACGCCTTCTTCAGAGCTGTTTTATTAAAAGATGCGTGATCATTCCGAGCTGTCGCGCGGCGTCACTCGTGGGAGGGGGCCTGCGGCAGCCTGTTTTCCTGGGAAAGGGGTCCAAGAGTATGGCTAGAAAGACTTTGTCGATCGTGGCGAACGAGGCAACCAAGCGTGTTCTGGCACAGCTTGGCAGTCCGCTCATCCAGGTCGCCGTCAAGGGCCGCGTGGTGTCCAACCGCAGTGGCAACGTGCTGACCATTGAAAACGTGTCCACTTCCAAGAGCACCTCGCTGCCGATTATCGCCAGCGCCGCCACGCGCAAGACGCTCGGTGAAATCGCGCACGGCGAAGGTACGCATCAGGTTACACTGCTGGGCCATGTCGCCGTCGTGGGCGGAAGCAACGTTCTGCTTCTGGACCGCGCGTCCAAGGCTCACGCGCTTCCGATCATTGCCAACAACGCCACCCAGCGCCTGCTTTCCGACCTGGCCAAGGAAAAGGCTGGAAGCGAAGTGACCGTGAAGGCCAAGGTTGTCGAGAACGGCGGCCGCCGCATCCTGGTCCTCGCAGGCGAAGGCGAAGCCAAGGGCAAGAAGAAGTAAATCTAGAGGACTGCAGGCTTTAACACCCCCGTCGCTGACGGGGGTGTTTTTTTATCAGCGGCTGATTTTGGAACGCAGCTTTACGGTCGCATTCTCGTGAACGTCCAGGCTTTCTGAGTAGCGCACGGTTCCGATCTGGCAGCCTTCGCCGACGACCACGCGTGTACCCGTCACTGTTTCGGCTGTCGTGTTCTCGAGGTCAACTTCATCGCCCTCGATCTCCCGAGCTTCCAGGCGCTGCTCGTTGATGCTTTCAGTGACGGTGACGGACTCCGTGCCGCTCACGTTTCTGCCGTCAATCGTCACGCTGCCGACGTATGACCGGTTCACGACACGTCCGCCTCGAGATGAGGAATTGTTTTCGCCGCGCGCGACACGGATCTTCTTGCCCATGAGAGCTTTAACATTGCTGCGTCCGGAAAGCTCTATGTCGATCACGTCGGATTTCACCGTTCCTTCGATTCGAATGCCGCCTTTGGCGCTGAACGAGTCGGCCGTCACGTTGCCATCGATGAGACTGGCGCCGCCAAACGAGATTTCTTTTGCATGAACCGGTCCGTGAACGTCGATCGAGCCGGCTATCGACAGTTTTTTCGCTTCCAGACTGCCATCAATTGATAGCGAGCCGGACGAATCCAGCGTGTCGGCCTTCACTGAACCGTTGAGCTGCGCTGAGCCGGCCGTGGAGATGGACGTGGCCTTCACGTCTCCATCCACCTCGCCGCTGCCGCTGATCGACAGCGACTCAAACGTTCCGCCCTTGATCGTTCCGGCTCCCACGATGGATGGATTCTTCGGGTCCTGCTTTTGATTAAAGAACGCGCCCATGTCGGGCATGCCTGGCATTTTCGGCATCTTAAAATCTTTCATTGGGCACGTCCCCCTGGGTTTGATAACGCACTTGCAGTGAAGTCTAGGCTTGAGGCGGGCGCGATCAATAAGTATTCAAAATTACAGTGCATGGATCCTGGAAATAAACGGGGCAGGCGCTGGGCCTGCCCCGTGCTTTCTTAATCGTCCAATCGAACTCAGTTGCCGATCTCGCCGTCACCTGCGCGCATCAGGAAGAACTTCACAGCACGCAGCTTATCGGCGTTCTCCTTGAACTTGGCCTCGTCGCCGTCGAGCAGACCGCGGTGCCATTCATCGACTTTGAAGTTATACCCTTCCTGCCAGTCGAACTTGAAATTGTTCGGCATGTTCGCCCACGGGTAGATCGACTGCGGATTGACGAGGAAACGCTTAACCCAGTCGTCCTGCAGGCGGTCTTTCACGAACGCCAGATTCGGCGCCCATTTCGGCTCATTCGGCAGTTTATTTCCAAACGCGTGACACTGCACACAGCCCATGCCGCCTGCTTTTTCGTCGCCGGTGACCAGTTGCTTGCCCATGTCGTAAAGTTTTTTCATCTCCGGAGTCATCGGCGGCGCCTGGTGGCCGTAATGCTTCTGCTTTGCATCGGCGATGAAGAAGTCCACGACCTGCTGTGCATCGTCGCTGATGTCCTGGACCTTGATGGCTTCAGGACCCGGCAGCGGCTCTCCGCCGATGCCCTTCGGACGCTTGGCCGGATCGACTGCCGAGAGATGGCCGGTCGGATAGACGATCTTGTAATCCGAGTGCGGTCCTTTGTTCCAGAAGCTCGGCATGCGGATATTCAAGCCCCAGCGCAGCACGTGAACATTGTGGAGGAACTGGTACAGCCAGTCCGGCTGGACCTTTCCGCCTTCAAAGCTCAGGCTCGGCGGCGCCTGCTGCTGTCCGGCATTGGGTGTCTGACGCTCCTCTTCCAGCTTGATGATGTAGGGTATGACCTTGCCTTCGCCCTTCGTGAAGCGGACCTTCACATACACAGGCGGGAAAAACGTGCGGCCCTGCTTGCGGTCGTCCACATCCTTGAAGGTGAGCCTGCCGGCTGCCTGTACAGCCAGCGTGCCAGCCATGCGCTCGTAGGCATTCTGATCGACGAACAGCTTCGACAAGCGATCGTAAGCCTTTGTCATCTGATCTTCTTTTTCAAAGAAGATCGGCATCGTGAGCTGCTTGAACTTTTCGAGCGGAACCAGGTCGCCGTACGCAACCCACTCGCCTTCACCCTTCTTCTGCTTGGGCTGCTTGCGTTCCAGACGGAAGCCGACTGCACGCTGCGGTTCGAGCTGGTGCGAGCGGGTGATGGCTTCACTCATCACGAGTGGCGCTGTCAGCCCGGTCAGGTACGTACCGCGCTTTAGATTGATGAAGCCGTTAAGCCCCGCGCCCGAATCCTGCTTATCGGCGAACTCGAGGTTGGCGACATCTTCGTCCAGGAAGATACCGTCATCTGGTTTCTTGTTCACTTGCGGGGTGGTGAGCGCGACGAGCGCTTCCAGCGGCAGGTGGGTCGGGCGGTGATCAAGCCCCGGCAGCGCCTTTGTCTCGACGCCCGCCACGTGACAGCCGGTGCAGTTGAGCTCGCGGATGACGCGCTGGCCGCGGTCTATCGCGACATCCTGCGGCGACGGCGCACGCTGCATTTCAACGGGGATCGGCTCGTTGGTGAGGCTGAGCAGATGGGTGACGAGGCGTTCGATCTGCGTGTGGCTCAGGCCGTAGGGAGAGCTCTCATCCTTGTTCGAGCGCGGGTGATACTCGCCGTAGTGCTCGGCATGCGCGCCTTCTTTGGCGGCTTCGGCCGTCGGGCCCTGTGCCGAATCCTCGTCATGCGCTACCTTCGGATAGCCGAACCATGGCATGCGCAGGCGGTCCAGCGGCTTGATGATATCAAGCTGGCCCATATCGTACACGCGCGGGCGGGCGATCTTGGTGTAGAACCAGTCCCACTTTGTGTGCTGAATCGAGCCGTCTGATAGCGTCTTGCCGAAGGCGAACTTCTCCAGGTCCTTGTCGCCTTCACCCATCAGGTTGACGCAGGTCAGCGGGGAATAAGTCCAGCCCTGGATATTGTGACAGCCGAAGCAGCCGTGCTGCTGAATCAGCATTTCACCGGCATAGAAGGCCTTGATTGCGCGCGAATCATTGCCGAGAATCGATGTGATCTTGTCGATCTGCTCGTGCGTCCATTCGCCATCGCCGCTGTCAACGGTCTCGCCCTTGACATTGGTAATGTATTTCACCTTTTTCTTGAGCTGGTCCGCAAGCAGCTTCTGCGGTTCTTTCAGCAGCGCCGCAATGCCTTCCTTCGTCGTCGTTGAGGAAAGCTTTTCGCCGATCATGAACTCGAAGGCGCTTTCCGGCGCCGTGCCCAGATCACCGGCCTTCTTGTCCGACTTCATCGTCTGCAGCAGGTACGCGGTAATGTCCGCCGCTTCCTTCTCGCTCAGGCGCAGATCGGGCATTTTCGTTTCAGGCCAGTAATGATTGGGATGCTTCACCCATGAGAACAGCCAGCCGGGATTAACCTTTTCGCCAATGCGGCTCAGGTCCGGGCCGTGGTTGTTGATGACAACCTTGTCTTTGTCCTTCGTTTCGCGCGTAGAATGACAGCCCACGCAGCCAACTACCTGGAAGAGCTTGCGGCCGGCTTCAACGTCGCCCGGTGGCGGCGTCTTCACCTGCTGCTGGCGCAGCTGGCTGCTTGCGAACAGGTAGGTCGTGATGGCTTCTACTTCGATCGGATCGCGCGCGTGCTCGCCAATCTTCAGATCCGTCCGGTTTTCAAGGCCAAAGAAGCGCGGCATCTTGGTCGTTGGGCGGAAGTCCCATGGATTTTCAATCCAGTGCCGCGTCCAGTTGGCATCCGTCTTTTCGCCGATGCGGCGCAGGTCCGGACCGACGCGGCCGACCCAGGCCATGTCCTTGTCGCCGGAAGAACCCATGTGGCAGTTGGCGCAGCCGCGGTTGCGGAACAGTTCGCGCCCTTCGTTGAGCTTGTGGGCTTCAGGAATATTGTCCGTCCCCTTGTGGCACTTCAGGCAGCTTGCTTCGGTGTGCTGAACGGGAAGCATCTTCTGGTCCCAGTAGTGCATCGGTTCCCAGTGATACTTGTGCTCCCATTCCTTGGCCTGCTTCGCATCACGCGGCATGTGCGCGGCGCGGACGAAAGAGGTTCCCATCGGGCGGCCCTGGTGGCAGATGGTGCAGCCAAACAGGCGGTAGGAGTGCTTTGAGTTCGAGCCGACGAACAGGTCCAGCCGCGGGTGCGCGCGCAAAACTTTGTCCACCTTGGACTCGGCCTTGAACGAGGCCGGATCGGCCGCGTCTGTGCCGTCGGTGATTTCCCTGGCGTCGGCGACGTCGTCCCCGTCCGAATCCTTGCCATAAAGCGGGTCCACGTTGTCGATGCCTTTGTGGCAGGTGACGCAGCGGTCCACGCGCATGGTCTTGGCAAAGAGCACGTCGACGGGAAGGTTGTTCAGCACGACCTGATCGATCTTCCGGCGCGGATCGACGATGTCGATGCCGGGCGCGTCGCGGACGATGTTGATGATCGGGTTGCCGATGTGCTTGCGGATCTTGGTTTCAACATCAGCCTGCGCTGAAACGATGCGGTTGATTTCAGTCTCAATCTTCTTGTGTTCGGCTTCGATCGCCGCGATCTCGTTGACCTTCGCTTCGCGGGCGGTCTTCAGGTTGGCCACTTCGGTAAAGGCGCCTTCGATTTTCTTTTCCTGCGCGGTTAGATCGGCGAGGCTTTTCTGTTTGATATCGACGAGGTATTTAATCTCGTCATAAATGCCGCGGTCGAAATTGAGCGTGCGCACGGCCAGCTGCAGCTTGTCGTCGATCTTCTGCAGTTCATCCTTGTGCTTCACGATGTCAGCCTGCCGCGCGTCGCGCGCAGCCTTGGCGGTCTGGTGCGCCGCGCGAAGCTCTTCGACCTCGGCCTTCATGTCTTCCGACTGCAATTGCGCCTGGACCTGGGCCTGCTCGGTCTGAAGACGATGCAGCTCGGTCTTGTCGTAGTTTTCCTGGTGCGAGAGGAATTCGCGGCCGAAGTGGTCCTGCACAAAGGCCAGCAGCGTCGTCACCAGCAGCAGTATGCTGGCGATGCCGAAGGCAATATGCATCCCCTGGATGGAAGGTCCGCCCTTCTTTGCCATCTACGTTCTCCGTTACTCGATCAGTCCTGCTGTTGTTCGTGTTGGCTGGCCGCACCAAGCGGACGTGCCTGTTCTTCCTGCCGCTCAGCGCGTTTTTAGCTCATCAGAAGGTACGACTCGTTCTGGTTCCACTCACCCAGGTCCTGCCGGTACTTCTTGGCCTTGTCGACCACGATATTTCCCGTGGCGTCAAGATAAATGCGGAAGCGCTCGAGCGGGCGGGGCGTCGGGCCTTCGAAGTTGACGCCGTCCTTGTAGTAGCCCGAACCGTGGCAGGGGCACTTGAACTTCTGTTCAGCTTCCAGCCAGTTGGGCGTGCAGCCCAGGTGCGTACAGACGGTGGAGAGTGCGACCAGGCGGTCCTGGCCGTCTTCGATCACGCGCACAAGCCAGACGGCCTGCGACTGTTTGTAGTCTTCGTAGACCTTGTTCACTTCCGGATAATCGGACTTCTTGCGCGCGAGGAACTTCGGGTCGGCCTCGTAGAGCACGTTCGGGAACATGAAGCGCAGGAACATGTGGCTCACCCCGGCCAGCCAGCCGAAGAAGATCAGCCACGCCGCGAAGCTCCACTCCATAAACGTGCGGCGCGTCTGCAACTGGGGCGGGGGAGGCAGCGGGCCTTCCTGCTTGGCCGCAGCAGGCTTGGCAGCCGCCGCCGGCTTCGCCGCAGTCGTAGCTGTCGCGGCCGCCGTTCCAGCAGCGGCAGGCGCCGCGGGCTTGGGCGTTACGACCACGGGCTTGACGACGATCTTAGGCGCTGCAGCGGCAGCCGGAGCTGCGCCGGCCGCGGGAGCCGCTCCGCCGGCGGCCGCTTTGGCCGCGGCTGCTTCGGCGTTCTTCTTACGAGCGGCTTCGAGCCGCGCCATCTTCTCTTCTTTGGTCAGTTCCTTCTTTTCGCCTTCCGCTGCCGGTGCGGCGGCAGCTGCAGGCGCAGCGGCTGCGGCTGGTGCTGCAGCCGCCGGAGTGGCAGCCGCAGGGGCACCACCGGCTTTCGCGGCGGCCTTGGCGGCCGCGGCTTCAGCGTTCTTTTTGCGCATCGCCTCAAGGCGAGCCATCTTTTCTTCCGCGGTCAGCGGCTTGGCTTCGACCGTTTCATCCTTGGGAGAGGGGCCACTGGGCGGCTGAGGTGCAGCTGGGTTGGGCGTATCGGCCATGTCGTTCCTTCCTGAGGTCCTGCTTTAAAATCTGCCTGCCGGTCTTGTACAACAGCAAAAATGCACAACCGAAGGCGGCGGCCTTCGTCTGTGCGGCGCTCACTGAGTCGACAGTCTTAGGAAATGTAGCGATTACCGAACTTTGGTCAACAGCATCTAAGCTGCGCGCTACGATTTCCACGGCTGGCCCATCTTCTGGCCAAGCCGCTACTGCCTTCGTCAGCCCCACACGCGTCACGAATCGAAACACGTTCGCCGTCAGCGGATACAAATCCCCGGCGGCGGCACACGCAAAGCCGTCTGAAATGCAAAGCGAAGGCCCATGTCGCGCAAGGTGTCAGCATGCGCGCCTATCCTGAAGGGCAGCCGCGCACTGAGTCAATGGTGCCGCCAGCCAGTTCGCCTCCTGTTGCATTTTTGATGGACCTGTATAATCTCAGAATTGGTAAGATGATTAAACAACATGAGCCTCACCGAAACCTTCCCTGATCTGACCTTCGGCAACCACTCTTGCCTGCTGCATGACACTGTGGAGCAGCAGATTTCAGTCCTCGTGCCGTTTCTTCAAGCCGGCATTCGTAACAATGAAAGATGCGTGTGTGTTCTGGATCCGGAGAAGAGTCGCTTACTTCGCCTCGCCCTGGCCGAAGCCAGAGTTGATATTGAAGCTCTTGAGCAACGTGGCGCTCTCCTGATTTCAAGCGCGCGTGATTTTCTTGAACATGGCCGGTTCCATGCCGCCAAGATGATCCAATTCCTGCAGCAGGCGATAGACGAATCGCTTCAATTGGAATTTAACGGGCTTCGCGCCACGGGCGACATGACCTGGCAGGCCGGGAGCTCCGAATACGACGGCTTCATAGAATACGAAGCTACGTTGGATCAGTTTTTTGAAGGCAAGCCCCTGATAGGCCTGTGTCAGTATAACCGCAATGCCTTCCAGCCTCACGTGCTGCAGAATGTTTTTCGGACGCATCGTTCGGTTGTCATCGGTAATCAGTTCTGTCCAAAGAACCTCTTTTACCAGCCGCCGGACGTCCTCATGCCCAAGGATCAGGCCATAGTTGAGGCGAAAAAAGCCGAGTGGATGCGGCTTCAGGTTCAGAGGTTGGCGACGGCGGAGGCTGAACGCGATGCGGCGGATCGCCGAAAAGACGAGTTCCTGCTATCGCTCAGCCACGAACTCCGGACGCCGCTCACGCCTGTACTTGGATGGACACGCCTCATTCGCGCCAGTGAATTCGATAAGCCCACCGTCATCCGCGGCATGGAAGTGATTGAGCGGAACGTCGTTGCCGAAATCGCGCTGGTGGAAGACCTGCTTGATCTCAGTCGCATTGTTGCGGGCGATTTGAAACTGACACTGGAGCCCTTTTCTGTGAAGGAAGCAGTAGACTCAGCGGTGGCTGTCGTTGAGCTTGATGCAATTGCGAAGCGAATCACGATTACACGCGCCCTGGATGGATCGCTAAGCCGGCTTTACGCTGATCGAAATCGTGTGCAGCAGGTTCTATGCAATTTGCTGAAGAATGCGGTTAAGTTCACTCCTCCGGGAGGAGCCATCCAGGTTGTCTCGAGCGTTGATGGCGCTTTTGCAAAAATTGTCGTCTCCGATTCCGGCGAAGGAATTGACGCTCGCCAACTCCCCAGGATTTTCGATCGATTCAGCGTCCAGGACGGGTCGACGACGCGGCGGCACGGCGGCCTGGGCATTGGACTGTCGATCGTAAAGCGTATTGTCGAGTTGCACCGCGGCAGAATTGAGGCGCATAGTGAAGGTTTGGGGCGCGGGGCGAGCTTCTCAGTCTGGTTACCGACCGAGTGCCGCTGAACTGCGAAGCAGCGGCGCACACGCAAAATTGCCCACGGTCCAAAACGAAGGCCCATGTAGCGCAAGCTGGTCAGCTTGCGCACTCTGCCGTCCATCATAACGTCCAAGCTATGCGACTTGCCTTCTTCAAGCCGAAGACGTGGGGACAACCGAGCAGAATGCCGCTGCCGCCGTTATTGCGCGACCTCCTTCGTTCCGGTGCGTGGTGCCAACCCGCAGACAACCGGATCCAGCAGACAGTGCCTTTCCTCAAAGAGCCGGTGGATTTCCTGCTGACAGAAGAGCGCATGCGCTTTGAATCGAGCGGATTCCTTGCAGATGATCCGAGATCCTCGGAGTGGTTTCATGAGTTTCGCGGATCTGTTGTCGGTGCGGATAGAGCCCTGCCCTGGCTCGACGTGGACAAAGCATTGTTTATCGCCGTAAACCGGGAGATCGGCGCGGATCTCGGAATCGCCCTCGATTATCGCACAGATATCTCCGACCCGCGAGTCGTCGCAAGCGAATGGAGCGAATGGAATACAAAACGGCAGCCTGGATCAGGCTGCCACTGGCTTGTTGCGGCGCCTACATTTAGCGCCTTTGTCAAGATGATTGGGCTATAACGGGAGGTCCTTGGCACCTTTCTTCTAAAACATCTTGACCAAAACCGTCACGTACGTCGCTGTGCAGAGTACAAAAAGCAGCAGCGTCGAGAGCGAATAGCGAAATCCCTTGTCAGGAGGTTGCAAACGCCCCTGGCCCTCCAGCTGCCCAATTCGCCACAACAGAATTGAATCAGTAATAAAGAGCGATCCGCACGATGCTCCGGCTAGAGTGTCTGCTAACTGCTTCCGGGGAAAATCAGCGACAAAGACCCCGAAGATGAAAAGCAGAAGGCCGGTAATGAGGAACAGCCAACATGGTATGAACCACGAATTAGAGCGGATTGAATGCCGTGAGAAAAGGTACACGATAAAAAAGACCGACAACGGGCCAAGTGCCTGAGAACCCGTGTACGCCAGGATGACGACTGCGGGAATCGCTGAAATACACATGGCAAAGGTCGTATTCCACTGGCGATGGAGCGCCGACGCCAACGCGCCTGAAAGTAGTGCCGCCAACGGTACTGTCGCAAGGATGCTGCGTACAATCCGCAATACGAGCTTCTGCGGATTCATCTGGAAACGTTCGGCAATAATCGGACCGTTAACGAGCAGGGCAACAACGAGGCAAAGTAACATGAAAATGCCAGCTACGGCGGCCCCAAGGATAAATCCTGAGAGCGTCACACTGCGCGAGTCTTCCTTTCCTGCTTCATGCATGCATTAGTCTGCCTTGCCGTAGAGGAAGTAAAACCATGCGACAGCACTGATTACTTTTTCTGATCGTCCCCACTCTTGTCATCCTTGCGTTTCTTGCGGTACTCACGGATCAGCGCTGCGGTGCGTGGGTATTTGTCGGCAAATGCTTTAATTTTTTCGGGTGTATCTACAATCATCCCTGTACCGCCGACGTCCGCTGCGATGATCCAGTCAACCCCCGTCTGACGGCAAAACTCCTCTAGAATGTCAATCGCCTTGACGTTCTCAAAATTGCCGTTGAATCTCAATTTGGGGTTGACCTTGCTGACTGTCAGATTTAAACGCGCACGGAGATTCCATTGTTCAAAAAACTCACCGGCCTCAAGGCTATTCGCCTTCATAGTCATCTTCCGGTCCAAACGATCAAAGCAAACCTGCAAAATATCTGCGTCAACCTCTCCGCTTTCGATTATGGGAGAACGCTCTGGCTGCCCTGCGTGGCTCCGACTGCAACCTAGCCCGGCAATGAGCAAAAGAGAGATATGAAACCAGTAGCCTAGTGTACTCATGACAAAATCCTACCGCTGTGCTTGCCGCTGGGTCAACAAAGAAGCAACGCGGGTGGCGCTCACGCGGACTCTGGTTAGCACGACGGGAATTCGTCCAGCGACGCAACCTTTCTCGTTCGGCGTTGAAATCTCGCTGCGCTCGACACCGATAGCTGCTGCGCAGCTTTCGGTGCCACCCAGCTGTTTCTTTCCCCAAAGGGGAAACAGAACAAAGCCCAGGGTTGCCCGACGCAGGAGGGCTACCCTGGGTTGGCGAGAATTACGAACGGCACAACCCTGAAGGGGTTGTGTCCAAGGCCGCGGTTTGGCGCAACCCCTTCAGGGTTGAAGTCGTGTTCAATCGCCGAAACCCAGGGTAGTCCCGAGAGGTCGGGACAACCCTGGGCTTTGATACATTTCCCCTTTGGGGAAAGGGGCATCCGTCCAGGTTCGGAAATTCGAGATGCGCAAATCGTTTGGCGTCCCGTTGCATGCACAGGATTGCTAAGCGTGCCTACAAGCCTCCTGCCGAGAACGCTTTAGAAGATAGTCAACTTTTTAAAAAATCTGACTCGCTAATGCCCCAGGCTAGTTGTCTTAGTAGGTTAAGGGGAGACGCAAAGCGGTGCGGCTTCTTATGTGAAACAGCGGGTGGCCGTCCTTTGCATGCACAGGATTGCATAAAGGATCGAATTACGGCTGCCATCCTTCCTATAAGCCTTCAGCAGAGAATGCTTTAGAAGATAGCTAAACTTTATAAAAAATCTGAGTCGCTAATGCCGGAGTCAAATCGTCTCAGTAAGGTTGAGGGGGGATGGATAACCAGAGACGGGATTCTGTTCTCTTCCGTGGACGCGGGCGAATCTAAACCAGATTGCAGGCTTACGACGATGGGCTTGCTGCTTCGCTCAGCGTCTCTTTAAGAGAGATGCGCAAGCTAACAGCTTGCGCTACGTGGGCCGGCGAGACGCCGGCGGTCCCAGCGCTACTTGGCTGGAACGTCCACCTGCACCGGCGAGCTGCGGTTGGGCTTGTAGTCCTTGCGGTACTCGCGGCTGTTGTTGAACGGATCGTCTTCCGGCCGCGGCTCCGGATCGGGCTGCAGCTTGGGCAGACCGCGCTCCTTGACCGAGTCCGGCAGCTTCACGTCGATCAGACCACCGACGCTCTGCCCGGTGAGATCCACGCGGCCCGTCGGCTTGCCGACAACCGTTTCGAGCTCGGCGATACGAACAGCATAGGCCAGCTTTCGCGTGATGAACTGAGTCTTCGCGCGCAGCAGATCGTCCTCGGCGCGGATGACGTCGAAGCTGTCTTTCAGACCGCGGTCGAAGCTGATCTGCGCCGCCTCTACGGAGCGCTTTGCGGCTTCCACGCGGCGGCCTTCCACCATCAGCGCTTTTTCGAGCTCACGCAGATTGCGCATGATCTCGCGCACTTCGGACTGAACACTGGTGCGCACCTGCTTGAGGTTGATCTCGGCAGCCTGCAGATCCAGCAGCGCGCGTTCGTAGGTGGCGCGGTCGCGGATCTTGCCCCAGGGGAAGGTAGCCTGAAGGCCCGCGTTCCAGCCCTGCACCTCGCGGCCGTTGTCGCCTTCAACGATGGAGCGGCCGGCGTTCGTGCGATCAAGCCCGCCGACCAGGTCGATCTGATGCCCCAGTCCGTTCTTGGCAGACACGGTCTGGAGCTTCTGGATGGCCAGATCGCGGCGCGCGTTCAGGAGTTGAATTCGATTGTCCAGCGCCTCCTTCAGGATCACGCCTTCATCGAAGTGAATCGCCTGGAAGAGAACTTTCGGCTCGCCAACGGGCTTGTCGTCCTTCGACGATACGAGCACCACCGTGCCGGTGACCTCGTCTGAGCGCAGCTCGCGCTTGACGTCCGGATCGCCCTTGTCGCCGAAGTCGATCGTCGGGGCATCGACTCGGATGAGCTCCGTCAAATCGATGTCCATCAGAACTTTCAAGCGGTCGTAGGCGTTTTCCAGGGCGCGCTCGGTCTGCAGCAGGTCCAGTTCGCGATTGCGCAGCTGAACGTCGGCGTTGAAGACGTCGAGCTTCGTGACCTGGCCGGCTTTTTCGCGCGCGTCGCTTAATTCCAGGAAGGTCTTTGCGGAGCGCACCGCCTGGCGATTGACTTCGCGGCTCTGAATCTGGCTGATGATGTCGGAGTACGCAGTGCGAACGTTGAAAATGAGCTGCTGCGTCTGCAGATCCAGCCCGCCGCGGGAGATCAGGCGGTTGATGCGCGCAGTTCGCACGCCCGCGAGGTTCACATCCGTACCCATGCCGCGCCACAGCGGCTGGCGAACGTTGAAGCTCATACTTCCCGTGGCAGTGTCAGTGTCAAACTTGGAGCGGCTTTCGGCGAGTGCGAAATCGAGATCGGTTCCCCACGGCGTGCGCTGGGCAATTCCGCCTGAAAGCGTGGTCGTGCCGTCCCCGGCGTTCTGTCCGGACGCGCGCGAATTGGAATGCGTGAGCCCCGTGCGGAACGTGGGATAAAACTCAGCCCAGGCCACGCGCACGTTGATGTCTGCGGCGCGATCATTGAGCCGTGCGAGCTTCAATCCGAGATTGTTGAGCAGGGCAATTTCAATCGCCGCATCTTCGGGCAGGTAATAACCTTTCTGTTCAGCGGCTGCATCGGTTGTCGCAACCGGTCCGGGCTTGGGCGCATCGCCGGGCTTGGGATCTGCCAGACGGTTGCTGACCGGCACAGGCTCACCGCGACGGATCTGAACGGTGCGAGGTGACGGCGCCGGAGCGGCATCTTCAGCTGGCGTATCGGGACTGACGAAAATCGTTTCGCCTTTTTCTTCTTCAGCGTAGAGCGTGTGATTGGCGCACAATGCCGAGAAGAAAGCGAACAGACAGGCCGATGATGTACGTGCGAATCGCGAGAAGTCCAAAGTCAGCATTCCCCTCTGTTTCACAACAGGCGGCCGCGCTCGCGATGCTTCTGGAGCGGGTTATCGCCTTATCGCGCTTATACAGATCGGCAAAAATTAACATGTGCAAGGGAACGTGGCAATAGCTATTCGCTATTGCGACATATTATTTTTCAAAATTCGCGTCGCATTTTCAAATTGAAAATATCACGCGAGCGTTCTGCTTTCAGCTTTCTGCTTACGAGCGGACACTTCATTGAGCAGCCGCAGCATGAATTCCTGGATGCCCTGACTTGTCGCCGCCGAGATCGCCATAACTTCGCCTTTGATCTTCTTCTTAAAACGCTTGAGATTCTCGTCGGCGCCTGTGACATCCATCTTGTTGAACACGATCAGGCGCGGCCGCTTGTAGAGCTCCTCTGAATACTCTTTGAGCTCCTTTTCGATGAGCTTGAAGTTTTCAACCGGGTCCGATTCATCTGGCGGCGCGCCGTCCAGCACGTGAATCAGAAAGCTGGTGCGTTCGACGTGGCGCAGGAACTCGTCGCCCAGTCCCGTTCCCTTGTGAGCGCCTTCGATGAGCCCTGGAAGATCGGCCACAACGACCTGGCGGTAATCGCCGATATCAACAATGCCCAGCTGCGGCTCTTTCGTCGTGAACGGATAATCGGCGATCTTCGGACGCGCGGCGCTGATGCGGCTGAGCAGCGTGCTTTTGCCGGCGTTCGGCAGTCCGATCAGGCCAGCGTCGGCGATCAGCTTCAGTTCCAGATGCAGGTTGCGTTCTTCGCCCGGTTCACCCTTTTCAGCGTGACGGGGCGTCTGGTGGGTCGACGTGGCGAAATGCTGATTGCCGCGGCCGCCTTTCCCGCCCTTGGCAACGATGAACGTCTGCCCCGGCTGAGTCAGATCGCACAGGATTTCTTTGGTATCCAGGTCGCGCACGATGGTTCCAGGCGGTACGCGGACGGTCACGTCTTTGGCTGAACGCCCGGAACAGTTTTTGGCTCCGCCATTCTGTCCGTTCTGAGCCACGATGCGGCGCTTGCGGTAGAGCGGCAGAAGCGTGTCGACGTTATTCGTGGCTTCGAAAACGATATCGCCGCCTTTGCCGCCATCGCCGCCGGCCGGCCCACCCCAGGGCATGAACTTCAAACGCAGGAACGCGACGGCGCCATTGCCGCCGTCTCCGGCCTTAACATGAATACGTGTTTCGTCGATGAACATCGTCTGGTTCAAACTCCTGTTTGCCGCATTGTAAGCCAGAATGCCTGATCCGCCAATGATATGCCCGTTTCATCGAAAGTGGACCAGTGCTTGCAAGCGCTCAAGCCGAACGCTCGTGTGTGTCTTTTTTGAACGCGATCTATTCAGCCCAAAAGATTGAGGACAGCACATGATGGCCGTCGTTCAACTTCATGCGGGCTGGACCATAAACCGGCTCGCTCCGGCGCTCTTCCGCGACAAGCCCGTCGTCCGGGCCGTGCTCGCCGACGACGATCAATCTTCCCCCGGCCGTACGCGCTTATTCATCAACAATCGTCCTTATACTCCCAACGATGCAGCTCCTGAATGCCTGGCTTCCAGTGATCTGATTGTCATGAACGATGCGGTGTTCAAATACGATTTCACGAATCCGGTCGCGAGCCGACTCGTGGCTGACTGGTTCAAGCAGGCTCGTTAGTAGGATGTTGTGGCTACCCTGCGGAAGGAACTCCATGTTTCTTCCGCGTATTCAAAATTCAGGAGGCATTGTGATGAGTCTGCCTGTCACGCGCGATCACTGGGCTGAAATCATTGACAAACCTGTCAGCGGCGTGATTCAGCAGCTCAAAGCAGAAGGCTGGAAGGTCGTTTCGCTCCGGCCCGGCGATCTGAGCGAAATTGTGCTCAACCGCAAGTCAAAGAACATCACGCTGATAGCGCAAAACAACTGCATAGGCACTGTGCATGTTTTTGACACCGTGAATCACTAACGCCTGCCATTCTGCCCATTTTTTCACCACGCAGCACAAGTGCTTTCAGTTTGAGTGCGCCGCTCCGTGCAGCTTGACACATTCAGAATCCCGGTCTATAAAGAGCACGTGCCGCGGTCCGGCTGGAACCATTCATTCGGCCGAGCCAGATTGTCAAAATATGGTCTTGACTTTCATTTGGCCTACATTAACTTTCTTCTTTCCCGCCCGATGTCTTTGGGCGGTCTTGTGTTTTTAACTGACCGTGAGAAAAGAGCAGTAAAGAGGAGTTTAGAGTCATGCCGGCCGTCGCAGCAAAGCCCAAGTCCTTCAAGTCCTACAGCGCCAAAGCGGGCGAGGTGAAGCAGAACTGGTTCATCGTCGATGCCGCCGATCAGTCTCTCGGCCGGCTCTCGGTTCCCATCGCCATGCGCCTGATGGGCAAGGACAAGCCAACCTATACTCCTCACATTGATACGGGCGACTTCGTCATCGTCATCAACGCCGAGAAGATCAAGGTCCATCCCAAGAAGTACGAGGGCAAGACCTACCAGAAATGGTCGGGCTACCCCGGTGGTCTTCGCGTGCGCACGCTGGCCGAAGAGCAGAAAAAGAATCCGACGACAATCATCTACGAGTCCGTTCGGCGCATGCTGCCCAAGACCCTGCTGGGCAAGGTGTTCCTCTCCAAGCTCAAGGTTTATGCTGGAACCAACCACCCGCACGCCGCGCAGAACCCGGCCAAGTGGGAGCCGCTCGCTTAAAAGATTTCAGTTACCAAAGTTTCAGGTTCAGTCGCTTTTTTGATTGGGGAGTCATTC
>DASPJR010000152.1:0-14620 GCA_035628505.1 Planctomycetota bacterium | reverse complement strand
CAGCGCTTCTTCGATGGTGAATTTGCGCTTGGATTTCAGGGTGACCGTGGCTTCCTTGTTCGAACTGCGGATGTTGGTGAGGTGCTTGGCCTTTGCCACGTTTACCGCAATATCGCTGTCCTTGCAGTGCTCGCCCACCAGCTGGCCTTCGTAAACCGGCTCGCCTGGGTCGACGAAGAACTCGCCGCGGTCCTGCAGATTCTGCAGCGCGAAGCCGGTCACCTGGCCGCTTTCGCTGGCGACCTGCACGCCATTGCCGCGCGAGCCCAGCGGTCCGCGGTACTCGCCGTACTCCAGGAAGCTGTGGTGCAGCACCGCTTCGCCCTTCGTTGCGGTCAGCAGCTTGTTGCGCAAGCCGATCAATCCGCGGCTCGGCCCCTTAAAGGTGAGATGGCAGTGGCCCTGGTGCTGGGTCATGTTCTCCATCACGCAGCGCCGCGTTCCGAGCAGTTCAATGACTTTGCCCATGAACGCTTCCGGCACGTCGACAGTGATTGACTCAATCGGCTCGAGCGTCTGGCCGTCAACTTCCTTCATGATCACGTGCGGCTTGCTGATCTGCAACTCGTAACCTTCGCGGCGCATGTTTTCGATCAGCACGCCCAGATGCAGCAATCCGCGGCCGGCGACCTTGAACACGTCCGGCGCCGCCGTTGGCTCAAAGCGCATGGCAACGTTGCGCAGCGCTTCCTTTTCAAGGCGGTCGCGCACCTGGCGGCTGGTGACGAACTTGCCGTCCTGTCCGCTGAAGGGGCTGTTGTTGGACATGAACATCATCGTGAGCGTCGGTTCATCGATCGGCACCGGCGGCAGTGGCTCAGGATTGTCGCCCTCGGCCAGCGTGTCGCCGATGTGGACTTCTTCGAATCCGGACCAGGCGATGATTTCGCCCGCCTCGGCCGACTGCACTTCTTTGCGGCCCAGGCCTTCGTAAATTTCGAGCTTCGTCACGCGTTCGCGGCGGCGGTTGCCGTCCTGGCCGATCATCGTGTACGTCTGACCGACGCGGATCGTGCCCTGGACGATACGTCCGATGGCGATTCGGCCGACGTAGTCGTTGTAGTCGATGTTCGCGACCTGCACTTTCAGCTGCGCATTCTCATCGCCCGAAGGCGCCGGCACGTGGCTCATGATGAGCTCAAAGAGCGGGCGCAGGTCTTTGGCTTCGTCTTCCAGTTCGCGCTTGGCAAGGCCCTGGCGGCCGATGGCGAAAACGTGCGGGAAGGCGAGCTGCTCGTTGCTGGCGCCCAGTTCGACAAACAAGTCGAAAACCTGGTTTAGTACGTCATGGGGGCGCGCGTCGGAGCGGTCGATCTTGTTGATGACGACGATTGGCTTGAGGTTGTGCTGGAAGGCTTTGCGCAGCACGAATTTCGTCTGCGGAAGAACGCCTTCGGCTGAATCGACCAGCAGGCAGACGCCGTCAGCCATGGACAGAACACGTTCGACCTCGCCGCCGAAATCGCTGTGCCCAGGCGTATCAATGACGTTGATGCGCGTGCCCATATAATTGATGGCGCAGTTCTTCGCGAGAATGGTGATGCCACGTTCACGCTCCAGATCGTTGCTGTCCATGACGCAGTCGGTCACTTCCTGATTGCTGCGGAAAGTGCCTGCCTGGCGCAGGAGGTGGTCGACGAGCGTGCTCTTGCCATGGTCGACGTGGGCGATGATGGCGATGTTGCGAAGGTTGCGTGCGGTTGATTCTGCCATGTTCGTGCGATTGTCCTGACTAACAATGCCGCTGGCCGATGCGAAAATCGGCGCGCGGCGGGTTCAATTTGTTCCGGTAAACTAACGAAAGAGGGCCTCCACTCGGTGGAAGGCCCCCGCTTTCCGGCCCAAAGTTTATAACCGAAGTCGCGATAAAATCCAGAGCTATCTTTTGATCCCTTCATCAGTATTATTGCACGTTGCGAATCTCATCCAAGGTCACCAGCTGTAATAAGTTGTACTCGTCGGCTGCACATCAGGCTGGGCTTGTTCTGGAAGTGGGGGCAGCTTTGGCGTAAAGTTACTCCGCATTGACAGGCCCTTCTGGAGCATCATCTTAACGAATGACAACCGAGTCCGCTTCGCTTTCCGCTGCACCCGTTATTGAACAGTCCGCTTCAGTTTCCAGAAACAGCTTTCGCCCCGACTTGATTATCGTCTGGGTGCTCTTTCTGCTTTCAGGATCCTGCGGGCTGATCTACGAAGTTCTCTGGTGCCGCCACCTGGGGCTGATCTTCGGCAACACGTCCCAGAGCTTGTCGGCGGTGCTGACCGCGTTTATGGGTGGGCTTGCGTTCGGAAGTTTTATCGCCGGACGAATGTGCCACCGTATTCAGCGCCCCCTTTTCGTCTATGGCGTGCTGGAAGTACTGATCGGAATTTACTGCGCGCTGCTGCCGATGGTTTTCAGCAGCGAGGTGCTGATCGGGTTCTACCGCTCCCTTTATGGAGAGGCCGGCAGCGGCAGTCTTCCCATCGCGCGCTTCGTGATCTCGTTTGGTCTGTTGCTTATTCCCACCACATTCATGGGCGCTACGCTGCCGTTGCTGTCGCACTTCCTGGTGCGCAGTCGAAGCGGCCTGGGCCGGACGGTCGGCGCGCTTTATGCGGTCAATAGTCTCGGGGCAGTTCTAGGCGCGGTCGCCGCCGGATTTTTGCTTCTGCCTGTGCTGGGCAAGAGCGGGTCGAATTGGGTCGCGGTGGTGTTCAATCTGGTCCTGGGCGTGCTGGCGATCGCCTTCGGTTTCCGGCACCGTGTTCCTGCAATGGAACAGCCAGACTCCGAAAATGCAGCCGCTGTTCCCGGCGAAGCTGCTCAAGCAAAGCTGATTACGCCGATGGCCGTAAAGCTCACCATGCTGACATTCGGCATTACCGGGTTTGCTGCGATGGCTACGCAAATCGGCTGGACTCGCGCGATCAGCCTCGGCACCGGAAGCTCGACTTACGCTTTCAGTCTTATCGTTGCTGTCTTCATTCTCGGACTGAGCTCGGGCGGGTGGTGGGGTTCACGCGTGGCACCGCGTACGCCAGATCCGCTGGTCTTCCTGGCTCGGCTGCTGCTCATGGTCGGACTCTTCTGCTTCATTGTTGCAACAGTTCTGGGATTCGGGCCGATCCTCTTCTTCTTTCTGATTGCCTGGGGCAGCAGCTTCGGGTGGGAAGTGATACTTGCGTTGCAGGCGGCCGGCATCGGTTTGCTGATTATTGCGCCGACGTTTCTGATGGGGGCGACGATGCCGCTGACCATCCAGGTCGCTTCACGCTCGGCGGAGAATGCAGGCAAAACCGTTGGCAACGTCTACGCCATTAACACGCTCGGATCGATTCTCGGAAGCTTCTTCGGCGGATTGCTGCTTATCCCCGCCTTTCAAATCCAGAGCACTCTGGAAATGATGGCGCTGCTCTATGCGCTGCCTGGAGTTCTCCTTTTTTCCGTGTCACCGAGTGCACGTGAACGGCGCCAACTGCTCAGTGGCGTGGCCATTCTGATACCACTCATTCTCATGGCGCTGGCCAGCAGGCGCTGGGATGAAGTGACTATGTCCAGTGGCATTTACCTGATGCGCGACACATCGACGCTGAAGGCCGCGCGCGAGCTGCGCATATTCGATGCGATTCCCAACCTGAGCACCAATGTAACGATTCATTATTATAAGGAGGGCGCCGAGTCGACAGTGGCCATTATGCGGATCGGCGATGATCTGTCGCTGCGGGTCGGCGGTAAGCCGGATGCGTCCTCGCGAGGTGACATGGCGACGCAGATCGGACTGACGCTCGTGCCGGAAATTCTGCACGCGAAGGGCCCGGAAGAAGTGCTGGTCATTGGCCTGGGCTCGGGCGTCAGCGTGGGAGCGGCGCTTGCGCCGGAGAGCGTCAAGCGCGTCGATGTGGTCGAGATGTCGCCTGAAGTCGTCGTCAGCTCGTGGTGGTTCCAGCCATTCAATGAGCTGAACTACACCATTCCGCCCCCGACCAAGAATCCGATCCCTCCATCAACGCCGTGGCTCCAGACGCCCAAAGTCGAAGTCATCATCAACGACGGCCGAAACCACCTGCTATTGACCAGCCGCATGTATGACGTTATCGCCAGCGAGCCGTCAAATCCGTGGATGGCAGGTGTTGGAAACCTGTTTACAAAAGAAGCGTTCGATCTTTGCCGCGCGCACCTGAAGCCCGGCGGCATCATGTGCCAGTGGCTGCACAGCTACTCGCTGGAGAACACGCATTTTTACAGCGTCGTCCGCACGTTTGCAGAATCGTACAAGCACGTTCAGCTCTGGCAGGTCAACGGCTTCGATTACCTGCTGATCGGTTCGGAATCGCCGCTGGAACTGCCGCTGACTCGTCTGCGCGAACGCCTGGCGTCGCGCCAGGTGAAAGGCTGGATGGAGAAAGTACATCTGGACCGCGATACCGCGCTGCTATCGTGCCTGCTTTCGGTCGAGGACGTATTGCGTGAACGGTCCCGTCATGCGCCGCTGCACACCGATGACAACATGCTGCTCGAATTCCAGGCACCGCGCGCCATCTACGACCTCAAGCAGGCGTTCAATGCAAACACGTTCATTCCTTTTCCCGAACGAAGCATGGATTTCACCGGCATAGGCGATGAAGACAAAGCGCAGTTTATCCGTAACCTGGATCTGGCGGTCGCGGCCCGCGAGCAGAACCGTTATTACATCGAACGACACAAACCGCCTGAGCCCCATGGGTTGGCCGCGTACGCTCTGGATCCGTACAACGCCTGGGCCATCGAGCAGCGCAACAAAGAGGACTATGAGCAGGCGCGCCGCACTCTCGCGGGTTTTGGTCATATCGATGCGCCCGATGCGGCTGCGGCAGCCCGCAAGATGCTCGAGGCAAAGGCCCGTTCGAAGTTCGTCGTTCCGCCGTACCCGCCGCTGAACACGGCTCTGCGCAAAAGCGCGCTGAAGCTCATTGATGAAGGTAAGCTCAGCGAAGCCGAAGCTGAGATCGCAAAGATTGACCTTCCGCCCAAAGAGCGTGGAGAAATCGCATTGCTGCGGGCCCGGTTGCTCCTGGCAAAGAAGGATTATCCGGGCGCATTGGCCCTGACTCTTGAAGCATCGAATATGGGGCAGAGCCCGCTGGCCTGCGCCGAAGTGGCGGCTTTGATTCAGGAACGGTCCGGCCACGCCCAGGACGCAATCCTGACACTGAAGCAAACGCTGTCCAATCCCGTCGCGAAGACCGATAAAGACGCGTTGCCGCTGTGGAGCCAGATTTCACGGCTGCTGCTCAAGGAAAAGCAATGGGCCATGGCGCACGACGCAGCGGTAATAGCGGAGACGCTGGACAAACAACATGGGCCGCACCTGCTGATCCAGGCGCAGGCGTTGATGGGTATGGATCGAATGGAGGATGCTCTAAAACGTCTCAGGCAGAGGGTCTCCTACATGCCTATGGATGAGCATGTTCGAGTGGATTACGCACGTGCACTCCTGGCAGCGGCGCAGGACCCGCGCAACGCTGGAACGCTGGCAATGGATTTGCTCTTTCGCATGCGGCGAACCTGTCATGAGCAAACTGTGTTGCAGCCTGAGGCACCAACTGGTTGGGAACTGCTATGCCGCGCGTACCTGAGCCTGCAAAAGTGCGACGCACAGAATGCGACACAAATGCGCGCTCAGGCATTTAGCGCGTGGCAGAAACTGATCAGTGTGTACAAAGGAGACATCAGCAAGGCGCCGCCTGACCTTGCCGCCGAATTCAAATAAACCTCTGGGGTAATGCAACGTGCTTGACTTCAAAGATGCGGTTTTTATTTATGAGCCCGATTCAGTCCCCGAGGAGCTTAAGGTACTTGAAGGCGTCGCCAAGTTATTACGAAGCATCCCGGGTACTACCACGTATGTTCAGTTCGCCAGCACGCTTGAAAGCGCCGCCGTTCAGATCGATGACTTTAAATCCAAGACCTGCGGCAGCCCTTATACGCTTTCAATAATCAACCTCAACATGATGAACGACGTTCGCGAGATTAATTTTCTGCTGCAGCCTAATGTCCTGGGCGATCCGCGCACGATCTTCTGCGCATCGCTCAAGTACATGGTTGGCGAAGCGTACGCGATTGCCCGCGAAAAAGTGCTGCGTGAAAGCCTCGAATCAGGACGCTCCAGCAGCTGCCTGGATTGTTATGCCGCATCGAACCGGGACGAGGTCTATTCGCGTTTGAGCACGCTTGCCATTGCGTACCTGCGTGAAGCCGAGGAATACGAAAAAGCCAAACGCGAAGGGCGTCTGGGTCCGGCGACCAACAGGGCGGCTGAGCTGCTTAAGAAATCAAATACCACGTTCTTTGGCGGAAGCATGCGGTCCGGGCTGTATAAGGCGGTTTCAGGCGCTTCAGGCCGCTTTCCGCGCGCAACACCCGATTCAAGTTCGCGCCCCGCGTAACTGCCTGGGAATATAGCGCACGCCGAAATAGACGACGGCTCCAATCACTGGAAGCAGCAGCACGATCAGCTGCCAGGCTACCTCGCGTGGCCGGGTGCGCAGCGTCTCCCAGCCCATCCACGTCCAGAACCCCAGCAGCGCAATCGCAAACATCAGCGCCAGCAGGCCCTCAACGACGAGCCCCATTCCCTGACGCATGCCGAGGCTGTCGAAGAACTCCGAATGCAGCAGCGCGAACGAACCGTCATCGAGCTTCTTCACGGCAAAGGTCTCCGTGGTGCTGTTGCGGATCGGCTGCTGCATTTCGGGCGGACGGTTGAGATTGATGAACTCAAAGCGCAGGCGCACGTCAACGCTGTGAATCGATGGCTGTAGTTTTTCAGCCGGCAGAATCTGCACGATCTCGAACTTGAGGTATCGGGACTGCTTGAATTCGTTGATCAGATTGTCTTCGATCTGCTCGCGCGTGCCAAGGCCCGGCACGAACACACGCATGCAGGCGCTGGCGTCTCCTGCCAGGAACCCGGCGCTCAGGCGCTGAAAGAGTTCTCCGATGGCTTTGACGTCCTGTTCGCTGAGCTCCGGCGCTGCCGCGATCTGCTCGCGATCCTTGTCTTTCTCCTTTGTCGCGGCACACAGTGATGCGGCAGCTGTGAGTGCGGCAAGAGCAAGGCAGAGGAGGCTTCGGAACATGCGTGCTAGCCTTTGTTCTTAAAGAAAATATCGCGGATGCTCTGCAGCGTATAACCATTATCGCACAGGTCGTGAATCAGCTTCACGCGGTCGAGCGCGCTCTCATCAAAAAGCCGTTGCCCGCCTTTGGTCGTGCCGACCGGCTCGAGCAGCCCCAGCAAAACATACTGGTGCAGCGACTGCCGCGTCAGCCCCGTCCGCCGGGCTACTTCGCCGGCCTTCAGTAGTTTTTTTGCTGGTCCACTCTCGCTCATGCGTGCCGCCATAAGACACGACCGATGCATGCCGCATCAGCCCTTGAACATCTGTCCCCATTTCTTGCCCAGAAAGGCGCCCGCTGCAAGCAGCGATACGGCCAGAAAGACGAGCGCGACCAGGCCAAGAGCCGATGCAAGCTGGTCTCCGTTGCCTGGATTTCCGAAAAGCTGATAGATCGATTTGGTGAGCGGAAAGTCCTGGGGACGTGTGGCCAGGATCAGCGAATCTGACACCTCAAGCATGGCGAAAGAGAAGGCGAGGATGGCTCCCGCGACAATATTCGCCCAGATCAGCGGCATTGTCACGCGGCCGAGCACCGCGATGGGGCGCGCGCCGAGTCCCGACGCGGCTTCCTCCAGGCTGCGGGGCGTCTGTTCGAGCCCCGCCACGCACGAGCGCACGATATACGGCAGGCGCCGCACGGCATAACTCATCACCAGGAAGGCGCCCACGCCGATGGTGACGCCATTCCATGGTTTGGAGTAGATGTCCGCGTAAGCTCCAACGTAGCCGAATGCCAGCACCAGCCCGGGAATGGCCAGCGGCGCCAGCGAAAGCGCATCCACCGATTTCCCCCACCAGCCGCCGCCGCGGACGATCGCCCAGGCGCACGCCATGCCAAGAACAATATCAATAGCCGTGCTGCAGAGAGAAAAGATCAGGCTGTTGCGCATTCCGGTTACCGCGATGCTGCTGCTGAGCGCTTCGTTCATGTTATCGAGTGTGAAAACCTGCGGCAGCGGCGTCATGAACCAGCGCTGGCCGAGCGCGTTAAATGTTACGGCCAGGTGCGGCAGCATCGCGATGCTAATCACCAGTAAATGAAGCCCGACCGCGACTACGGTCATCTTTGTGGAAAGCGGGTTGGGCGCGATACGTGACTGGCCTTTGACGCCGCCGCCTCCCACGCTGCGCCGGGAACTCCAGCGCGTAAGCGCAAAAAGCGCCAGCACAATCACCGTGACGACCGCCACAAGTGCCGGCGCGGCAGGGTTGCTCTGCTGTTCATTGGCGAGCGAAAAGATCTGCCGCGCGACGGTTTCCTGAAAGCCGAAGACCAGCGGCGTGCCCAGGTCGGTGAACGCGCCGACGAAGACAAGGCTTCCGCCGGCGACGAGACCCGGAATCGAGAGCGGCAGAACAACGCGGCGGAAGGTCTGCCACGGCGTGAGCCCCAGGCTTTTGGCCGATTCAAGAAGACTGGGATCGATGTTTGAAATCGACGCCGCCAGATTGAGATAAATCAGCGGATAAAAATGCAGCACCATCACCAGCACGCAGCCGAGCAGCCGGAATTGGTCAAGCATGTCGATCGGGTGCGCTTCATCGACGAGCCCTAGATTCATGAGAACGAGATTGAACGTGCCGTATTTGGCCAGCATGCGCCGCAGGCCAATTGCGCCTACAAAAGGAGGCATGACGAGCGGCAGCAGGAGCAGTCCCGAAAGAAGGCTTTGCTTCCAGAACGTTGTTCGCGCCTGGAGATAGGCGAGGGGATAGGAAATCGCGGCGCAGCAAAACGTGACCATTGCCGCGATCAGCAGGCTGTTGATAATGCCCGTAAGCTGCGGCGAGTTCTGATCGAAGATGCGCAAAATATGGCGCGTCGTAAAGGCGTGTCCTGTCACAAGCGGCTTGCTTGCCGGCGGCACCGCGTTTTTAGCGAATCCTGGGTTCAGCTGTTTGAGGCGCGATTCCGAAATACGTGTGCGCTGCGCAAAAGACTGCCAGCTTTCATCTTTTTGAACCACTTCCACGACCGGCTCGCGAACGGCTTCGATCAGTGAGAAGGAGAGGGGATACAGCAGCGCCCAGAAGAAAAACAGGACGACCGCGCCTGTCACGGCTGCGGCGATGACTTTGTCGCGCATCGGCTGCATCCGCGGCATTATCTGCCAGAATGCCCGCGAGCCTAGTTTCTTTTTTAGGTGTGGGTGAGTTCCTTCTTCGTGCTCTTCACGAACTTTGAGGTTAAACCAACGCTTAGGGCTCAACTGAAAACACTTGACTCGCGGACGCTTTCGGGAAATACTCGTCTAACGGTCTCGGGGACATCCCCGCTGACCGTTTTTGTTTGGCCAAATCAGAACGGGTTTAACGACTTCAACGCCGAGGCGCGGAGATCGCAGAGAGCGCAGAGTTCTTTTTTCTATTTGTCTCTGCGTGGCTCTGTGTCCCCTGCGTCTCTGCGTTGAAGTCGTGTTCTTTTTCGTTGGCCTGGGCTCCGGCGGTTTTCGCACTGCCGCCAAACGGAGGATTTTTTCGTGCCGGTTACGATTATCGTGGGCGTGCAGTGGGGTGATGAAGGCAAGGCCAAGGTCCTGGACGCTCTGGCTCCAGAGACCGACATCGTCGTCCGGTATCAGGGCGGCTCAAACGCGGGCCATACCGTCGTCGTCGGAAGTGAACGCTACGCCTTCCATCTCGTTCCCTCCGGCATTCTGCACGATCAGAAAGTCTGTGTCATCGCCAACGGCTGTGTCGTTGAACCGGCGGAGCTGCTCAAGGAGATCGACGAACTCAGCGCCCGCAAGGTCAGCATAACCGGCTCCAACCTGCTGCTCTCCGATCGCGCGCACCTGGTCATGCCCTACCACCGCCTCGTTGACCAGCTCTCCGAGAAGCGTAAGGAAGCGAGCGGCGAAGGCAAGATTGGCACCACAGGCCGCGGCATCGGCCCTTGTTACGTGGATAAAGTCGCGCGCAGCGGTCTGCGTGTAAGCGACCTCCTGCGTCCGGATTATTTCCTCGAACGCATCCGCCAGCGTCTCAATGAGCTCAACCCGGTTCTGAAGTCGGTCTACAACGTCGAGCCCCTCGATGCGAAAAAGGTCGCGGACGAAGTTCTCTCGTTCGCGCCGCGCCTGAAGCCCTTCATCGCCGACACGGCCAGTTACATCAACGATGCACTCAGCCAGGGCAAGCGCCTGCTGCTGGAAGGCGCGCAGGGCTCGCTGCTGGACATCGACCACGGCACGTACCCGTTCGTCACGAGCTCCAACGCCACGGCGGGCGGTGCATCGACTGGATCGGGCATTTCGCCGCGCAAAGTCACGCTCGCGCTGGGCGTAGTAAAGGCCTACACGACCCGTGTCGGAAGCGGCCCCTTCCCGACAGAGCTGACGGACGAGATTGGCGTCGGTCTGCAGACACGGGGAGCAGAATTCGGTACGACCACAGGACGCAAGCGCCGCTGCGGCTGGTTCGATGCTGTCGGTGTGCGCTATGCCGTGGAAGTCTCGGGCATCGACGCGCTGGCGCTGACGAAACTGGACGTGCTGACGGGCGAGAAGGAAATCAAGATCTGCACAAGCTACACGGTTGACGGCCGCAAAGTCGAGCGTTTCCCATGCGATCATCAGGCTCTGGAAATCGCGAAGCCGAACTACGAAAGCATGCCCGGCTGGAGCGAGCCGCTCGACGACATCCGCAGCTTCGACAAACTGCCCAAGGCCGCGCAGAATTACGTCAAGCGCCTGGAAGAACTCGCACGCTCGCCGATCAAGTACGTCGGCGTCGGCCGCGGCCGGGATGCGATGATCGTGCGGGGATAGGCCGTCATGGCTGATGTGGCACTCGGCGTTTGCGAGTACGTATTCAGCTTCGCAAAAGAAATCGGCGCCGCAACCTATCGGGAGTGGAAGTCTGTTGGGCTGACTAAACGTGACCCTATTTCATCTGAATTCGAGTTGGCGTTCGAAGACGCGATTAGAACATCTGAAAACGTTCATTTCTGTTTGGACGGAATCGTCGATATTAGAACGGCGGTGAAACTCGGAGAGGAACTGGGGCCGCAGAGACACAACGTCACCAACTGGGAACTATACCGAGTCACCACCGAAGCGCGACCGACAGTGACTTTGCTAAGAAATTGATTTTCTACAGGCGGAGTTGTAAACAGAACCTTAGCGAAGTTCTGTCGGAGCTCGAGGTTAAGTGAAAATGGATACAAAAATAGCTTGGGATGAATTGCTCAAGCGATTTCAAAGCGATCCGCACCTCTCGCCCCTTGTTCCATTCGCGCAATTAGCAGCGCAAGACGAGGTGCTTAAGACACTTTACCCGGTCACAAGTCTGGACGCGCTAGGTTTCAGCATCGTTCAAAGTTACCCGGTCAAAGGTGATTTTCCTTGCGTAACTGCCAAAGATCAGACTTTTTATGTTTGGTCCAAGAACTTTCAGCCTCTCGGCTCCGGCTCGCTAGATGAAGCATTTTCTATCGTCAAATCAAGAATCGAACAAAGCGCCGAATTCAAACAGCCCGCTTCATCACGCTGATCTGCGGAACGATCGTTTTCGCCTCTCGTTTCTCTTGACTCCCGCCACTGCGATTGTTACAAGTCTAGCCGCTTTCGGGTATTGCCGGTGTAGGCATGTAGACCCCACAAAAACGGTGGAGTGGGCGTTTGAAGCCTGCTAGAGTTAGCGCGATGCAGGCGGGCACTGACGCCCGTTCCACCACAGTCCACTCAGCGCGGGCTTTACGCAAAGCCCGCTGCGTTTTTTTCTCAGGAGAAAGTCACAGATGGCAAAACGTGTTTATTTCTTCGGCGGTGGTAAGGCCGAAGGCCGCGGCGATCAGAAGGAACTGCTCGGCGGCAAGGGCGCTGGTCTGGCTGAGATGACGTCGATCGGCCTGCCTGTTCCTGCCGGCTTCACCATCACCATTGATACCTGCGCCGAATACTACGCATCCGGAAAGCGCTACCCGAAGGAACTCGACAAGGAAGTCCGCGCCAACATCGCCAAGCTCGAGAAAGTCACGGGCAAGAAACTGGGCGACCCCAATGATCCGCTGCTCGTCTCGGTCCGCTCCGGCGCCGCGCGTTCAATGCCCGGCATGATGGAAACAATCCTGAATCTCGGCCTCAACGATGTCTCTGTCGAAGGCATGGCCAAGACCTTCAAAGACGCGCGCTTCGCCTACGATTCCTACCGCCGCTTCATCCAGATGTATTCGACGACTGCCATGGGCCTCTCCAAAGAACCGATGGAAGAGATGCTGCATGAGCTTAAGCACAAGCTCCACATCAAGGACGACAAAGACATTCCGGCCGACGCGCTGAAGCAGCTCTGCGCCGACTTCAAGAAGTTCTACCGCGACAATAAGGGCGAAGATTTCCCCCAGGATCCGATCGTGCAGCTGTGGGGCGCGATCTCGGCCGTGTTCAACTGCTGGGAAGCTGAAAAGGCAGTTACCTACCGCCGCGTGGAAAAGCTCGAATTCCTCAAGGGCACCGCGGTCAACGTTCAGCAGATGTGCTTTGGCAACAAGAACGACCGCAGCGGCACAGGCGTATGCTTCACGCGCGATCCGAATACTGGCGAGAACGTGTTCTACGGCGACTGGCTGATCAACGCGCAGGGCGAAGACGTCGTCGCCGGCATCCGCACGCCGATGAAGCTCTCTGAGCTGGCCGTGAAGTACCCGGCAGCTAACAAGCAGCTCTATCAGGTCCGCGCCATCCTTGAGAAGCACTACAAAGACATGCAGGATCTGGAATTCACTGTCGAAGACGAGAAGCTCTACATGCTGCAGTGCCGCACCGGCAAGCGCAGCCCTGCCGCGACGTTCACGATTGCCGCCGACATGGTCAAAGAAAAATTGATCACGAAGGAACAGGCCGTCGCGCGCATCATGCCCGAAGACATCGAACGCCTCTTCTATCCCGTCATCGACCAGAAGATCAAGAAGGCCGATCTTGAAAAGGCGAAGCTCACGACCGGCATCAACGCCGTTCCCGGCGCTGCCGGCGGCGAAGTGGTGTTCAACGCCGCTGACGCCGAAGAACTCGCCAAGAAGGGGACGCCAGTCATCCTGGTGCGCAAAGAGACTTCGCCCGAAGACGTTGGCGGCATGCACGCCGCCCAGGGCATTCTGACTCAGACCGGCGGCAAGACGAGCCACGCGGCCGTCGTGGCGCGCGGCTGGGGCAAGTGCTGTATCGTCGGCTGCGAAACGTTGAACATCGACTATGCCAGGCAGGAATTCAGCGTCGGCGGCACGGTGGTCAAGAAGGGCGACTACCTGACGCTGGACGGCAGCGAAGGCATCGTCTACCGCGGCAAGCTGGACCTGGTCAAGCCGGAGCTCCCCAAGGCCTACTACACGATTATGGGCTTCGCCGATCAGATCCGCACCCTCAAGGTTCGCACGAACGCCGATACGCCGTACGACGCTCAGAACGCGATCCGCATGGGCGCTGAAGGCATCGGCCTGTGCCGCACCGAACACATGTTCTTCGACAGCGAAGAACGCATCCTGGCAATCCGCGAAATGATCGTCGCCGACAACACCGAAGCCCGCCGCAAGGCGCTCGCCAAGCTGCTGCCGATCCAGCGCGAAGACTTCTACGGCATCTTCAAGGCGATGAAGGGCTTCCCGGTAACGATTCGCCTCGTCGATCCGCCGCTGCATGAATTCGTGCCGCATGACGAAGTGGGCCAGCGCAAGCTCGCCGAAACCATCGGCCTGTCCTACGAGAAGGTCAAGCACCGCGTCGAGCAGCTCCACGAATCGAACCCGATGCTCGGACATCGCGGCTGCCGCCTCTGCATCACCTACCCGGAAATTCTGGAGATGCAGGTTCGCGCGATCATGGAAGCCGCAGCGCAGTGCAAGAAGGAAGGCATCAAGGTTGAGCCGGAAATCATGCACCCGCTGGTCCTGGACCTGAAGGAGTTCCAGATCCTCGAGAAGCAGACGCGCAAGGTTGCCGACGAAGTCCAGAAGACCGCCGGCGTGAAGATCCCGTACCTGGTTGGAACGATGATCGAAGTGCCGCGCGCGGCGCTGCTGGCCGATCAGATCGCCCAGGCCGCGGAGTTCTTCAGCTTCGGCACGAACGACCTGACGCAGATGACGTTCGGCTACAGCCGCGACGACGTAAACTCGTTCCTGCCGGATTACCTCGACAAGGAAATTTTGGAGCGCGACCCGTTCCAGAGCCTGGACATCGGCGGCGTCGGCAAGCTGGTGCGGATGGCCGTCCAGCTCGGCCGGCAGACGAAGCCGGGCCTGAAGTGCGGCATCTGCGGCGAGCACGGCGGCGACCCGCGGTCGGTCGAGTTCTGCCACGAGGTCGGCCTCGACTACGTGAGCTGCTCGCCGTTCCGCGTCCCGATCGCCCGCCTGGCCGCGGCCCACGCCGCGATCAAGAACGAGGGCAACGGGAAGAAGGGCGCTGCGAAGAAGAAGTAACCTTCGCGAGCCAGTGAACCTAGCCGAGACGACGCCCGGTCAGCCGACCGGGCGTCT
>DASPJR010000151.1:0-48144 GCA_035628505.1 Planctomycetota bacterium | reverse complement strand
TTGGGCGGCGTGCGGTTGATTTCGTCAGCCAGGATCACGTTGGCGAAGAGCGGGCCGGGGATGAACTTGAACTCGCGCTGTCCCGTGGCCTTGTTTTCCTGAATCACTTCGGTGCCGGTGATGTCGGAGGGCATCAAGTCGGGCGTGAACTGGATGCGGTTGAATTTCAGGCTGAGCGTTTCGGCCAGCGTGCTGATCAGCAGCGTCTTGGCCAGGCCCGGCACGCCTTCCAGCATGCAGTGGCCGCGCGCAAAGATGGCGATGAGCAGTTCGTCGACCACGTTGCCCTGCCCAACGATTACTTTGCTCAGCTCGGCTTTGATCTGCTGGTACGATTTGTTGAGTTTCTGAACCGCCTGCAGATCGCGCTCTTTGTTCGCCGGGTCTGCTGCACTGGCCGCTACCACGTCCGACATCTGAAAGTCTCCTTTTTTAACTGCCAAGACGCCAGGGCGCCAAGGAACTGCTGCTTACCTTTTAAACTTCTTTCACTTCAAAATCGAGCCGCGAACTGCTTCCTTCGCCTGAACGGGGGAGAACGAAATATCCACTCTCCCTCTCATTTGGGCGCAACCAGCACGCCTTCACTGAACAGCGCCGGATAGGGCGGCCCGAGCACGCCCGGGCTTCCGCCAATGCTCTTGGTAACCGCCGCCCCATCGTCCTGGTCATTGACGATAAAGGAGAATCCAAACTTCCGGTTGGGCTCCGCCTTCAGCGTCAAATATTCCAGCGGCAGCGTCAGCTTGTAGATCGTCTGTTTCTGCGCCTCGTTTCGCGCCACTTCCGGCGCGGGATTCAGCGGCGTGTTGCCGCTCAGGTACTGTCCGTGCTCGACCCAGCGCCAGCCCAGCACCGCGCCTTTGTCATTGACGCACGCGCCGAGGGCAAAGTCCTCGCCGCGATAACCCATGCCGCCGGTCAGCAGCGGATCGCCGCGATCGTTGTCGAAGACCACCTTGACGCTGTCGCCCACATCGCAGTAGGTGCCGTCGGCATGTTCGTTCTTGTGCTTGTCGTCGGTGACAACAAAGAGCATGTAAAGATTCTTGTCGTCATACGCGCCGCGGAACGAAACTTTCAGATCCTCGGCGCCCTTCCAATGGTTCTTCTTGATCGCGCCCGACGTCTCATCGTCGCTCACGAAGTACACATCGTTCCAGTTCGCCAGCACTGTTTCGCTTACGGCTGACCAGCTTTGCGGATTCAAATCCAGCTTCGTTCCGTCGGCAACCTTGTTGAACATAAAGGTGCGTTTCTGCTTCTTCGCCTGTTCCTGCCGCAGCCGCGCGAATTCGGCAAAGTACGCTGCGAACTTTTCCTCGCTGAGATCCTTTGAGCCCAGCGCCGCCGCTAAAGTGTTTGCCGCCGCTTCAGCCTCGCCCTTTTCGAACAGGCGCAAGGCCAGCTTGAATTTTAAGTCCATGTCTGCCGGCTTGGCAGCGACGTCCTGCTGCAGTTTTTTGATGCCCTCTTCCAGATTGCCTGCATCAGGCAGCAGGTACGCCGTGCGCTTCTTCGACTCCGTGATGACAATGCCGCCGTCAATCATCTGCGCGGTAAACGCCGGATGCGTGAGCCCATCGTTGTCCATCGTGCGATGCTCGGCGCCGAGGCTTTCCGCCCAGTTGATGCGGCCGGTTTTTCTGTCGATCAGAACCACCGAAGCCGGCTTGTCTCCATTGGGATCCCAATTGCTTTGCGTCAGCATCAGATGGCCCTGCGAGACGGACGTTGCCGAGACCGGCGCCAAGTCGCTCTGGGCGCTGGAGATATCGACTTCCCACTGTTTCTTGCCCTGCAACCGGATGGAATGCGCGCTGACGGAGCCTTTGCGGTCAACAGAACTGACGACCACGTAAAGATCGTCGCCATCTATATAGACATCTTTGACGGTGGCATCCTTATCCAGAACAGGGCTCCAGATCTTTCCAGGCACTGTCTCGGTGGTGCTCATGGCCGCCACGCGCCGGCCGTCGATGACAGCAACGACCAACTCGCGCCCGGCTTGAAGACGTGTGATGTTGCCCCCGAAATCATGATTCCAGATCAGTTTTCCGCTCGTGCCGTCGATCGCCTTCAGATTGCCGCGGTCGGCGACAAAAATGCGGTCGCCCTGTGCTTCGGGCGGTACGGAGAGATTGCCGGCGACCGCATCGACCACACCGCGGCGGTTTCCGGTCTCTAGATCAAAGATCGTGACTCGCGCCGGATTCTGCGCGCCGATGGCCACAAAGCCGTCCCCGATCGCCGGCGTCGTGAAGAACTGATTGCCTTCGACCTGCGTCGACCAGAGCTGTTCACCGGATAGCGCATCGAGAATGCTCAGCCCGCCGCTCGGATAGCCGATCACCACGCGTCCGAAGGAAACCTGCAGCGAGCAGCGCTGCTGCGGCACCGGGTTTTTCAGCTCCTTGCGCCAGACGACTTTTCCCTTTTCGCGGCTGTCGTACGCGACGACCTCGCGGCTGCCCAGCGCCAGTAACAGATGTTCAGCCCAGACAGCGCGCGGCGGCTGGAAGAATCCCTGGAAGCGGACCTGGTCCTGCGGATTGGGCTTCGGCACCGCATCCTGCGGCAGCTTCGGGCGCGGCTGCCAGATTTCTTCACCGCGTTCCGAACCGGACTGAACGATCAACTCCGACTGATTTTCAATATAGAAGAGCGTCCTGCGCAGCTCGAGCGGTGCGATGCCTGATGGCTGCAATGGCACGCTGTGGTCCGGCGCCGGCCGCGTCCAGGCCAGCTTCAGCTTGCCATCGCCGTGCGAGAGCGTCGCGGAGGTGACTGCATTTTGGAACTGCGGTTCAGTCAGGCGCTTGGCCGCCCATTCGGCGGCTTTAACTGGCGCGGCGAGCGACGCGTCAGGTTTTGCCGGATCGATCGTGACGGGCTTGTCCATCAATTCTTTGCGCGAGGCCAGGCGGCGCAGCACGTCTTTGGCCGGGCCCAGCAGTTTTCCGCGCTCGTAGGCAATGGCCAGAAGCGCGGTCGCATTTCCAGCCTCGGGCAGGTCGCTATGGCGGCTGAGGAAGTTCAACGCGTGCTGCCGGGCCTGATCGGGATTGCCGGCAAGCGCAAGCTGCGCGAGCTTGAGCATGGCCAGGCCGCTGGCGGCCGAATTGGGATAGGACGTGAGCATGGCGTTAAGCTGCTTGCTGTCTGAACCCGCTTTCTCAAACGCGGCTTTGGCCAGTGCTTCGAGCTTTTCGTACGCGGCCGGATTTTCCTTGCGGATCTCTTCGATTCGCGCCTGCGCAAACAGGCGCGCCTTGGCCGACGATTCAGGAACATAGCTGTACACCGTATCGCCGTACTGCGTGATGATCTGCTGGTAATGTTCGACGGCGAGCGCCAGCTCTTTGCGCTGAGCGGCCGTCTCGGCCATGCCTCGCAGCGCCGTAACCGGCAAAACTTCGGGCTGCTGTGGAAGCTGCGCGACTTCCAGAGCTTTCTTGAAGCTTTCGTAAGCTGCGGCGAGGTTTGGTTGCGGTGCGGCGGCCGAGGCGCGCCTGCCCATCTCCATCAGGGCGTCGAACTTTTTGCGCCGGAACTCCTGCAGCATCGCCGCGACCTTGGGATCGTTCTGCGCCTTTGCGGCCAGATCAATGCCGGTGTCGAGCTCTTTAATGGCCTCGGCGAACTTGTCGACCTTATGGTACACGTCAGCGAGCTCGCCGTACGCCGCCAGGTCGGACGCATTCTGCTTGATGCGGGCGCGTAGCTTGCCTTCCATTTCCTCCCAGACGAAGTACGCGTTGACGTGGGTGCGGCTGACTGTGTAGAGCACGTCGCCGGCCACGACGATGTTGCCCGCTTCGATCTCTGGCTGGATCCACTTAAAGGAGGAACGCACTTTCGGGCGGAACTTCCCGCTCTCCACCGTCACGTCGATGCTCACCAGCGCCTTTTCAGTGGGAACCAGGATCACGTTTTCAGTAACTGTTCCGCGGCCCTTGATTGGGCTTTCAAAGACGATGGGATCGTTTGCAGGTCCCGTTTCGCGTCCGCCTTTGAGTTCGTAAAAATGGATATTCCCGCCGGTGACGACCAGGTTCCCGCTCGCGATGCCCAGAATATGCTTGAGTCCCGGATCGCGTTCGGTGCGGGAAACTTCCCAGACGCGCCGGCCGCTCTCGATGTCATAGGCATAGAGGAATTCGGAATCCTGCGGCGTCACGATGACGAGGTTGTCGGTCAAAACCGGCGGATTGGGCGCCCAGAAATCGGTGGCGATGCGCCGGCCCATGTTATTCATGCGGTCCACGGACTGCTGGCGGTCATACACGCGCAGCCACTTGATCGTGCCGCTCATCGCATCCAGCGCGGCGACTCCGCCCAGGTTGGTGCAGACGAAGACGCTTCCATTGGCGACCGCGACCGGCAAGCCGAGGTCCGGTTGAACCGGGCCTCCGACGCTGTAGGGATTGGCCGAGCAGACCTGCGTGCGCCAGATCAGGCGTCCATTCTCGGCATCGAATGCGGCGACCCAGGCGTCGTGAAGCCCGTGGACCTGCACGCCCATGCAGTAGAGCACGCCCGAATCGTACGTCGGTGCGCTGACGAAGAAGATGCTTTTCAGCCAATCCTGATCGGCTTTGCTGTGCGCTTCGAACGAGGGCGAGCGAAGATCCGGCTGCAGCGACCAGATCAGCTTCCCCGACTGGTATCCGAGGCAGACGAGGTAGTTTGACGGCTGCTTGACTTCTTGTCCGCGCCACATGTCCTGATCCTGCGTAACCGCCTCGGCACCCAGCGCCACATAGACGCGTTCGCCTGCAATGGTGGCAAAGTGCGGATGATGCCGCACGCCGCTGTTCTGCATCCCGCCGCGGAAGACGCGCCGCACGACACGCTGGTTTTCCTTTGGCTGTTTGGGCGCGGGCTGTGCTTCGTTGGGATAGAGGAATTTGACGTTGCCGCCGGCGCTGAAAAGGCCCGGCTGCGGGTTGCCGGTCGGGTACGCGGCGAGCATGTTCGAATCGGCGATGTAGAAGTAGGAATCCTTCGCCGTTAGATGGTAGTTCATCGTCGGATCGGCGATGGGCGTGCCGTCGGCATGCACGACCTTTGAAGGATTCGTCGCGTCAGCGCCGGGACCTTCAAAAAGGTGGCGGATAGGCACCGACCATTTACGCAGTCCGATGTTCTGGCGGCTGGGCTGAACCTTGTTGTGGCTGGCATTGCCGAAATACGTTTCCCAGTGGCGCGTGTTCGCCGCCGTTTCGGCCGGCGTTCCCGCTTTCTGCTCGGAGATCTTTAAAACGCGTTCCTTGAGCCGTGCCAGCGCCGCTGGGCCCTCATCATGGCCGACGCGCAGCGGGCCCGACTTTTCATCCTTGAGCGCCTCATCTAGTTCCTGAAGCGTTTTTTCGGCGCCAGCGCGGTCGCCGAGTCCGGCCTGTGCCTGCAGCATGCGGACCAGCAACGCGGTTTTCGAGATGCTTGGATTTGGATGTTTCAGCGCCTGGTTGAGCCGCAGCAGCGTCTGGCGGTGTGCGCCGCGCGAGGATGATACTTCGGCCAGCCAAAGCAGGGCATCGTCACCAAAGGATGTCGGAAAATATTCCTGCGCGACCTGCTCCATCTGGCGTTCATCGAACTGCGCCTGCGCTTCGTTGAACAGCGCGCGGGCAATTGGATCGTTGATGACGCGGTAAACATTCAGCCCGCCCGGCGGAAGGCTGGCGATGTCTTTAGCGACACGCTCGCGAGTGGACTTGTAAAGCCCGTTCTTGTACGCCATCTCCGTTTTGTCCGGACCTTCCCAGCGGTCCAGGTAAACGGTGTTGGGATACTTCTTGAGAATCTCAGCGTAATATTTAACGCATTCGGGCCAGACTTCGGGATCCTTTTCGGCGCGGGCACGCGCTTTCTGCGCCTTGGTCAGCAGATCCAGTACACCTGGCTCTTCAGAAAGCGTAACGTTGTGTTCAGGGCCCTTGGCCTTGGCCTCGTTTGGGTCTGCCTCTCCAGCAAGGATTTTTGCCGATATGAGAACATGAAGCAGCAGCATGCCCGACAATGGGAAGGAGAGGTGGCGCAGAAAGAAACGTTTCGAGAGATAACGAATAGCCGGATCCTTTCCTGCCGAGCACAGCCGATTGCACGTCAACATGGCGTCTACCACTAATACGACGCACGAGAGTTCAAACCGGCAAAAACTTTTTAAAAACTTCGCAAAGTCGGACGCGAATAAAGCACCAAACCCTGCGGCAATTTTGCTGGAAGGCCGTAGTGTTGTCGATTGATTTTCGCTTCTACCTTGACCTCGCCGCACGCGCCTCACAAACTATCCTTACTCGTTGTACTTTCGACAGGCGCAGCCGGGCCGGCTTTTTCGCCCTTTTTTACGGATTTGTTACATCATCCAGAGCTCCGACTTCGACCCCCTTTACTCTCGCGCGCGCGAACACATCCCCGGTCCGCGCACCGGTCCTGCCGAAGACGCCGCACGCGTGGAGCAGTGGCGGCGACAGGAGTGGCACGCGTATTTCCGCTGGAAGCTCTGCGGCGGTAAGCGTGACTACAGCAAACTGATCTGGATCGCTCTGCTCATCGCCGGCTTTGCAGGGCTGATCGCCTATGGAATGTTCACTCAGCGCTGGTTCGTGACGGCCGGAGGCATCGTCGTCTGGTTTACGCTGGTGAACCTGGCCTTCCTGACGTATTTCGGACCGCAGGTTCCGCCGCCGCGAGCCGTGCCGGGGCCGTTCGAAGCTACGCAACTGGTGCGAGCGAAAATCGGTATCTATCCGGCCGGTTATGAATGGCGAAAGCTGCCGCGAGTGTGGGTGCGCATGGCTTCTCCGGACGGTCCGCCGCACGTGCTGGCCTTAGTCTTCGATGAACTGCCGCGCGATCTTTATGAGCTCATGAAAAAGCAGGAAACCTGGCGCATCCAGCGCGCCGACGCTCCGCTGACCGACGCCGTGGTCGAGACGCTTGCCGTTTCACGCGAAGGGATCGACTCCGGTGCGCACCCAGTCAAAATCGTGGCCTGGCGCTGGAACGAACAGGCGCTGGAACCCTTCGACCGCAAAGCGCAATAATCCAGCTCATCTGGATGGCACGCTGCTTGCCCCCGTATGTAGGGCAGGCTTCCAGCCTGCGAGTGCCGTTTCGAAGTGCCTTAGCGGAGAACGTCAAATGGGGATTTTTGTGCTGATGTCACTGCTGGCGCTGGTGCTCTTGACCGTCTTCATTCTGAAGCAATGATTGCCCGCCAACTACTTATTCTCATCCAGCTTAACGTCTTTTTGAATTGTCCGCAGAATCGTTCCCGTCGACTGGCGCCGCTTGGGAATCATGGCGCTGTCACGCGAGCGCGGCCGCCTGGGCTTGCCGGAGATGCAATCCTGGCACTTGGGCTCTTCACCTTCCTTCAGAGCCGCGATGCGCAGGCGCGCCCCGCACTGGCTGCAATACGTGATGACCATGGTGCCCTCTTTCCTTCTCAATAACTCATCGTCTTGGTGTTGGCAGCTTTCTTGAGCACGTCCAGACCCAACTCAACTTCAAACTGCGAGTACTTTCCCGGGCACTTCTCGCTGAGTATGTAATCGAGAATCTTTGACTGCAGCGCCGGTCCCCAGGGTTCGCGCTTGATGTTCAGCGATTCAACCGTTCGCGCACTGAATGGATCCAGCCATAGGCCTTCGTTGCTGAAAATCTGAAACCGAGGATCGGTGGCCAGGTAGCGCGCGAGCTTGGCGCGGTCGCCGCCGGATTCGATAATCTGCGTGACTTCCTTGGCGCCGCCCACCGGATCCTGCTGGTAATCGTCACAGCTCTTGAAGTGTGCCAGGATATGCGGCAGATAGATTTTAAATTCCGCTTCACTGCCGTCCCAGTTACGCAGCAGGACTTCCGTTTTTTTCAGGCAGTAAGGACAAACCCATTCTCCGCTGGGTGCGGCGAATTTGTAGTTGCCGCCGGCCTGGATGCGCTGAAACACGCAGATTCCCGCGAGTTCGTCAAAGGACTTCATCTGCGCTTCGACGCCGAGCTTCTGAAGCTCAGGCAGCGCCAGCAGATGCTCGCGAATCTCATTGCATTGCAGCAGCGTCAGGCTTGATCCATTCCAGTCCGGGCAGACAACCCGGCGCGCGGTGTACGGGCACAGCCAGTCGTCGCCAAAGATGCGTATGACCACGCGCGGATCGCCCGGGTCGAGCATCTGCGGCAGCACTTCGGCCAGAGGCTTCTTGCTCTTCAACAACCCGGTGACTTTATTGAGCCAGTCGGCCATGCTGCGCATCCTCTGCTGTTGTGCGAGACACTCTGAGCATAAACTATCGTTCATGTGACGCAAGCTTCAGCTTGCGGGGATTGAATAATGGCGCAAGCTTCAGCTATGCAAACGGAATGGATCGAGATGAACCGCGCCAACTGGAACGAGCGCGCCCGCGCGCACCTGAGCGACCCCGGCGAGTTCTACGATCTGGCCGCCGTGCGCGCCGGCGGCTGCACGCTATTGCCGCTTGAGCGGGAGCTGCTGGGCGAACTGCACGGCAAGCGCCTGCTTCACCTGATGTGTCACATCGGGCTGGACAGCATCTGCCTGGCACGCCGCGGGGCGAGCGTTACCGCCGTTGATCTCTCGCCGCAATCTATCGCCTCGGCGAAGTCATTCGCGGCAGAATGCGGAGTCTCCATTGACTTCCACGTCGGCGATGTGCATGCGCTACCGGAGCAGCTCGGAGGAGACTACGACATCGCGGTGATGACCTATGGTGTGCTCTGCTGGATCGGCGATCTGCGCAGCGTGTTTACGCAGATCGCAGCGCGCCTGAAGCCGGGCGGACGCTTTGTGCTGATCGATGGCCATCCGCTGCTGGATCTGCTCACTCGCGAGCCGCTCAAAGACGGATTTTCACTTTGCGGCGACGATTATTTCCATCGCCCCGCGCCCGAGCGCATTGAGAAAAACACGTCTTACACCGGCGGTGCCGCGCTGAAGCACGCCAGCAGTTTTCAGTGGGGCCACTCGCTCGCCGAAACTCTGCAGGCGGTGCTCGACGCCGGCTTTTGCCTGAAAACGGTGCGCGAAGAACGCTACGGCTTTTACCAGCGTTTCCCGGGAATGCAGAAACACGCCGACGGAACATGGGTGCTGCCGCCGGGCGCGCCTGGAATTCCGCTGCTTTTCGGACTGCTGGCCGAACGGAAATGAATCCAAGTGCCCCTGCTTAATGTCTTGCCAGCGGTGTATTCAAATGGAACCCTTTCTGGAGTCCCTCATGCCGATCTTGCGCCGTTTGCCGTTTCTGGCCGCTCTCGCGCTGGCTCTATCCGTCACTCTGCGGGCGCACGAAGGCCACGACGCTGAAGTTCAGAAAATCTCGCGCGACATGGCCGACGCTGCCACGTATTTCCTGAACGCCCTCACCGATGAGCAGCGCGCGAAGGCGACGTACGAGCTCAAAAACGACGAGCGCCTCAACTGGCATTTCATCCCAAAGACGCGAAATGGCGTGTCCCTCAAGGAAATGACGCAATCGCAGCGCGCGCTGGCGCAGGCACTTCTCGCCAGCGGCCTGAGCGCACGCGGCTATATCAGCGCCGTGACGATCAGCACGCTCGAAGACATTCTGCATCAGCAGGAACAGGGCAAAGGCCCCAAGCGCGATTCAGAGCTATACTTCGTGACGGTCTTTGGAAAACCCGGGCCCGACGCGACGTGGGGCTGGCGCTACGAGGGCCATCATCTTTCGCTCAACTTCACCATCATTGCCGGCAAATACGTGATCGGCGCGCCGTCCTTCATGGGCAGCAATCCTGAAAATATCCTGGATGGACCCCGCAAGGGTCAGCGCACGCTCGGTGAAGTGGAGGACGCCGGCCGCAAGTTGATCCTGGCTCTGACAGACGAACAGAAAAAGAAAGCAATCTTCCAGGCCGAGTGCCCCAAAGACATCTTCACCGCCGCCGCACGCAAGGTGTCTCTGGCCGGAAACGTGGGACTTCCCGTTTCCGAGATGACTGCGCCGCAAAAAGAAATACTGCTTGCGCTGATCAAAGAATACGCCGGCCGTCTGCGTCCGGAGCTCGCTGCCAGCGAGATCGCCAAGATCGAGAAAGCTGGACTCGATAAAATCTACTTCGCCTGGGCTGGCGAAACCGAGCTGAAAAAAGCGCATTATTACCGCGTTCACGGACCGACGTTTCTGATCGAGTATGACAACATCCAGAACGGCGCCAATCACGTCCACTCCGTCTGGCGCGACCTGGAGAACGATTTCGGCGAAGATCTTTTGAAAAAGCATTACGCAGAAAGCCACGCGGGCCAGAAGTAAGGGGGTACTTACGGGGGCGTGAAATGTGGACAAGAAATGGCGGACGTGCTTGACACGCCGGGATTGTGCCGTAAAAGTGTCCTCTCGCTGTCCGGCACGCGAATTCTCGCCACGCTCAGCGACCCACAACTGAAGACGCCAAATCCGCTCACTCCCCGATAGCTCAACGGTAGAGCATGTGACTGTTAATCACAGGGTTCCTGGTTCGAATCCAGGTCGGGGAGCCACTAAGCCAAAGCCAATCCGCACGATTTCTTGCAGTTTCGCCGAGTCTGATGAAACTCGAACCGGTCGCGTGGATACGTGGGAATGGCACATGATTATGAATTGATACTCAGGCAGAACGACGAGTCGAACGCATACGAGTTTCCATCTCAATTTAACTACGAACGCCTGAACCGCGACGTTCGGCTTGTCCATGCTCAACTTGAACGAGTCTTGAAGCGACAATTTGAGATCGAAGATGGCGCGCAGATTCAGGATGCCTCTTTTCATGCTGCAATCATCCTTAAGTCAGCCTCAATGGGAACGAACACCACTTGGCAGTGCGCGTTGAGATTTTCAAACTTCGGACGTTTAGCGGCATGTTCTGATGAAGAGTCGATCAACTCGAAGATAAGAAAGTCATCGAATCGGTCCTCGCCGATCATCGCTTCATATTGATTCCGACATCAATACTAGAACGCCAGTACGACGGAGTCTTACCCGAAAAGGTTGACATACGAACTTGGTGGATTCGCTTTTTTGATTACCTTTGATGAATTGCTGGCGGAGGATTTATGCCGTGGGAAGCGCACAATATCTTTATCGAGCCTACTTCGGAGGCGATCAGGTGCATCAAGAACGAACCAGAGTTGTCTAAGGAATTGTATCACGTTACAGATTTGGAAGGCTTTGATTGGCCGGAGACCAAATTCTGCCACGGACTACCACCCCGTGGACTGTTGGTTGTTCGACTGAGAACCGGGAACTGGGGGGCGGAACCCTGCTTTTGGAGGATAGCAAGAGACTATCCCGACGAAGAGCTACAGTTGACGTCAGAGGCTTTTGCGCCGCTTCTCGAGGAAAACGAATACGCTCAGTTTCCTCCACCTCTTGTATTGCGGTTCCTGAAAAATCTTCAACGCACGAGCAAGACAAGCATTGCGTACTACCACTGTTTCATGTGGGGCGGCACCCCTGAAAACGAGTACGCGTTTGTCTTCGCGCCCGATGAAATTGCATATGTCGGATTGCCGGGAAAGGAATCTCAAATCTGCTGCATCACGGGAGGGACCTCCGTCCGCCGAGATGGTGATGTCCTTGTGGAAGCGCTCAAGCATCTCGGCGTCTTTCTACCGACTCCCTACTTCGCCTTACATACGGGGTACTTTGAATGGCAGCGGTATCAAAGTTAGAGTCACGATCTACGCAGTAGGCGAGTAGCGCCGGCGAAGTACAACCGAAGGGTTCGATGTTCATCCACCGGGGAGCCAATTTAGAAACACTATTCAGCACTTCAGCAGTTTACCAGGCCTTCAGTGCGATGAATTATTGACCTGACCGGACCGGGCAGTACGCTTTCCTCTATCTCTGAAATGATGCGGGGGCGCTATGAAATCTCTCTTCCTGTTTGCCGTTTGTGCGCTGCTTTTCTCGATCGGCAGTCGCGCTGAAGAAAAGGGCGAGTGGCGTGCGCTGTTCAACGGCAAAGATACCAGCGGCTGGGAACACGTTGGCGGCGGCGGTTTTGTCGTCGAGGATGGGCTATTGAAGACTCAGGGTGGCATGGGCCTGCTATGGTACACCGGAGAAACGTTTGAGAATTGTGTCATTCGCGTCGTTTACAAGGTCGCGCATGAGGCCTCCAACGGCGGAATCTTTGTGCGCATCGCTGAAAAACCCAAAGACGCCTGGTACGCCGTGCATCACGGCTACGAAATTCAAATCTGCAACAAGCAGGACGAATACCACCGCACCGGCGCCATCTATTCGCTGAGCAAAGCGACTGCTGAGGCAGCCAAGGCGCCGGGTGAGTGGAACACCATGGAAATTACTCTGAAGGGGCCGAAAATCACTGTGGTCCACAATGGCACGCAGGTGAACGACTTCGACCCGGCTCAGCCCGTGCCCGAGCGCAAGAAAAACTTCGAGCCCGAACGCGGCCCGCGACCCGAGCGCGGTTACATTGGACTGCAGAATCACGACGATTACGCCAAAGGCTCGATAGTTTTTTACAAGGAGGTGAGTGTTAAGAAGCTTTAGGAAGTTAGCGCCTGCTACCAGGCCTTCAATCTGCTCTCTCGATTTCACGCTTTCACTTCGGCGCCGGTGCGCGCAGGTCTTTGAGCAGCTTCAGCGCAGTCTCAATCAGCAACTCGCCTGAGCCCTCTTCGGTTCGAGCGCTGACCACTTCGTAGTTGCCTTCCGGGAAAGCCGCGCGGTTTGGAATGTAACCGATGCTGCCGTTGGCCAGTTCGGCGATGAGCGTGTACTTGAAGGGCGACGATTTTTTCAGCTCAAGGCCGAGTTCCACAAAGATTTCTCCTGGAAGTGCCACAATCGCAAGCTCATCGCTCAGGGCAATCGCCTGGATTTCCACTTCCAGCGGCTTGCCTTCGCGCGCGAGCACATCCAGCACGCAGAAGGCTTCGGCCTTCACCGTGGTACTGAGCTTCGGGTCGGACATGCGCAGCACGACCGCGCGCGCTTTTTCGGCCTGCTGCTCCGTGAATTTCCGCAGTGGGAGGCTGACCATCTGTGTGGCAACACGCGGGGCAAATGCCTGCAGCGGCGTCATCCGCTCGTAGGCCCGTTGCACCGCGGCGGCGAGGCGGCTGCCGATACGGTCGGATTCGCGCACGCCGGACTGGGCGTCAGGCGAACTGATATCGCGGTGGCCGATGTTTCCGCAGCAGCCGTTGGCGAAGAGGGTGATCATCTCCGGCCCTTTATGCTCGGCCAGGCGCTTGCAGAGAAAATGAGGATAGTCCGACGAGATTTTCGTGCCGCCGACGGTGACCGGATGCATGGCGAAGTTGACGTACGTCGCAATGGGGCGCGCGGGGTTTGCGCTCGTCTCAATATAAAGAACGCCGACGTCCGGATCGATTGGACCCGATGGCCGAAGCACGTTGTTGGCTGAGCTCTTCGGGATATTCCAGCCGAATGTCCCGTCCTTCATCACGAACCGGCGGTTGAAACTTAAGTTCTCTTCGCGCTCAATCGCCGCGTGCGCGCGAGCGGGAGCCCGTTTCTCATTCGCTTCAATAACGCTCTGCGCGATCAGCGCCGGAAGGCTGGCGGCGTACTGCACGGCAGCCGGCGTCCTGGCGCCGGTGAGTTCGTCGATGGTGGCCTGGCGTTCGAGTGCCGGGCCGGTGTGCGTGTGGGTCGCGGAAATCAGCACGCGCTCAGCGGGAATTCCGGTTTTCTCGGCGATCAGCTTTCGCGCGTTCAGGATGATCGGGCGCGTGGTGTAGCACATATCCAGAGAGACGATCGCGACCTTTGCTCCATCCTGCTCAATCACCATGGCTTTAGAATAGATATCGTCGAGGACGCCGGTGGACGGACGCATCGCATAGAATCCGGCTAAAGGCGTGCCCTGTGGAGGGGTGATTTTTACAGCCGCAGCGCCGACGCTGAATTCGACGGCATGGAGCGCGCACGAAAGCAGCACTGCCAACGTAGTAATGGCAATTGATGTCACAGAAGAACGGCGATTGGCCATCGGGGCGACTCCTTCCAAAGATCATTGTTGAGTACGCCGTAGGTTGCGCTCAAGGCGGCGGTTTTCGCAGCGAATTGATCGCTTCCGAAAGCAGTGCTTGGGAGAGATGCGCGGGCTCGTCGAATTCCTTATGAACGCGGCAGTCGAGTAGACAGACTGCCGGGCGTGTTGCATGAAACATCAAATTCCAGTCTCACCCGATTCCAGCTGGCGAAAGTTCGCCCTGCGGCACCCTGGCACTCTCTTCCGATGCTGCTTCAGACCTGAGGGATTCCATATCGATGGAGAAGCGGTACTTCACGTCGGACTTGAGCAGCCGTTCGTAAGCCTCGTTGGCTTTTTGAATGGGGATGACTTCGACGTCGGCGGTGATGTTGTGCGCGCCGCAGAAATCGAGCATCTCCTGGGTCTCCGCGATGCCGCCGATGTTCGATCCCGAAAAGCTCCGACGTCCCATGATGAGTCCGAACGCTGATACGCCCAGTGGCCTGGCGGGTGCGCCGACAATGGTGAGATTTCCGTCACGACGCAGCAGATGAATGTACGCGTTGATGTCGTGCTCGGCAGAAACGGTGTCGAGAATAAAGTCGAAGCTGCCAGTGTGCTTTCTCATTTCCTCGGTATTGCTCGAAACGACGACTTCATGCGCGCCAAGACGGAGCGCGTCTTCTTTCTTGCGTGGCGACGTGGTGAAAACAACAACGTGGGCACCAAACGCGCGCGCGAATTTTACGCCCATGTGGCCCAGTCCGCCGAGGCCCACGATGCCGGCCTTCTTGCCGTTGCCCACGTCCCAGTGACGCAGAGGCGAAAAGGTTGTAATTCCGGCACACAGAAGCGGCGCCGCTGCGGCAAGATTGAGATTGGAAGGCACTCGCAGGACAAAGTGTTCATCCACGACGATGCTATCGGAGTAGCCGCCGTACGTCACGCCGCCCAGGTGCTTATCGGGCGAATTAAATGTGAGCGTCAAATTCGGGCAGAATTGTTCCAGGCCCGCCCTGCACTGGGCGCAGGAGCGGTCCGCGTCAACCAGGCAGCCCACGGCGACAAGATCGCCGGGCCTGTGTCGAGTGACTGCCGAGCCAACCCTGGTGACGCGGCCTACGATTTCGTGGCCAGGCACGATGGGGTAGACAGTCGGCATGAAACTGCTCCACTCGTTCCGCACCGCATGCAGGTCCGAGTGGCAGATTCCGCAATACAAGATTTCGATCTGCACGTCACGTTCCATCAGGTCGCGCCGCGGAATTGTGCTGAAGGCCAACGGCGATGTCGCGCCCGCCGCGGAATAGGCTTTTGTCTTATACATTGCTTTTAATTCCTCATCCCGGCGAAGTCAGTGCCGTCATTTCGTGAGGAGCAACTAGGCATTCGGAATGCCAGATCAGGCGAATCAGTCTGCCAAGTTGCTTCAGTCTGGATTCACGGTGCGAGAACATCTAATTTTTATTTTTAACTCTGCCATTGATAGAAAATCGCGCGATTGCGCGTAGAATTTTGAATTATCTTTATGAAGCACTTCGATGAAATCCTCGGAATATGCGGCTTCACTAAGCTGGTGAGAAGGCGCTGATGTGGACTCCCTTTAGAAGGCTCTCCATCAGCTGGAAAATCGCGATCCTGATCGCGGGAACCAGCACGCTTGTGCTGGGCGCGGCTGGTGTGGCTTTCTATTATTACGAAAAGGCGTCGCTCCGGGAAGCGACTGTTGCCGACTACACTTCGATTACAGAAATCACAGCCGATAATGTCACCGCGGCGATGGCATTCAAAGACAAGCAGGACGCCACGACGACTCTGCAGACGCTCGCGTTGCGACCTGACTTTCTCCTCGCTGCGATCTATGACAATGAGAAAAAACTGTTCGCATCATTTGAACGTCAGCAGAATTCGGTTCCGGCGGCGCCCCCGCTACTCTCCGGCTACAGGATGGATGATGAAGCGATCGAGATTGTGCTTCCCATCAAACAGGGGCTGGACACGTTTGGAATCCTGTACGTTCGTGCTGATTTGACGCGTGTACAGAACCGGCTGGGGATCTACAAAGGCGTCGTCACCTTTATCGTTCTCCTCGGCGCGTTAATGTCGTTCCTGATGGCCGCCTTGATTCAACGCGTGATCTCCTCGCCGCTTTCGAAGCTGACACACGCGGCACGCAACGTGACAGAGACCAGGGATTTCTCGATCCGCGTTCCACATACGTCCGAGGACGAGATTGGCATCTTGATCGACCAGTTCAACCGCATGCTCAGCGAGCTTCAGCGCCAAAACACCGCGCTGCAGGAGAGCGAGAACCGCTTCCGGACCATGGCCGACACGGCGCCGGTGCTGATCTGGGTGAACAACCGTGACGGCTGTGCCTTTGTAAACCGGCATTACGAGCAGTTCACTGGAAGAACGCTGCAGCAGATTGCGGGCGTCGGTTGGGCGGAGCTGCTTCATCCCGATGATGCAAAGGCGTATCTTGCCGCATACGACCAGGCCCTGCGCGACAAGGCTCGCTTTGAATCCACGGTGCGGCTGCGTCGCGCCGACGGTGAGTTCAGATGGGTCAAATCGATCGGCATGCCGCTGCTCAACCGGGAAGGGGAAGTGGAGCAGTGCGTCGGCTGCTCGCTGGATATCACGGATATCAAGCTTTACGAACAGGCGCTGCGGGACGCGGACCGGCGGAAAGATGAATTCCTGGCGATGCTGGCGCACGAACTGCGAAATCCGCTTGGCCCGATCCGTAATGCGGCGCACGCGATGCGCAAGATCGGCCCCGCCAACGAGACGCTTGAGCGGTTGCGCAGCATGATCGACCGGCAGATCGGTCACATGTCGAAGATCATCGATGATCTGCTGGATGTTTCGCGTATTACGCGCGGAAAAATTCTGCTGCGCAAGGAAATGCTGGAACTCGGCGCGCTCGTGCGCACCACCGTGGAGGACTATCGCACCGGATTCGAGCAGAACAATGTCCGGCTGAGTCTCTCTATGCCGCAGCGGGAACTCTGGGTAACCGGCGACCGCACGCGACTGGCGCAGTGCATCGGCAATCTGCTGCATAACGCGCAGAAATTCACGGCCTCGGGGGGCCTGGTGGAAGTGCTGCTCGAGAACGAAGGCGCAAATGCGCGTATTGTTGTGCGCGATAACGGTATCGGTATTGATTCGGCTTTGCTGGGGCGGCTTTTTCAGCCGTTTGCGCAGGCCGAGCAGAGTCTCGACCGCAATCGCGGCGGCCTTGGTCTGGGCCTGGCTCTGGTAAAGGGCCTCATCGGCCTGCACGGCGGATCAGTCTCGGTTTTTAGCGACGGTGCGGGTCGCGGTGCATCTTTTAGTATCAGTCTGCCGCTCGAGATCTCTCACCTTCATCCGAGGGTGCCGCATGAACACAGCGTTCCGCATGTTGCGCGAAAAATCCTGATCGTGGAGGACAATGCAGATGCTGCAGAAAGTCTGAAGATGCTCCTTAAGCTGAATCATCACGACGTCGAAGTCGCCCGTAATGGCCAGGAGGGAATACGCGCGGCGCGGACGCAGAAGCCGGAGGTGGTGCTCTGCGATATTGGCTTGCCGGGCGGGCTGAGCGGATACGACGTCTGCCGCGAATTGCGTTCGCAAATGCCGCAGACCTTGTTCGTTGCGCTGACCGGATACGGCCAGGAAGAAGACCAGAAGCACGCCAAAGATGCGGGCTTTGACTATCATCTGACCAAGCCCGTTGATCCCGAAACGCTGGAGCGGCTGATATCGACATTAAAGTTCACACCGGTCGCAGCGCCGGCTGTTCACGAGGAGAAAGCTTGAGCAGCGTTTCGCGGATTTCCGCGGCCATACATGCGGCATACAGGCAATCTGCGCCGCGTATTTTACTGGTGGGAATCAGCGGAATTGATGGGGCGGGCAAAACCTTTTTGGCTGCAAATGCGGCTGAGACGCTCCGTCGCGAGTGCCTCGCCGTTGCGCTGCTTGGGCTGGATGACTGGCGCACGCCGCCGGCTGAGCGATACAATCTGGCCAACCCGGGTGAGCACTTCTACCGCAATGCCTATAACACGCGCGGCCTCTTTGAGAAACTTATCGAACCGCTGCGGCAGAGTGGCTCAATTTCTGTTGAAGCGCAGCTCTTCCGCCGTGATGGCAGCGCGTACACGCATCCGTTTGCATTCTCGAATGTGAATGTGATCGTGCTGGAGGGCAGCTTTCTTTTCACCCGGGAGCTGCAGAACCGCTTTGATCTGCGCATCTGGATCGACTGCTCGTTCGAAACGGCGCTTAAGCGAGCCTTGAACCGGAACCAGGAAGGCGCTCCGCGTGGGCAGCTTGAATCGGATTATGAGACGCATTATTTCCCGGCGCAGCGCTTTCATATGCAAGCGGACGACCCGAAGTCGTCCGCGCACCTGATAATTTCGAACGACGCTTGAGCGCGCCTTATTTGTTGAACAGGAAGTGCATCACGTCGCCGTCGGCAACCACGTAGTCCTTGCCTTCCGTGCGCAGCTTGCCGGCGGTGCGGCAGCCTTTTTCACCCTTGTTGGCGACGTAATCGTCGTAGCTGGCGACCTCGGCGCGGATGAAGCCTTTTTCGAAATCCGTGTGAATCACGCCAGCGGCGCGCGGCGCTTTCCAGCCCTTCTGGATCTGCCAGGCGCGCACTTCTTTTTCACCGGCGGTAAAGTACGTCGCCAGGCCGAGCAGGTCATAGCCTGCGCGCACGAGGCGGTCGACGCCGGCCTCGTGCATGCCCAGCGTCTCCATGAACGACTTGCGTTCTTCTTCGCTGAGCTGAACCAATTCAGATTCGATCTTGCCGGAGATCAGGATCGCCTTCGCGCCGACTTTTTCCGCATGCGCGAAGACGGCTTTGCTGTGCGCGTTGCCGCCGCCGGCAATATCGTTTTCGCCAATGTTGCAGACGAACAGCATCGGCTTGGCTGTGATCAGATGACAGTCTGCCAGGTGGACGAGCTCTTCTGGCGTCAGTCTTTGTGCGCGAACTGGAATGAGATCATTAAGCAGCTTGATTGTCTTTTCGAGCACCGGAACGGCGGCAAGCGCTTCCTTGTCATTCTTGCTCTTGGCGCAGCGCTTGAGCTTGTTCTTTACGGTGTCTTCGTCCTTGAAGATCAGCTCCATGTCGATGACTTCTATATCGCGCACTGGATCGACCTTTCCATCGACGTGAACAACGTCCGAATCGTCGAAGCAGCGGACGACATGCAGTACCGCGTCAACCATCTTGATGGCGGAGAGGAACGCGTTGCCTTTGCCCAGCCCCTGAGCTGCGCCTTTAACCAGGCCGGCGATGTCGACGAGCTCAATCTGAGTCGGGATCACCTTGTTAGTCCTGGCAATATCCTTGAGCACCCACAGGCGCGGATCGGGAACAGTGACCATGCCCGCGTTCGGATCAATCGTGCAGAACGGATAATTCGCCGCCTGCGCCGACTGCGTCATTGTCAATGCATTGAAGATGGTGCTTTTTCCGACATTCGGTAAGCCAACGATACCGCAATTAAAACCCATGCTGCACTCCAACTTTCCTGAAAGGATCAGCGAATCTAGTAATTGAAGAGGCGGCCCGTGAAGGCCGCCCCTGTGCGCTTAAAGCGCGAAGCAAAAGAGTGTACAAAAGCGCGGGCATAAAGCACCAGAATTTTGCCCGCACTGGCAAGATTTATCAGGGCAGAGCGTTGATCGTGTAGTTCAGCTCCTGGTTGATCGGCGCGCCATCGGCGGACTTCAGCTTGAATTTCAATATAAAATTGGTGACCGGTTTGAGCGTCGGAATTTCAAGCGTCAGCGTCTTGCCGTCTTCACTGAGCTTCGCCGACTTGATCTCGACTGGGTCGCGTCCGTTCTTCTTCGGATCGAGCAGCGATTTTTCGGACGAGCCGTATGCTGACGAGCGCACGATCGTGAACTGCTCGGCGGACGTGTTCTGAAGATCTTCGGCGGCTGCCTTGTCGAGCGGATTGGTAAAGACGACTTCGAAGCCGCTCTTGGTCGTTTTCGCCGAATAAATCATGTTCGCCGGCTTGCCCGTGTAGCGTATGCGCTGAAACGTGCAATCCTTCGCGGCACGGCTTGACCAGCCGCGCAAACCACTGACGTAGAATTGGCCGTCGACCGGATTAAACCGGCCGCGCATCAGACCGCTGGGGAAGGCGAAGGGCAGTTTGACGACGCCGCCCTGCATGACATCGCCGACTTTTTCAAGAATAACGTGCAAGACGGAGCAATCGTAGGACACGGCGAACATGTGGCCTTTGAACGGACCCCACTTGTCGCTGTCGACCCACACCTGGCCGCTGGTGGATTTGTCAACCGAGTGCGGAATCCATACGATCGGATTCTCGCGCTCTTTGGGCTTTTCGCCGGCGTTTACGAATCCGTAGTACGCGCCCTTTTTGATCAGGTTGATCGGGCACATGGGCGTCCAGTTGCCCTGGTTGTCGCTGCAGGTGATTTCGCCATTGGGCCCTACGCCGATGCCATTGGGCGCGCGCAGGCCGGAGCAAAGCACTTCAAGCGTCGAGCCGTCTTTGCTCATCTTGATCACCGCTCCGCTGTGCGGCGTCGTGCGCAGAGAGCCGGCCCAGATCGGCGAGCCCTTCGCGAAGTACCAGTCGCCATTTTTGTCAGTCTGCAGATCGAAGCAGAATTCGTGGAAGTTCGTCGTGAGCAGACAATCGTTGTTGAAATTTTCGTAGAAGTCGGCTTCGCCGTCGCTGTTCAGATCGTGAAGCTTCGTGATCTGATCGCGCGCATTCACATAGATGGCGTCATCGACGATCTTCAATCCCATGGGCGCAGCGAGACCCGTCGCGAAGCGCTTCCACTGCAAGTTATCGAGCTTGTCATCGATGCCCGAGACGATCCAGACATCGCCGTTCCAGGTGCAAATCGCCGCGCGACCATCTTTAAAGAAGTCGTGCGCCGTGAAACGCAGCCAGCTCTTGTATGGATTCTGCTCGGGCGCGGTGAGCACATCGACGACGTAAGCGCCATCGGCTGTGCCGAGCGTTCCCTGCGTCGTAATCTTCTCAGTCCAGCGTGCCGCGCCGCCTTTCGTGAGCGCCTGCAGATCCTCGGGCGTGCCGCTCAGAAACGCGGTGAACTTCGCTGCGTCAGATGAAGGCAGCTTCGCGACGACAATTTTGAACGACGCGTTTGACGAGAGCTTCGGAAGCTTCAGGTACACGCGCGTATCGACAATTTCCCATTCAGCGCCTTCGGGAGCACCAATGACACCTGCAAGCGTCACGTCGTCTTTCGTCGACAACGCGGCAACATTTGATTTTGCGGCTGCGGTCGTTGCGTTCCCGAGCGGGCCTCCCAACGGCGCGACACAGGCGCCCGTCATGGCGGACTTTTCGACTTCGCAGACAAGCAGTTCGAGCGGCTTGTTGCTTGCGCCGACATTCAAGGTGCGCGTGAAACCGACATTCTCCCCCTGCACAGATGCGCCGGGAAGTTCGAGCACGCTCGTGCTTCCAACCGTGTAGGCAAAGACGACTTTGTCGCCGTTGATATAGAGACCCTTGTACTTCGCCCAGTCTTTGGGAAGCGGGCCGTCCTTCGGTCCGTTTTCGGTCGCCGGTACGCGCGGGTCTTCACGGTTGCCGTCTTTGCTCCAGCCCGGGCGCGTCTTGGTGATGTACTGCGTCGGGCCTTCGATGATCGGGTAATCGTTTGAATCATCGGCGAAGTTGCGGCCGGCCAGGCTCAACCCGTTGCCGGTCCACGCCGCGGAGACGCGAAGCATTTCTGTGTCGAAGCAGATGCTGGCGTTCTTCTCTTTATCGACTTTGACGAAGATGCCTTTGTACGCGAGGTTGTTCTCGCCGGCTCCCAGCGATGCGGACAGAAACGGCCCGTAATCCATCGCCGCGAATTTTGCATCCAGCTTTTTGCGTACAGGCGCTTTCGGCTTGGCCGGCGCCGGCTTGGGAGCAGCTTCGCCTGCCAGCAATGTTCCCATCAGTGCCGCACAGACCAGCGCCATCAATTTATTCGTGTAAATCATCTCGCCCCTCATCGATGCCCTTCACAACTACACCGCGCAGGCCGTGCTTTCGGTTCTTTCTCCACGTCCAGTGGAACGGTTTTCTAGGTGGCACAGCTTCGCTGGGTGGCACAGCCCAACGGGCTGTGTGCCGCAGGCACAAGAAGCTCCAGGACGGCGTTTGTCCGGGTGAGCGCGTGTCCAAACTTTATGGACGTTTGTCCTGCGGCTTCTTGTTCGCTCCGCTCACCCAGCCCGATGGGCTGGGCCAACCCGGGATGTAACGCGACTTTTCAAGTCGCGGATTCACTCGCCGCCTGAAAAGCGGCGTTACAAATGTGTTCTCCGCGCCTCTGCGGTGAATTCAGGCTTTCTCGTGCGGCTCGCGGCCGAACTTCTTGCGGTACATCTCCACCGCATTCCATATCGGCTTCCAGCCGAAATGTTGACGCGCCTTATCCGTAATCAGCGGGCTCTTGTAATTGGGCCAGTCGGCCGGCAGCGGCGGATGCTTCGGTTCATGTTTCGCCTGGCGCTCGCGCAGCGGCAGGCAGCTGAAAATCTCGTCGGCTGAAAAATGATACGCCTCGCAGCCTGGCCGCGGGTTCTCGATCGCCAGCACATAAGCAGAGGCGGCGTCGGTGACATGAACGTACGTCGCCATGCCTTCCGTCGGATTTTTCGAGCGCGCCAGCGCCATCCACAAGCCTTCTTCGTCGGCCTCGATGTCGAAATCCAGCACCCACGGAAAGCGGAAGATCGCCAGCGACAGACCCTGGTTGCGTGAGACCATCTCTGCATAGCGTTCGTTGGCCATTTTGGCCATCCCGTACGCATTCTGCGGCAGAAGCGGGTGCGTCTCGTCCATCGGCAGGCGCTGCGGCGCGATGCGGTGGTCGCCCCACATGCCATAAGCCTGGCAGGAACTGGTGTAGACGAATCGCTTGAGCTTCAGATCCGCGGCGGTCTGAAGAACAACCGCGCCGGCCTGCGCATTATGCGCGTACACTTCGTCGGGCGAATACGGCCCGTTGACGTTCGGAATTTCGGCGAGATGACAGACGGCATCGACGGTTTCGAAAATAGGCTGGATGATATCGCGCCGTCGCAGGTCGACGTACATCAAGCGGGCTTCCGGCCGAGCGGCTTCCTTGCGATCCAGATTGATGACCGAATGTCCGCGCGCCAGAAGCTGGCTGATTACATGCTTGCCGATGCGTCCGCTCCCGCCGGTCACCGCCACGCGCAGCGGTGCGGCCGCTTTGCCCTGGAGATAAGCCGGCAGCGGATTTTTTGATGAAACGACACTCATGCCGGATCCTTCTGCTGTTGTTATCCCCTCCCCTTGCGGGAGGGGGTAGGGGGAGGGGTTAGCCTCACAATTTACCGGGCGCGTCCGGCACGGGTGGCGCCGGCAGACAGCGAACCGAATTTTTCATCTCACATTTTTCAATTCTCATTTGTCGTTTATCAGCTCCGCGCGCCGCGGTCGTTCAAATGAGAAATGACAAATGATAACTTAGAAATGAGAAATATTGTTCAATTCAGTTTCAGGCAACACGCCCACACACTTCTACGCCTAACCCCTCTCCCTACCCTCTCCCGCAAGGGGAGAGGGGACCGCGCCTACTGCTTGTCGGACCCTTCCGCAGCGTTCTCGTCCTTTGACTCCGCTTCAGGCTCTTCGCCTTCCGCGGCCGCAGTGTTTTCAGAGCTGTCCTGCGTTTCTGGCGCTGTCTTTTCGCCTTGAGCCTGTACGTCTTCTTCCGCAGAAGCCTGCTCGCCCTCGCTCGCTGGCGCACCTTCGATGATCGGCATGCCATTCTCATCGAGGCGCACGCGGCCTTCGCGGCTCTGTTCGAAGCGTTCGCTGATGGCGTCGGCGGCCGCGAGAATCGCGTCGATGCGGCGGCCGATCTCGTTCTCTTCGGCGTCAATCTCTTCGACGTCTTCGGGGCGCACGATGCCTTCAAACTTGGGGCGCGCCGGCGCGCGGCGCTTGTTCCACGGAAGTTTTTCCGCGCCTTCAGCCAGGCCGGCGGCGAGCGCCGCGTCCTGCTCGGCTTTCGCTTTCACCACAGCGTCGGCGGCTGCTTCGGCCGCGGCGGCTTCTTCGCGGCTCTGCGCATCCATCTCGCCTTCCTGCTGCGCTTTGATGTCGAAGTTGCCGAGTTCCTGCTGCTGCAACAATCGGACAGAGCGGCGGCGGATGAGTTCCAGGAGCGCGTAGAATGTCGCGGCGATGTCTTCGCGGCTTCCGGGCTCGCGGATGAGATCGACGAAACGCGCGAAGGGGCGTTCTTTGAGCAGCTTCTCGATGCGGATGACTTTGTCTTCAAGCGTTTCACCTGAGAAGACAATATTGCGCGGCGCCGTGGCGAGCACCGATTTGAGCACGCGTTCGTACGCGGCGAAGAGGCCGTAGATATCCACGTCGATCAGCGCTTCGCGGGCGGTGGCGCGGTCGGATTCGACGTTCTCCTCGTTGCCGGGCTCGGGCACGTCGCCGAAGAGCCCGCGCGGGCGGTATTCTTCCCAGGCGTCCTGCAGGCTCTCAAGCGCTTTGGCCTGCTCTTTCAGTTTCCTGTACTGCAGCAGCTGCCTTACGAGCTCGCTGCGCGGATCCTCGATGATCTCTTCGCCGTCCTGCTGCTGGATCTGCACCGGAAGCAGTTCGCGGCTTTTGATTTCCATCAAAGTCGTGGCCATGACGAGAAATTCGCCGGCGACCTGCAAATCCCACTGCTCCGCCGAGTCAATGAAATGCAAATACTGGCTGAGGATCGATGCGATCGGGATCTCGGTGATCTCGACCTCGTTTTCCTTAATCAGATAAAGGAGAAGGTCGAGCGGACCCTGGAATGTCTCGAGTTTCGCCGAGAAATCGACGCGGCTGCCGACGGCGGTGCGCACACCATTTTGGGCAACAGTCGGACTCGGCAGATTTCCGGCAGCAGGCGCTTCGGACATAGGTGCACAATAAGCGGTGTTTGAAAAAAGATCAACGAAAGGTGGGTTTTCGGCTCAAGAGTGTTGTTGAAGTCGCCGAAAATGGGGCGAGAACACCACTTCAACAGGGAGTCACAGAGGACACGGAGAGCACGGAGACAACCATTAAATATGAGTCGGTATGGGTTTAGCTGACTTCTCAACCATATAACACTTGCTTGTTTTAGAAGAAAGTCTGACGTTCGAATTTGCAAGTATCGTGCAACTATCAAGTTGCGTGTTGCGCAACACGAAAAGCAACGCATTGAATTTTCTACGCCTGTGGCCGCAACGACTTAGTAAAAGTGTTATGCAACAAAGTTACACTAGGGTAGAGGGAAGAAAAGGGTTCTCGACGATTACTTCTTCTCCGCCGGCTTCATCAGGTACGCGAACAGATCACGGATCTGCTGCTCGGTCAACGGGCTGAGCTGGTCTTCGGGCATCAGCGACTGGGGGCTGGCTTTGAGCTTCTCGATGTCCTCGCGCGCGACCTTCGTGGGCGGGCCGTCTGGCGATTTGAGCGTCACGGTCTTGTTGTCCTGCTCCGCAATGAGGCCGGTGAGAATGCGGCCGTCCTTGGTCTTCACGACAAAGTTCGTGTACTCCTCGCGAATGGCGGCGTTGGGGTCGACGATATTCTCGATCCAGTACATGGCATTGGTGCGTTCGTAGCCGGTCAGATCCGGGCCGATTGCGGAGCCTTCGCCAAAGAGCGCGTGGCACTTGGCGCAGGTGGCGGTGAAGACGGCTTTCCCTTCAGCGGCTTTCCCGGGAGCGGCAGAAATCAGTGCAGAGATGCGTTCGATCTCCTTCAGCTTCTCCGCCGCAGTCGCGGCCTGCACGCGGCCGAAATGTTTTTCGAGCAGCGGCGTGAGGCGCTCGTCGGTGTGTAGCTTCATCTGGCGAATCATGTCGAGCGGAATGCTGCGCGCGCTCAGCTTGCCAGAGTCGATCGCCTGCAGGAAAGCCAGCGCCGCAGATGGACGTCCGCTCAGCAGCGTCAGCGCCGCGGCGCGCACGCCGTCTTTTTCGGGCAGTTTCGGCAGAAGTTCCACGACGCGAGCCGCAATCGCCGGATCGTCAAAGCGCTGCAGGGCGGTCAGCGCCTGGGCCTGCACAGCCGACTCGGCTGTCTTTTCCGCGACGGCAAGCAGCGTTGGCGCGGATTCTTTCACATTCAGATCGGCCAGCGTGCGGATGAAATCAATGCGCTGCGCTTTAGAAGATTTCTCATCGGCCACGATTTTCATCGCGCGCTCAAGCGCGTCGCCCACGCCGAACCGCAGATCGAGGGCCAGCGAGGACTTTGCGCCTTTCGTTTTCGCGCGAGCGAACGCTTCCTTGAGCTCCGGCGGCAGATCGCCGACGCTGCGGCCGGCGAATGCTTTTTCCAGACCCGACAGCAGCTTGTTCGCCTGCTTCACGTCGGGCGCCTTGTGGAGCAGCTCCGAGCAGGCCAGCAGATTATTGCCTCCGCCCGCCATGGCGTAGCGCTGCATCAGCCGCTCGAGGATATGTTCTTCGACCAGCGGCTGGCGCCAGAGCGATTCATCATGAAACAACGCGAGCACGGCTTCGCGCGCGGATTCGGTCTTGGACTCAAGCGCCCACCAGATGAGCAGCGGAAGGTGCGGGTCTTGCGCGTTCTCGTCGGTGCGCATGAGGACATTGAGAATTGGCAACGCCTGTTCGGCTGGCAAGCGCTTTGCCGAGCTCGCCAGCTGGCTGCGGACATGCAGATTCTTTTCATTCCGCGCAATTTTCAAGAATAGAGAGAATGCGACAGTTTGAACGCTGCTGCTGTCGCCGATAAAGCGAATGGCCCAGAAGCGGATCAGCGGATCAGGATGATCGAGGAACGTGTAAGGGATCGAGTGCGGAAACATGCTGGCTACAGTCCAGAACGCCTGCACCGCTTTGCGGCCCGAGTTTTTAGACAGGTAATCCGAGAGGTCCTCGATTAACTGCTGCCTGTCCTTGGCGCGCGACTGTTCGCGAATGACCTGCATCGCCATGTCGCGTTCCCAGCGGTTTTCGCTGCCGATCAGGTCAAGCAGCTCGGCATTGCTGAGCTTCGTAAAATCGCGTGTCTTCGCCGGCTTCCAGTCTGCCGGCCGCACGCGGTAGATCCGCCCGTTCTTGCGGTCCCAGGTGTCGCGTGGATCGACGTGGGAGATGCGCTGCTCGTAGAAGTCGGCAATGTACACGGCGCCGTCAGGGCCGACCTGCAGATCCACCGGACGGAACCAGCCGTCATCAGTCATTACGAGCGGATCTTCTTCGATCGTCTTGAAGGTCGAGCCATTCGGCTCCAGCCGCGTGACCTGCACGCGTTTCTGAAGCGAATTAGGCGAAATGATCTTGCCGCGGTATTTTTCGGGAAGCAGACCGCCGCCATAGACCGAAAACGTATGCGTCAGGCGATCACCGTAGCCGGTATGCGGCATGTGCTCGAACCAGCCGAAGGCGTACGGATTGGTCAGCGGGCCGTGCTTGCCCCAGCTTTTCAGATAGTAGCCGCCCTGAACGTAATGCAGCCCGCGCACATTGCCGTGGTTGGTGCCTGAATAGAGAAAGCCATTGTCATCGAACTCAACGCCAAATGTATTGCCGCCGCCTTCGGCAAACACTTCAAAGGTGCGCTCACGCGGATGATAACGCCAGATCGCCTGGCCCAGGAACTCAGTGACCTTGTTGTCGCCCCATTCGTTCTTTACCTTTGCCGTGCTGGTGCTTCCGTGCGCGCCATAAAGCCAGCCATCCGGTCCCCAACGAAGATTGTTGGCGACCGCATGGGTGTCCTCAAGGCCAAATCCGGAAAGCACCACCTGCGGCGGGCCGTCAGGAATGTCGTCGCCGTCCGCGTCGCGATAAAAGAGCAGGTACGGCGGGTTTGTCACCCACACACCGCCATATCCCGGCAGCGCGGATGTAGCGATGCTCAGCCCTTCGACGAAGGTTTTCGATTTCTCGAAGACGCCATCACCATCAGCGTCCTCGAGAATCGTGACCTTGTCTGCGCCCGGAAAATGATTCGGCGGCGCGGGCGGAACCTTGTCAAACTTGGCGCGGATCCAGTCGTCGTATTCGATGATCTTGAGGCCGGCAGGGAAGGGATACTGGATGTACTCGGTCACCCACATGCGGCCGCGTGCGTCGAAGGTCATGTACAGCGGCTGCCGGATGAGCGGCTCCGAAGCGATCAGATCGATCGCCAGTCCCGGCGGCAGCTTGAAGCGCTTGAGCGCTTCTTCAGGCTTCAACGGATCGGTGTTCACCTGCGGCGCTTTGAGCCGTGAGAGTGCGCGGTCGAGTCCTTTCGGGCCGTCGTCGGCGCTGGCGACGTCGTCTTTGAACTTGAACTCTTTGCCGCCGATCAGATCGACGCTGCTGACAGTCGGGCACCAGTACTTTTCGATGTGCTCGATCATCAGCGCGGTGCCTTTGAAATGGCTGACGAACGGCGCCTTGCGCGGGTTGTAGAGCGAATCAGTCATGTCACGCATGAGCACGACATTTTTGCCCTGCATGACCATCTGGCGGATGGAGAACGGCCTGCCGAGCACGCACATATTCGTGTGTACGCCCATGACGATGAGATTTTCGATTCCTCGCTGCTGCATCAGGAAGAACGCTTCGGCGCTGTCGGTGATCGCATCGCCCGCTTCAATTTTGAGCGCCTCGTGCTGCTGCTTCCACGCGATGTAATTCTTGCACTGCGGCTCGCAATCGCAACCCCCGTCGGAATCATCGATGGGCAGCGCGAATTCGCGTTCCTTATCGAGATAGCACCAGCGCTTGAGCGGAATCTTTGTTTCGACTTTGGGCGCGTCCTGTGCGAGCTTGCGCTGCGGGGTGCCTTCGTAGAATTTCATCGTGTCGCTGGGGCAGTGGATAATCAGCACGCCCATTTTGCGCGCGGCGACGAGCACTTCGTTCATGCGCGGGGCCATCTCACCGACGCGGCCGGTGGCACTCTTGCACCAATGCTTGTCCCACATATCGCAGACGGTGATCGCCGTCTTCTTTGGGTCCCAGTTGAGCACTTTCTCACTGGACTGGAATTCTTTGTCTTTTCCCGGCACAGGCGTGCGGCTGCGTGCATTGAGCTTCAGCACCGAATCGCCATCGCCGGCCGAAAGCGGGTTGCTGAGCAGCGCTAAGGACAGGATGGCGCTGACCATTGAAAGGCGTTGCATGCGTGTCCTCCGTGAGCCCTGAAGTAGCCAGTACAGTATCACATCTGATACTATCTGTTTCACTGTAAACACCGCTTGTGGACAGTAAATTTTGAAATATTGTCAGACGCATCAACGAAGGGCGTTCATGAGCCTGCATCCCGCGATTGTACTCGCAGTTGTCATCCTGTCAGGACCAGTGTCTGCAGCAGTCGCGCTGAATGCGCCTGTCGCTAACGATAATCCGGTTCTCACTGCCGATGATGTCTCGGGCATGCTCAAGCGCGCCGTCTTTTTTCTGAAGGCGCGCCGAGCGAGCGGGCTGATCTGCGTGACTGACCGCGAGGGGCACATCCTCGCACTCTACCGCATGAAGCCCACGCGCACGCCCGATTTCCGCATCAATGAACAGGCGATTGCCAAGGCGCGCACCGCGGCGTTTTTTCAGTCAAACGAGGACGCCTTTACGACGCGCACGGCCCAGTTCATCGTTCAAAGCCACTTTCCGCCAGGTGTGAAGAACTTCGAGGGCGGCCCACTCTTCGGCGTTCCATTTTCCAATTTTACGAACAGCGATGTGCAGCTGCAACAGCCCCGCGACATCGTCTTCGTTTCCGGCCTGACTGCTCCGCCGGCGCTTCCTCCCGGCAGTTCAAACCAGCGCGACCTCGATCAGCCGCTCGTCGTCACGCCGATCACCGACGACCCCGGCGGCGTGCCGCTCTATAAGGAGGGACGCGCGGCGGGCGGAGTCGGCGTGGAAATCGATGCGTTCGGTGTGGTGGGCGACGGCGTTCCGGACGCCGGTCTGAAGCAGCTCGGGCCAAAGGAAAAATCGAAAGCGCAGCTTGAAGAACAGGCGGCGCTTGCGGCGCAGATGGGCTTCGCGCCCCGCCGGGAGATTCGTGCCGACAGGATACTCGTGAACGGCTTGCGTTTTCCGTACACAAACGGCAGCGGTGGTCGAGTGCCACCGACGGCGGCGCAGATTGTGCTGGCTGAAGAAGGAAAGTTTGAACCCTTCTATGACACGCCCGGCAGCGAGCGCGATCCGGATGGAATTGGCGCGGGGAGCGATGCAGTAACGGCGTATGCGGCGGTCGATCCATTCTCCATCATTGTCGAGCCGGCTCAGCAGCCCCGCGGGACGCCGCTACAGGAATTTCCAAAGCAGGGCTGGGTCCCGCGCTTTCCGCCGCGCGATTCGCCAGTGGGGCTGCTTTCTGCCGGCGACGTGCGGCAGATCGTGCAGCAGGCAGCCGATCAGGCGTTCACCACGCGCGCGGCGATCCGCCGGCCGATCGGCGTCTCAGCGCAGGTTTTTATCGCCGTCGTTGACATCAGCGGAAATATCTGCGGCGTCTTCCGCACGAACGACGCGACGCTCTTCAGCTTCGATGTCGCGGTTCAGAAAGCGCGCACGGCAGCATTTTTCAGCAGCAACCGATGCGCAATTTCGACGCGCGCCGTGGGCTTCATCTCGCAGACGTTCTATCCGCCGGGGCTGGATGCCAACCCGCCCGGTCCGCTCAGCGGCCTTCTGCCGCGCACGCAGGAACTGGATGTGAACAGGCTGCTGGCCCAGCCGCTGACTCTGGGGCTGGGCAGCGGGCCGCTTACAGAAATCAGTTCGCTGATTAATGACCGCGAGATGTCCTTTGAAGGCACACGCGCCGAAGCGGTGCAGGGATTGAGCCTGCGCATTCCGCACATCCGCGACGGGCGCCTCTCGCCGCTGCAAGTTGCACTGACAGTCGATCTCGCGTTTGGCCGGCCGTCTGATGATGCCGCGCCGCCTCCGACAACTTTGCCGAACGGCATCACGATTTTCCCCGGCGGCTTTCCGCTATATCGTGATGGAGTACTTATTGGCGGCATCGGGATCTCCGGCGATGGCGTGGATCAGGACGACGTGATTGGATACATGGGCGCGACGGGATTTCAGCCGCCGGAGAGCATTCGCTGCGACAGTGCGCCTGAAGAAGACATTCTGCAGACGCTGCGCGCCGCGGTGAAGAAGCTGCAGACACAGTTTCCAAACCTGACCAACGATGCCGCGCGGGTGCTGGATGTGGTAAGCAGCCGTATCAGCAAGGAGCCGCTTGAAGTCTTCCAGCGCCTGCGCCTGCCCTATGCGAAATTCCCGCGCTCGTTGGAGCGGTAAATTTCACCACAGAGGACACAGAGAACACGGAGGCTTAGTCTTCCCTCTGTGTCCTCTGTGTTCTCTGTGGTGAGTAGCACTACGGCTTGACCTCTTCCCATTTCGGCAGTTCGCGTCCGCAGCGGCCGCAATAATTTGTGCTCAGCGGCCACTGCATCCCGCACTCGAGGCAGAAGAGCTGCTTGCCGTATTCAGCGGGCTGGACGGGCGGACGCTTGGAATAATCCTCATACACGCGCCGGCGCGTCGGTTCTGGGACGGCGGCCTTCGGCGTGTCAGCCACAACTTGCGGCGGCGGCTCTTTGATTGGTGCCACCTCAGGTTTGACAGGCTCGGTCACCGGCGGCTTAGGATCAGGCTTCGGCTCGGGCGCGATAACCACCGCAGGCGCAGGCGCGGGTTGAGACGAGCTATCCTTCGGCAGCGCTTTCAGCGGCAGCGACTGGCCACCCGGAAAAAGATCTGCGACGGCTTTGGCTTCTGCAAGAAATTGAGCGCGCACGGCCGCGTCGTACTTGCTTTCGTCGTTGTTCAGCGGACGGAGAACCCGGGCCAGGCCTTTGATTTTCGTAAAGCGCTCATCATTTGCCGGCACCGCATCCTTCAGATTTCCCCACAATGATGCCAGCGAGAAAATGAATTGATTAGCGCCGGGCAGACCCGCGGCCGCGGCCTGGCTGGCCTCGGCTGCGACGCCCTTCAAGAAGCCTTCGGCGACGGCGCGATCGATCTTCTGCGCGTTGAGTTTTTCGGACTGTTGCGTGCCGACTTCGTTCAAAACCTGCAGCGCGGAATCCCAGGCGTCAGGGCCTTTTTCGCCGACGATCTCGAGCTGCGCGTCGATCTTCTGCAGCGCTGCACTATCGGCGCTGACAATCTGCCGCACCATCAGCGCGTGAGCAAACAGATGCTGCTTCAATAAAGCAAGCTGCGGCGCGTCCTTTTTGGCTTTCAGGGCGTCGCGCGTTTCGGCCGCAAGATTGGCCAGCGTTACGGCCTGGCCCACGGCCCAGAGTTTCGATTCGGCGAGCGGGTCCTTGTCGCCGGGGAAGTGCGAGGTGCGTTTGTAACGCGTGTAAAGGATGTTCGCATCGAACGGCCGGTGCGGATGCCCGGCGGCGATCAATGCGCTGTCATTGATGACATGGCACGAATAACACAAGCTCGCGCGCAGGCGCAGGTCTTTGGTGTCATAGAGACCGACCTTATCGAACAGCGCAACCGAACCCGTCGCCTCGCGCTGTTTCTGCGTCCAGCCCGGATCCTTGTGCGGCGCGAGCCATCCCGTGTTCTTGTCGTGACCGGAGGGCCCGTGGCAGGCGGCGCAGCTGACGCCTTCAAAGGTCTGATGGTCTGTGTGTGTGTCGGCTTTCTGAAGCGTGACCCGCTTGTGCGGCGTCTGCATGGATGGGCCTGTGAGCGCGTGGCAGGAGAGACAATTCTCGTTCGTTGTCGGATCCGCGATGTTCAGCTTTTTGGCCATGGCCTGCGCCGCTTCGCCGGTGAGCTGTACGGAAAATGTTTTTGAATGCGGGTCGAGCCGGTTCCAGATGTCGACTTCTTTGGCCTTTTTTGCATCGGGCTTGTTCTTGTCGAAATCTTCGCCGTGGCAGCCCGTGCATGAGGCAGTGCCCGTGTATTTAATGCCTTTAGGATCAGCACGAGCGACGCTCCGGTCAGGCAGCGCGTTCACGGCGATCAGCAGCGCTGCGCTTGCGAGAAGCACCAATAAGGTTGTGCGGTCGAACATCATCGTTTTCATGGTGCCACATTCATCCGGATGCCGCAGCGGCCACAGAACTTCGCATCGGCGGGCCAGCGCATTTTACAGTTCGGACACGACAATGGCGTCTCAATTTTAGGGCGGCTCTGCGGCGGTTGCAGAGTCACTGCCGGCACGGCCGCAGGCTGAGGCACCGGCTGGGCAACGGGCGGAATTGGCGCAGGCTGAACGGGCGTGGTTTTCGTTTCGGTTACGGGCGGTGTCAAACGGGCACGTTCGGCCGCGGCGCGCTTATCCAGTTCCTGTTTCTGTTTTGCCTGCCAGCTGTCCCACTCGGCGCGAAGCTGCTGCCGGCGCGCGCTTTCGCTCTCGTCAAACTGGCGCCGCATCGCCTCGTACACGGCAGGCATACGCGGCTTGATAAGGCTAAGGTCCGGTTGGTTACCGAGCCCTTCTTCAAGGTCCGCTACCGATCGGCGCCCCTGCGGCTTCAGCAGCTCGCGATCATGATAGAGATGACATTCCGTGCATCGCGACTGCGCTCCGCCTTTCGAGGAGTGACAAGTCCGGCAGTTTGCAATACCGGGAAGTAGAACGTCTCCGGTGAACTGGCTGTTTGGCGCCTGCGTGTGGCAGGCCAGGCAGTCGAGCGCCCGGTGCGCGTTATGGTTGAACACGCTTTTCTTCAGCCAGACGGTCGGAATTTTCTGCGCGGAGATCTTGAGCAGCCCGTTCTCATCGACGCCTTCGGGAATATGGCATTTCAGGCAGGACTTCTTCGTCTTCTCCCCATTTTCCGGCGAGAAGAGCGGCTGGATCATCTGGCTGTAATGGTCGTGCACCCACTGCTCGGACGTGCGCAGATCCACTTTCGCGTCTGCAGGCTTCACAGATTTTTTCTCATCCAGATCGTCGTCGTCCTTAGCCGCCGACTTTGTCTCCAACTTTGAAAGCGCCGCCGGGCTGCCACCGTGTTGAATCAGATAATTTGCGACCGCAGAGCGGATTTCGGTTGCGACTTTTGCCGGCGCGGCGTGCGTGAAACTCACTTTGCCGATCGGGTCGACCGCGCTGGCGATTTTTTCCATCGAGTGACAGGAGGCGCAGTGCTTCTCGTAGGAAATGGGCTTGAACGATGTGCGGCTCTGATCTGGTTCGTGGCATTGAATGCAGAGCACCGCCACATTTTCTTTCGCGCCGGCGACCACGTCCGCCGGCCAGGTTACCTGTGCGGGGTCGAGGTGCAGCGCGTGGTTGAGCTTGAAAGGCGTGGTATCGACCTGCATATCCCGCAGCACCGCAAATTCAGGATGCTTCGATTCGAAACTGGTGATCTTCGCTTTAACTGTGGGTTCTTTGCCGTCAGCGCGCTTGAGGTCGCTGTGGCATTGGATGCAGCCGGCATCGTTGCTGTGCGTCAGCGCGGTGTTTCCGCGGTGTTCCGCGTGGCACGTGGAGCAGTTGGGCGTGCTGACCTTGACGACCTTGCCATCGATAACCTGCTCCTGAATATTTCCGCTGGCGTGAAGAGTCTGGGCGCTGTGGATGGGCGCGTCGTGGCAGGCAATGCATTTGGTGTCTTTCACCGCACCCCACTGGCCGCGTGTCTGTTCATGGCACTCGCCGCAGCGATGCCCGAAAATCGAATGCGGGCTGGAGATTGCGCCAGGCAGAAACAGTTCCTGGCCGCGCGGCTGGAGGCTCAACCAGGCCAGCACTCCCACGCCCGCCAGCGGAAGACTCCAGGAGAGCCTGCGCATCCACGTGCGCCAGGGATGCGGGCGCAGAAAGTACTGATGATCAATCCGCTCGGCATAGGCTTTCTGCCGCTCGATCGGATTGTCGCTTGAGAGCTTGCGAGCCATCGTACGTTTCCGGACCTGACCTATACCCTGGCGCAGACCGCTGCGCCAGTCGCGCTTTAGTACCTCAGTGGAGCAATAATCGCATGAACAATCACCAGAAGCAGCAGCAGGTATGACAGAGGCGCGTGCACGAACAGCCACCCGTGCAGCAGCGCGTGAAGACGAAGCTGTACCGCAAGCTGCCGCCGTTCTTCACAGATTGATTCGAGATCGCGGATGGCGGTATGCACCGGAGCGGGGCAAAGCGAGCGCGTGTATTCGAACATGGCCGTCGCATTCTGCGTGTTGGCCAGCTTGCTTCCACGGAGCGATCCAGACGCCAGGAAGGGACGCACTTCGCGCAGGTAAAACGATTTCAGCGGCTCGGCGCCCGAAAGCGGCTGGCCTGGCTTTTCACGTTCGCGTGCGGGTGCTTTTCCCTGCACCGGGCCGTCTTTCTTGATCATCACGGTGACGCGCTTGGGCTGCGGGGGGTTGGGAACGACTTTGGTTTCTTCAAGCGACCCGCAGGTGGCGGTGATCAGCTCGTCAGCTTCAGTGCGCAGGATTTCAAAGACGTGTGGAATCTGCTCAAACGTGGCCTCTGCTGGAACGCGGTCGAGCATGATGGCAGGAATGACGTTCTGAAGGATAAGCCCCAGCACGCCCGACACAATCACGACGACAAAAAGAATCGAGATAACCAGCGTGAGATTGTTGCCGAATTTCATCCCGCTGTGGCAGAAGACCAGAGGCACAGTCAGCAGGCCTAACCAGATATGGGCGCGCATCCACGTCTGTGCTTTGCCCAGTCGCCAGATGCGCAGGGCTTTTCGCAATCCCAGGAGCGTGCAGAAGAGAATCAACGCGAGAGCCAAACCGCCGTATACCAGCCCGGTGATGCTGCCGCCGGATGGCGTTTTTCCGGTGGCTGCCAGAGCCGTTTCATGAAGCGCGTAGATGCCCAGCGAAGCGCCGCTTGCGACGGCGGTAAAAAGCGCCCAGCGTTTATGTGTCTTGTCGATCAGCACGCTTGCTTAAACCTTCGATGACGCCACATCGCCGCCACTGGAGAAAAACTTCCGCGCGTCCACTCGATAGGCGGCATCGTGCGGGCACGCGTACACACAACTGGGCTCGTTCAGCTCGTGACACAGGTCGCAGGTGACGGCCTTTTTCTTTTCCTTCGGTGCCGCCTTTTTAACGATCTCAGCCATTTCTGCCACAGCATTGGGCTTGGCTCCGGAAGGATGTTCCGCCGGATCGCCCGCAAAAGCATGCATTGTAATATTGCCGTACGGACAGTTGCGCGCGCACAGACCGCACCCGATGCACCAGTCTTCGATCAGGATTTCCATCGATTCCTGCCGGTGGATCGAGCCGACGGGGCAACCCGGCATGCAGACCGGATCCTGGCAGCTGCGGCAGGATGTGGCGACGAGGTAGCTGTCGAAATGCAGACCTTCACGCACCAGACGCGTGATGCCGTCGTGGCTGTCGGCGCAGGCGCGAACACATTCGTCACAGCGAGTGCACTTCTTTAAGTCCAGCAGGAGGAGGCTCTGCGCCTGCATGAGACCCTGGTTGAGGAAATCATCGAGCTGGACGTTGGCGACGTTCTGGCTGCGGATCGAAGCCGCCTTTTCACGCTCGGCTGCGGCTTTCTCGAGATTCTCGCGGATGTCGTCGTACCAGCTGAGCATGAAATCGAAGTCCGGCTTCTTGATGCGGACACATTCGACGTGATCGAGCGCCGTGCAGGTCGCAGTACGCATGCCGCCGCGGATCAGGCCGATTTCACCGAAGAATTCGGATCGGCCCAGGTAATTGAGCACGATTTCGCCGCCGGGGTACTGCTTGCTGACTTTCACGTTTCCGAATCGGATCAGGAAGAAGGCATCGGCCGGATCGCCTTCTTTGACGATGACCTGGCCTTTCTTGTATGAAACGAGCTCGACGCGTTCTTTCAGCTGATCGATGAACTCGTCATCCAGGCCCGCGAGAATGCCCACGCCGCGCAGATGCTGGCTGAGCGCGCGGTTGCGGTACTCGCGGTCGTAGCGGACCTTGTAAGCAGGATTATCCTTCAGCGCGATCAGCACATTGCCCAGCATCTCCAGCATTTCGCAGTCGGTCGTAGCGCGTACGGTGGCCGAGCGCGGGTACAGGCTGGTGCAGGACATCTCGCCGAACAGGTCGCCGGTTTTCAGCACACCGATCGGGTTGTCCAGCGGCAGGTCTTCGGGTCCGTCCACGGGAATGAACTTGCGCTGAAATTTGTTGATCACCGCTTCGGCCTTGCGGCCCAGCAGGCGGTGCTTGAACTCGCGAAGCAAACCGAACACGCCGCTGCGATTGGCTTCCTGCTTGATGCTTTTTACGCTCGCGACCGGCGAGCCGATGAACACTTCGCATTGGCCTTCGAGAATATAAAACGCTGTAAAGCCGTATTCGCCTTCGCGGCAAATGGTTTCGCCAGCCTTGAAGCGCCGCCGCACGACCGAGCCCGGAAGCTTTGACATCGTCGTGCCAGGCATGCCCTGGAAAATCGCTATCTGGTTGAGCTCTTCGAGCGTGACCACCTCGCCGTAGGGAAGCTGCACTTCGGCGATCGCGCGCGGCGGTTCTTTCTTTGGCGGCGCTGCCGGCGGCTTGGGCCCGGCTGGAGACTTCACCGTTGGCGCTTCGGCGAAGGCGCGGGCAGCTTTCTGCGCGGCTATTTCTTCCGGAAGTGCTTTCACGGTCGGCGGTCGGCGATCGCCTGCGATGGGCAGCACCGTGTTCGTGGCAAGCTGGCTGGACGGCACATGTTCGAAGCGCAGCGTCAGAACATCGCCGAGCTGAAAGGTTGAGTTCAGTTCGATCTGGTGCGAGATGGCTTTCTTGCCATTTACCGAGACGGCATTGAAGTACAGCGCTTCGATCTTCATCGAGCGGCCGTCAAGCCAGATCTTGCAATGCATCGGCGCAAGACCTTCAAGGCCCACAAAAGGAATATCGGCATCCGGCGACGAGCCAATGATGCTCACGGCTTTGGGCATCATGACCTTTTTGTTGGCTAAGGTCGCTGGACCACTATGAACGGCTAGGTAAATGGGCATTAACTGCCATCCGGCATTCATCAGGCCGCTCGAGCGGCCGCTGCTGTGAACACAAAGTGCGTGAATGGTGGGTGTAAACCGCGGACGACACGATTCAAGAGTAAATCCGCAAAGAGTTTGCATTCACGGAGTAGGGTCAAATTTGGCGTACTGAACGGCACTTTAAGTTTCTCAATTAAGAGCTAGCGTAAGCCATAACGCATGACTATTTGCTCAATAACGCGCCAGCCCGCGCGCGACGTACGCCTGTCTGCCTTCCGGACGTGGTGCTTTCACGCCCTCGTAACTGCGCTGCTAGCAGCCACATGGGTGTCGGCGGACGACACAGAAGCCGATCCGAGTGACCCTTATCTGTTCCTGGAAGAGCACAAGAAAGAGCTGCCGCGAGCCACGCATGATCTGGATGTGGACACGACCGAATTGATCGATCTCTATGCCAGTTCGCGTGAGGGAGCGACGGGCTTCAAGCCCAAAGCGCGCGTGCACAAACCGAAAATTGCACGCGCTCCGTACAACGCGCGGCGCGGTGATCCGGTACCGATTCCCGACCGCTGGCGCATCGGCATGCCGCAGAACACCCTGCGCGATAAAGGCGATTACAAGAATCCGTATCGTCAAAATGTCCTTAAGGGCGATTACCCCATCGCCGGGCAGGACATCTTTGTCAGCGTAACCGGGACATCGGACACGGTCCTCGAAGCGCACGATATTCCAACGCCGTCAGGCGTCACGACCGAGCGGCCAGGCAGTTTTGCTTTTTTCGGCACGGGTGAGCAGCTCGTGCTCCAGCAGAACCTAATCGTGCAGATGGAACTTTTTCAAGGTGAAACGGATTTCAAGCCGCGCGACTACGAGCTGCGCGTAACACCTGTGTTCAATGTGAACTATTTTGATGCGGGCGAAAAGAACGTCGAGAATGTCGATCCACGCAAAGGCACCGACCGGCTCGACTATCAGCTCGCGTTTCAGGAACTTTTTCTAGAGAAGCATCTCACCGACCTCTCGGACAACTACGATTTCGTGGCCCTGCGCGGCGGCATTCAGTTCTTCAACGTGGACTTCCGCGGATTCCTTTTCGCCGACAACAATCTCGGCGCCCGCGGGTTTGGAAACTACGAGAGCAACCGCATCCAGTACAACCTCGCCTGGTTCGGCATGCTCAACAAGGACACAAACTCAGGGCTGAACACGACGTTCGAATCCAAAGACGAAAACGTCATCATCGCCAACGTGATCCGGCAGGACACGCTGATCAAAGGTTACGACATCACCGGCAGCGTTGCGTTCAGTTCCGAGGAAAAATCGTTCGAATTCGATCAGAACGGCCGGCTCGTGCGGCCCTCGCCGATCGGCAGTCTTCCGCAGCACGCGAACAAAGTCGGCTATGTCGGCTTTGGTGGAAACGGGCACATCGGCCGGCTGAATATCTCGCACCAGTTCTACCAGGCTTTCGGCCACGACAGCAAAAACCCGCTCGCCGGACGCGAGACGTGGATCAACGCGCAGATGGCGGCGCTGGAACTTTCCTATGATATGGACTGGCTGCGCTTCCGCGGCTCGTACTTTTATGCTTCAGGCGACAGCAATCCGACTGACGGCCGAGCCGAAGGATTCGATGCGATCTTTGACAATCCGAATTTCGCCGGCGGGCAGTTCAGTTACTGGGTGCGGCAGGGCCTGCCAGCCGGAAACTCAGCAACGCTCCTGAAGAGCCGTTTTTCGCTGCTGCCGAATCTTTCCGCGAGCAAAGATGAAGGCCAGGCGAGCTTTGTGAACCCCGGCATCCATCTGTTCAATATCGGAACCGACGCCGAGATTCTTCCGAATCTTAGAGCTGTCGCGAACGTGAATTATCTGCAGTTTGCAAACACGAGCTCGCTCGAATTTCTGCTTGGGCAGAACAAGATCGATCGCGCCCTGGGATGGGACTATTCCCTCGGCGTCATTTACCGGCCGCTGCTGAACAACCAGATCATCCTGACGGGCGGGCTGGCGGGGTTCACGCCCGAAGCGGGATTCCGTGATCTCTACGAAAAGAATAAGACACTTTACTCCGGCTTCTTTGGCGTGACGTTGAGGTACTGATGGCGCTGTACGTGAAACAATCTTTTGTGCTGCTACTGGCCGCGATCCTGTTCCTCGCCGGCTGCGAAGACACTGCCGACAAGCACTATAGCAAACAGCCGCCGGAAGTGATTGAGGCGCAGATGGCGTACGCGCCCAAGACGCAGACTGCCGAGCAGGCCGCTGCGAAATCAAAGAACTGCCAGAGCTGCCACAAGATTGAAAACCAGAGTATGCACAAGACCGACGTGGGCCTGGGCTGCACCGATTGTCACGGCGGCAATCCGAATGCGCTCACCAAAGAGGAGGCGCACGTCCAACCGCGCGGTCCGTGGTATGGCCATGCCGGGAGCGGCTCGGCCAATCCCAAGCGCAGCGGCCATGTCTGGATGAGCGAAGATCCGGCGTTTGTGCGCTTCGTCAATCCCGGCGATCTCCGCGTGGCCGAATTCTCCTGCGGCAAATGCCACGATGGCTACGCGTTCAAAGTCAAACACAGCATGATGGCGCACGGCGCGATGCTCTGGAACGCCGCGCTCTATAATAATGGCGCAATCAATCAGAAGTATGCGCGCTTCGGTGAAGCGTACACCATCGACGGCCGCCCCGCGCGCCTGCTTGGGCCGACGGTGCCAGGCGAAACAGAAGAGCAGGCCCGCTTGCGTCTGATCACAAAAGGCGAACTGCCGTGGCTCGATCCGCTGCCACGCTACAACATTACCCAGCCCGGCAATGTGCTGCGTTCATTCGAGCGCGGTGGACGCCTGAAGCTTGAGACTGCTCTGCTGGATAAGGAGAACGAAGCGGGCAAGCCGGAGTTCAAACTCAGCACGCGCGGTTTCGGCACGCAGCTGCGCACCGATCCGGTTTTCCTCGGCTTGCAGAAAACGCGCCTGCTCGATCCGATGCTCTGGCATCTCGGAACGAACGATCACTCCGGCGACTACCGCTCGTCAGGCTGCAGCGCGTGCCACGTCGTCTACGCCAACGACCGCGACCCGGCGCATTCCGGACCGTACGCGAAATTCGGCAAACATGGTTTTTACGCCGGAGAAGACGCGACGATTCCGAAGAATGAGCCCGGCCATCCGATCCGTCATGAACTGAGCAAAAATATGCCGTCGAGCCAGTGTGTCGTCTGCCACATGCATCCGGGAACGACGGTGACGATGACTTACTACGGCAATCTGTGGTACGACAACGAATCCGAAGGCGCGACGATGTATCCGCCGACGCAGTTGCCCAAAAAGACGGAAGAGCAGAACCACAAGATCGAGGTGCGTAACTCTGAAGGCGCAGCCAGGCGCGGCAATTGGAGTGATCCAAAATTTCTGGATTCGCTGGCCGATAAAAACAAGACGCTCTCGCAGCTGCAGTTCGCTGATTACAACGGCCACGGCTGGATCTTTCGCAATGTCTACAAGATGGACCGCAAAGGAAATCTTTTGGATAAGGACGACAAAGTTGTCGCCGCTGACGGCCCGGAAAAGTTCAACAAAGGCGAGAATGGCGAGCCGCTTGCCGGCCACGCGCTGCACATGCAGGACATCCATCAGGAACGCGGCATGCACTGCGTGGACTGCCATTTCAGCCAGGATACACATGGAAACGGCAAGCTTTACGGCGAAGTCCGCAACGCGACATCAATCATGTGCATCGATTGCCACGGCACCGTCACTGAGCGCGCCAAGCTGACATTCTCCGGCAACGCCGCGCCGGACGCGAAGGAGAACAGTCTCGAGCGCACGCGCCGCTTCAAGTGGGTGGGGGACACGCTGATCCAGACGTCGGCGATGGACCCGGCCAAGCAGTGGAAGGTCCCTCAGGTCGTCGACGTCATCAACCCGGCGAGCAAAAACTACAACGTGAAAGCGGCGTACGCGAAGACCATCCGGCGCGACAACAAGACCTGGGGCGACGTGCCGAAGAACCGCTGCGAGCTTGCGCATCAGAACGAAAAGATGGACTGCTACACCTGCCACACCGCCTGGACGGCCTCGTGTTTCGGATGCCATCTGCCCATGCGCGCCAACCAGCGCCGCGAAAACAATCACTATGAAGGCGCCCACAGCCGCAACTGGACGCAGTACAACTTTCAGACGCTGCGCGACGACGTGTTCATGCTCGGCGTCGAGGGCGCTGTAAAGGGCGGCTTCGAAAAAGACGAGAAGGGCGAGTACGTAAAAGACGAGAACGGCATGCCCAGGCCCCTGACAAAGATCGCGCCGGTCCGCTCCAGCTGTGCCGTGCTCGTCAGTTCCCAGAACGCGCAGCGCGAGTGGATCTACAGCCAGCAGCAGACCGTTTCAGCAGAAGGTTTCAGCGGACACGCGTTCAGCCCGCACTTCCCCCACGCGGTCCGCTCGAAAGAGACGAAGAACTGCACCGATTGCCACCTGTCGAGCGACGGTGACAACAACGCGTGGATGGCGCAGGTGCTGATGCAGGGCACGAACCAGACGAACTTCATGTCGCGCTATGTTTATGTCGGCTGCAAAGACCATGGCCTGGCCGCGGTCGTCGTCGCCGAGCAGGATGAGCCGCAGGCGGTTATCGGGAGCACACTGCACAAGGATGCGTATCCGGAAGAATATAAGAAACACGTAGCCGCCAACCGTGAGCTCACCACGATTCATCATCATCACGGCCGTGTGGAAAACGTGCAGTTGCGCGGCGAGTACGTTTACGCAGCGGCCGGCAAAAGCGGGCTGATCGCTTACGACGTGGCGAACATCGACAACAAAGGCTTCAGCGAACGCATCATTACCGCACCTGTCAGCCCGCTGGGACAGAATCTGCGCGTTGACAGCGATGACTGTTCAGCGGTGCTCTCGCCAAGCGTGCTTGCCGTCGATCCGACACGCCAGCCCCCCTTGCGCCCGCGAGACCCGCTGAACTTCGAGCAACCGATCAGTCTCGTCTACGCCTTCCTTTATGGACTCGATCGCAAGGAGGGCCTGTTTACGGTGCCGGCCGGAACGCTGCTCGATGGCGATCCGACGAACAATTTTTTGAAGCGGCACGCGACGTTTAATCCGGACGGAATTCTGAATGGCGCCGTCAATGGAGTGGTCGCTGGAAACGATCTGTTCGTCTGCGCCGATCGCGGCCTGGTGGTTGTCGACATCTCTGGAATCGGTAGTGAACTGATAGAGGCCGGGCTGAAGCTGAAGGCGAAGCAGAAAGATCCGAACGCAGCGCTCGAGTTCAAAGACGTGCTCGCCGCGGCCGGCAAGCCACCGGCGGATCAGCTTAAGATCAAAGCCGTCATTCCGCTCAATAAGCCGCGCGCCGTGCGCATTCAGTTCCGCTATGCCTTCGTCGTCGATGCTGATGGCCTGAAGGTCATTGATATTACGAATACCGCATCGCCGCGCCTGATCGAACGCGCCCGGGTTCCGTATGCTGACGCGCAGAACGTGTACCTCGCGCGAACGTATGCCTACGTCGCCGCGGGAAAGGAAGGCCTCGGAATCGTTGACATTGAAAAGCCCGAGCAGCCGAAAGAGCTGATAAAATTCACGGCCGGCGGCATTCTCAACGACGTTCACGATGTCAAAATCGCGATGACGAACGTTTCGCTGTTTGCGTACATTGCCAACGGCCGCAACGGCCTGGCTGTTGTGCAACTCACCGCGGCCGGCCGCCCGAAGACATACCAGGGCTGGTCGCCTGAACCCAGCCCAGAGCTGATTGCAACGAAGAAACTACCGGGAGAAGCCGTCTCGATCTCAGAAGGCATTCAGCGCGAGCGCGCTGTGGATGAAAGCGGAAACCAGATTGCCGTATTCAACCGCGTGGGCGCGCGGCCGCTCAATAAGGAAGAAGCACAACGCATGTACATGCGCAATGGCGAGCTCTTCACGGTCAAGAACCCGCGCAGCGTGGACGTGAAGGACTTCGAGAAAGAATTTGGAACGCCAAACAAGTTCCGCATCTTCGGCCGCCTCTCGCCCGCCTTGCAGAGGCGCGTCGATGAGCTGCGTGAAAAAATAGCGGAGACAGATCGAAAGCAGCTCGACGAATGGGTTCGTCAGACTCAGGACGGCGCGATCGAGGAAGACGGACTGCGAGCAAAACTCGACTCCTTAAAGAAGCAAGCCGCGCCGGCGAAGGGCGACGACGATCTTTAACTAACTGGCGCTTGAAGGTTCACCGCGAGTCAGTAATATACGTGAGTTCGTCGATGTAAAACCCGCCTGACAATTCGAAGGGGTAGCTCAATCGGTAGAGCAACAGACTTTTAATATCCTAACACCTAATTTATTAAAACAAACAGCGTCAAAATCCTTAAAATCAAAGTCCAAATACCATGATTCAGTTTAAATAGATTAGACTTTGAGCGCAGATTGACGCCTAATGACTACCAAAATAGGTGCCATTTGTGTGCCACTTCTTAGAGCACTCTTCATAGGAGTCGTTAGGGTGTCACAGTGTACAGTCAACACTAGTGAAAGAGGCAAAATAGGTGCAGGAAAAGTGCTGAAAGAGGCCTGTGGACAAACGTTAGTCTTTCTTCGGCGGTGGAAGAGTTTTAGCTTCTGGTGCTGGTAGCTGTTTTCTAACGGGTCGCTTACGTGGCGGCCTCGCGTGAGCAGTTAAACGTTTAGTGTTAGCGATTAGGCGGTTTGTCCATTCTTCCTTTGTCGCCTCTGGAATACGAGCCTTTAATTTTGTGAGACTTTCTATTGCACTGGCGATATCCTCGTTCTCCTTTCTCCAGATTCCCTGCAGCTTTTCAACGTCCATTTCTCCGGTCAAGAAGGCTGAGAGCCAGTTATATCCTAAGTAGACTGCTCCACCTACTTCAATCATGCTTCCAATCGTAGTGATAGCCTCATTATTTCCCGCTAACCATACGATTAAGGAACCAGTTTCTAACTTTTTAATGCGGAGTGGAAATTCCTTATCTGAAATGCCAAAGACGTGACAGATTGAAGAATACAGTTCTTGAATCACATGCAGTACTTCCGTTATTTCGCCTAAGGTTAGAGGAACGTCGTAGTATAAGGTTAAATCTTTATGATTTGTTTCATTATCTGTGTAACCCGGCGCAATTAGTACGTCATTAATCCCCTGAGTGATATTCTGAAGATACATCAAAAAGCGCCATAACTTACTGGCATTAATAATTATTATTCCAAAATAAAGCGGTTTATCTTCTCCGTCTGCCTTTAAATATGCTTGATAGCTATCCCTGAAAAAGTCAAAAAGAACTAACTCTTTATCAGGGTCGTAGTGGAAACTTCTTAAAAACTCCTCTGTAGCTTGCCTTACAAGCTTTAATTCTTCAATATTGTTAAAAACATTTCCGCCGTTCCATTCCTTTTGGCCCTGCATCAACTGGTTTCTTGCGGAATTAATAAAATGAACGCAAGCATCCGCATTAGTCCTAGACTTTGTAGATGCAGAGTTAGGCATTATACCTACATTTTGTTCGTAGTAAGCACTCAGCCGCTCTAGTTCGCCTAAAATTTCTTTGCAGTTTTGAATAGCTACATGAAACGCAGAATATCGCTCGGCAAACTCAATCGAGGTCATGGGCTTTATCCTTTTGAGGGTTTCAGATTTCTAAACCGGAAAAAGAGAAACTCAAGCGTAAAAGGATAGCCAGCTTTGAAACCCTTCAGGAAGGATAGGGAAGGGGATTAACCACCTTGGTCTAGCAGTCTTCTAGGCAGCTTGCAGCGGTCTACGGTTCTGTACTCAGGTGGTACAATCGTCATATTTGAAGCTGGAAGCACTCCACCGGGATCAGCAGGAGTCCAAGTAGCTTCCACCTTCACGCCATTGAACCTACCGACGTAAAGAGGAATACCAGAGCAGCTACGATCAAAGTCTGTGGTAAGGCTAGAGAACCTGCTGAAGTCCTGTGAAATTCTTCCGTTCTCTTCCCACGTATGTAGCTCGTTCTCCATTGCGTCTATCAGGTGGACCTTCATGTTATAGGCATAGATTCTTGAAGCAGAGCTATCAAGAGTTCCAAAGTAAGAAGCAGTGAAATTCCAATGATAGTTTTCAATCAGGGTATTATTCAAACCCCAAGCACCATAGGGTGAAGAACCAGAGCAATTATGTTCTAACCACCAGTAGGTTTCAGTCAGCGTTGAAGCAGTCTCTTCAATGCCTGAAGCATTGCCTGAGTTAATAAGCGTATGAAAAACGCATTCTGTCTTCTGTGGTGCTGATTTGACTATTGAACCATTCATTAACCGAAAGTCTCTGGATAGTACGCTAGAAGTTTAAGTTCATTCATTTCAAAAGTCATGGAGCACGTAGCGAAAACACGTGCACGTAATTTCATTCCGCAAGGCCTTAAACTAATTGGTCTAGGATCAGGAGTAGTGACGGACAAAGTTAAATCCTCTATGAAAGCTGTTGTTTCCATTCCTATAGTTGAGCCAGCAGGACCCGCAGCACTTTGCGTAAGTTCAAAAAAAGTATTAATGTCCTCTGAATCCGTTGCTATTTCAGCACCTGCAGAGTCAACAAAGACAAGCATAATTCTGACGTAGCCAGAAAAATAAATGCCTATTGAGCCTGTTAAATGATCAGCTAGGTGTGCATGATAGTCAGTTCTAGAAGGTAGAATCTTGTAATATTCTCCTGATAAGAAATCCATATCGAATGAGGAAGAATGGTTAGAAGGGTTAGCCCAAATGATAGAAGAATCAACTACAGTAGCATCAGGATAAACTAAATGCTCATGACTGCCAATATTAACGTCAATGTTTAAGGTGAAAGGTCCAGAGATTGTAATAAGTCTGTGACAGGGTAGGAAGTGCAATGGCTTGATAATTTCTCTTCTGCTTCTTCCTGCTTCATAGTCTGTGAATCGATGCTTATTTAGCTGTGCTCCTAAAGGATTAAGTGGGTGCTGCCTTACAAAGTCTCTTGCAGAAATAGCTTTATCTTTAGGTGGTAAGTTTGAAGGCATACCTTAACCCCATAGCAGTTCAGTCTTACACTTATCGTCTACAACGGTCCATCTGATTCCATAGATTACAGCACTGCATTTAGTGCTCCCTATCTTCTTAATCTTTTGACCTACCTTGTATTCAGTAGTAAGGAAACCGTCAATAGTTCCTATTCCTGATTTAGATAAAACTCCTACATGTAATTGCGCTTTGCCAGCATGAGCTAAAGCAGCTTCTGTATCATCTCTTAGTGCGTCAACACCTAATCCTACTTTGTCTGGCAAGGCTTCACCTAAGGCAGATTGAGGAAGCTTTGCATATGAGTCTTTTCTCTGCCAAAGGTGGTAAAGGTTTGTGTCAATGAAATTAAGTGCTTTAAAGTTGCCATGAAGCTTGCTGGCATCAGGAGAATTAACCGTATTAGCCAGAATCATCTTACCCGTAGCACCACCTTTAGCACCGATCTGTGCAGCACATTGAACACGATTTAAGATAGGAATAGCAACGGTTAGTCTTATGTCCTTAAAGGTCATGTCAACCATACCATCACCGTCAGAATCCGTGAAATCAGGTGGTGTGAATTCCCAAGATAAACGGCTAGAGAAGAAATGAGGGAAGTAAATTGTTCCATCATCAAAGACTTGCAATCCATCTATTACAGGACCTGGAACCCAAGTGTCAGAATCTTTAGAACAGAACTCAACTCTTACAGGGTATTGAAATACGTGGTAATCTGCCATGCCTATCTCACCTGAAGTATTACCGTTCTTCTGTGCTTCTGCAGAGATAGAACCCAGCATAGAAACACATTGTGTTTTAGGTGGAAGGGGATGCTGTGGACGTGCTAGATACCCTTTTGCTACTAGAAAGTTAAAGCCTTGCAATGGATCAAACTTTTCAAAGTCTAAACGGTACATCGTTCCAACATCTGGAAACTGTACTGCAGCATCATTAATACCATCTTGGTTGGTGTAAGTAACAAGGTACTTTCTAACAGCGTCTTCTGCCTTAGGAGTCCAAAGCCTTTTCATAGAATAGACTCCCGTTTCAGGTTTAGTAGTAACTCTTCTTTCAATTATGATAGGTCCACCTGCAACTACTGTAGCAGTCTTAACATTAATGCTGGATTCAAGGTAAGTGCAGGAAGTTA
>DASPJR010000150.1:0-35593 GCA_035628505.1 Planctomycetota bacterium | reverse complement strand
ACGCTTGGCGCGTCGTTGTCGTTGATTGTATACGTGTGAACAGTGTTCGTTCCCAGATTCGCGTTTACTGGGCTGCTGAGGGTGACCTGAATCGTTTCATTCGCTTCGGGAATCGTGTCGTTCACGACAGCGATCGCGATGTTCTTACTCGTCTCGCCAGCATTGAACGTCAGCGTGCCGCTGGCGAGCGTGTAATCCGTGCCGCCGCCGGTCGCAGTTCCGCCGGTCACAGCATAGTTGACGCTCACGCTCTGCGTTGACGCGGCGCTCAGTGTGACGGCCAGGTTCGCCGGCGTTGTTGCTTCGCTGCCGTTAGAGGCTGCTGAGCTGAAGGCAACGCTCGGTGTGTCGTTGTCGTTAATTGTGAAGGTGTGAACGGTGTTCGTTCCCAGCGCAGCGTTCACGGGGCTGCTGAGGGTGACCTGGATCGTTTCATTCGCTTCGGGAATCGTGTCGTTCACGATGGCGATCGCGATGTTCTTGCTCGTCTCGCCGGCGTTGAACGTCAGCGTCCCGCTGGCCAGCGTGTAATCCGTGCCGCCGCCGGTCGCAGTTCCTCCCGTCACGGCGTAGTTGACGCTCACGCTCTGCGTCGACGCGACGCTCAGTGTGACGGCCAGATTCGCCGGCGTGGTCGCTTCACTGCCATTCGAGGACGCTGCGCTGAACGAAACACTCGGGGCATCGTTGTCGTTGATTGTATACGTGTGAACGGTGTTCGTTCCCAAATTCGCGTTCACCGGGCTGCTGAGGGTGACCTGGATCGTCTCATTCGCTTCGGGAATCGTATCGTTCACGACAGCGATCGCGATGTTCTTGCTCGTCTCGCCAGCATTGAACGTCAGCGTGCCGCTGGCGAGCGTGTAGTCCGTGCCGCCGCCGGTCGCAGTTCCGCCGGTCACGGCGTAGTTGACGCTCACGCTCTGCGTTGACGCGGCGCTCAACGTGACGGCCAGGTTCGCAGTCGTCGTCGCTTCGCTGCCGTTGGAATTGGTTGCACTGAAGGCGACCGTCGGAAGAGTGATATTGAAGGCGTTGCTCGTCGCGCTGGTCAGGTTCGTGGCTGAAGCTACCAGAGTGTAACCGGTTCCAGCTTTATCGATGCTGAGATTGCTGAAGGTGGCCACACCGCTCACGGCGTTGACGGTGAGCGTTCCCCCCAGCGTACCAGTGCCGGGGTTCGTGCCGATAACGATCGTCACGGCATTGGTTGCCGTCGAGACGGTGACGCCGCTGGCATCCTGGATGGCAACTTTTACGGCCGGCGAGATGCTGCTGCCAGCCTGCGTGTTGGACGGCTGCACGCTGAAGGCCAGCTTTGTCGCGACCTGGTTGTCCACCCACGGATCCAGCCGGTGGTACGGAATGGGCCTCTCCAGCCCGCCGCCGGGAAGTTCAACGCCAACGGCCAGGTTGTCGCCGCCTGTGCCTTCCTTCTGCAGGGCTTCGATGTAATAGCGCTGGCCGGCAACCAGGGAGCGCGCGGCCGACTTCTGGCTGGCATACTTGGTCCATTCGCGGCTGCCTGTAAAGCCAGAGACGCTGGCGATCTGAGTTTTATTGGAGGGCGACGCATCGGTGCTCAGGAAGAGCTGGCTCGAGTCGTCGCTGGCAATGTAGAAGTAGTAGGAGCCGGTCACGGGCGCGATGAAATACCCGTGCATGCGTGTTCCGTAGTTGTCGGCCCAGTCCGTCGGCGCCTCAAAGAGATTCGTGACCACCACGCTTCCGCTCGGCGTGTTCGGATAGTTTGCGTTGCCGGTCAGGTCCGAAACGTTCGTGCCCGCGATGCCTGTCCACCATTCGCGCAGGATGCCCGAACCGGGGCCGTTCGGTGCCGTGACGGTAACTGACGCGTTGCTGCTGAACCCGCCGCCTGTGGCAGTGACGGTAAACGGACCGCCGCTTGTCGCGCCGGCCGTGAACAATCCGCTTGTGTTGATCGTACCGCCGCCGCTCACGCTCCAGGTAAAGGATGGCTGCGTGGACATGGCGTTATTGAACTGGTCGTTGAGCGTCGCAGTGAACTGCTGCGTCGCACCCGTGCTCACCGAAGCTGACGACGGAGCAACCGTCACCGAAGACGCGGTCTGATTGACGTTCACCACCACGTCGCTCGTGACGGTCCCGTTGTTTGCATCTTTGATCGTCGCACGAAGCGTGTAGCTGCCGGCCTTGCTGAACGTCGCCACGGTGTTCTTCGCCGAGTTGGCGTTGTTCACGCTGAACGTTACCGCAGCCGGGGGCGTTCCCGTGGTGCTCCAGGTGTAGACCAGAGCCGCTTCGCCATTGTTGTCCGCGCCCAGTACGCTCAGGTTGGTCGTCTTTGCCGTCACCGGATTGGGGGTGGCGCTCGCCGGAGTGGCCACTGTCGGCGGGGAGTCGGTGTTGGTGGTGGCAAAGTTCTGCCCCGTCGAGTTGGCGTTATTGATGGTCACGCTGCGGTTTGCCGGAGTGAAGCTGAAGCCGGACTTGCTTGGCGTGACCGTGTATGTTCCATTGCTCAGCCCGCCAATGTAGTAGCCGCCGTTGGGATCGCTTGTTGCGGATGCAGCCCCAGTGGAGACGCTGACTCCCGAAAGGCCGGAACCCAGGTCCGTGACCGTTCCGCTGATGCTGTATTTCACGGTTGCGTCCGCGGCGAAATTCTTTCCCGTGGTGCTGCCGCTGATCGTCAGGGGATTGCTCCAGCCGCTGGGCGAGAAGCTCGTGCCCGTCATGTACGCGCGCAGCGTCCATGTTCCAGCAGGCACTCCGGAGAGCGAATAGACGGTCTTGGCACTGGATCCCTGACCTGATCTGTAGCTGGTGGTTGTGCGGTAGCCATCGGTTACAGTGACCGCCGTACCTGCCGCGACGCCCGTGATTTCGCCACTGATGGTGTACGTCGGGACGTTGTTGTAAAAATTCTTAGATGTGACATTGGCGTAGTCGACGGCGACGGGGTTGGAGAAATTGTGCGGCACCAGGTTGTACCCGGACTTCGTGGCCGTGAGCGTGTAGCTGCCATTGGGAACGTTATAGAGTGTGAAGTTGCCGCTGGCGTCTGTGGGCTCGCTGCGCGTGCCGTCGCTGACAACGGCGCCGGAGAGACCGGTCGTTCCGTCGGTGGTCACCTTGCCGGCAATCGTATAGAGCGTCGGTGTGGCGGTGAAATCCTTGCCAGTGGCGCTGGGCGTGACTGGATTGGTGAAGGAGGGCGTCAGCGTCCAGCCCGGCCTGGCGGCTGATACGGTGATTCCGCTGCTCGACAGGCTGACCAGCGTGTACGTGCCATCGGTACCGGTAAACGCATAGCGATAATTGGCGTCGGTGCTGCTGAGGCCGTTCCAGACGCGTACATTCGCCACCGGGTTTCCACTGGAATCGCGTACCGTGCCGCTGATGCGGTTGATCGCCGGGCTTCCGACGGTGATAACGATCGACTGGCTGGCCGTGCCGCCTTTCATGTCCGAGACGGTGCAGCGCACCACGTATTCGCGTGCACTGGACCAGCTCTTGGTCACGCTGCTGCTGTTCGTTCCGAAATTGTTATCGCCAAAATCCCAGTCGTAGGCCAGGGCGTCGCCGTCCGGATCGCTCGCTGTTGCCGTGAATGTGACGTTGGTGTTCGTGGCAACGGCGGTGGCGCTGGCCGACAGACTGAGCACCGGCGGGCGGTCGGTTTTCCACGTGCCCTTGTTAACGACGACGTCGATCGACTCGGGCGTCGTGCCGCCCTTGGCGATAGGCGTGAAGTGAATGTCGGACGAGTAATCGGAAAAAGTGCGGCCGATCACCACGGCGCTGTCGGTCTTGCCGCTGGGGCTGCTGGGAGTCGTATCCAGCAGGAGGCTGCCGGAACTTCCGCTGTACGGGTCCCAGAGAAGCTGAACGCCGCTCATCAGCCACTTGTTGCTGGTGAATTTCTGGCGGAAGTTCACCCAGTAATCGCGCTGCGAATCCTTGACCACCTTCAGCGCGTACTTATTGGCAGCGTCGAACGTCGAATCAAACGCGTAGATGCGGTAGGTCCCGTTGGCGGTCACTGTGGTGACGTTTGCCGTGGGAATCCAGTCCAGCCGGTTCTTTTCGTAAGCATTGAAATGCTGAGCTCCGCCGCCGGCGGCGCCCATCACGTCGAACGGATCGCCGTATTCGTTGTTGCTGCCCGGGCCGATCACCGTGTCGTTGGGCGCGTTCCAGTAGTTGGCATGCCACAGGCCGTAGTTGTGTCCGAATTCGTGTTCGGCAACGCCGGCGCTGGAGCTCTTCAGCCAGCAGCCGCGCGAGCCGACGTAGGCCTGCCCGCCATAGCTGCCCGGTCCACCGTTCCAGCGCACGGCATCCAGACTGTAGGTTGCGTAATCGTAGCCGTTGGCCTTGGCAACCGCCCGGGCATCGGCCTGCAGCGTGTAGTCGCCGTTGGTGTTGTAATAGGCTTCGTTCTGCGGCAGCACGAAGCAGGGCGTGATCGTTGGCGTCATCGAGGTCAGACCGTACGAGACCTCGTTGAACCAATTGGCGACGGTGTTCATCATGTTTGTCGCATCGGTCTGGCTCTGCGGTTCATTGGTCTGGTCGGAAAAGCGCACGATGATGTAAAGAACGGTCTTGTTGCCGGTGGTCCAGGCCGAGGCAACGGGGCCGCTCGAGCCGGCCGCGGGAGTCGTTCCGCCTTCCTGCGCAATCAGTTGATCGTTCAGCGTGATGATGTGGCCGCCTGAGCAGAGGTAAAGAACTTCGCCGGCGACTTCGACCAGCGTTTCATCTTCCTTCGACTGCGAATCTTCGTTCGACACCGGGCAAACTTCGCGCACGCCGGCATTCAGTTTCCGGTACGCGCGGGCTTCGTCGGCCTCCAGAGGACGCACGGGATTTTCGGAGAGCGCCAGCTCGCTGCCGAGCGCGATCCCGTAGAGCGGAACGTCCTTGTGAATCATCTGATCGACGCGGCGGCCGTAGACATGAGCGTTGTAACTTTTGCCGCTGATCGTCGCGGCGCTCTTCTTTGACATCTGCGTGCTGGAATAGCGCGTGACAATAATGCCGAGCGTACCTTTGGCGCTGATTTTTTCTTCCAGGTGCCGGCGGATGTTTTCAGGCAGAGCGGTCCGGTAACGCCATGGCGCGGCAAGCTCGAGCGCGCGCTTTGGATTGGCACGAATCATCTGCGCCATCTGTTCGCGGCGGGCGAGCGCTTTCTTTTCGCCATCGGCTTCAAGTTCAGCCCGGCGAGCTTCAGGTGCATCGATGTAGGCGTCGGCCCAGGCGCTGAAATCCTGAATCGCGGCAAGCGCAGCGGGCTCGTCAAAAACGGGCAGAGCCTTCTGCTCCACATTTTTTTCGGCGGCCTCGGCTGTGACTTCATTTTGAGACTGCGTGTTAGGAGACGAAACGAGTGCCGGTTGAGCGGAGGGACTGGAGGAGAGACTCGCGGGGTTTTGCGGACGCGGCTGCTGCGAAGCACTCAGCCAAAGCCAGCAGCAGAACAGGGCGGCCAGCAGCGAAAGAACCAGGATGCGGTTGTTTCGGTGACTCATCATGACGCGTCTCCAGAACCTCTTGCGGTCTTCGTTGTCGCGGCATCAGAAGAGTGTTCAACGGTTGTTACTTGTTACGGGTAAACTACCCAGTGATTTTCCGTAACGCAATGTGCAAAAATATAAATCTGTCGTTTTTTGCAACATTTTGGAATTTTGTGCATATAAGGAGTCAAAATCAGAGAGGCTTTCGAATTTTGAACGTGTTAGCACAACTCCTGCACGGTGCACCGCTTTCATCGACATTATCGGCTATCGTTTCATTGTTTGATCATCTCGATCAGGTCCAATTCTGGATTAAAGATCAGGCTGGTCGCTACTGCGCAATTAATCGAGAATTTCTTTTAAATTATTCGTTCCGGACTCCCGATCAGGTCGTTGGAAAGAGCGATTTCGACCTCTCTCCGCCCTACCTTGCTGAGAAATACCGCATCGATGATGAACGTGTTCTGGCTGGCCAGACGGTCAGTGGACGCATCGAACTCGTCGGTCGCTTCGACCACACGGCCCGCTGGTGCGTGACGCATAAAGTTCCGCTGCGGGATGAGTCCGGAAAGATCTACGGCACGGCCGGAATCACCATGCCGCTCACGGGCAAAAGCATCGCTCCGGATGTGCAGGATGTGGCCATCGCAAAAGTGGTCACGCTGCTGCATGAACGCTACGCGGAACGCTGGTCGAATGCATCGCTGGCGAAGCTGGCCAATCTGTCCGTGCGCGCGTTTGAAAGGCGCTTTCTATCGCGGATCGGCGATTCGGCGCAGCATTATGTCCGCCGCGTGCGCGTGCGTGAAGCCACTCGACTGCTTGTGTTTTCGAAGCGCTCGCTGGCGGATATCGCAGCCGATTGCGGTTTTGCCGACCAGAGCCATTTCACGCGCGAATTTCGGCGCGAGACAAAGATGACTCCCGCGCTCTACCGCAAGCGCTACGCCTGAGCGCGCGCTGCTTCCGCAAGCTTCGCCCGGTCTGCAGCGCGCCAAAGATACCACGACGCGGCCGTGCGGTGCGGGCGCCAGCGCTCGCCGAATTCAAGCAACTCCTTGACACGCGGCATTTCGTTGCGGCCATAGACGATGCGGAATCCGTTGCGCACGCCGAAATCATCCGCGGGCAAGACATCTGGACGGCCGAGACGGAAAATCAGCAGCATCTCGACTGTCCAGCGCCCGACCCCGCGAACCTGCGTAAGCCGCTCGATGATTTCTTCATCGCTCATCGCCGCAATGCGCCGCGCGCCCGGCACGGTGCCGTCCAGTGTCTTCGCTGCGATATCGCGAATGGCTGCCGTCTTGGCGGCGGAAAACCCCGCGGCTCGGATCTGCGCATCTGTCACTGATGCCAGATCCTGCGGTCGCGGAAAGCGCCGGCCAGGAAATAGAGCGATGAAGCGCTTGAGGATCGTCTGCGCTGCCTTGCCGTGCAGCTGCTGGTGTGCGACGGCCTGCACTAAGGCCTGGAAGGGCGAGACCAGTTCAGGTTCAAGCCCGTAAGTTCCAACTTCAGCGATTACTTTTCCGAGGATCGGATCGACGGCGCACAGATGCCGTATGCATTCATGCTTCACGTTTGCTGCGTTCCAGGCGTCCTCAGCGGGCAGCGTGAGGCGCGCCGGTTTTATGAACCGTTGAGTTGATTTCGCCACGAACCGTTTCGCCGCCGGCATCTTTGATCAAGTACTTGATGCGCATCTGCATGACGGGCTTCAGGTCCGGTATGCCCAGGAAAAGCTCACGGCCGTCGGCGCTCAGTTTTGCCGACGAGACCACGACGGCATCATGTCCCATCGTCTCCGGCTGCGCAACCGAGTACTCCTTGGATCCGTACTGCGCCGCGTAGCGGTAATTCCATTGCTCCACACCGTAGTTCTCGATGTCCTCCGCGGCTGCGCGCTCAAGCGGATCGCTGAAGACGATACGCAGTCCATTCGCGTGAGCGTGCAGCGCCACCGGCAGGCATTGCTTGGCGCCCGTATAGCGCACGCGCTGAAGGCAACCATCACGGACGGCGCCGGTCACCCAACCCTGCGTTCCGACAAGATAAAGCTGCCCGTCTTGCGGGCGTACACGTCCGCGCACCAGGCCGGACTGAAAACGGAGGCTCAGCGGCACGACGCCGCCTTGCGGCTGGCCGTCGACTGTTTCGCGCAGCACGAGCTGGATCGAGCACTGCCCGAACGACAGGTTGATCAATTGCCCCGAGAGCGGCCCCCATTTTTCCGCAGGCGCCCAGATCATTCCGCCCGAAGAGTTATCGACCAGCCGCGGAATGTAACAGAGCGGCAGGTCGTAGCCGAGCGGCCGGCTGGAATCGACTTTCGGTCCGCCGAAGCCGTAATAGCCGCGCGGCTTGACTTCAGCGATCATCGACGCCGGCGTCCATTCGCCCTCCTGCGGTGCGACCATCAGACTATTGTCCGGGCCTACGGCCACGCTCACCGGATTGCGCCAGCCGGTGGCGATCGTTTCGTATGACGCGCCGTCTTTCGACACGCGGTGAACGCCGAACGGATCGACGTGATAAAAGTTACCCGCTGAATCGGTATCCAGGCCGGCGGAATAATCGTGGCCGCCGGGAGACGTCTTCATCTTGTTGCAGAAGTTCTCGTAAAAGTCTGCTTCACCGTCATTGTTCAAATCGTTGAGACGCGTGATCTGGTCCCGGCCAAGAACGTAGATTTTTCCGTCCACAACTCTCACGCCGAACGGCTGAAACAGCCCCGTCGCAAAGCGCTTCCAGGTGATCCCTTTCAAGTCCTTGTCGATGCCGCTGACAATCCAGACATCGCCGTGAAGTGTGCTGATCGCCGCATCGCCATTCTCAAGGAAATCAATGCCCGAGCAGAAGAACAGAGCTTTGTATGGATTATCGAAAGGCGCTCCGAGACTATCCAGCACATAGGCTTTTGTGTCCGTGCTGACGCTTCCCTTCGTCGGCAGAGGACTGCCCCAGCGTGCCGGCCCAGGCTGGCAGAGCGCGTCGAGACTCTGCGGCGTGGCCGAGTTCTTCACCAGCGCGGCGAACTGAGCGAGTTCAGCTTTCGGTCCCGACCACGTGAATACTTTCAGCTGCGCCGGAGCCGTGCGCGGCTCGATCACAAGAACTGCCGCGCCATTTTTTCCGACCTGCAGTGATGCGCCTCTGCCCGATACAGCTGTCGCAAGGACGGAGTCCTGCCGCTCGCACACGTAGAGCGTCACGCCGTCGATCTGGCTTGAAGCGAACTTCAGATCCTTGCCACCGGCGATTGTGTACTGAAGAGCGCTGCTGCCTGTTCCGATCTGCAGCGTGCGCGTGATGGCTGTCAGCGTGCCCTGCTTCTCCGACCACGGCGATTCGAGCACATCCACATTGTCGATTTTTGAAGCCAGCGTTACGCGCGCGCCGTGCATGTACAGCCCACGGTACTGAACCTTGGCGCCGTTCCACAGGTCCTGTCCCGGCTGGCTGAACAGAATGCTTCCCCCGGCCGCGGGAGGTTCAATCAAGCCGAAGCGCTTCCCGCTGAATTTCACAAACTTTCCGGTCCACGCGGCGCAGATGCCAGCCTTCTCTGCATCGAAGCAAACTGCCGCGCTCTCTCCTTCTCCGGCACGGACAGCGACTCCCTTATTCGCATTTCCGCCAGGAATGGCAAGCGCACAGCTGACAATCGGGCCGACGTCGGTGTTGCTCCAACGGTTATCCACCCAGTCCTTATCGCTCTTTGCTCCCCAGTGTCCGCCTTTTCCGCCGTCCAACCCCTTGTCCGGCGGCAGCACCTCACCCGAAAAAAGCGGGAATGCGGCGGCGAGGACTATTCCAGCGAAGCAGAGCCTGAATGTGCTGACCATGGTGCCCTCCTCAGGGAAGCGTCTTTACTTCTGAGCGGACTCGACGTTTCTATTTTCTCTGCCAGCCCACACAACGGCACGGCGCAGCATCTCGCAAGCTTCAGGACTGTCGTAGGTTTTCTCGCTGTGGCCAAGCAGAGTCTGGAAAACGCGTGCCTTGCCATAAGTGTACGCCCACGCGAGCGGCTCGGCTTTTCCGGTAATCTTTGAAACGGCCGTGATGAGCGGCTCGATCGGCTCGCTGCCGTCCTGGTTGAAATAGAGCTCATCCTGAACTTCAAAGGCACCGAGGCCCTCGGTAATCGGATGCTTGAGCGCCGTCAGTTCGATTTTGAATTTCCCAAAATTGTCATGCGCGCTTTTAGCGTTGCCCTGCCCTGCGTGATTCCACACCCGCCGCACGATGTTGCGGTATTCCGGCCAGTCCGAAGCTGCCGCCCCAGGCAGCGAGAAGTGGAACGCGCCATTGGCGAAATGAACGACAACCAGGCCGCCGCCGTCGTTCAGAAACTTCAAGAACGCCGACTTTGCTTCCGCGCTGATGCCCCGTCCGTCCTGCCAGTTGCAATACGAGTTCAGCAGAATAGCCGAATACTCTGATAGCTTCTCGCGCGCGAGGTCCTCGATGTTGTAGCGAACATCGACCTGGATGCGCGAATCCTTTTCCAGCGCAGTCTTGATCGCCGGCGTCGTGCGCTCCCAGTTGTGCCACTTGTGAGCCTCGTTACCGGCAAACAATAGAACGGGCAGCGGCCTGGTGTTCTCGGCACCCTTATCGCCTGCAGGTTTACTGGCGGGCACGATTGCCTTCTCCGCGCCCTTCTTGTTCTTCAGAGCCGCTTCGACCTGCTCGTCGGTGTAGAACGTTGACTCTACGCCGCCTGCCGGAACTTCGACGCCTGCAGTCCAGACGATCGCATTCAGGATCAGCCGCCGCACGTTTTCGTCCTGCCACAAGCGGTAGGAATGCCCGACAGACGTTCCAAAGCCGCGTCCGCCGTCCGCACGCTCCAGCGCCCACGCCACTGTATTCAGAAGCGGAACGTTTGATCCGTCGCTGAGTCCCGGAACGTTCCAGATGGGCGTGAGGCGCTTGTCGTTCTCTTTGAAGCGAATCTTCCAATACACTTCATCGTTGAGCGGAATGCTCTTGGCGACGCCGCGGGCGATGGGATGCTCGGGCGTGGCGAGTTCCACGGACTTACCGGCGCTGATTTTTGAATACCACTGCCGCTTACCGGGTTCGCCTTCCCAGTCGAAAAAGCCGCCGTTCCAGTCGAGGACCTTCTCGCCTTCCTTATCATTCACGAAGGTGGAGAAATGCAGCGTCATGAAGCCGCAGCCGCGCTGAATCTGCTTGTCGAGAAAAGCCATGCGTGTGCCGAGCACGAACGGAACGTCGGCATACTTATCGCCGTCGCGCCCATCCGAATAAAAGATGACGCTGTGCGCGGACTCAAGCGTCGTCGGGTCTTCAGGCCAGCCATTCTCGTGTTCTTCAACCAGGATGCGCTCAGCCACATTTGAATTGTCGAGCATCACCTTGAACAGGCGCATGGTCCGCTCGTAGTCGTGAGCGCCCGGGCCGTGGCTCTTCTTGCCAGCGATGAGAACGATTTTGCGCGGAGCGTCGGCGGCGTTGCTGAAACTGTTCAGCATGGCCAGCGTCAGCAATGCGCACAGCAAAAGCACACGGTGCTGCATCATCTGTAGATCTCCCAGGCGAACACTTGTTGAGCTCACTATAGAACGAAGGCTGTAACCACGATAGACGCAGAACGGCAAGCTTTTGTACAAAAACGGCGTCGCCGTAAACCCAAAACGAAATAGACTCCCGCGCAGCAGGAGTGCTTTCGAAGCGAAACAGGCGTGTTTCGATATTTGATTGTTCTGAAAAGATTCCTATTGTTCAGGGCGCCAGGCAGCAGTAAATATCTATCTATACAAGGCCCAGGGACTCGGCACGCATGAATCTTTCACGCCTCTTCCAGGCAATACTCGTCTCAATGATTGGTTTCCTTTCAACGGGCGCGATCTTCGCCGACGCCGCTGCCGACGCGAAGAAGGCTGAAGAAAAAAAGAAGGCTGACGAAGCCAAGAAGAAAGCTGCTGACGAAGCGAAGAAGAAAGCTGCTGAAGAAGCGAAGAAGAAGGCTGAAGCTGAAAAGATCAAGCAGGATGATCCGGCCAACTGGCGCCCCCGTGATTTCAATAAACTCCTCACCCAACCCATGTGCGTGTTCATCAAGGACGCCGGCGCAAAAAAGAACCCGGAAGCCGAATTCATTCTCGGACCAGAGATGCTCGGCAATACCGCAACGAGACAGAAGCTGCGCGGCTTCATCCGCGTAAAGATCAAGAATGATGGCACCGACGCGAAGAACTGGCCGGCCGAGTGGCTCAAGCGTGCTGAAAACGGCGCCGCACTGGTGCTGATCAGCGCCGACATGAGCCAGATTGTTTTCGTGGATGGCGGCCAGGCCAAGAGCATGCTCAACAGCGCTGCCTTCAACCAGGTGGTGGATGAGATGGTCAAGAAAGAGCTCGCGCGCAAAGCCAAAGTCGCTGAAGCCGCCGCGGCAGCCAAAGCCAAGGCCGCCGAAGAAGCGGCGAAAGCTCCCAAACCCGTGATGCCTGTAGATAAGCCCGAAGTGCCGGGACTGGATAAGCTCGGCGCCACCACTGAAAAAGACAAGAAGAAAGCCGACCCTGCGAAAAAGAAAGAGCCACAGGAAGAATAAGACAACGACTGAGTGCGTTGTAAAGCCGAAGATGATCAAGCACAGCAAACACGACTTAGTGCTTAATTACCGGTTGCGATTTGCCCTCTGCCAGAGCTATACTCCCAGTTGCGAAATGTATTAACCGCGTCTTGAACCTGCGTTCGACGGGATCTGCGATGGACGATGAATCGTCAGCAGTTCTGCCTGCAGTTCCTGAAACGCCGGCGCCTCAGGCCGGAGGGTTCTGGTATTGTGAGAAATGTACGAAGCTGATTCACCCGCCAGGCTCGGCAGGCGTTGTCGTTGACGACAAACATTTCTGCCCGGGCTGCGCGCCGGCGTCAGAAAAAGTCGAAGCCGCCCGTCCGCCGGCCCGCAGTTCCAAAGCCAGCATTCCTCTGCCGGTACCCGCAAGCGCTTCCGCGCGCAGCACGAAACCGGCGCTTAAACCAGCCAGCGGCGCTGCACGTACTCCGGAGGCTCCCGCACCCGCGGTTTCAGGCAACCACAACAAGCGCATGATCGCCATCGGCATTGCCGTGGCCGGTCTGAGTTTGTTCCTGATCGGATTGATCGTCTCGTCCGGACCAACAGATGAGAGCGTTGGGCAATCTTCACGCATAGTGACGCTTGACACGAATGCACCGAAGCCCGAGCCAAAACCGGAAGCCGCGCCGCAAAAGCCGCCTGCGCCCGAGGCGCCGCGCACGTTCAAAGTTCCTGGTGAAGGAGATGCAGGCCTTGAGCGAACACCGCCAGTTGTAACACCCATTCCCGAGCCTCCCCCGCAGAAGCCCGTGGCCGTCCAGCAACCAGCGGATGACGGGCAGAGTGCATTCAAAGCCAGCCTGGCTGATGCGCAGAAACTCAGTGATGCCGAAGATTACTCGGCCGCGCTGGACCTGCTTGCCCGAGCAAAGGCGCTGCATGAGGCCAAACCATGGTGGGAGCAGAAAAAGGCTGAGTTTGCAGCGGCCGAAAAACGCATCCAGGAACAGCTATCAGAAGCCCTGAACGAAGCTGAAGACATTCGGGCTCAGGCTGCCAAATCAGATAAGCCCGAGTTTCTTGACAAGATCGAAGCCATTTGGAAGAAGCGCACCGGCAGCCTTGCATCGGACACCGGTTGGAGTGCAATGGACATTGTTTCGATGGAAGCAACCAGCGGCACGGTTCTCACGCGGCTTGATGACGGCTCTATCCTGGCGTCCGGCAATTCGCCGGAGCACGACTTTTACACCGTAGCAATGCAGACGCGGCTGAGCGGCATTACCGCGTTCCGCCTCGATGCGCTGACGCATGAATCGCTTCCGCAGGGCGGCCCCGGCCGCGCCGGGAATTTCGTGCTGGCTGAATTCAAAGTGCAGGCCGCAAGCGGTAACGAGGCGATAAAGCCTGTTTCTCTAGTGCGAGCACGCGCTGATTTCTGCCAGGATGCGTTCGCGGCCGAGCAGATGCTGGACGGCAACCTGAACACCGGCTGGGCCGTGCAGCCGCACATCGGAAAACCGCACACAGCTATTTTCGACTTGGCCGCGCCGCTGATCGGCCCCGGGGGCTTGCGCCTGACCTTCACGCTTGATTCCCGCGTGCCCTGGGGCAAGCATACGCTCGGGCGCTTCCGCATATCAGCCACAACGGCCAAAACGCCGCCGGGACCGGACGTCAGTGCTCCTGTGGGCCTTCCCGCTCCGCCCGCCGGCGATCAGCGCCTGGCCCAGGCCGCACGGCAGATTCTTAAAGCCGTCGCCGATAGCCGCATTCGAATGGCTGAGCAGCTCCGCCAGAAGCGCACGGCCGAAATTCTTTCCAAGCTCGACAGCGCTGAGAAACTGCTTAAGCAGCGCCCCAGGATCATCGATCCGTTGAAAAAATTTCTCGACGAAGCAGACGCGGTTATCGCACTGGACGCCGAGCTCATCGAAAAGTTCGCAGAACGCTCCGGAGGACTGCGGTACGACACCAACGCCCTGCGCGACGGCGAGCTGGCGCTGTACAAGGCGCAGGTTAAGACGATGGGCTCAGCGGCCGATATCCTTTACACATTCGATGACGCCGCAGAATTTTCCGCATGGTACTTTGACAATCCGGGCAACTGCGGCAACGCCGAACATGATCTCGCAAAGCGCATGGTCCTCCTTCGCTGCATCGGCGGACACAACTGGGACGGCAAAGACCGCCGCAATACGCCTGTGCTGCGCCTGCCGTTCCACTTCAAGGCCGATAACTGGATGATAGAAGCCGACGTGGAACTGGTCAGCGACGGCAACAAGGGCAACAAGCCTGACTTTGGAATCCTGGTGTGGGACGGCAGCACGTCTGTCATGCGCCTCACTATTCAGGAAAATGCGCGCGGCATGAATGTGCATCTCAGCGGATCGAATCCCGCGCGCGAAAATTTCTGGGTCAAGGCGGTGCAGCTGAATGGAAAGATCCGCGAAAAAACGCATCTGCAGATGACCTGTACGCAAGGCGTCGTCACCGCGACAGCCACCAACGCTGCGGGGCAGTCGGTGAAGATCGGCAAGGAAACACTGGGTTTCGAGCCCCGTTTCACCGGTCTGGTGATTCGATCGAATGACGGCGGTGACAATGTTCAGATCGCCGTGCGCTCCTTCCACATCCAGGGCGTTCCGCACAGCGAACGTCTTAAAGAAATTCGCGAGGTCCAGCGCGCGGTCGCAGCTCGTGATGCAAAAGGCGAGCTCACGCGCCGCGCGGCGGCGGCAAAGCTGATCCAGGATGGACGCTTTACGCCCCTGTCGCTTGAAAAAGCGGCCACGCGGCCGAGCACCAAACGCATGTTCCAGGGCGCCGGCGACGAGGAGCGGCTGCTTTTCCCTTCGTACGGCTTGCAGACAGCGCACGGCGTTCCGTTCGTCGTCGCCGATCCGCGCGGCGACACGGCCAACAACATTATTCTCCTGCACAGTTCGCAGGGGCAGATCTCCGCCACAATGCCGAAGTCGGCTGTCGTTGCGTGCAATTCGACTGCATCGACGATCCATTTGCTCGGCTGCGTCAGCGGCTGGGGCTTCCCAGTCTCCAACGCAAAGACAGTCTCACTGATTGTACGGCTGCAGTATGAGGACGGGAAAAGCGAGGACCACCCGCTGCATAATGGAGTCCATATCGCCGATTACATCCGCCAAGTCGAGGTTCCGGAGTCCAAGTTTGCCTTCAAGTGCGGCGAGCAGCAGGTGCGATATCTGGCCTTGAAAGTGGGTCGGCCTGACGTCCCGATCAAGAATATCGAATTTGTTAAAGGCGAAGACAAGACCGCACCGGTCATCGCGGCCGTAACGCTCGACAAGCAGTTCTTGAACCCCACGCCGGCCTCGGCGCCAAAGACCGTGACCGATGGAAAGATTGGAAGGGCGCTTGCCTGTCGCGTGCGAGAAGATTTCATCGAAGCGGCGCATCACATCGATTACGACCCTGCGCAATTCACAGTGGAAGCATGGATTTACATGGACAGTTGGCCCGATGGCGGCGAGAAGCGGCGCTGGATCGTGAACAAGAATGCTCACGAAGGCCAGGCCGGACATTATGGTCTGATCATCAGTGACAAATGTGCTGGCGCCTATCTGAACATTGACAAAACGTACCAGGCTGTCAGTCCTGAGGTCCTGAAACTCGGCCAGTGGCAGCACCTGGCGATGACCTTCGACGAGAAAACACTCAAGGTGTACCTCGACGGCGCGGTGGTCGCGTCCACTGAAGTCAACAAGGCGCGCTCCCCAGGTACAATGCCTTTCGCAATCGGCCGACGGCAGGATGGCCATGTGTCGTTCAACGGGCTGATCGATGAAGTGCGTGTTTACAGGCGGCCGCTCAGCGATGCAGAGATAAAATTACGTATCCAGGAACCACAGAAAGTTTCTCAGGAAGGACTCACCGGCTACTGGAATTTCGACTGATCAGGCCGGCTTTCCGCTGCGCAGCAGAGCGCGCTTGCATAAAAGCGTAACGAAGTGCCGGCACAGCTTGCGGCTGTGGACGAACATGCCCGGACGGGCGCCCGCGACTGCCCATCCTTTCCACCAGTGCGCCAAGGCATCGGCCAGGCGGCCGGCATCGCTGCACAACCAGGCAAGCTCAACTTCGGTTTCGGAAATCCGCTTGAGAATCGCGCGCCGGGCTGCGGGTGAGACGGACAGGTTGCAGTATCGCTTGAGACCGCAGAGCGTAGACTCAAGGCGCTCGATTTCCGCGGGATATTCAGGCTCCCGTCTGCAGCGGCCGATCAGTTTCTGATCGACGTAGCCAAAGGCGTAGCGCCGCGCGAGTTTGAAGGCAAAATCCATATCCTCGGCATAGTTCAGCGACTCGTCGTAACCTCCCGCCCAGCTCCACGCTTCTTTCGAAAAAAACAGCACGCCTTCGCCGGGAACGAAATCGTGCATCAATCCTTCAAGCATCAGCGGCTGGCAGAGCAGATAATAATTCTGTCCAGCCGGCAGCAGCGGCTGCAGAAATTTTTTGAATTCATGCTGCGTTGCGGGCTGGGTGTTGAGATCAGGCGGCCTGAAAGTGGAAGCATCGCAGAATGCGGCCTGGATACCCGGACAGAGCATGGCGAGGTTGCATAAACGGTGCAGCATCTCGGAATGCATTGTGTCGCCGGGGTAAAACACCTGGATAAACGAGGTCTGCGCCGCCTTTATCCCCTTGTTTAAAAGCACGCTGTTCCGGCCAAGATGCGACCGGACTTTGATCAGCCGCACCGCGGGGCCAAAACTGCGCGCAATGCTGATCGTTTCGTCGTTTGAGCAATCATCGACGACAATCACTTCGGTCGGCTTGAGCACCTGATAGAAAATCGAAGTCAGAGTATCACGGATGCTGGGCGCAGCGTTGTACGCCGGAATAACAACAGTGACGTCCCCGACCATCTGTTACCTCTCAATGCTAACTCGCAATCTGCAACGCAGATGCCATGTGCCGAATTACACACTTCGCACGCAATGCATGGCACAGCTCTTGCCGCAAAAGTTCCGTTCACAACGAGGAACGGCCGATGTGTTTATTCTTTCCTTCTTGCAGCCTGGCTGTCCCGAATTGAAACAGCAGGTTCTGCAGCAACACCACGCAAGTCTATGGAAATGAACCGCTGAATGACCATCCCGGCATCAAACGAGTGCGCTGTCATTGCGACAGATCTTCTGGGGAACATCACGCACTGGAATGGCGCGGCCGAGCGCCTGTATGGATGGAAACGTGACGAAGTTATGGGCAGGAATATTCTCGCCGTCACACCGGCTCAAACTTCTTCAGATGATGCCGCATCAATCATGGCGCAGCTTGTGGCCGGAAAGAGCTGGTCCGGAAAATTTACAGTTCAGAATCGCCAGGGAGAAGTCTTCCAGGTGCATGTAACAGACACTCCCTTGTGCGATGAGACCGGCGAATTGGTTGGCGTGGTCGGAATCTCCCGGCGGATTCCCTGATCAGCTGAGCGACGCCGTTAAAGCTGACGTATTAAGCACACACTCTCCGTGAGCTCACGGCTTGCCGAAGAAGACCTCCTTTTCCTTCCCTTTTGGCGCGATGACATACTCGGCACGTTTGTTAAATTTGAGCGCAGCTTTGATACTGCCGCCGACAGTTTCTGAGGCAACCTCCCGCAGGTCGAAACTCTTTTGTCCGGAGATGACCGCCTCGAACTCGGGATCGTCGATTCCACGAACTTCGTAAAGCGCATACGTAACTGCGGGATCAAGTCCAAGCTTCTCCAGCCGAAACTCTATGCTGCCGTTGAAGGGCCCTTTCACTTCGGAGAACAAAGGTTCGGGCGGAGAGACGCGCCACGTCTTCGTGTCCAGCCGGTCGCAACCGACGACGATGCCGCCATGATTGAACAACGCCACCCAGGCTCCCTGGTTCTTTTGGTATGCAACGTATTCTAAACGGTCTTCCGCCCGATCGAATTTGAGCGGAGCCGCTTGCTCGCCAGCGTACGCCAGAATGGCGCGCAGCGCGGCGCCCCCCTGATGCATCCAGCGGCCGAGGTACATATAGATAGCGCCTTTTCCGTTCTTCTTTTTCAAGACCAGGGGCTTTCCCTCCACGGAGGCCACGGTCTCCCATCCTTCCCCAGTGGCGCTGAAGATCTCGCCAGAAAAGTTTCCTTTGGCACCGCCGTTGAAAATTTCCGCGACGCCTTCGATCGGACCTTCGATCCGGCTGCAGGCTTCTTTGCCAAATGCAAGTCCGAAGGGAGTTCTCTTCGGCGCCGCCTGCGTGCTGGTAAAATCCTGTGCGCCAACAATGAGCTGCGCACCACTTGCGGCGGCAGCGGCAAGCTTCGCCTCTGTTTCCCCCTGAATTCGTCCGTGACCGAGGCACGCGAGAACACCAAAGCTCTGCAGATGTGCCGCACTCGCTTTTTCCAGCGGCACAAAATCAAGCGGCCCATAAGGTGTTCCCGTGAGCAGACGCGTGATGCGTGCCGTGTAAGCGTCGCCATAGCCAGGGAAAAACACGTCGAGCAGATTGTAGCCCTGCAGCTCATCGAGCCTGTCGATGAACAGCGCCAGATGGCCGACCTTCTTCCAGCTTGCAGCCTTTGTGTTCTCCTGCGGCATCCAGGGGAACACCTTCGTGAAGAGCGGCTCACCGCGCAACGTTTTGGTTGCATGGTCGTATTCGAGATAGCGTTGGAGAGGGTCCATCACAGCAAGTTGATTGAAGGGAATCCACCACGCGTCGCCTGCGCTGTAAACAATGCCAACAGGCACGATCGGTTTCCCGCGCGCCGGATGGACCATCGCAAAACGAAGCGCCTGCACATAGGGGAAAACCCACTCGGCAACAACTCCGCTTTCAAAGGAAGGCGCCTCCTCCATTTCAGCTCCGATGAACGAAGCACCCGATAAGTGATACAGCATGCAGGCGTGCAGCTTCTGATCGAGCGACGGGAACGGATAATGCGTCTGCTCCCAATAGAATCCAAAGGGCTTACCACATGCCCGCCCTGCGCCGCGGCTCATTGAAACGAGGATGTTCGCGTTCGGATCTTCCTGGTTCTTTAGAACCACGATGTCACTGCCGCGGTCATACTCCAGGTAGCTGTTGAGTGTTGGTGGGAACGGCTCATACAGTGCCGTGATGCGCTCCGGATTGCCAGCTGCCTTTTTGGCGGCTTCAACAATGGCTTTCTCGCCGGCGCCCGTGCCGTTTTCACCACGGAACCAGTGGACCTGGAGTTTTGGATCGATCTTCAGCACGCGCTTCCAGTCATCGGTGTTATTGTTGTTCACCACAACGCCGCGCAGATACGGGTTGTTCTTGAACACGTCGGCCGCGGCGCCTTCGCCCGCGAGGTTGCAGCCTCCGAAACGAATCATGAAGTCGTGAAACTTACCAGTCGCGTGCGAGTGCCAGCAGAAGGGTGCCATCGCAATTTCATCTGTCGGATACTCTGGAGTGAAGTTCGGCTTCCACGCCTTTTCGATCTCGGCAAACGTCCTTCCTTTGTTGGTCCAGAAGTCGTAGCCGCTTGGATAAAGACCAAAGGGAAAGGTCTGGAGTTTATCTGCAGGCGAACTGCTTGCTTTGGCCTCGGCCGTGGCAAGATCCACTTTCTCACCAGGCTCACCGAGGTACTTCACGTCAAACATGCGAAACGCCAGCCCTTTTGTGTCTGGCGTGTAATCTTTATCGATGACCAGATCAATTATGAGGTCAGCGGGCTCTGCCACGCTGAACGGCACGTCAATTCCGCCTGCCTGTAATTTGTCTTTCTTGAAATCCCACACCCTCCTTCCGTTAACAAGAATGTAGCTGGGATAGTACTCATTCAGCAGCACGTCCGTTCGCAGGTGAAACAGAAAACTTCGCAGTGGCTTGGGCACGGGACCCTCTTTATAGCGCTTCATGCGGATGCGCAGCCCATAAACCTTGCCGCCATTTTCCAGAACGTAATCCAGAATCTGAGAGCGCCATTTGAATGGCTCCGAGTAAAAAAATTCGAGCTCTTCACTCCGGTTGCCCATAGCCATTCCGCCAATAAAACTGATGAATGGCCAGCGCCCCGTAAAGTAGCTGACGACACTTTTGGGACTCACGCCCGCTTCAGCGAGGCCTTCTTTAATCCTGCTCGAATCTATGGAAACTTTCTTTTTCCACGCGGGCTCGGCATCTCCTCCAAAGACGTGAAGGGCGCCAGCAATAACGATCACGGCAATTTTCAACAGTTTCACGGATGTACTCCGAAGCGGTGAAGGTCTAAGAATTCGTTACTAAGTACACCCTTGCCGCCCGTTTTCGTTTCTGTGATGGGCCAATTCCGGCAGCAGTTGCAACCGGTACAGATGCCACTAAACAACATGACAGCGAAACGGTATCCTCAAGGTAGTGCATTGAGCGTGTCGACGATTGACAACAGCGCCGCAATGAGTGATTATGTTCGCGAGTTTCGGTCGACGTCGTGACCGGAGCTGTGAAGCCCGCCATCCTTAAATCACATCTGCCACCTTAGCTCAGCGGTAGAGCAACGGTTTTGTAAACCGTAGGTCCTGGGTTCAATCCCCAGAGGTGGCTTCGTGCACATAATGAAAATCGTTCAATTCGGCCAGAATAATGTCCGAAAAAGGTGGTCGTTTCTCCAATAATTCCGCGTGGCGGTTTGGTGCTGCGCAGGTTAGAAATTGCGGCTGATTCGTTACCGTCTCTCTGGAGCTAAAGATGAGTTCCCGCGTCCTCCTTTTGATTTGTTTCATTCTGGCATTCTCATTCGGCGGATTGCGTGCGTTTGCTGCGGATGAGCCGCAGTTGGCGAACAATCTGCCGCCGCAGGAAGCGGCCAAGGCCATGACGCTTCCGGCAGGATTCAGCGCCACTCTATTTGCCGGTGAGCCCGATGTCGTCCAGCCCGTTGCCTTCACGTTTGACGACCGCGGCCGAATGTGGGTGTGCGAAATTCTCTCGTATCCCACGTGGAAGGAGCAGGGAAACGATCGCATCTCCATTTACGAAGACACCGATGGCGATGGACGTTTCGACACCAAGAAAGTGTTCTGGGACAAAGGCAACTATTTAACTGGCATCGAGCTGGGCTTTGGCGGCGTGTGGGTCTGCAGTGCGCCTCATTTTTATTTCATTCCGGATCGCAACGGTGATGACGTTCCAGACGGCGAACCGGTCGCACTGCTCGACGGCTGGTCCGCGAAAGGCATTCATAATGTCTTAAATACATTGACGTGGGGCCCCGATGGCTGGCTCTACGGCTGCAATGGCATCACGGCGCCTTCCAACGTGGGCAAGCCGGGCACTCCTGACGGCCAGCGCATCGCGATCAGCTGCGGCGTGTGGCGCTATCACCCGACGCGGCACACATTCGAAGTTGTGGCGCATGGCACGACCAATCCATTTGGAATGGATTTCGACGATTTCGGGCAGATGTTTATTACGAACTGCGTTATCGGCCATCTCTGGCACGTCATCCCTGGCGCACATTACCGGCGCATGTTCGGGCAGCCCGCGCAGCATGCTTACGGACTCATCGAACAGTGCGCCGATCATCTGCATTGGGCCGGCAGCCAGTGGACTCTCTCGCGCGGCGGAAAAGGAAAACACGGTGAAGCCGGCGGCGGCCATTCGCATGTTGGCGCGATGGTGTATCTAGGCGACAACTGGCCGGACACGTACCGCCATACGTTGTTCACCTGTAACCTGCACGGCAACCGCGTGAACAACGATATCCTGCAGCCAAAGGGTTCGGGCTACGTCGCAACGCACGGCAAGGATTTCATGTTTGCCAACGATTCCTGGTTTCGAGGCCTGACAATTAAGTACGGCCCCGACGGCGGCGTGTACGTAAGCGACTGGCACGACACCGGCGAGTGCCACAACTACAAAGTTGTCGATCGCACGAACGGTCGCATTTTCAAAATTACCTATGGTAAGCCGCAGCCCCAGAAGTTCGATTTGCAGAAAGCGCCCGACGACGAGCTCGTCCGCTTGCATCTGCATAAAAACGACTGGTTCGTGCGGCACGCGCGCCGGATTCTGGCCGAACGCGCAGTAGCCGGCACGCTCAAGCCGGAAACGAAAGCGGCGCTGCTGAAAATACTTAACGAGCATGCTGAAGCCCCGCGGCGGCTGCGCGCGCTGTGGACGCTGCATGGATTGGGAATCGGCGAAGAAACACTTCTGAAGCAGTTGCACAGCAGCGAGCCGTACATGCGCGCCTGGAGCATTCAACTGCTCTGTGAAAGCCGCAAACCGAGCGGGGCAGTGTTAACTCAATTTGCCAGCCTTGCGGAGAAGGATCCTTCACCGGTCGTGCGTGTGCATCTGGCCTCTGCGCTCACGCGCCTGGCGCCCGAGCAGCGCTGGGACATTCTTTCGCAACTGGTGAAGCACGGTGAAGACGTTGCGGATCAGAATCTTCCGCTGATGTACTGGTTTGCGCTCGAGCCGCTGGTGCCGCTGGACTCAAGCCGCGCGCTGAGACTGGCCGCTTCGGGGAAAATCCCGCTTCTGATGCAGTACACGGCGCGGCGCATGGGCTCGGATGGCGTTCCGTTAATGGTCGATCTACTGCTGCAGAATTCTCCGGAAGACTTGCAGCTCGCGGTTCTGCGTGGAATGACCGAGACCCTGAAAGGCCGCACGAATATTGCAGCGCCGAAAACGTGGGCGGACTTCAGCGCCCGCGCAGAAAAGAGCAAAAATAACGAGATCCGCGCTCTTGCACGCTCGCTTTCGGCCGCCTTCGGAGATACACGTTCAATCGATGCGCTACGCACGGTCATGATGGATGCCAATAGCCCGGCGAACACGCGAGGGGAAGCGCTGGACGCTTTGCTCAACGCCAAGGCGCCCGATCTGGTTTCTTCATTGCAGAAGCTGTTGACCGATCCGGCCATGCGCGGCCGCGCCATCAGCGCGCTGGGTTCATTCGATGATGCGGCGACGCCGAAGCTGATTCTTGAGATCTACCCGAAGCTGGACATCAACGAAAAACGCGATGCGCTCAGCACGCTCGCGGCACGTTTTGAGTACGCGAAAGTGCTGCTTGAAGCGCTGCAGAAGAAGACCGTTCCAGTCTCTGATTTGAACGCATTCATCGTGCGGCAGCTTGAGGGCCTCACCTACAGCGACATGAATGACTGGTTGAAAGCAAACTGGGGCACGACGCGCCAGACGGCCGAAGACAAATTGAAAGAGATTGCCGATTACAAAGCGATCATTGCGGCAGCCAAACCGGGCGATGCAGACAACGCGCGCGGCCGGGTTGTATTCAAGAGAACCTGCGGACAATGCCACAAGCTCTTCGATGACGGCGGCAGCATCGGGCCGGATTTAACCGGTTCGGGACGCGCGGACCTCGACTACCTGCTGCAGAACATGGTCGATCCCAACGCCATCACGCCGCGCGACTATCTGATATGGCTCGTGAAGACCAACGATGGACGCGTGATTTCAGGCATCGTCGGCGCCCAGGACGAGCAGATTGTCACGATAAAAACGCAGACTGAAAATATCGTGCTGCAGCGCAGCGTGATTAAATCGATGAAGCAGACAGAGCTATCGATGATGCCCGAAGGCTTGCTCACGGGAATGTCGCGGCAGGATCTGATCGACCTGATCAGTTATCTGCGAAGTCCGAACCAGGTGCCGCTGCCTGCGGGCAAGTAAGCTCAGGCGACCGAACGCGAACTACTGTTTTGCTCTCCAGTAGTCCGGGAGAGATGGCTTTGTTTCGATGAGGATTTCGCGTATGGCGTCGCGTTCGGCGGGCGTGATGTAGTCAAACGCTTTGCTCGTGTCCTGGCCATTTAAAACCTGCCAGAGCCGCTGCAGGATGTAGTCGCGCGCTTCAGTCGGCAGTGCATCGAAGCTCTCGGAGTAGATCAGGTAGCTGCACGGGTACTTGAACATACGGTGTTCGAGATCCAGCTCGCGCAGCGAACGGCCTTTGCTGTCGCGCGGTCCGCGTGATGCAAAGTCGGCTGCAAACGTTGTGTTGCCTTTGATGCTGTCCGAGAACCTGGCTTCATCCTTGAACAGCAGGGCGTTGAGTACCGGATCGCAGACGGCTTTCAGCCGGATCTGGGTGCTCTCTGAGACATAGTCCGCGGGACGCTCGAGGGCTTTATTGATCTCCTTGTTCTGCAGGTAAGCGATGCGCGTTTCGTAGCTGGCGCGCGTGATCAGGTTGTGCGTGTACGCCTGGTATTCCAATACCATCAGCGCGGCAATGTCGCTCGAGTTTGTCAAGTAGCTTGAAGCGTCAAAAAATTCAGACAGGTCGTTGCGGTTTGCTCCGACTTCCATCAGTACTTTCAAATCCGGCTCGCCAGGGAACACGAGATTCCCGAGGTGGCGCTCTTTGCCGTGCTGGCCGGTGACATACCACCCGCCCCAGCGTTCTTTCAGCGGACTCTGAAAGTTCGTGCGAAATGTGCCGAGATTCAGCATCGGCATGCCGTCTGAATCGGGATAAACCGAACGAACCATATGCCCTGGAACGCCCAGCGTCAGCCCAGTTGAATCGTGACACTGCAGGCAGCTATGCGTCTGGCGCTCAAATCGTGGCTTCTTTCCCGGATTCGGGAGAAGGATGTAAAAGATGGCGCCCAGGCGCGGGTCGACCGAGGAGATTTCAAGCACTTCGCTGTCTTTGACGTATCCAATGTAGACGTCGTCGTTGAAATAAAGCGCGCGCGGAGCTGACGGCCAGATCTTGTGACGCTGAGCGCTCGTCTTTGAAAAGACAAGAGTCTGAGACGATGCCGGTATTTTCAATTCGTGCAGCAGAGCCTTCAGGTAGCCCAGTCCCTCGTTCCAGGCCAGCTCAGTCGAGCCGTTGTCGAGCCGGCGCTGCAGACGCGAGATGGGATCGTCCGTGGGCGCGGTTGAGTAGTTGATGGGCGGTTCGTTGTAGAATTCGCCTGCCGGACAAAGCCCAACACAACAAAGGACAATGAGAAATGACACTGCGGCTACAGCAGTCCGGCACATCGGGAGCCTCCGGAAGCAATCTACACCAAAAGAATGTTGATGTCTGTTGAGTCTGCTGCACTGGTGCATTTTTTCTTCCGATTATTTCCCTTCGAACAGATTGCTTTCAGAAACCACTTTTGTAGTTTCGTGACATACGCCTTTATTTGTTCGTCGAGGAACCTTATGCCTCCTGTACTCACGCAAACCAACACGTTCAAAAAAGATTCCGTTGACGCTTCGGCCAAAGTTCTTTCAGCTTTTCAAGGCACGATCAAGCCGGTCCCGGTCAACGGACTCTACCTTATTGGCGCCCTTATTTCCGCTCTGACGATGTGCCTGTTGCCGCTCATCTATTTCAGCATGATCGGCTATGTCGCGTACTTCACCTACAACTGGGCGGCGAACATAGGATCCGTCTTTTCTGCCGCGGGGCGAGTGCGTAACGCAAAGGCCATGGTTGTTGTCGTGTTTATCGCGGTGGCTCCTGTGCTGCTCGGCATCATGCTCGTTCTTTTCATGTTAAAACCGTTGGTCGCCAGACGCGGAAAGCAGATGGAGCCGCGCAAGCTGAACAAAGCTGCCGAGCCATTTTTATTCGCGTTTGTCGAGAAGATCTGCAAAGCGGTCGGAGCTCCTGTTCCGAGCGAAATTCATGTGGACTGCGAAATAAACGCCTCCGCCAGCTTTCGGCGCGGCATGCTCGGTGTCTTCACAAACGACCTGGTGCTGACAATCGGCCTGCCGCTCGCCGGCGGGCTGACGATGCGCGAGTTCGCGGGGGTGCTGGCGCATGAGTTCGGTCATTTCAGCCAGCCGGTCGGCATGCGCCTCACTTATTTCATCCGTTCCATGGATGCGTGGTTCGCCCGCCTGGTCTTTGAACGCGACGCGTTTGATTACAAACTGGAGGAGTGGCTTGACCGCGGTTCTGAAGCCCACTTTATCTTTGCGATCTTCGGCTTTTTTGCACGCCTGTTTGTCGCATTGACACGCGGAATTCTCTGGTGCCTGTTAATGGCCGGGCACGCCGTAAGCTGCTTCATGCTGCGCCAGATGGAATTTGACGCCGACCGCTACGAAGCGTGCCTGGCCGGAAGCGAAGCCTTCGAGTCCACCGTGCGCAAGCTGGCTGTGCTGAACGTCGCGAACGCCATGGCACAATCCAGCCTCAGCGCTGCGTGGGATGAAGGCCGGCTTGCCGACGATCTACCACGATTGATCAATTCGAACATCGCAAAGATTCCAAAGAAGACGCATGACGCGCTGGTTCAGAATCTCTGGAGCACCGATACCGGCTACTTCGATACCCATCCGTCGGACAAGGATCGCCTGATCGCGATCAAGAAGGAAAAGTCAGCTCCGATCTTTCTGGTTGCGCTGCCGGCGTCCGATCTGTTCCGTGATTTTAAAGCCACGGCGCGCACAGTCTCAATGGATTTCTATAAAGCGGTGCTCGACGAACAGGTGAAGCCTGAAAACATCCGCCCTGTCGAAGAACTGATTGCAACCGAGGAGGCCAGCGACGCCGGTTACAAGGTTCTCTGCCGCTATTCCCAGGCAAACCTGCTCCCGCTGCGGCAGTTGCCTTTTAAAGAAACACTTCTGAAGCCGCCCGCAGATGTGAACGCTCAGATCGCCTCGCTGACCGCCGCGCGCGAGAAAATGAAAGCAATGGCACCGGCTTATCGCGAGGCGCTCAAAAAGTGGGACGAGGCAGACACAAAGGCGCTGAAAGCCAGCGTGGCGAAAATGCTGGTCGCGTTCGACGTGACCATCAACCCGAAGGATTATGATCTGCCGGACGCAACGGCTGAAACCGTAAACACCTGCAGGCAGAAGGCACGTGAAGCGATGAATGACGCGGCGCGGCTGATGATTGAATTCGAAAACATTGCCGCCGACCGCCTCCACGCCGCGCTGCAACTCCTGCTTGCGCCGGAGATGGAATCGAAGATCCCGGATCTTGCAAAACTGCGTGAAGAAGCCATCGATCTTCTTCCGTTGACCGAGTTCTTCGGAACACTTGTGCCATCGGTAATTGAAATCCGTGACGAGCATGCCGAACTGAACACCCTGCTTGTGGATCTCGAGGAGAACAAGTCCAACGAGGCGTACTGCAACCGGATTCTGCTGGCGTGCACGAACCTGCACATGAAACTGCAGGACATGTGGCACAAGCTCGGCAATGTCGTTTATCCCTTCGATCACGTTAAGGGTGTCGTGACGATGCGCGAGATTGCGTTGCCAGTGGTGCCGGATGAAAACGACGTGGGTAAGATGCACTACGTCGCTGGCAGCATTCAGGGCCGCGTATTCAATGTTTATTTCCGGCTGATGGGCCGGCTTGGAGTGCTCGCTGAAAAGGCCGAGGTCGCCGCCGGATTCGCGCCCTTCCCCGAGCTGCCCACGCCCGAAGAGGAAGAGGCCGCGCGCCGCAAAGCACGCGCGGCCGCTCGCGAGTCGGCCCGCCGCGAAGCCCAGCCCGCTGCCGCCGCAACCGGCGCAAAAGCAAAAGGCGGGTTTGACTTCTAAATGCACGTCCTTGGGACGGCATCTGGCATGGGGTCGGCAGTCGTTGCAGCCGCACTCATCGGCACTTGAATCAGCGCCAAAACCCTTTATCTAGCTCTTTCTGCTGAAACGGGTTAAGAGGCACTGAACACGGGGAGCCAGATGAAGGTAGTCATTCTCTGCGGCGGAATGGGCACGCGCATTCGCGATGTCAGCGAGCTGATCCCCAAGCCCATGGTCCCCGTCGGCCAGCAGCCTATTGTCTGGCACATCATGAAATTCTATGCCCACTACGGTTACAAGGATTTCATCCTGTGCCTGGGCTACAAAAAAGAACATCTCATCGACTACTTCCTGAACTACACCGCCCGCAACAGCGATCTGACGGTGGAACTCGGACCGCGCACGCGCACCACATTCCATAACGCAAACGGCAATGAAGACTGGCGCGTCACGCTCGCCGACACCGGCCTGAAAACCATGACCGGCAGCCGCCTCAAGCGTGTGGCCAGATACATCGACACCGAACAGTTCATGCTCACCTACGGTGACGGACTGTGTGACGTGAACTTAAAAGCGCTGCTCAAGAATCACAACAAGAGCGGCAAACTGGCGACGGTCAGCGCGGTTCATCCTGCCGGCCGCTTTGGTGAGATCGAAATCGACAAGGGCCGCGTAACCTCGTTCGCCGAAAAGCCGCAGACGACGCAGGGCTACATCAACGGCGGTTTCATGGTCTTTCAGCGTGAATTCATCGAACGCTACATTGACGACGAGAATAAGTGCGTGCTCGAGGCTGACGCGCTCGTCCGCTGCGCACATGACGGACAGCTGAACGCCTACTGCCACGACGGATTCTGGCAGTGCATGGACACCGCCCGCGAACACCAGATGCTCAACGACATGTGGGAACGCGGCGCGCAGTGGAAGGTGTGGTAAATGGCACGTTCCAACCGCACGAGCATCCGGCCGGCGCCGAACACCAGCACCTCGGCACTCCTCGAACAGGCTTTCAAAAACAAGCGCGTTTTAGTGACGGGCCACACCGGCTTTAAAGGCTCGTGGCTGTGTTCCTGGCTCACGCGCCTGGGAGCGGACGTAACAGGTTACGCGCTGCCGCCCGCAACGAAGCTGAATCTTTTTGAAACGCTGAACCTTGCAAAAAAAATGCGCCACATCGTGGGCGATGTGCGTGACCTGTCGTCGCTCTTCAAAGCGCTGCAGGAATCGAAAGCCGACTACGTTTTCCACCTCGCCGCACAGCCGCTCGTGCGCAGCTCGTACAAGGATCCGAAAACGACGTTCGATACGAATGTCGGCGGAACGGTGAATGTCTTCGAAGCACTTCGCGCTTTCGACAAGGCGCGTGTGTTTATCAACGTCACCAGCGACAAGTGCTATGACAACCGCGAGTGGATTTGGGGCTACCGCGAGAATGATCCGATGGGCGGGCACGACCCGTACAGCGCCTCAAAAGGCTGCGCCGAGCTCGTCTTCGCAGCATATCAGAAATCCTTCTTCAGCCCCGAACGCGCCAAAGAACACGGCCTTGGCCTGGCCAGCGTTCGCGCCGGCAACGTGATCGGCGGTGGAGACTGGGCGCAGGATCGAATTGTTCCAGATTGCATTCGCGCGCTGAGCGAGAACAAGCGGCCAGGCATTCGCAATCCCTCTGCTATCCGTCCCTGGCAGCACGTGCTCGAGCCGCTCGGCGGATACCTGAAGCTCGCGGCCAATCTGTATTACGATCCTGTTGCAAACGCCGGTGCGTGGAATTTCGGTCCGCTTGCTGACAACTGCCGCACGGTTCGCGACGTGGCGAGCTCAGTCGTCGCAACGTGGGGCCGCGGCGGCTGGGATGATCTGTCTGAAAAGCAGGGCAACGCGGTGCATGAAGCGCATTTTCTGCGCTTAAGCTGCGAAAAGGCGATGAGCGTGCTGCGCTGGAAGCCGGTGTGGGATTTCGACGCGACGATGCGTCTGACAACCGAATGGTACAAGACGTTCTACCAGAACAAATCCGCCGCGGCTGCGCTGTGTGATGAACAAATCACGGCGTACATGAATGCAGTGAAGTAGCGATCAGGAGAACATCACGTTGAACGTCGTCCAATGCCGGGTCTGCCATGCACGCCCGATCGTCCCGTTTCTTGACCTGGGCCGCACGGCGCTCGCGAACAGCTTCGTCAAGCCGGGGCATATTTCGCCGAACGAACCGAAGTTTCCGCTGCGCGTGGCGCTGTGCGAGAGCTGCGGGCTGGTGCAGATCGACGAAGAAGTGCCGCCTGAAGTTCTGTTTAAAGATTACATCTACGTCTCGGGCACGTCGGATCTCATTTTTAAACACGCTGCGTGGCTCGCGAGTGAATTCACGTCACGCTACGGATTGAATTCAAGCAGCCTGATCGTCGAAGCCGCGAGCAATGACGGCACCGTGCTGAAGGCGTTTAAAAAGCATGGCGTGAAAACAATTGGTGTCGAGCCTGCTGAAAACATCGCAGCGCGCGCCAATGCCGAAGGAATCGAAACCGTCTGTGATTTCTTCAATGAAGCAAGCGCGCGAACTGTTCGTGCAAAACACGGTCCGGCGAAGCTGTTCCTCGCACGGCACGTGCTTGCGCACGTTGCTGACCTGCATGGCTTCGTGAAAGGTATCAGCGTTCTGCTGGATAACGACGGCGTGAGTGCCGTCGAAATGCCCTATCTCGTGCCGTTTCACGACAAGCTCGAGTACGACACGGTCTATCACGAGCATCTCTGCTACTTCTCCGTGCGCGTGCTGAAAACGCTTTTCGAAAAGTTCGGCATGGAGCTGATCAACGTCGACGAGGTCGCGATTCACGGCGGCTCGATCGTGGTTTCCGCTCAGCTCAAAGGCGGCCCGCGGGCGGTGCAGCCGTCTGTGCAGCGAATGCTTGCAAATGAAGAAGCACGCGGGCTGCACAAGCTCGCGCCATGGACTGAATTCGCGAAAAAGGTTGCGGAGAGCAAAGCGGCGCTGCTGAAAGAGCTCGATGCGCTGAAAGCTGCCGGAAAACGCATCGCTGGATATGGTGCTCCGGCGAAAGGAAACACGCTGCTGGCGTACTGCGGCATCGGCACCGAGCGCATCGATTACATCGTCGACAAGAGCCCTTATAAGCAGAACTTCTTGACGCCGGGGCACCACATTCCTGTTTATGCTCCGGAGAAGTTGCTGCAGGATCAGCCGGATGTCGTGCTGATTCTCGCCTGGAATTTCGCCCCTGAGATCGTGCAGCAGCAGGCGGAATACAAAAAGCGCGGCGGCAGATTCCTCATCCCAATTCCGCGCGCGACGTACATCTAATTTTTACCGCAGGAGGCGCGAAGGCGCCGAGAACGGCCGGTTGGAATGATCGGACGGTGCGGACAAGGAGTGAAGCATGATTGATGGCGTGATCATTACACCGCTGAAACAGATCCCCGATGAGCGCGGCAAAGTGATGCATATGCTGCGCAAGACTGATCCGCACTTCAAAGAATTCGGCGAGGTGTATTTCTCGACGATTTTTCCGGGCGTGATTAAGGGCTGGCATCTGCATTCGCGCATGATCATCAACTACGCCGTTCCAGTCGGCCGCATCAAGCTGGTACTCTTCGACGCGCGCGAGAAATCAAAAACGAAGAACGAACTGCAGGAAATTTTCATGGGGCCGGACAATTACTGCCTCGTTACCGTTCCACCCGGTGTCTGGAATGGCTTCAAGGGCTGCGGCACCACGGAAGCGATCGTCTGCAATTGTTCCTCGATCGTTCACGATCCAGATGAAATCACGCGCCTCGATCCGTTCGACAAGAGCATCCCCTACGACTGGAGCCTGAAGCACCGCTAGCACCCTGAAAGGTCCCGCATGAAAGCTCTGATCATCGGTGCGTCGGGCCAGGTTGGCGGCCTGCTGCTCCGGCAGCTCTGCGAGAAGCAGTGGGAGTGCCTCGGCACCGGCTTCAAGCACGCGCAGGGCGAATTGCTTCAACTCGACACACGCGACTCAGCGGCGGTTTTGAAAACAGCGACACACTTCAGACCCGACGTCATCTTTCTTCCCGGCGCATTAACCTTTGTCGATTACTGCGAAACGCACGCTGATGAATGCTACGCCATCAACGTGGATGGCACGGCCAATGTCGCCTGTGCCGCGAAGCAGCTCGGCGTTCCGGTCGTCTTCTTCTCGACCGAGCACGTCTTCAGCGATTCCCCGGACGCCTACCCGGAAGACGCTCAGCCGGCCGCGAAGAGTGTGTATGCCAAGAGTAAAGTTCTGGCTGAGTCGCGACTGCGCGAGATTCTGCCCGATCAGCATTTGATTCTGCGCGCAAGCTGGGTCTTTGGACCTGAAACTCAACGCAAGAATTTCGTCTATCGGGCGGTAAAAACGTTGCGCGAGCGCCAGCCGCTGAAAATTCCGAGCGATCAGTGGGGGCAGCCAACGTATTCAGTCGATCTGGCAGAGACAGCCGTGCGACTGCTCGAACGCAGCGCGTGCGGAACCTTCCACACCGTCGGGCCCGAGCACCTCACGCGGCCCCAGTTTGCCGGTCTGATCGCCCGTATGTTCGACCTGCCGGCTGCAACGATCGAAACGATTCCAACAGCCGAACTCGGCCAGCCGGCGCCGCGTCCGCTATTTATCAAGCTGCGACGGGACAAACTTCTGATCACACTTGGATGCGATTCGATCCGCTCGCCCGAAGCTGCGCTCGCTGCGATGCGCGATGGCCCGGAAGCATTTCGCCCGTAACCCAAACGCACGGCCGCGCACACTATATAGACGAGGGGCGGTTCTAGGTTTACAATGCAAACGCAATGACACTCAGCACAGCAGACACTTCCGCCACACGAAACGTGTTCGGTCCCGCCGCGTCGGTTGCCTTGTCGCAGCTGACGGCCGGCTCTGACGCGCAGACGTTCACCGCCACCGGCGAAGAACCGCACTTTCTCATTGAGCGGCCCCTGCCGGCGGGCGTCGTCCACTTCCGCCTGAAAATGACCAGCCCGCTCGCGCGCGGCCGCGGCAGCCTGTGCTTTGACACCGGCGGGGGATTCCTGGACAGCGAACGCGTGCTGCTGCCCGAATTGCGCCGCGAACTCGAGATTGACACGCATCTGCGGCTTGAAAAAGAAGTGAAAGCGATCCGCTTCGAACCCATCGACAAGCCCGGCTCGTTCCGCATCGAACATTTCAGCATCGAGCCCGTGCCGAAAGCGACGCTTTACGTGCGCGCGATCAAATCAAAAATCAAAGAAATCCAGGCCACAAAGAAGACCAGCCGCGCGATCAAGAAGGGCATCTCGCTGCTGCTGAAGGGCGATTTTAAATCTTTCAAAGGCAAGCTCATTCAGAGTCTCGGCGGCGGCGTAGACACGCGCGCGGCCGATTACCGCATCTGGCGCGAAAACCGCAGAATCACCGACGCGCAGCGTGAGGCGATGCGCAATGAAATCGCCGCGATGAAAGACCCGCCGCTGATTTCTATCCTGATGCCCGTGTACAACCCGCCCGAACAATACTTACGGCTCGCGATTGAATCGGTGCTGAAGCAGGTTTATCCGCACTGGGAGCTGTGCCTGGCCGACGACTGTTCGACAAAGCCGTACGTGAAAGCACTGCTCGAAGAATTCAAAGCCAGGGACCCGCGCATCAAAGTTGTGTACCGGGAGAAGAACGGGCACATCTCGGCCGCAACGAATTCAGCAATGGAAATCGCGACCGGTTCATACGCCGCGCTGATGGACAATGACGATGAAATTGCCGAGCACGCGCTGTTCAAGGTCGCGCAGGCGATCATCGCTGACCGCGCAGTCGACATGATCTACAGCGACGAGGACAAGCTGGACTTGAACGGCATGCACACCGATCCGTTCTTCAAGCCCGACTGGTCGCCGGAATATCTCCTCGCCTGCATGTACACCTGCCACCTCGGCGTTTACCGCCTGTCGCTTCTGCGCGAGATCGGCGGGTTCCGCAGCGAGTTCGACACGGCGCAGGACTATGACATGGTGCTGCGCTTCACCGCGAAGACCCAGCGCATTCACCACATTCCGGATGTGCTCTATCACTGGCGCATGCTGCCGACGTCCACCGCGTCCGGTGCATCGGCCAAGCCGAAAGCGCACCGCGTCGCGCAGCGTGCGCTTGAGAGCTGGCTCCAGACCGTGGGCAAGCCCGGACGCGTTGAGCCCGGCCCGACGCACGGTTTTCACCGCGTGCGCTTCGACATCGTCGGACAGCCCAAGGTCAGCATTGTCATTCCCAGCGCGTGCAAGCGTGCGAAAGTTCGCGGCGAGGACACGTGGTTTCTGCTGAAGTGCGTCGAGAGCGTGCGCAAGAAGACCACGTACAAAAATTATGAAATCCTGGTCATCGATAACAACGACATGTCGGCGGAGCTCGAAAAAGAGCTGCAGCCGTACAACATTCGCAAGGTCCCCTACACCGCCCCGTTCAATCTCGCCTCGAAAATGAACCTTGGAGCGCAGAAGTCAGAAGGCTCGCATCTGGTCTTCATGAATGATGACATCGAGGTCATCACGCCCGAGTGGATCGAAGCGATGCTGGAGTTTTCGCAGCAGGCGGAGATCGGCGCCGTGGGACTGCGCCTCTTTTTTCCGGATGGACGGCTGCAGCATTGCGGTGTGAACGTACTAAAAGGAAATCCGGGCCATCCGTTCTACGGATTTGAAGACAGCCAGAGCGGTTATTTTTTCAGCACGGCCGTGCACCGCAATTACACCGCGGTGACCGGAGCGTGCATGATGACGCGCGCGGACGTGTTCTGGTCGGTAAAAGGTTTCAGCGAAATCTTTCCGCTCAACTACAACGATGTGGATTACTGCCTGAAAGTGCTGCAGACGGGAAAGCGCATCGTCTACACGCCGTATGCCGAGCACTACCACCATGAATCGGTGAGCAAATCCGGGTGCCATCCCGAAGAGCTGAAGGCCTTCAAGGATCAGTGGCTGGCGAAGTGGCCGCGCGATCCGTATTACAATCCGAATCTGACCACGACGGAGTGCGATTACCGCATCGAAACGGACTATGTGGCCTGAACTCCGCAAGTTCGCAAGCGAATTGCCCATCGTTGGGCCCGCGCTGCGTTCGGCCTACCGCAAAGCCCACGGGCTGCCAGACGTCGCTGGCGCGCAATCCGAAGCACCCGATTTCAAATACCATTCGTGGATCGAACGCCGCGTGCGCGAGCGCGCGGAGGACTATCCTGTTCCCTCTGAAAATGCGCCTCGCTTCGATATTCTCACTCTCGTTTTTGATACCGAAGCCGAGGTGCTTCGCAAAACAGCCGCGAGCGTTTTTGCGCAGGATTATCCGGAGTCACTCTGGCGCTGGGTGATTTGGGACAACGGTTCGACGCGTGAGGAGACGCGCACGGTCCTGGCCGAGCTCGCCAAAGACAAACGCGTGAAAATGCTCTGCAGCGAGAAGAACTTCGGCATTGCCACGGGCCACTTCAAAGCGCTGGAACTTTGCGAGGCCGAATACGTCGCGCTGCTTGACCATGACGATCTGCTTTACCCGGACGCGCTGCGCATTGCCGCGTTCAACATTGATTTTCATATGCGGCCGCATTTTCTCTACAGCGACGAAGACAAATGCGACATGCAGGACCGCCGCTTCTGGCCTTATTTCAAGCCGGATTTCTCCCCCGCTCTGCTGCTCGACACCGGATACACCTGCCACCTTTCCGTTGCGAAGCTCGAGACGCTGCGTGCGTGCGGCGCCTTCAGCGATGCCGCAACCGACGGCGCGCAGGACTGGGACATGGCGCTGCGCATCGCCGATCATCCCGGCAGCCACATCATCCACATTCCGGAGATTCTGTATACGTGGCGCGGCGTACAGGAATCCACGGCGGTGCGCGGCGTCGACGCCAAGCCGCAGGTGATCGCCGCGCAGAAGAGGTGCGTGGAAAGTGCGCTCGAGCGGCGGGGACTGCGAGATGCCTGCATCGTTGCTCCGAACGAACTTTTTCCTGATGCCGATGGTCACTGGCGCATTCGGTTCAAGTCGCCAGC
>DASPJR010000149.1:0-71300 GCA_035628505.1 Planctomycetota bacterium | reverse complement strand
GGACGGCGCAGCCGTCTGGGCGCGAAGCGCAAGAGGTTACATCATCCGTGTTGCCTCACGGTTCAACGCTAGGCGACGCGCAGGAAGTAACCTCTTGCGCTGGTGCGCCCAGACGACGAGGTCGTCCGGGCCACCCCAGTTGCGGCGCCTTTTGACGCTGACCGCGGCTTCTCTTATCCTGAGTGAGTTGTCTACATTACTCACGAAGGAGAAAAAACGTACATGCCAGCCATTCCCCCGCGCAAAGGTCCGGTCATGCTCATCGTCAAAGATGGCTGGGGACTGCGCGACGACAAAACGCACAACGCCGTCAAGCTCGCGAAGACGCCAAACTACGACACGCTCAGCAAAAGCTATCCATTCACCACGCTGATTACCTGCGGCACCGATGTCGGCCTGCCCAAGGGAACGATGGGTAACAGCGAAGTGGGCCATCTCAATCTTGGCGCCGGCCGCGTCGTCTGGCAGGACCTCATGGAAGTGGCGCAGGCAATAGTGGACGGAACGTTTGACACGAACCCGGTGATCCTCAATGCCATCAACCACGCGAAGAAAAACAATTCACGGCTGCATCTGTTCGGGTTAATCTCCGCCGCGCGCGTGCACTCGGTCGATGAAGTGTATTTCGCGCTCGTGCGCCTCTGCGCCCGGCACGATCTGCGCAAAGACCGGCTGGTCATTCATGTCTTCACCGACGGCCGCGACACAGCGCCTAAGTCGGGCGAAGGCTATGTCGGCGAACTGCAGCGCAAGCTCGATCTCTATGACACCGGCATCATCGCCACAGTCACTGGCCGCTACTTCGGTATGGACCGCGACAAGCGCTGGGAACGCGTTGAAAAAGCATGGAAGGCGATGGTCGACGGTGAAGGAGAATGCACGGCAGCGAGCGCCGCGGAAGCAATCCAGAAGGCCTACGAGCGCGGTGAGACAGACGAATTCATCAAGGCCACGGTCATCGTCGACGAGGCCGGCAAGCCGCTGGCGACGATTAAGGATGGCGACGCGGTGCTCTCGTTCAATCACCGCAGCGACCGCCCGCGCGAGCTGTGCGAAGTCCTGCTGAACAAAGATTTCAAAGGCTTCGCACGCAAGCATCAGCCAAAGGTTCATCTGGCGACGCTCACCGATTACCGCGCGGGATTCGATGCGCCGATCGCCTTCCCGAGCAAACCGCTGGAGGGCGGACTGGGGGAGATCGCGGCCGCGGCGGGTCTCAAGCAGCTGCGCATGGCCGAGACTGAAAAATACCCGCACGTCACGTTCTTTTTCTCCGGCGGGCGCGAAGAACCGTTTAACGGCGAAGAGCGCATCATGGCACCCTCGCCGAAGAAACTCGCCGACGGCACTGAAGTGAAAACGTACGATCAGATTCCTGAAATGAGCGCGCCCGAGCTGACGAAGAAAGCCGCCGACGCGATCCGCTCGAAAAAGTTCGATCTGATTATTTTAAATTACGCGAACGGCGACATGGTCGGTCACACCGGCGATGAGAAGGCTGCGATCGCCGCGATCGAGACCGTCGACAAAGGCGTCGGCGAGCTCGTGCAGGCCATCCGCGAGGTCAACGGCGAAGTGCTGATCACCGCCGACCACGGCAACGCCGAACAGATGTGGGACGACGCCAACAACTGCCCGCATACCGCTCACACCACCAACAACGTTCCATGCTACCTCGTCAGCGAACGTTTTAAGTCGGCAAAGCTCAAGCCGGGTCGCCTGGCCGACGTCGCGCCAACGCTCGCGTTCCTGCTGGGAATCGAAAAGTCACCGCAGATGAAAGGCGAGAACCTGATCGTTTGAGTCTAGTGTCGGGAGTCTTGGAGTCGGGAGTCCAATTGACTCCAGACTCCAGACTCCAGACTCCAGACTCCAGACTCCAGACTCCCAGACTCCAGACTCCCAGTCTCCAGACTCACTATGTCGGCTGGACGTTGGGCAGGCCGAAGTCGTCCATGCGCGCCGCTTGGAGCTGCTGGCGGACCTTGGTGAGCCACGAATCGGACCACACCCCCGAGCCGACCTTCGGTGTCTTCTCGTTGCCGGGGATGATCACTTCCGGAACGGCCTTGCGGACCTCCGGTCCCATCGACGCAAGCACCCAGGTTGCGCCCCAGCGGATGCGGCGGTTTTCGTGCTTCATGGCATCGACCAGGTACGGAATGGCGACAGGTCCGAAGCTGGCCAGGCCGATCGCGGCGCATTCCTGCGTGTACTCCTTATTGTCGGCGAGCGTCTGAATCAAAGCGGGAATGGCTTTGGTTCCCAACTTCACGAGGCGGCGCAGAGCGAACTGGCGCAGGCCGTCGCGCTCGTCATGAAGGCCGCTGAGTAAGGCTGAGATTGCTGGATCGATCGTCACGGTACACCTCGATTCACTTCTTCAAGTTCTATGTCGCGATTCCTGCCGTCCATTCCCTTGGGAAGAACGGAAGCAAAGCTATTGCCACGTTGTGCAGAATTATTAACCACATGGAAAGTCAAGAGCTTACAAGTATTTCCGCTCTGACAAAAAATGCGACACCGAGGCTGGAAATGCAGCAATGATAAAAAAAAGCGGCGGACTGTTCCATAGTCCGCCGCTTTAAAAGCGAGCTCATCATCAGAGCACGTGTGCATCAATCAAACGTGTTGCCGATTTTTTTGGCGCCAGACTTCAGGCCATTCCCGATCGTTCCGCCGACGCTGTGAATCCAGAAACCTTTAAAGCCGCCAGTGCGGGTGCTCTCCTTCTTTTCTTCCTTCTTTACGACGACCTTTTCGGTCTTCTTCTTCTCGGCATCGCCAGCCGATGCGCTCATCGCAACCAAGCAGACAACGGCACATGCCAACAGCCTTGCCTTAGTCATGTGATGACTCCTAATCCCCCAGACAACGTCACAGTACAATGTACGTTAGACGAACTCGTGCGTAACCCCTTCAAAGTTCATTGCGCATCGATGGTTATGCCAGAAAGACCACCGAATGCAAGCAGGCACTACAATGAAGTCTCGTCACACCGCAGCGCGTTCCGTAGCGAATTCAGGAAGCTGAACTGAAACCGGACGCAACCGTGCAATTTCCAATTTCACGTTTTGGCGCTCAGGATACACTGGGCAGCTCTGTAAAAGTGAGGTGCATAGCCGCGGCATGGTTGGTGATATCAAACCCGAACCGGTTCCCGCTCAGCGCAAGCTTGAGTCCGTCGACTCCTGCCCACTCTGCGACACGCGCCCGGTTCAGCCTGCGCCCGTTCAGCCCGAGCCGCCGTTCGGAATCTGCCAGTGCCCCAAATGCAATCTGATTTTCCTCTCGCCGCGCCCGCCTGTGGACGCGATGAAGACCTACTACGATGAATATTACGAAGGGGACGCCGCGCGCAGCCCGCGTCAGGAAAACCGCGCCGCACGCCACATCCGGCGTTTGATGCGCTACGCGTCGAAGCCCGGCCGGCTGCTCGACGTCGGGGCCGGCGACGGCTATTTCCTGAACGCTGCCCGCAAAGCCGGCTGGCAGGTGGAAGGGCTAGAGCTCTCCCAGCCGCGCGTAAAGCACGCGAAGGACTGGTTCGATCTGACGCTGCACAGCACCGTCCTGAGCGACGCGCCATTCGCGGCGCAGAGCTTCGATGCGATCGGTATGTTTCAGTTGATCGAGCACGTCCACGATCCGCGGGCGGTGCTTAAGAAGGTACATGAACTGCTGCGACCGGGCGGCATCCTGATGATGTCGACCCCGAACGTGCTGGCGTACGCGCGCAAAAACCGCGACGTGAACACCTGGCGCATCCCGCGGCATTTATTCTTTTTCACGCCTCGTACGCTTGTGAATGCCGTCGAGAACTCCGGCTTTACCGTCCTGCGCCGCCCGCTGAAGTTCTTCGCCACACTCGAAGAACGCCTGGGCTGGCAACCCTGGCACAGCAGCGGTTCGCTCGCGCGGGTGACCCGGGACCTGTGGACGCCCTTCGGCCTGCACCTGATAGCTAGGAAAGAGTCTTGAGTCTAAGAGTCGGGAGTCGGGAGTCTGTGGCGAGCCCGACTCAAGACTCCAGACTCCTAGACTCCAGACTCGTAAATTCTTGCATTACGGCAGGGTGCTCGCCCGTCTTGCTGTCATGGATTCATGGGAAACAACCGTAACGGCGGGGCACGCTCAGGCGTCGATGGATCTGGGAACAGATAGAAAACTGCAGGCGCCACATCTGCCCGGAGAGGATTTGCGTCCATTCGTGCTGCCGCTGCGTACACGCATTGCCCTGTGGATCATGTTTGGCGCCGCCATGGTTGCGTTCGCCTTGCTGCTCGACCACGCTGTCGCACTCAACACCGCACAGCCGCACTCGCCGGCACTTCCCGTTGTTGCAGCGCCAAAAATTGAAGCGCCTCCGCTGCCGCAGAAAGTTGAAGCACCCGCTCCGAAAGCCGTAACGGCGCCCGCCGTTTCTGCGGTGCCCAAAGCGCCACAACCGCCGGAACTCGCTGAACTGGAAGTGCTCGCGGCGCTGACGAAAGAGGACCCGACGTTCGAAACGCGCACCGCCATCGCACGCATCAAGCCTTACGAAAACTCGAGCGACGAAGCTGTCAAAAAAGCTGCGGCCGTGCTGCTGGGAAAACTTAACGAGGAGCTCGACACAAAAGCACGCGCGCAGGCGCGCCTCGCCGCGGAGAAGGCGCAGGATCTCGCGGAAACAGGCGATTACCCGGCCGCGCTCGATTCGCTCAAAGGCGCGCTCGACGCGCTTTCGCCGGATGCACCCTGGTCGAAGCACGGTCGCGAGCAACTCGAGGCAAAAATGGCGGCCCTGGCTTCCGAGCGCGTTGAGGCGAAAGCGAAGGCTGCGCGTGAATTTGAAGCAGCCTGGCGCGGCGACGACGAAGCGGCAAAGCTGCGAGCCGAAGACTGGCTGAAGCACAAAGATCCCGAGCTGCGCGTCGCCATCGAGGCGCTCAAGGCGAAGATCGATGACGAGCAGCGCGCAGCGCGCGTGCAGCGCCAGCACCGCCAGGGCGCCATGCGCGCGGCGTGGCTGGAATTTTTCGAAAAGTACACGGCGGCCGTCGCCGATCTGGATCTGGATGGCGCAGAGGCTCTCTGCAAACCGGCGCCTGATTCGCTGCTGTACCAGGGACCGATGCTGGAGCCCAGGAAAGTTCTGGATGGATGCCTTGCCGATGTGAAGGCTGTTCGGGAACTGCACCAGACTGTTCTGGATCGCTCCAGGGCAAACAAGAAAAAAGTCTCGCTGGCGCTCAAACGCGGCAGCGTTGACGGCGCCATCGAAGGCGTGGAAGGCCGCCAGATCAACCTGACGATCGCCTCGGGCGCGCGCGTGGGCGTAAAGGTGGACACGATCACTTCCGCCGGCCTGCAGACGCTGCTGGGGCCGGATGCGCAGAAGCATCCGGGCATGTTGATTCTCACGGCATGCGAAAACGGGCGCGACGCCGCGGCAACCGTCGCGCGCGCGTACGTCATCAGCGGCGCGAGAATGCCGGCGCATTGGTCGGAGCGTATGCGCATCGAAAAGTTCAAGCTGCTGGACATCGAACTCGGCTCCCGTTTGCATGATCTCAACGAAGCAGTACAGAGCGGCAAGCCGGAGACTGTGAAACCGGCGCTGGACGCCGCACGCGCGTCGATCAAGGCTTTCGAGGAATTCGAGCCGCTCAGCGACGTGCGCAAAAAGATTGTTGCCGGCGCCGAGGCGCTGCTGACCAAATCTGAGCGCTCACGTCTGGTGCTGCAGAACGGTGTCTCTCCGGCGGATTACAGCGGCATCAATACGGATCAGATTTCACAATACCGCGAAAGCCAGAAGAAGACCGATGTCGGCATTCAGTACGGCCTGAAAGTGGGCTCGTCCGGTGGCGTGCAGCGCGCCCTGATTCGCTTCGATGGACTTGAAAACGCCATTGGCAAAGCGCGCGTGAAAAAAGCGACGCTCGAGATGTACCAGATCGAATCGCCGCAGTCGAACGGCTCGATGCTCGCGCTTTTCCGTCTTAAGAAACCGTGGGCGCCGGATGCCGGCACGTGGGTGAGCTTCGACAGCGCGGGGAAAAATACAGACTGGGCTATTGCGGGCTGCTCGGGTGATGCGGACGTGGAAAGCAAAGAAGATGCGAAGCTGACGATTGACGCGCGCCGCAACGTCTGGCGCTCCTTTGACGTGACGCAATACGCACAGGATGTTCTCTCAGGCAAGGCGCCGAATCATGGGTTTTTGCTGCGCGTGATCAACGGCGAAACCGATCATCACGTCCGCTTCTTCCCGGAGACGGATCTGGAATCCTCGAAGGACAAATCGCTGCGCCCGAAGCTGATCCTGGAACTCGAGCTATAGTGGCTAGGGTTCAGGGTCTAGGGCTCAGGGTTTAGGGTTTAACTGACGGTAGGCGTTGGTTTTTGGTATGCCCTAGACCCTAGACCCTGAACCCTGCTATTTCACTTCGCCGGCTTCATCTCAATATCGATGTTGTGCTGCACGGCTATGTTTTCCAGCCCGCGCCGGATTTCCACGAGGTTCTGCGTTGCGGGAATGTCTACGATCGCATGCAGCGAGAAGAGCGGCAGACCTGTGATCGGTGCGTTGGCCAGGCGCGTATCCAGCGCGCGGATGTTGATCTTGCGTTCGGCCAGGTAGCTTGCGACGCGCTGCACGATACCGGGATGGTCCATCGAGAATGCTTCAATCGAATAGGGAATCGTTCCGCGCTTTACTGCATCTGACGGCGCGCGCGTAAGCTTCGCTTGAATCGCCAATCCGCTGCGTTCGCCGGCTTCGGGCGCGCCTTTGATTACACGATCAATGACCTGCTGCTGTCCCGTGACGAGGATCAGCATGGCAAACTCGCCGCCGAGAATGGCCATGCGGCTGTCTTCAATGTTGCCGCCACAATCGAGAATGAACTTGGAAATGGTATCGACGAGCCCGGGCTTGTCTTCGCCCACGGCCATGAGAACGGCATAGTAATTCATCACGGAGGCCCCCCAAGGCTGCAGTCAGAAACTTATTGAGTTCTGCGCAAAAGCAAAAGAAATTTTTACCACGAAGCTCACGAACGAAACACATTTCCTTCTTCGTGCTCTTCGTGTACTTCGTGGTAAAAAGATTTCACCCCGGAGGTGAGCAAATGATCGATCCAAAATGTGTGAGCCGATGGCTGGATCTGGCGCGCGGTCTTCTCGAGCAGCCCACGGCCGCATGCAAAGAAGAGTGCCCGCAGGCGTTCATCCGCTCCTTCACAAAGGCGCGCAAGGCGCTGCGGCTGAGCCAGGATGCGGCCGGAAATCTGCTCGTGAAGTACCCGGCAAGGGGTTCATCGAAAAAGCCGCCGCTGGTCCTTGTCGCGCATCTGGACCACCCTGGTTTCTGGATCGATTCTGTCAGCGGCGACAGCGTGCAGCTCTCCTTTAAGGGCGGCGTTGGTGCCGGCTACGCGCAGGCGGGCCAGCGCGTGGAATTTTTTGAAACCGGCAATTCCAAGCCCGCCGGAACGGGTGAACTGACGGAGGTCAGGGAAGAGGAGAAGCGCCTGGCGGGAGCTGTCGCGCGAATCACCAGTGGCACTGCGCCGGCCGGCGGATTTGCCATGTGGGCGTTTCCAGGCTTCTCGGTGGAGAACGATTTCATCGTCGCGCGCTGCTGCGACGATCTGCTTGGCGCGGCGGCCGCGCTTTGCGTGCTGGATGAGATCTCACGGCGCAAGCCCAAGGGCGTGGCAGTCTGGGGGCTCTTCACGCGCGCGGAAGAAGTCGGTTTTCTCGGCGCGCTCGAAGCCATCCGGCTTAAGACCATTCCGAAAAAGTCGTGTGTGCTGTCGCTGGAGTGTTCCAAAGCTGCCGGCATCGCGCCGCAGGGTGAAGGGGCCATCGTTCGCGTCGGCGACCGCGCCAGCATCTTTGATCCGAATCTGACAGAGGCGCTGCGGCAGGCGGCCGAAACAGTGAGCAAGGAACAGCCCGCCTTCAAGTACCAGCGCCGGCTGATGGACGGCGGATCCTGCGAAGCGACGGCCTTCTGTGCCTATGGCTACCGTTCCTCTGGAGTCGCCGTGCCGCTGGGGAATTATCACAACCAGTCGCTGGATGGCGAACGTAAAGGCATCGGCGCGGAGACGGTGAAACTCGACGATTTTCTCAACGAAGCACATCTGCTCTTGGAACTGGCGCAGCGGCCGGAGCTGCTTGAGAAGAAAGCCGGAACCAGAAAACCCGACTGGCTGCTGGAACGCGCGCGCGCCGCAAAGAAGGAACTCTGCCCACAAGCCGCCGAGATCGGCGCGCGCAAGAAGTGGGTCGATTAGTCATTCGTCATTGGTCACTTGTCATATGCTTGAAGCGGCAGAAGTCGATCGGGGGCGCGGACTTTCGTCCGGGTGCCGCAGGCACATCCAACGCTCCTTGGATGTACGCACTAGAGGTGGCGCTGTTTTCTCGTTGATCAACACGCAAGCAGGGTTGGATGTCGCTGCGTGACCCGGACTTCGTCCGGGCCACCCCGTCTCTCATTCCTTCTTCGTGTCCTTCGTGCCCTTCGTGGTTCAAAAAATCAGCACTCGGCGAATCCGAGCGCGACCTTGAGCGCCTCCAGCGTCTCCGGTGGGCTGTCGCTATGGACGATGTTGAATGCGCCGGGGGCGCCGGTGGTTTTGAATACCTCGCTGGTCAGCGCATAATCGCGGCGCACGGTGTCGTACTTGCAGCGGTTTTTACGCTGGTTGACGCTGTTGATCAGTGTCAGCGGGCGCGGCGCGACACAGGCGGAGACATGCGGCAGATCGAACTCCTGCAGACAGCCGGGAAGATACAGGCTGAAGTGATGGTTGTGCCGGCGGTGCTCTACCAGTGATTTGTATGTCGCCAGCGCGCGCAGGACTGCCAGGCGGGCAATGCCGGTATCGAGCGCGGCCGCATAAAGTCCCCACAAGCCGCCGCGCCCCACGCCGACGATCGAGATCGATTCAGCATTGACCTCGGGCCGCGTGCGCAGGTAATCGAGTGTGCTTAAGACGCTGAAGACGCGCAGTCCGAAGAGGCTCAGTCCGGTATTGAGTGCGCGGTGCGCCCACACGGCTTCTGGTCCGCACAGCAGGGAATCGTAGGCAAACTCGGTGTCATTGCGCGCCGGCTGCATGCGTGTTTCCTGCGGCGCCTGCAGGCGCGTTTCTCCGATGCCGACCACATCGATGGCCATCACGTGAGCTCCGCAGGCGGCGAGCATATTCATCAGCGGCGCCTGCTTGTAGATTCCCGCAACACCGCGTTCATGAAGCGCGAGAATCGTCGGCGCAGGGCGGCTGGCGCCGGGGCTGTCTGGCGTTTCACGCAGGCTGTAAAAGCTGAAAGGAATGAACAGATCTTCATTCAGCACCAGCCGGCCTTTTTCGACGCTATAGCCCCAGTCGTTTGAATGGCTCTCGACCTGCACGCCTATATCGCCGCTCGCTTTGGGCAGACGCAGATACGGCCTGAAGGTGGCGCGGATGCTTTCCTGCAGCTGTGCGGCCGACGCGCTGTCGCGGGGCACGGGTTGAGCGGGCGGCAGCGCGCTTACGCTTTCGTTGTGGAAAGCAAAGAGACTTTTCGCATTGAGCGAGTTGCAGATCTGGCCGGTCTCAGTGCAATGCAACGTCTCGGCCGCTTCTGGAGGAGTCTCAGGTTCGCGCACACGCTCCTCTGGCAGCCCAAAGACGCGCGCGAAGTGATCCATCGCGCGCGCGCGGATCTCCTTCACGTAGCCCGGCTGCGCTTCGGAGCTGGCGCTCACCACGCCGTCGCCACGGCCGAGAAGGCCGTACCAGTGCCGCAGTTCATTGAGCGCCCCTTCGAGCTTGCCCGGACCACGTTCGAGCGAAACCGACGCGACCAGCAGCGGTTTGGGCGCAAAGGGCACGAGCAGATCCAGCGCTGTCAGTCCGCGCGGTATTGAATCAATCAGCGTCTGCTCCACGCCCGGTCCGCCCAGCGTCTCCGCATCCAGAACATCGGCCACGATCGCCGCGGCGCTCAGGCGCGAATCCAGGCAGCACAGCAGCCGCGCCATCCCCGCGCCGCTGAGCGCGCCCGTAACGCCGAGCCTGCGCGGATCGGCTCCGCCGTGCTCGATCAGCACATCCAGACCGCGCGCGAGATCATGCAGCATCCAGCTGGCGAGATGATGCCCGGTCAGCAGCAGCGGATTGCCCAGATGAATCTGTTCGTCCTGCGGCGTTTTCCCCAGCCAGCTTCGGCGCAACGCTGAATCGTAGAACTCGATGCGCTCCCCCTGGCCCGGAAGATCCACCAGCAGGGCCGCGATGCCGCGCCGGGCCAGCAGCTGGCCGAGTCGCTGCAGGTCAGCGTGCGCTTTGCCTTCGTTCCACGGTCCGGGGATGCACAGAACGCCCGGATGCGGCTTTGGCCGGCCCTCCGGCAGGTACAAGTTGGCGGTGACCAGCGCGCCGGGAACGCTCTCGTAAGTGAGGCTTTCAAGGAAATAGCCGTCGCGTTCCAAGCTGCTGATGGGCTTGATCCGAAGTGCCGAGGCGGCCGGCGTTGGTCCCAGGAGCTCGCGGCAGAGCGTGCGGATTTCCGCCTGGCGTTCCCGGGCGGCCTCGGCGGAGGATATCGCGCCAAGTTTCTCTCGCCGCCGCGCGAAATGCTCGCGAGCCACATTCTCAATATATCGTTCGACCATGCCACTGCCGATCATGCAAAACACCCCTGCGCTGCCTTGCGGCATAACGCATGCCATGCGCCTGATGATTAGACGCTATGCGAGGCAATTTTGCATAATAGAAATTTTGAAAACTGTACACAGGCATCTTGCCTGCGAGGCGCCAGGATCAGCGTTGCCTGGCGCCGGCTAAGCTTCAAGTAGATGGGCTTCTTGTTCGTCGGGTGCCCGTAAATGAAAGGTTACTCCAGGTTCGAAGCGTGCAATACAACTGGCGGCGCCGTTGTACCGCAGGCATCCTGCCTGCAGCCGATGGAAACAGTTCAAGCTTCCGCGAGCGAAACACCCGCGTCACGAGCGACTACCCCGCGATTATGCCCCTAGAGCAACACGTCCTGGCCCGGCTGGATTTTCTTTGGTGCCTTTTCGAGGTTCTCGCCTTCGAGGCTGGTCAGGGGGCTGATTTCAATGCGGCAGTCCAGACTGCCATCGGACTTGCGCGGAATCTGCACGCCGGCAGAAGTGAGCCAGCGCGCATACTGCTCCATGACATCGCGCCGCGCGGTCGCGGGCGAATCCTCGCCTTCGGCATTTTTGATCGGACTGAAATCCTCGAGACGCGCGGTCTCAAGATTCAGCGTGTTGTCTGCCTGCGTCAGCGCATCAAAGACGAACGTTTCGAACTTGATACCGTTCTTTTCGCCGGGCTTAAGCGCCGCCGGATTGCCATCGGGGCCGATGCACTGCACCGCCTTTTCAGCCTTGTGGTACGGCAGCTGAAACCCGCCTTTGTTGAGCTTCTCGATGAAGGCGACATCGAGCACGTGGATGGCGATGTTCCCTGCCCACCAGCGCAGCTGGCCGTTGGCATCGACTTCCTTCGCGACCGCTTCCGGTAGATCGGAATATTCGATCACCGAGAGCTTGCCGTTGCGCAGGCCCAGCACGCCGACTTTTTCTTTCCAGTCGCGCTTGCGGCAGACCTTGGTGGACATTTGAGAGCGTGCTTTGACGTGGTGGCCAATGAACACGGGATCGCCAATGTTCGTCAGCACGTTGTCGACCTGGAAATAGAAGAGCGTGTCGACGCCTAAAGACTTCACCCACGCGATCGCGCCGGAATCCCAGAGCGCCTTGATCGATCCGCCGTGGCCGTTAGGCGACAGTGCGATTTCGTCCTTCGATTGCATCAGGATTTTGCCATCACGGCCAACAGCCGGCATGTTGGCCTGCTTGAAGATGCGGATCGTCTGCTCGCCCATGCCAAAATAATTGTGCTGCTTGAAGAACGCTTTCGTCTCGGCATCGTTGGCATCGCTGGTCATGATCAGCCAGGGCACAGCAGCCTTGTAGCGCCGCCGCAGAGCCAGGATCTTTTCAGCATGAATCTGAAAGAGCGTGCGGTCGGTGATCGGGCCGACTTTGAACGCGCCCTTGGGTCCGTTCAGGCCCAGGCGTGTGCCCTGTCCGCCGGCCACGAGGAAACATCCCACCCGGCCTTTGCGGAAGGCCTCTTCGCCGGCTTCGCGCGCCTTCTGCTCGGCCTGCTTTTCAAGAGGAGAGGAGGGTAGGGGAATCACCGGCGGCGGCTCGAGCTTCACGTCTTTTTCAGCGTGCGAGCCTCCTTTAAGGAACTCAGCAATGAGCGAATCGACGACGTCGAACTCGATGGCGTCGATCTGTTCGAGCAGTTTATTTTGGCTTGAAGGACTGAGAGATGAGAAAAACTGAAACAGATGACCCTGGCCGTGTTTCTCCGCGCGCGCTTTCAACGCGCCGACGTCGTGTGACATAAGGTTCCCCTCGCTACTGCAAACGGATCTGCTAAATGCCGCCGGCGTAAGCGCTCCCTAAAGTGCAGCGCGTTAAACGAAAGCGCTCCCGCCGGCCCATGCACATGCGACTGAACTTCTGCACGGGCTGGAAAAATTTCTACGATGCCGCAGTGGGCGGGATCACATCAATTGCCATGCCCATCGCATGATATCCGTGGTCCACATGAATCAGCGTTCCGGTAATTGCGGACGCCAGCGGCGAGCACAGGAATGCGGCCGTATAGCCGACGTCGTCGGCGCGCATGACTTCCGGCCGTGCCGAATTCTTTTTGTAATAATCGACCATCAGTTCAATGGTTCCGATCGCCTTTGCCGCGCGGCTGGGCAGGGGGCCGGCCGAGATCACGTTGACGCGCAGGTCGTACTTGCGTCCGGCCTCGAGCGCCAGCACGCGCGTGTCGCATTCAAGCGCCGCCTTGGCCGCTGCCATGCCGCCGCCGTAGCCGGGAACCGCGCGCTCAGACGCCATGTACGAGAGCGAAACGGCCGCGCCGCCGGGACGCATCAGCGGCCCAAAGCGCTGCACGAGCGAGACCATCGAGTACGCGCTGGCACTCAGTGCGGCGAGATAGCCTTTGCGGCTGGTTTCGATCAGCGGCTTTTTAACTTCAGGCCCGTTGGCGAGGCTGTGGACGAGGATGTCCAGCGGCTTGTCGCCGAAGTCTGCGCGCATCTGATCGGCGCATTCCTGGATTGTGTACTTCGGCACTTCCTTGTAGCGCTTGTCGTCGCGGATGTCAGGCGGCACGTCTTCGGGCGTGTCGAAGGTTGCATCCAGCGGGTAGATCTTCTCAAAGCTGAGCTTGCCGCCGGGAAAGGAGATCGAATCGTCAAATTTGCCGCGCTCGAGGCTCTTCGTGAAAAGCCCCAGCACCGGCGGCCACGTGCCGACGCAGACGCTGGCGCCGGCCTGCTTGAGCGCCTTTGCGATGGCCCAGCCGTAACCGTTGTCGTCCGCGACACCGGCGACGAATGCCCGTTTTCCTGTCAGATCAATGGGAAGCATTTTTCGATTTCGACTCCTCTAGCCCTGTTTAGCCTGAAGCGCATACTCTACCCGGAAAACCGCGACGTTAAAGCGAAGGAGAGGACGGTAATAGCCGCTTACGCTTCAGGCAAAAGGAGGTAGACTTCAGTTGTCCTATTAAAAGACCGGAATTTTTGTATGGAAGAAACCCAGGAGCGGCAAGCTCCCGCACGCAGTGCGCCCACAGCGGCGCCGGCCAGTTATGTGGTCCTGACACTGTTCACGTGGGGTTTTCTGCTGGCCGCGCTGGTGACCAACGGAAGTATCAACCCCTGAACTTCGGATTGAACCAGGCCATGGCAATGTCCGCTTCGAAGCCGCCGGTGGCGCTCCGGATGCGGTTTTCCATTCGGCCTTCGCGCAGGAAGCCGAGCGTCTCGTAAAGCAGGATGCCGCGCAGATTGGACTCGCGCACGATCAGCTCGACGCGCAGGACGTCGGGGTGCTCCTTCTGGATCGTTTCAAGAAAATGCGAGAAGACCTGGCGCCCGACGCCCTGGCCCTGGAAATCGGGATGAATCACGATAGTCAGCGAGCTGAGCATATGCCGGAAGGCGAGCGGGTTCGGCCGGTACGCATGGATAGAACCGCGGATTTTTTTGCCGCGTCCGGTTTCCTGCGCCACGATCATCAAGCCGCGCTTGAGGGACGCCTCGACCAGGTGCTTAATGTAGCCTTCGCTGATTTCCTTTTTGTCGCGCGCAATGCCGCCCGGGTTCTTTGCCACCGCACGATAGAGCTCAAGCACGCCTTTGACGTCTTTGAGTGTCGCCGATCTGACTTCCAGACTCACTTCCTTGCTCATGCCGCCACTCCACGCGCGCTCGCGGTATGGTCCGACTCACCCGGCACCGCTCAGCCTGCTGTGTGTTTTGTGATGCGCGAAGGATAGCACAATTCCGCCCGCCACGCGAGAGAGATTGCCAACTCATGGTTGTGGAGTTTCTGCTTAGTCCAGAAACTAGACACCAGAAACCTTTGCCGTCAGCTTAACGCTGCCTCGATCGCAGACAGCAACTCCGGGCCTGAGAAAGGCATGAGCAGGAAGTGATCGGCGCCGAATGCCTTGGCGCGGGCGCGGTCGGACTCCTGCGGAGAGCAGAAAATCACCGTAATCGATTGCGTGGACACGTCCTGTTTGAGCTGCCGGCAAATTTCAAAGGCGCCGCTGTCCGATAGCGTGGCCTGAAGCAGAATCAGGTCGGGCTTCTGAGCGGCGGCGCGTTCACAGAGAGCCGGACTGGCGGAGATGGGCAGCAGCTGATAGCCGCCGTCGCTCAAGGCCAGCTCAACGACAGCGTTCGATTCCAGATGGTCTTTGAGCACCATAACCTTTTTGCGTGCACGCCGGAAGCTCTCCTGGGACGGGCTCATCGCCGGAAGCAGCCCGCTCGCCAGGCCATACGGGAGCGTGAAGGATACCTCTGTGCCGCGGCCGAGCTCGCTTTGCACGCTGACCTTACCCCTGTGCTGCTCGATGATCGCGCGCACGATAGACATGCCCAGGCCGGTGCCCTCGATAGCGCTGTTGCCGGCATTGGCCCGGAAGAACTTTTCAAAGATGCGCCCGACCTGGTCCGGCGTCATACCCATTCCGTTATCACGCACCGAGCAGGAAATGTGGCGCTGCTGACGTGTAATGGTGATTGTCACCTCGCCACCTTCCGGCGAATACTTGGTAGCGTTGCTCAGCAGGTTCTGCAATACCTGCCGGATTTTCTCGCGATCGCAGCGTGCGAGCAGCTGGGGCTCAGAAATCAGGCTGAACGTATGCGTCTGGCAGCGCTCAGAAAATGTGCCGATGACCTCCCGAGCCAGGCCGGGCAGGTCTACGTCGGATCGATTCAATTCCAGGCAGCGCCCATTTTCAATGCGCGCCAGATCCAGCATGTCGTTGATCAGTTCCGCAAGCTGTGTGGCTTGCTCGTTAATTGTTTCAAGATACTTGTGCTGTTTCAATTCAGGCAGTTTCCGGGTCAGGAGCAGTTCGCTGAAGCCGCGGATCGACGTCAGCGGCGTGCGCAGTTCATGCGCCGCAGTGGAGAGGAATTCGGTCTTTAGACGGTCGACTTCGCGTTCCTGCGTGACGTCGTCGATGACGGTGATGGTGCCGGTGATTGAGCCCGATTCGCTGAATATCGGCGTGGTCCGCGTGCTGAGTGTCAGCAACGTGCTTTTTCCGATGCGTGCGCCCGGCATGTCGTGGCGCTGAGTCAACACGTCGCCTCGCAAAGCCGAGCGCACCCGCGCGCCCAGGCTATCGTTTTTGAAGGCTTCCCCGACGCTCAGGCCGCGCGCGGATTTCGCGCTGATGGCCAGCAGAGCCTCGGCCGGACGGTTCATCAGGATGATGCGTCCCTTCACGTCGGTCATCACCAGCCCGCTTGATACCGCCTGGATCATCGCATTCAGCCGCTGCCAGTCCTGCTCGGCGCGCGAAAGCGCCTGCTTAAGTTGCTCTTCGGCGCGCATGAGTCCGGTAATGTCGCGCGCCGTGCCGATCACCAACCCCGTCTCTGGCGCTGCCACTGATTTCCAGGAGATGTACTTATAGCTTCCGTCTTTGCAGCGGTATCGGTTGACAAAGTTGAACACGGACTTGCCGTTTTTCATGTTTTCAATCTCGCGAAGCGTGGCAGCGAGATCGTCGGGATGTACGAATTCGAGAAATGGACGGCCACAGAGTTCCTCTTTGCTGTACCCGAGCGTGGATTCGACTGAAGGACTGATAACCTTGAAATAACCATCCAGGCTGGCGATCACCAGCATGTCAATGGAAAGCTTGAAAAACAGATCGCGCTCAGTTGAAACCTGCTGCCGCCGGGTGATCTCCACCTGCAGGGCGTCGTTGGCAAGCTTGAGATGCCGGTTGGCCTGTTCGACTTCCGCGGCGAGCGTGAACACGCGCGATTCCCGCTCGACCTCACGCGAATGCAGCATCGCGGCAGCCTGGTCGCGCGCTGCGCCCTGCTGCTTGAGTCGCACAAACTCGGTCACGTCCTCGACGCGGTGAACGATGCAGTATATGCCGCCGTCGGCGTTGAGCACCGGCCAGTTCAGCGGCCGCCACCAGCGTTCTTCGAATCCGCCGCCCTCAGACTGCGGCCGCTCAATGTCGTACTTCTGCAGTTCCATGGCGTCGGCGATTCTGTAGAGCAGCACGCGCTCCAGTGACGCGCGCAGATTGCGCACGCCTGTGGCCGCGACATCGTTGGGATTGTCGGGAAAAGCTTCAAAAATGGAGCGTCCCAGCAGCTCCTCGCGCGTACGCATCGTTACCCGCGCGTACGCATTGCTGACAGCAATAATGCAGAACTTGGGATCGAGAATCAGATAATGACCGGGCAGGTTTTCAAACAGGTGGCGGTAATCGACCAGAGGCGCAGAGCCTGCTTGAGCTTCAGCAGATGTAGTGTTTCCATCCATTCCATGCGGCCCAGGTGAAGAACTCTTTTTAGCGGTGCTGAAATTCTCAGCTGCCGGCTGCGAGGACTGCTTGCCTGGAAGTATCCCTGCACTTAACGTGACTTCTTCAATTCTTCCGACATTGGGGATACTCGCACATGATACGTGCTTACATGTTTTTGTGCATTGCACTTTTCGAATTTTATTCTTAACGGTCAGCTTTCCGCCGGAGACGGGGAGAGCCCTACGCGGCTCTACAAGAGCATTCGTGACTTCGATGTGCTCCCCACGAACACCGCGGCAGTGAACAAAACCAATCTGCAGAAAGCGATCGACTGGGCGGCCAGAAACTTTCGATCAGCATCTTCGGCAGCCGCATGCGCAACTACGCCGCCGCCGCACCGATCACGATCGAGAACCCGCAGGCCATCATCCAGGCCAGCGGTTGCATCGATAAAGACGAGCGCGCGTGGAGCCTCTCGGTTGGCGGCGCCGAAAAGAAATAGCACGGTCACAGCCTAAGTGCGCGCGTCTTACTTTCCGCTATTGGCGCTCGCAGCTTTTGAAGTTGTTTCTTCCTTTGCTTGTGCCTCTGCGTCTGCCTTTGCGTTTCGCTCCAGCGCTTTCTTATGAATCTCCTTCTTCATCTCCGTGAGCCGCTCGGGCCAAGTGAACTTTGGCGCCTTCGACGGGTCGTAGCCGGTCAGATGGCCGGTCAGGCGCGTGGCGGGTTTGCTGTAACGCAGCTCGGTGTCGCCAAAAACCTCGCGGCAGAGATCGGCCAGGCCAGGATCATACTCAATGAGTTCGGCGCGCGTGTTCACATGATTGTGGTCATGATCATTCTCGCGGTTGTTGTCGAACCAGTTCTGCACGCCTTCGGCGAAGTACTCGTGGTGGTTGGTCGAAGCGTATTTTCCGGCCCACAGTTTCTTGGCCATCGCAGAGTCGTAGGCCTTTTTCACGCGATCATCGAAGGTCTTGTCGACATTCACCATGCCACGCAGGTGGATGTTGTGCGCGAACTCGTGGATGACGATGCATTCCGTTGAATACGGATCGCCCGGAAATCCCAGCACATTCTCCTCGCCGCAACTGCAGACCGGATCGGTCTTCGATCCGCCCAGTCCGCGTGCGCGGGCGTCCCAGTAATCCTTGGGCTTGAGCCTCGAGTGCTCGGGTATATCCGTGGTGAACTCGGTGCTGGCCATCACGATCAGCCGCGAGCCGCTCTTGATCATCGCCTCGCGAACGTCAGGACGTTTTGCCAGCATCAGGTCGACCAGGTACGCAGCCTCTTTCAAGGCGTAGTCGGAGACCTTCTCGGAACTGATAACAGGATAGCCGCCGGCGCTGACGTACTTCTTATAAAAGGGATCAAGCTTGAGCTCGGGTGGCGGAGTGGTGACGGTGTAGTCGGCGGCGTTGGTGAAAGCGCAGAGCAGAAACGTGAGCAGGAGCGGGTACATCTGGGCATATCCTCCAAGTTTCGAAAATATCATGATACGGCTGAGCTCGCGATGCAAGCACTCTCTTAATAAATGACGTAGCAACGGATGAGTCTGGCGCACGGAAAAGCCTGCTTACCGCATATATATGGGCTGCACACGTGCGCAAAAGTTTGGCGCAAAAAATTTGCGGCGTACTGAGCAGTACGATAAAATTTCAGAGTAACAGCAGCCGAAGCGATCGATGCGATGGATTGCACCGGGCGCCGCACTGGCCAGGTTTGAGGGAGAGGGAGTCGTATGGGTCTTTTCGAGAAGATCGCTCGTGCCTGTGAATCCGGTGAACTGAGAAAGGTCCGTCTCGAGGCCGAGAAACGAAAAGCCGCTAAGTCAAGCCAGTTGTTGCCCAAGGTCGAAGTCGACGTTGTCGACCGAACGATAGAAGCGCTCTCCACCCGCATTGACGAAATTGACAAGCCCAGATAGTTTGCACCAGAGATTAACATCCGTGCACAACCGTGCGTCCATCGCACGTGTTCTTGCGCGGGTGCACGTCGTTAGTGATCAGCTGTCTTTACCTGCGCTGAAGATGCTGTTTAAAGAGCGGCGCCACGAATCGCGTGAACGCTTTGGCGCCCTCGGGCGTCATGTGGCCGTAATCCTGAAAGCTCAGTTCATCAAGGCCGCACTCGGAAGGATCCCGGTAAAGATACCACGGCACATCCAGCCGTTTGGCCAGCGCACTCATTGCGGCCACGTGCTGTTCGAACTCGTCTTTCTTCAGTCGTTCAATCTCGCGCTGGTATGCGGCGCGGTTGGGAAGCTGCATCAGCACAAGCTGTCCGCCGGACTCCTTCACAAGTTTGGCGATTGCTTCGACGTGGCCTTCCATCACAGGATGAATCGCGAAGTTTTCGTAAAACGTGCCGATCGTCTCGTGAAAACGCCGCGGATCAATGTCCGCCGGCAGTGTCTTGCGCGCTTTGGGCAGAACCTGGTAGTCATCGGTGACGGTTAGGCCCGGCGATTCGGGTTTGCGAATGCCAAGCGCGACGGCGACCGCATTCGGCAGAAGGCGCATTTTCAGGCGCATCGAAAAGAGGCCATCGAGCACCAGCTGATTGCGCAGCCTGCCGCTCATGGCGAAGCGTTCCGACCACGGCGCGTTCAGTTCGTACACCGAGCCCAGCCGCCAGCCGGTGCTCAGGTGCCATTCATCGATGCCGAGCACAACCAGTTTCGCGCTTTTCAGCTTGTCGTAATTTTCGCGATAAAAGTACAGCGCTTCAAAAAGGCGCCCGCTCGCAAGCCCCAGGTTCAGCGTGGAATGCTCGGGCAGGCCAAGCTGCTGATCGAGCAGGCGCGGATTGACCGCGCGGCGGATGCGCGAGCTTCCCATCAGCAGTACGGCAGGTTCCGGCGATTTGTCGAGCAGCTCCTTTTTCAGGAACCGCATCTCCGATTGCCGGCTCTTACCGGGCATCAGTTTGTCTGCAGGGATGAAGCGCATCACGCCCTCAAGCAGCAGTACGAGCGCGAGCACGGACAGCACGGTGGCCGGCATTCGGGGCGAGAAGCCGCTGAGCGACTCAAAACTGAAAATAGATGAACGGAGCATTTTCAGTTCCTCGCATCAGTAACAGCCACACGCTCAACGCCGTGAACGCCAGCACGCGCCGGGGGAAAGGCCACTTGAGCATGACACAGTGATCGTTGCGCATGAATTGGGGAATGTCGATGAGCGTAATCAGCGTGAAGATCGCCAGGAAGCCGCTGGTAAGCGTGTCGGCGTCGAAGGAGTTGGTGCCGCCCGCGACGAACAGTCCTTTCAGGTAAGCGAACGAATTGGCGAAGGTTTCTGCGCGGAAGAAAATCCAGGTTAGCGCCACGAGATGGAAGACTATCACGATTTTCACGAGCGAAAGCAGCGCATTGGATTTCGCTTCCGCGGGCTTGCGGCCGTCGAGCATGAATTTGTGCACGGCAAGATAAAGTCCGTGCAGCGAACCCCAGATGGCAAACGTCCAGGACGCTCCATGCCAGAGCCCGCCGAGAAACATCGTCAGGAACAGATTGCGGTACGTCTTGAATGTGCCGTAGCGGTTTCCGCCAAGAGGAATGTAAAGGTAATCGCGCAGCCACGTGGAAAGACTGATGTGCCAGCGCCGCCAGAAGTCAGTAATGTTCGATGCAAAGTAAGGCTGATTGAAATTTTCCATGAGCTCAAAGCCCATGAATTTCGCAATGCCTCTTGCCATATCTGTGTAGCCGGAGAAGTCGCTGTAGATCTGAAAGGAGAAACAATACAGAGCGAAGAGCAGCGAAAATGGCGTGTGCGAAGCGGGATTAGAGAATGCCTGCTCAACGATCGGCGCCAGCACGTCGGCGACAGCGACTTTCTTGAACAGGCCGATGAGAAAGAGTGTCGCACCGTCGCACCATCCGTCCCAAGTCATACGGCGGGGCTGTTCGATTTGCCCCAGCAGGTTTTGGCTTCTTTCGATGGGTCCAGCAACCAATTGCGGGAAAAACGAGACGAACAGAGCAAAGTCACTCAGCGATTTTGCGGGCGTGATGCGCTTTCGGTAGACATCAATGACGTAGCTCATCTCCTGAAACGTGTAAAAACTGATTCCGACCGGCAAAACGATGGAGAGCGTCACCGGCGAAAACTCGAAACCCACATTCGTCAGCAGTGTGTGTGCGCTGTCGATGAAGAAATTGAAGTATTTGAAAAAACCGAGGATGACCAGATTCAGACTGATACTAGCCAGCAGCCAGCGCCGCCGGGTTTTCTCGTTCTCAGATGCATGCGGCGCGTTGCTGATAAAAAAATCAGCGATTGTCGTGATCGCCATCAGCGAGCAGAAACGGTAATCCCAGGCGCCATAAAAAACATAGCTGGCAACGAGCAGCATGCGGTTCTGCCAGCGGTGGCTGAGCGCGCAATAAAATCCGAACACGACGGCAAAAAACACTACGAATTCGAGCGTGTTAAATAGCATCGCACCTTCCGTGCACATGTGATGGAAGCTCTGCATTCTCTGAACTGTCGCGGCCGAAACAAGCGCAGAACGTGAGCGCTTTCGCTGCAGACTTGTGTATTCACAAACTAACAATACGGCACAGTTTGCAAGATTTGTTGGCACTTTCGCAAATTCGACGCGAATTTTTTAACTACCGTCACGTTACGTTTGTACATCACGAAGGAAGCCGATTTTTTCCGCGCCTGGAGGGGCCGTCAGATGATGAAGCCGCTGGATCGCCGCTCGTTCCTAAAAGGAGCAGGCTTTTGTCTCGCGCTGCCGATGCTCGACGCCATGGTCGGACGCTGTTCGGCCGCCGAGGCCGCCAAGCCGCGGCGCATGGTCGCGATTCAGACCAACATGGGCATCCTGCCGCAGTTCTTCTTCCCTGAAAAGGGCGGCCGCGACTATGTCTTAAGCCCTTATCTGCAGCGGCTTGAAAAGCATCGCAACAATTTCACTGTGTTCTCCGGCGTGAGCTTGCCCGGCGTCACGGGCGGACATGTTGCAGAGAAGAGTTTCCTGACTGGAACGCCGCATCCGGATCGCGGCGGCTTTCGCAATTGGATTTCACTCGATCAGTTTGCGGCCGAGCGCATCGGTAACCAGACGCGCTACCCGTCTCTGGTGCTGGCGATGACCGGCGAAAACAAGACGCTCAGCTATACCCGCAGCGGCGCGCCGATCTCCTCCGAGCAGAGCGCGCGCAAGCTGTACGAAAAGCTTTTCGTGCAGGGCAAGCCGGAGGAAGTCGCCGCCAACGTCGAAGCGCTCCGCCAGGGCCGCAGCATGCTGGATTTCGTGGGCGAGCAGTCTGCGCGGCTGAATAAGACGCTCTCAGCGTCCGATCAGCGCCGCATGGATCAGTACTTCACCTCGGTGCGCGAACTTGAGCAGCGGCTGCACAGTTCGGAAGCCTGGGAATACAAGCCCAAGCCGAAAGTCGACGCCAAGCCGCCTGAAGAAATAAACGATATTCGCGAGTTCGTGAAGAAGACGCAGCTTTTTTATGACGTCATGAAGCTTGCGCTCGAGACAGACTCGACGCGGCTGATCTCGCTCTTCATCGACACGACCGTTATTCACAATATCACGCATCATGGCAACCGGCCTGAAGTGCTGGATGAACTCAAGGCCAAGGAAAGCGCGCAATTCGACGCTCTGAATAACTTCCTGACGTCACTTAACGAAGTGAAGGAAGAAGGACAGTCGCTGCTTGATCGCACCATGGTGCTGTACGGAACCTGCATGGGCAGCGCCAACTCGCATTCGAACGTAAACCTGCCGGTGATGCTTGCGGGCGGCGGATTCAAGCATGGCCAGCACCTGATGTTCGACACCAACAACAATTATCCGCTCTCAAATCTATACGTATCCATGCTGCAGCGTCTGGGCATTGAGACGGGTGAATTCTCCACCGGTAAGGCGACGATGCGCGGATTGGAGATGGCATGATGAAAGCCGTAAAGGCTTTGCTGATTTCTATGGCGCTGCTCTCGTGTGCCGCGCAGGCCAGCGACAAGCTGCACGCTTACTTTTCCGCGCACTGCATGGACTGTCACGATTCTGAGAGCAGCAAGGGCGGGCTTGATCTCTCGGCACTGAAGCCCGATTTCGACAATACCGAGGCATTCGCAAAGTGGGTCAAAGTGCAGGAGCGCATCGAATCGGGCGAGATGCCGCCAAAGAAACGCAAGCGCCCTCCGGCGAATGACACGAAAGCGATTACTGAGTTCCTGCATAAAAATCTGCTTAAAGCCGACCTGGCGCGGGTGGCGAAGGAAAACCGCACGAGCGTTCGGCGGCTGACGCGCGTTGAATATGAAAATACGATCCGCGACGTGTTCGACATGCCCGGCATTGCCGTGCAGAACATGCTTCCCGCGGACGGCAGCGCCCACGGCTTCGATAAAAACAGCGACGCGCTCGACATTTCGCACGTGAACATGGCCAGGTACGTCGAGGTCGCCGATCACATTCTTGATATGGCCATCGCGACGCGCCCGACCGCCCCGTCAGTTCAGAAGCGCCGCATCTCGCTCTGCTGCAACGGCGGCTTTGTCGCGCACATCGTCATGAACGGTGACGGTGTGCTGCTGAAGAACAAGAAACCCGATCCCGAATTTCCGCCGGCGGGTGAGTACAAGCACATCGACGAAGGCGCGCATGCGCGCATGGATTCATTCTCGGCGGACAAGACAGTCGGCGTTTTCCGCCACGAAGACGAATCGGTCAGCCCCTACTTTAAAGACCACGTCACGATCTATCCCGGCTTCTACCGCGTGCGCACGTCGTTGTGGAGTTTCCAGTGGGACAAGGGGCAGGTGCTTCCCGCGCGCGGAACCGAAGCGGCGCGTCTATCCGTGGTGCAACTCACCGGCGACGGCCGGGGCGGACAACATCCCAGCTATGTGCTCGGTTACTACGATGCGCCGTCGATGGACGCGAAAGAACACGAGATCACCGTGTGGATGAACCACAACGAGATGATCGGCTTCAACACGGCGTCGCTTGCGCCCGTGGCCAATTACTCGCGCAAAGGACACGCGATGGCCTTCACCGGGCCGGGCATCGCCGTGGACTGGCTGGACGTCGAAGGGCCGCTTTATGAAATCTGGCCGCCGCGTGCGCACCAGGTCCTGTTCGGCAGCCTGCCGCTGGTTGAATTCAAGCCCAAAGACACACCCGCGATCCGCCCGCCGCCGCGTCGGCAGATCCGGCAGCTTGGCGGCCTGAACAGGCCTGACCCAATTGCTGGAATCTGGACAGTCAAGAGCGATCAGCCGCTGGCCGATGCTGACCGGCTGCTCGGAACGTTTCTTCCGAAGCTCTTCCGCCGGCCTGTGGAAGCGTCTGTGCGGGCGCAGTACGTGGCGAAGGTCGACGAACGGCTGAAAGCCGGAGACTGCTTCGAATCGGCGATGCGCTGGGCTTTCCGCGCGGCGCTGTGTTCGCCCGATTTCCTTTATCTGCTCGAGCCTGCCGGCAAGCTCGACGATTATGCACTCGCCTGCCGCCTGTCTTACTTCCTCTGGACGTCGACGCCCGATGCAGCGCTCACCGATTTGGCCGCGGCTGTCAAGCTGCGCAAAAAAGACGTCCTGCGCGAACAGGTTGAACGCATGCTCAAGGATCAAAAGTCCAACCGTTTCGTCGAGGACTTCCTGGGGCAGTGGTTGAAGCTGCGGCAGATCGCCGCGACCGATCCGGACCGCAAGCTTTATCCTGAATTCAGCCCGTACCTGATGGATTCAATGGTCGCCGAAACGCGGGCGTACATGCGCGAGCTGATCGACAGCAACCTCGACGCGACACATCTGATCCGTTCCGACTTTGCGATGCTGAATGAAAAGCTGGCAAAGCACTACGGAATCCCCGGCGTGAGCGGTTCAAGCATCCGCAAGGTGACTCTGCCGCCGCAATGCGAGCGCGGCGGGTTCCTGACGCAGGGCTCGATTTTGAAAATAACCGCCAACGGCACGACGACATCGCCGGTCCCGCGGGGTGCGTTTGTGCTCGAACGGCTGCTCGGCAAACCGCCGGACCCGCCGCCGCCGAGCGTGCCGGCTGTCGAGCCGGACGTGCGCGGCGCTATTACGATTCGCGAACAGCTTGAAAAGCACCGCTCAAACGCGGCATGTGCTTCGTGCCACGCCAAGATCGATCCGCCCGGCTTTGCGCTGGAATCCTTCGACGTGATCGGTGGGTTCCGTGATCGCTACCGGTCGATCGGCGCCGGCGATCCCGCGCCCCGCGGGTCCATCGATCCGATCATTGGAATCAGCTTCAAGCTCGGCCCGAAAGTCGATGCATCGAGCGAGCTTCCCGACGGCAGAAAGTTCAGCGGGATTAATGAATTCAAATCACTCATCGCCGCCGATCCGCTTCCGCTGCTGAAGAATATGGCGCACCACCTGGCCGTGTACTCGGCCGCTCGCGAGTTGGCTTACAGCGACCGTGAACCTCTTGATGAAATCGTCAGGCAGGCTGAGAAGAAAGGCGCAGGACTCCGCACGCTGATTCATGAGCTGGTCCAGAGCGGTCTTTTCCAGACACCATGAGGCAAACAAACATGCGGAAAGTCTTTTCACTATTTCTTTGCATGGCGAGTCTGGCGTTGGCCTTGCGGGCAGCCGATGACAAGCCGGCTGAACCGGTCACTTTAACGTATCGCATCACCGGCCTGTTCTGCCCGGAGCGCGAGGCCGATCTGCGTAAAATTGCAGAGAAGATTGCCGACTACAAGCTCGTGGCTGTCAATTACGAGAAGGCGGAAGTCACCTTTACCTGCGAGCCGGGGAAAATTGCAAAGAACGCAAAGCCCGATCAGGTTCGCCAGCAGGTGGACAACTGGGTGAGGCAGGCATCCAATCATACGTTCGGCCTCAGCCCTCTGATTGCCGATCGTGAGAAGCTCACGAAGGTGGAGCTCAAAGTTGGCATGCTCGATTGCAAAGCCTGCGCCTTCGGCGTCTATGGGATGGTGACGAAAGTCGAGGGTGTCGAGCAAGCCACGGTAAATATGAAAGACGGACACGTGGTTGCCTGGATCAATCCTGAAAAAACGAACCGCGCCGCAATCGCCGCGCTGCTCAAACAGCGCGAAGTGAAAGTCAAAGACTGAGCATTAGAGTCCTTCGTGCTCTTCGCGGTTGAAACAGTTCCGTCGCTCACTTCTCCGTCACGCACAGGCACGTCGCATGGGGCATCATGTCGGCGTGCTCCCAGGCTTTTTTGAAGCGCGCTTCAACAGCTGCGGCGTCAGGCGAATTCTGCTTTTTCAGCGTCTGCATCAGGCCGAAAAGCGCCCAGCCGTTCTCAGGCCATTTAGCCAGGTCCGCGCGATAAACCTCTTCCGCTTCTTTTAGTCGGCCTGATGCCAGCAGTACCGCCCCCAGCGTGTGGCGCACTGGCTGCACCCAGTCTGGCGGCTCGATGTACCGCAGCGAATCTTCGATCGCAACGGCTTTCGTCAGGCTTGCGACAGCATCGTCGACCTTTCCTTCACGGAAGGCGATCTCTGCATCAAGCGTCAGTGATGCAATTTCCAGAATGCGATGGGCGGGATTCTGAACCATCATGTGCTCTTTAGGCACTGCCGCCGCGAGTTTCTGGAAGTCCGAGCGCGATGCTTTTGCTTTCTGCAGATCGCCTTTCGCCGTGTGCGCTGTCGCTTTTGCGAAATGCCAGAGCGCGTGCGTGACCGGCAGAAACTCGGCCGGCTCGGCGCTGGCGAGAATCTCATCCCACATGCCAAAGCGCACCATCACTTCGCTTTCGATTGGCGTGTACGCGTCGACAAACGGTGCCATCTCCTTCACGAACGCGTCGGGGATTTTGCGCCGCATGTCGCGCGCAGCCTTCAACGCCTCCGCTTTGCGGCCGAGCATCATGCAGGTATACGCGAGAAAATGGTCGTCGTGCGCCATATACAGACGGTAGAGCCCCTGCTGCGGCGAAAGTTTGCGGTAAGCCTCGTCTACCGCACTCGCACGCCGGTTCTGCTCGGCAGCCATTGCCCACCGGCCGGTGCGGACGTCGATGTGCGAAGGCATGTGAACCATGTGCCCGGAGGCGGGCACGAGATTACGGAGGCGCTCAGCGGCGACATTGGCTTTCTCGGGATTTGTCGAGGCCTCGACGGCATGAATGTAGAGATGATTTGCACCCGGGTGATCGGGATTGAGCGCGAGCGCTTTCTCAAGTGCCGCGAGCGCCGGCGCCGTCTCTGGCCGCGGCAGGTTCTTTCCCGTTGAGTAGAGATCCCATGGCCGCAAATTCATCAGCGACTCGGCATAAAGTGTGGCTACGTCTGCGTCGTCCGGAAATTTCAAAAATACCTCGGCCATTGCATCCGCGTACGCGCGTTCCAGCGGCATGCGTTCGTCAAACGTGAGCGGCAGTTTTCCGCCCGGAGGGGAGGCGGGATTGACATAGCGCTTTTCAAGCGCACGGATCAGCGCTGTTTCGACCGGCGATGCTCCGGCGAGATTCGTCTTTGCATTCTCGAGCGACGTCCACGCGGCCTTCGAATGTGCTTCATCCATCAGTGGCACGTTGATGTGCTGCCCATGCGCAACCGCCAGGCCCCAGTGAATGGCCGCGCATTTCGGATCAAGTTTCGCCGCGTGCTCCAACGAGCGAATCGCTTCGTCGTGGTTGAAGGAGTACAGCCAGATGAGGCCCTGGTCGAAATACTTCTGCGCGTCTGCCGACTGCGTCGAAATCTTTCGCGAGTGCTTGCCCATCCCGTCAAACAGCCGCGGCGCTTCCCCCGCCTTAGAGCAGAATGAAAAAATGAAACACACAAGTAGAAAACGTGCTTGGAATATGCGATATCGCATGTGCTTACTCCATCAGTGCTGATCCTTCCACACTTTCGTTTAATCGCGAATGCGTCGAATGCAAACACGTCAGTTAGAACGTGGAGCAATCCAGAGGCGCTTTGCTGATTTTCTGAATTGTCGTCTTGATATTCGGACGTGGCCCGTCAAGAGACTTGCCTATCACTCCGAAGGCACCCACAGCCTTGGATCCGGATCGAAGCTGTCGCATTCCTTTACATACGCTTCAGTGGTTGCCTTGTCGTGTGCAAAGGTGCTCTCGAAGATCGTTCCCGAATTGCTGATGATGTAGCACTTAAAGCCGGTGACTCCATGCTCCTTCGGAAAGGCGAGAAGGCCGTAGCCCAGAGTCATTTTGCCGTCTTTCAAGAATTCGCGGGCGCCTCCCATCGCATTTGGACCTTGCCGCGTGAGCACGCGAAACAGGTAGCCGGACTTTGCCGTAAGCGTCTTAGGATCGGCGCCGATCGGGCATTCCGCTTCAGCAAGTGCTTCGCTGACAAGCTCGATATTCCTTTCCGAGCCATCCGCGGAGATCGTGACGCGCAGTCCCATCGCCATGTCCGCCGCCTTAGGCGGGTTGAGCACCTTGTTATACGCCTCAATCAGTTTCGCGCAGCTGGCCAGGATTTCTGGATCCTTCTGCGTGCGTTTTGCAGCCTCAACTTTCTCAAGTGCCGTCGGACCGATCTTCAGCAGCGCCGTTACAGCTGCTGTGCGCGTCTCAAACTCGTCGGCTCCCAGTTTTGTGATCAACGCATCGATTTGCGCGAGTTCTTCAGGAGCAGCCTTGACAGGCGTGACCGGGCCCGGAACCGCGGGCCTGCGGTTTTTTCCGCCATGCAGAGCGTGCGCGTACTCGAGAATTCCGTCGCCGTTGCAGTCGGTACGATGGTAAAGCTCCTGGGCACGGGCGTACTCAATGCAGGCTTGCTGTGCGAGTTTTTCGTTCGCGGCGATGTCCTGCCCGCCATGCACAGTTTTTATCAAGGCAAGCAAAAGGAGTAGGTGATAGCGGATCATGATTCTCCCGAACCCTTCGCTTTCTGTCCCGTCGTGTTGAATTTGAACTCGGACGGGACTAGCACTTCGAAGCTGCGCGTGCCAATCTCGAGGCGTACCGGAATATCCTTTTCGATGACATCAGATGGATCGCCATTGGTCAGCACGCCGAGCTGGTTGAAGCCGACGCCGAGGCTGGCGTTCTTCACCTTCAGTGTAAGGAGCACCGTGCCGGACGGCTGCTTGCGAATGTTGGATTTCACCGTCCACTTCGCGTTGGCGTTGGAAGAATCGCGCAGCTTGAGATCAAGCTTGCCCGTAAAGCGCTGGCCGGCGATTTCAACCGCGAGCGTCGTGTCTTTGCCGATCACGTCGTCGCCGACGTTCACGCTGGCGCTCAGCGAAAAAGTGTCCTTGGAATCAGCCAGACGGTTCCAGCCGACTTTGTAATCGACGAAGCCGTTGTAGAGCCCGGCCTGATCGGCGGGCAGGACTTCGATGATGCGCGATATCGTCGTGCTCACGCCGGCGGCATCGGTGATCGTGAGCGTGACCGTGTACGTTCCCGGCTCCTTATAGACTTTCGAAATGATCTGACCGCTGCCGGCCGGTGTGCCGTCACCGAAGTCCCAGACGTACGAGGCGATGGCGTTTTCCGGATCGGTGCTGGTGCTTGCATCGAACGTGAACGGCAGATTTCCAAACGCAACGACGTCACTGGTGGTCAGCCGCCCAACCGGCGCCTCACTGACCTTAATCAGCACCGTCGCCGAAGCGCTTCCGCCCGCCGCATCGGTGACGGTGACCTTCGCCGTATAGCTGCCCACCGCCGCGTAAGCGTGCGTGGCGTTCTGATCGGTGGACGTCGCACCGTCGCCGAAATCCCAGAGATAGGTGAGGGAGTCACCGGGACTGTCGGTGCCGGTCGACGTGAACGTCACGGCTTGATTCGGCACAGCACCTGTTGGAGACGCAGCAGCCACGACCGTTGGAAGCGCGTTCGTGACGGCAATGTTCACTTCAAAATCATCACTCGTGCCCAGCGAGTCAGTCACGGCAAAGATGATCTTCTCATTGCCCGTGAAACCGAGATTAGATGTGTACGTGAAGTTCAAACCATTCGCCTGCAGCGTTCCGGAGGCTGGCGCCTGTTTCACAGCGATTGTGAAGGAGCCTTCCAGGGAATCGATGATCTGTGTGAATGACAAGGCGGTATTGTGGAGCACGGATAAATTCTGCGCTGTCCCTTGTGGCCTTGGATCAAAAATCTCGCACGAGGAGTGCGATGTCACATTGGCATTTACAAACGCCTGCCCGCCTGTAACGAGCACCGCGCCTGAAAGTAGTCGTGTAGCCGTATGATAATAACGTATTTCGCTCATACTCTTTGTAAGCTTCCAGCTCTTAGCGGAACCGGTATATAGTTCACACGAATTGAAAAAAGAACCGCCATTTAGAGTACTTGCGCCACCCGTCACCAATGTGAATCCGTTGCTAAGCAATGTCGCCGTAAGGTGTTCACGAGAAAAATTCATTGATCGTTCATTTCCCCAATTTCCGGACGAGAACTCTTCGGTTGATGCAAGAGATTGCCCCGCCGCACCTAACCCGCCAATGCAGAGCACCGAGCCGTCCTGTTGAAGCAAAGCCGTGTGTTCACTGCGCGCGCGAATTACATTGGATGACGCGCTCCAACTATTTGTGCTGGGAGTGAAGGTTTCACAATTAGAGACAAAGTTCCCGCTATTCAACCCACTGATTGCAATTATTTTCCCATCTGGCAGTTCAACGGAACCGTGAAAAGCACGGGCGTTTTGCATCGTACCAGCTGGCTGCCAGAGGCCGGTGCCGGCATCATACTGCTCACACGACGCGAAGTATGCGCTTCCATATCCACCCGCAACGAGAACGTTGCCACTAGGGAGTACTGAAGCTGTGTGACCCACGCGTGCTGCCTGCAACGATCCGGTAGTACTCCATTGGCCGCTCGAAGGATCGTAGAGTTCGCAAGCCGCAACTGAGCCTATTTGATCATTATTTCCTCCTACGACGAGGACGGCGCCGTTGTTCAAGACCGTTGCTGTGTGCCGCTCGCGGCGAGTGTTTAAAGAACCCGTAGTTGAGAAGGTCGCTGTAACCGGATTAAATAGCTCACATGAGGTGTATCCCGGCACTCCGGCTGAAATGAGGACTTTTCCGTTATTCAACAATGATGAAACATGCCAATGGCGCGCTTCAGCCATCGCCCCCGTCGTGCTCCAACTCGGATCGATCACCACGGGCAGCTTCGCGTCCTTCAGATCGCACGCGAGCGTCAGCCGATCGCCGGCGAGCGAGAGCTTGAGCTGCTCGCCGCCTCGTAAAAGTTTTCCATCGGCGTCTTTGCCCTCCGGCGCGTTGATGCGCAGCCGCGGGACGCCTTGCGCGTCGCAGAACTCGATCGTGTGGCCGGGGGTCAGGCGGGGCTTTAAACCGTTTGCATGTAGGTCCCAGGAAAATGTGACGGGTGACGCGTGACGGGTGACGGGGGACTGCACCGCGCGGTCGTCGCCGTTCCCCGTTACTCGCCATCCATCACTCGTCACATCCCGTAAAATGATGAACTCTTCGGTCTTGATCGCTTCGCAGCGGTACGCCACATCGATGCCGGGGCCGAATGCATTTCGATAGATGAGGCTGCCGTCAGAGGCGATCTCTCCGCAGCTTTGAAGGTTCGCATTCACGGGCACGGCTGAAACGTCCGCGACGCTGCAGCGCACGCGCACGGGACCGGCGAAGTTCCTGGGAAAGATAGGCTGCACGGCTTTGGCTGGGTTCTTCCAGCGGCTGCCGGGCTTATCGATCAGCTTCTGCATATCCGCGGGCGGCTCGAAGCCTTCACGCGTGGCGGTGATTGGCTGATATTTCTGCAACCCATTTGCGGAGACAGGAGGCGCCGGATAATACGCGGCAAGAAGTGCTTCCGCGCTTGAGTCGACGCGAGCGGGCGGAGTGTACGCTTGTCGCGGTTTCGCCGGTGCCTCGCTCAAGAGCCAGGCAATCATCGCCAATACACAGCAGAATCAGCCCGCCAGAAACGCGGGGCAAAGCGTCTGATCGCATAAGGCGGCTCCATAAAGTAAAAGTCAGGGCAAAAAAAGTATACGTTATTCTGAAGCAGAGTAACTTATTATTTACTGTAAATAGCAGACGGCTAGATCGATACGCTCGCGACTGTAGATGTCTCTCGCAGAAGACAATCGTGTCTTCTACGGCACAGGTTATCCCGCTCTCTACTCACTTCCCATCCGGCACTAGACCCTGCAGCCACGTCATCCCCGGCCGGTGCAGCGTGGCTTTGAACGCTTCAACATCGCGTGCCACCGCCTGACCGCTGGATTCTTCACCATCCAGGAACAGCACTAATTCCAATTGCGCGTTCGATCGACCGTGCTCGACCGCAAACTTACGCACGATCTCGACGGCAGGCAGCGTCTTGCGCCCAAGCACATCAACAAGCGGGAATTGAATGGCACCGTCGTAGGCGCGGAACACCAGTTCGGTGCAGACAATCTTGTCGGTGCTGAAGAAGTCGAATTCAAAGTCGTACGGCTTACCCGCATGCGAAAAGCCGCGGCAGATTGCTTCGCGGATCTGCTCATCCGAAAGCCGCGGGCGCAGCACGGCGACTGAATCGCCACCGCCAATGGAATGCTCGAGGCTGGCAAAAACAACGCCTTCGCTGAGCGCTTCCACAATGACATGCGGATGGCCATGCTCGTCCTTTTCGGCAAATCGCGACCAGTGCCGCGCCAGACGCGGATCTTTGTCGAGCCCCATTGAGGCGAGCTCTTCAGGCGTGCCGACGTACAACGCGGCGTGCGGCCAGTAGCCAGGCAGAAACGCATTCGAAAGAAACCAGTTGCGCCGCTCGAGGAGGATATCCCCGGGCTTGAGCATCTTGCGCAGCTCGGCGGCGCGTTGATCGCCGATCAATGTTTGTCCGCCGCGGGGGGCACGGATTTTCGTGTCGCCGATCCACGCGGCGACGAGCGACTGCATCTGGTAAGCGGCGCCTTTTCCTGTCTGGCGCGTGGCGTCCAGCGAGATCACGGCTTTTTCTTTCCAGATGTTCGGCCCAAGCGTCTCGGCCGTCTGCCGCGAACGCAGGATTGCGGCGTGAAAGCCGGCGTGTGGCTCCTCTTTCAGCAGGCCAAGCGTTTCAAATTCAGCGCGCCGGGCCAGATAATTCGCATGTGCTCCCTTGAGCAGCGCTTCAGTTTCGAAGCGGATCATATTATGGCGGACGGTATCGTAGACTTTTGGCGGAATGCCGCAGTTGGGCTCGGCTTCGTTGAGCTTGCGAACGTGCTCCTCGGCAGAGTACTGCGAGATAAATTTCAGCGCCGCTTCGTGAAGCACTGCGGCTGCCGCGTAATTGCATAGAAACGCGCGCGACCGCAAAGGCGCATCGGAAACCTGCGCATGGTTCTGGTACTTCCAGACAATCCGGAAGAGTGCCGCGCGGTAATTAAGGAATGTCAGCAGACTCTGGCGGACGATGTCGTTGTCAGCCTGTGAGTAGTAACTGCGCTTGCCGCTCGCGAACTCTTCGCGGATCTGCAGCGCGCGAGACTCCAGCTCAATGAGCCCGGCAATGACATCGGTCAGGGCTTTTTCGTCCGCCTTGATGGACGTGGCCAGTTCGCCGGACGACAGTGCCGTTAGAACGGGGGCGGGTGCAGCGAGTTCGGCGATGGGCTTTTCACGAAGCTGCAGCACCGCCCACAGTACTCCAAAGCACGCCAGTGATGAGGTCGCCCACCGCAGTGTGCGGCGGCTGAAAACAGAATCACGGCGACGGCTGCGTTCTGGACCATCCTCGACCGGTACGATCTTCTGGTAGGCCGCAGCAAGGTCCTGCAGCTGCTGCTCAAGCGCTTCCTGCTCGAGACGAAGAGCGCGGAGGTTCTCGCGCTGCAGCACGAGACGGAATTGCTGCCACCAGACGGACGCGGCTCCGCGAGCACGCGACCAGTACTCCAATGCGACGAGGCCGGCCATGGGCATAAGAATGAGCCACGCACACATTGCCCACGGACGAAATTCAAAGTGCCACATGAACCAGAAGGCGCCCGCATATGCAGCTCCGTAAAGCGGCAGACCCAGCAGCAACCGTGACAGCGAAATGCTGGAGCGCCCTGGAGTCTGCACGCGCGGCGTAATCAAGCGGATCAACAGGAACGGCAGCAGGTGATGAATGGTGCCAATAAGCGCGGGAACAAAGAACGCGATCAGCCAGAGCAGATCGGTGGCCATCTTGAAGAACAGCTGCCGACGGCGCTGACGCATGACGGGCAAGTGCATACTCAACCCGCTCAGCGCAAGCCGCTCACGGTGCGCCGTGAGCCGCGTGAGCAGTTCTTCTGCACGCGCCCGGTCGTGCTCCATGAAGTAATTCATTGCGTCAGCAATGCGTTTGCGCTGGCGCAGCGGCGCGGCGGTCTGCCGGGCGAGAGCGCCTCGCGCTGGAAAGAGAATCTCCAGTTCGGCGACAAGCGGCTCAAGCTTGTCGTCGTTCAAGTGAACGACGAGCGCTTTGAGCTGGCGGTCGATCTCGGCGGTTAGACGCCGCGTGGCTTTGCTCGCGTCACCCGCGCTTTCCAGCAACTTCGCGACATCGATGGGCTCGCCGACACGTACCCACACAGCCGTGCGCGCGTCCTCTTTGCGTTCGTAATTAATTCCGAGCGGCACGACCTTGAGCGTGCTTGCGCCTTTCTCGAGCGCCTGCATGGCGATGCGGGCCGCGCCCGAACGAATCATTTCAACTTTCGCCGCGTCGTGCGTCTTTCCTTCAGGGAAGAGGCCCAGCGCGTCGCCGGCAGTAAGGATCTCCGCTCCGGCACCAAGGGACTCGGTGTTGCGCGAGAGCTGCGCAGGATCGTCGCTGGCGCGATACGCGGGAACCATTCCGAGTGCCCGCATGAGCCGGCCGAGAACGGGCACATCGAACAGCGGTGCCTTAGCAAGGAAGCGCACCGGCCGCTTAGCGACAATGCCGATGATGACCGGATCGATCAGCGAATTGGGATGATTGGCCACGAAGAGCACCGGGCCGCTCGCCGGGACGCGCTCTGCGTCCGTGACCTCGATCTGCGGGTAATAGAACCGGACCAGGCGTCGTACCAGGTATCGGGCGCGAGCGCCAATCCAGCGGGCCAGGGCCATAACGGTTCCTTTAAAAGCGGATACGTGCGGTACTGATAGGCCAGCATACTAGCAGGCAACGCCCCAGCGCTGCAATGCTGAAGCGGGCAGAACCCGCGCCGCATTCGTAAAGACTCGCTCGGGAAAGCCGTACTCACGTTTGATCGCGATGTCGCGCTCGAGGAAACTCCACGTCCGCTGAAGCGAACACGTCCGCCGCCATCCGAGCTTAAACAGGGACGTCCATGCTGCGGGAGGCACGGGGTAATCGCTGCCATGAATGAGTTTTTCGACGACATCGCTTTCGCGCAGAATGCGCGTCATCCAGCGGGTGCGGCCGGGCGTGCAGAACGCGGAAGTATCTCCCCAGCAGTTGGGATAGGCGCGTGCCAGTTCGCAGAAACGCGGAAGCCAATTGGTGTCGAATAGTCCGCTTTTGGTTCCACAGTGTGCCACAATGACTTTCACGCCGCGATCCAGCGCCGGCCGCAGCAGCGCCGGATCCCCGAGCTCCGCGCGCAAGATCGAGACGGTGTGCTCGCCTCCCGTGTGCGCGATCAGCGGAATGTCGTGCCGCGCAAGCAGGTCGTAGATTCTAAGGCAGCGCGGATCGGATGGGTTCATGTTCTGCGAATTCGGCAGCCACTTCATCGCGACCGCGCCGCGTTCGATCCACTTTTCCGTCTCGTCGATCGCGTCTGCGCGGTATGGATGCACGGACATTGCCGGCAGGAAACGGCCCCGCATCTCCTGCCGCTCGCAGCAGGCAAACGCGTATTCGTTGGGCACATATAGCTCCTGCCCTGAGCGCTGCAATTCTCCAGTATCGCTGTAGATCCGCTCATGCGCGAAGACGACAACCGCATGCAGAGCGTGACTCTCGATTGCGCATGCAACGTCCTGATCCAGCCGTTCCAGGTAAGCCTGGTCAAGGCGATTTTCTTTGTGCGCATTATAAACACCGAGCTTGTAGCGCATCAGGCGGTACAGCGCGCTGTTGAACTTTTTTTCGGAGATAAAGCAGCGCGTATCGCCATGTCCCAGTCCGGCCAGATGTGTGTGCACATCAATAATCGGCAGTGTTTTTGTGCTCATGTCGCCCCCTCCTTATTTATTGCCATGAAATCCAGAACATCCGCGCCTCGGCCTTCGCCAGATCGACGGCATTGCGGATCGCGCGGTTCATCCGCGCTTCGAACAACGTTCCCAGCCCCAGCACACCAAAGCCGACGATGATCCCAATGAACGGCAGCAACAGCTCCTGACGCAGCGACGCCCACTGAATGGCTTTCACAATTGTGAGCAGCAAAATCGTGCCGCTCGCGGAAAGCAGTGGGATCTTCCGCCGGGTGGCCATGGCGCCGAGGACCAGCGCCATTCCCGTGAGGAAAAGCAGCAGCACGTGGTAGAGCGCGCCTGGTTCATACGGCACAGCCTGCACAAATGAGGGAATCAATGCCGCCGCACTGGCCAGGCCCAGCAGCACGTTCGTTCCTGCACTCGGCCGCTCGTTTTCGCTTTCCTGAAGTGCCTGCTCGCGTGCCCACAGGAACAGGAACGCGGCGACCGGCAAGGTGATCCATTCCCACTCGTGAATCGGTGCGCGGAATACAAACAGGAGGTATCCCGCCATCGCGCACACTGGCGCCACAACCCCGCCGGCCGCAAAGTCGAGCCAGTAGCGCGCGCCCATCGCCGTGGCAGACACCAGCAGCACACACACGGTGAAAGCGTCTCGGCGCAGCACATCGATTCCCGGCATGCTGCGCACGTCCGCACCTGATAGCAGCCACTGCTGCGCGCTGAATGCCAGGGCGATCAGAGTCAGCGTTGCGCCAAGCAGCCCCAGCACACTGCGCCCGCGCGGATCTTCGTCGACGCGCCAGTACGCGCCCGCACCGAGCAGCCCCACGCCAAGCAACCCCAGCAGCGGCATCTCGCCAAACCACGGTGTCAGGTCAAGGCCGTAACCGATGAGTTGCCGCACACCAAACAGCACCGCGGCCGTCGCCGCAAGGCCCGCTACCTGTGTGAACTCCGGCCGCTCGCTCAGGCGCCGCGCGAACGCTGCCTGCATGGCGATCAGAGCGAGCACAAGGGCCGGTACGATCGGGAGATGATCAGCGTTGTTCGTGAATGCGAGCGTCAGCGCGCCCGCATTCACCAATGCCACGGCGAGCTTCGCCATGGCGCTCTGCACGCTCAGCTTTTCTCGATCGAGGACGTGCGCCGCCGCCCAGAGCACTGGCAACAGCAGCATGAACCAAAGGGCCCCGAACGAACTGCCCGTCGACATGGATTTAAGGAAGCACAGATACGACGCCGGCAGCAGCACCACGAAGCCCGCTGCAGAGGCAACGACGCGGATCCACCCCGTCCAGCGTGCGTCATTGGATGAGCGCGCCATGCTCATGAAAATTGCCAGCAGCGAGGCACTGAACAGGCTCTGCCATTGCAGCACGATCGCGGGCTCAATCGCGTGCTGCTGCACGAACGACTTAACAATTCCAAAAACCGCCAGAACCGCCGCCGCGCCGAACCGCGTCTCGAGGAACGGCGTGGGGGTGGGGGAGTGCTTCTCGGCGCCGAGCATCGCACCCGCTACGGATTCCGCCGCCATCCCAAGCACCAGGAAAATTGCGCCCAGCAGCGCCGGGAGTGCTCCGGTAAGTTCAATCGGGTACACATCGGCCGCGGTGAACACGCTGCCGCCCAGCAGCAGCCAGCTCAACACCTCCATTGGCAGGGCCGGCGGCCAACGCAAGTTCTCGTGGCGCGCAACGACGCTGAGCATCGCCGCACCCAGTGCCAGTTCCAACAGCGTGACGGCAAAACTGCCCTGGTACCCGAAGAACGCTCCGACCAGGCCAACTCCGAAGGCGGCGAACGCGAACGCACCCGCCAGACCCAGCAGGCCGTTCTGCAGCCGCCGCGGAAACGCTTCCACGCTAGTGTGTTCGCGCATCCGTGCTGCCTGTCGCAGCAGCAGCACCGAAAGAGCAATGCAGCCCAAACCAGGGCCGAACTGCAGCCACGCCACCCCCGCCCAGCGCAGAGCCGCGCATGCCGCCAGCGCCGCGCACGCGCTCGCCGCCGTTCCCGCCAGAGCTGAACGCCGCTGCAGCGCGTACAGCGCCGCGGTGACCGTGAGCACGAGCCAGCCCGCAACGCCGTACAGGGAGATATTTCCAGAAGGCCACAGGAAGAGCCCGTTAAGCATTACCGCCGCGGAAAGAACAAACGTTCCCAGCGCGCATGTATTTGCGGCCATGCTCATGCGGGTAAACCGCTGCGTGGTTGCCGACCAGCGTCCGAACAGGCTCAAGCTGAGTGCCAGTATCGCGACACTCACGCCAAACGATTCGACCGGAATCGGCCACGCGCCATACGCGGAGCCCAGCAAGCCCAGCAAAGACAGCGTAATCCCGACAGGCGCAAGCGCAGCGCCCACAAGCACACCGCTGAGCACGGAGAAGATGCCGCATGCGCCGAAGTAAAGCGCGCACGTCTGTTTCAGCACAGGGCTGCAATTCAGCCGCCAGAAACCCGTTTGCAACGCGGCCAGGCCCGCCAGAGACAGAAAGCCGAACGTCAGAATATCCGCCAGTATGGCGGCAGGGCCAAGTCTGGCCGCATCGCGACGCGCCTGATATCGGGCGCTTAGATAGAGCGGCAACACGGATCCGGCCGTGCCCAGCATAATGAGTTCGCGCACGGCCCATCCGCGAGCGTGCAGATAAATCAGGCTGGCAAAACTAAGTGTCGACAGCACCAGCACGACGCGTTCACCCGCGACGCGGAACGGCACCGCACTATCGACTACTTCCGCGGAATTCAGCTTAACCAGGCGAGTGCCGACGAACTCCGCCAGCGTTGCCGCCACCAGCACCGCTGCGCTCACCAGCATCATTCCGGCCGGCCAGAACAAATCCGCATAGCCGAGATGCGCCTGGATGTTGAAGCCCGCGCACGCCACAAGCCCAAGTGCCGCAATTTCTACAGTCAGTGCGCCGAGCAGCCTGCTCTTACGCATCACGATAGAGATCGCGATCAAAAGTGCCGCCAGCAATCCACAGCAGAGCGCCACCGTGGCGTGCGCACCCGCCGCCCAGGCCAGCAGCACATGCAGCAGCGCATGGGCAGCGATAAACCCGATGCTCCAGAGGCCGCCTGCAGAGATGACTTTCGCACGCCGCCACGCCAGAGCTTCGATGCCGAACGCGCCGGTCGCCAGTAAACACAGATACGGTCCCGCTGCATTCGCTGGAATGCCGGCGTTCTTTAGCGTGAATCCCAAGGCCGGGGCCGTAAGCACTAGCGCGATGTGCCGGAACGGAGCGCTCTTCTGCAGCACCGCCACGCCCAGTGCGTAAGCGACGAGCAGCCACCAGCTGGCGGTGTAGCAGCCCGTACCATTCAGGGAGTGGAACAGCAGGACGCTGGCTGCCATCATCGCCAGGCCATGTGCCGGGAATGCGACGTCTGAAGAATCCGCGCGCGATTCTGCGCTGGTGACGCGGGTGGCCAGCCGGCAGCACAAATAAAGCAAACCCGCGGCACCGATCCAAAGCAGCGGCAGCATCGTCGGCGCCCAGTTAAAGGCTTCCCGGGCGCTCACGCCCAGCACGATGGCATGTGCTGCCGCGAGCCACGGCGCCAGCTTGCGTCCGGACAGTGTTCCAATACTTGAGACCAGCACCGCGATCAGCGGCGGCACCACGCTCAGCGGCTGCGTGCATGTGCTCAGTAGAGTAGCCAGCGACGCGACAGACACCGCGACTTCACCCCAGTCTTCGAGCACCGCCGTGCTTGCCGCAAAGCTGTTCGCACGGTCCGGCGAGACGCAAGTTGCGCGCTCGCCTGCCAGATTCACCCCTGCTTTCAGCAGCACCCCGGCCGCGCCGGTAAGCGCCAGCGCGAGCAGCATTTCTGCCTGAGTCCAGCCCCACGCCAGCCCGGCCAGGAGTGGAAGCAGCACCAGCAGCGCACTGCCAACATGCGCAAGCAGCCGCCCAGCTTTTTGAGCGCGCTCCGGCACCAGGCACAGGATCGCCAGCAGCGCCATTCCCGCGGCATGTGCCGGAAACTGCGCAGCCAATTCATTTCCTCCTTGAGGATCGACCCGCAGCGACGCTATCACCGCTGCGATCTGCATCGTCACGGCGAGCAGCACAGACCCGTACGCCCAGGCGTGCTTCAGCCACCATGCCAGGCTCCAGCGGTTGAAGCCTTCCTCGGACGGAGCGTGCCTCGCGGCGGCGACTCGGCACAGCACCAGCGCTGGTACAAAGGCCGCGGGCAGCAGCAGCCAATCCATGTTGAGCCACAAGGCCGCCGCGCCCCAGGCGGCGAATCCACCGAAGACGGTGAACGCGTCAAAAAGTGCTTCCTTGATTGTGCGCGCGTGCCAGTGCGAAATGGCCGTGAAGAGCAGGAACGTCGCGGTCCACAACGAGGCCGCGGAATACGGGTAAAGCGCGTGCTGGCCTGAGTCCGGCAGGAGAACGGCGTAACTGTTTAAAATCAGGGCCAGCTCAGCGAGAATTAGAAGTGCCAGGCTGGTGATGCGCAGCGATGTCCAGCGGTGAAGCGCCGCCCCCAGCGCATAACAGCCCAGCGTGCCGCCCAGGAGAATGCCCAAACGCTCCAGGTTATTGGCGCCTGCCCAGATCTGGTTTCTTACCAGTGCAATGGCTGAGATGAAGATAATGCCAATCCCGAGACTCTGCAGGATGCGCACGTTCTCGGGTGTGAAAAGTCGTTCGGCGAGTGAGCGTGTAGGCGCCTCCTCGACGACGCGGCGACTGCTCATATCGATTCCCTCCCGCGGCTGAGACCGCTAACCCAAAGGAATCATAAAACGGCATTTCACTTTTCAAAATCGATGGTAAATAATTATGCTATTACTCACGTTAATAGGAGGAACCTGCTTATGCCGGGCATCCGCATGCATCAGCTCGAAGGATTTTTCAACGTTGCCCGCTACGGCAATTACACGAAAGCGGCCCAGCAGTTTTCGTATCCAATTGGGCAGCCGGCCGTTTACCAGCAGGTGAAAGGCCTGCAGGAGGATCTGGGCGTGCTGCTGGTCCGGCAGGCGGGGCCGCGGCGTACGGAACTTACGCCCGAAGGCCGCGAGCTGTTCAACTTTATCGCGCCTTTTTTCGATGGTCTCCCAAAAGTCATGGAACGTCTGACGTCCGCGTCGTCCGAACCGCTGGTGCTCGCAGCCGATCAGTTTCTGGCGATGGAGGCGCTGCCACCGGCGCTGCTGAAGCTGAAGGTCCAGAATCCGCACATTCAGTTGCGCATGCATGAGCGTGCGACGCGGGATGTCATTCAAGCGGTGCTGACCGGCGAAGCCGACGCGGGATTGCTGCACCTGATGGAGCGTCCGCAGGGGCTGCGCTGGGAACCGCTCGGGCAGATTGGCGCGGCGCTGCTGGTGCCGGCGGGGCACCCGCTGGCGAAGCTGGACAATCCATCATTTACGGAGGTCGCAAAATATCCGCTGATCGTCTACGAGCCGAATTCCCCGAGCCGGCAGCTTACGGAACGCCTCTTCAAGGAGTCCGGCCGCAAGCTCATCATTGCCGTGGAAGTTACTTTTTCGCAGACGATGCGCGCGTTCGTGCGCACAGGTCTGGCCCCCGCGTTCATTCCGTTCCTGCGCTCCGGCAGCAAGAGTTCGCAGCGATCCACGCTGCCGCGAGAGCCGAACACAATCAGCTTCGACGTTTCAAGCAGGCTGAAAGGCGGCGCGCTGCCATTCGGCCTGCTCTTCCGCTCCGGCATGGAGGAAAGTCTCGCGCTTCGAAAACTGCTCAAAGCTTTGCGCGAGATCTGGGGCTGAAAATTGGGCACATCGATGAAACACGCAATTTTATATGTATTGCACCAGTGCAATTGGAATTTTGTCTGATAATTGAGAATTTTTGTCGATTAAGTCCATGTTTATTATTGAACTCTCTTTCGTTTTGGTAATCATCAATTCTGCACTTTGCGAGAATTGAATTGAATTCCGTACCCGTGTCAAACGGGGAAATTGTCGCGTTGCAGGCGGAGATACCAACATGAAAAATTTGATAACTGTTGTGTGCGGGGCAGTTCTTTGCTGCGCTGGTTTTGTGCATGCTGCAGCTGATGTGGAACTGATCTCACGCATTGATCCCTCGAATGCCGGCGGCGCGGCATCCGGTGACACAACCGGTGAGAATTCACCCTATGATGAGGGACGAAAGACATCCACCGACGGACGTTTCACCGTCGTCGCGAGTACCGCGACAGACTTGATGGCCGGCCAGGTGAATGCGCCCACGTCCGGAATTGGGCGCGACATCTTTATCTACGATCGTCAGAATAACACCTGGACGCTGGTGAGCCATGCGGCAGGTTCCAATGTAACGTCTGCCAACCACGACTCGGACGAACCGAGCGTCAGTGATGATGGAAATTACGTGGCCTTCCGCAGCCGGGCTACCGATCTCGTGACCGGCCAGGTCGATACAAACAACACCTATGACTTCTTCCTGTGGGAACGATCCACGGGCAATATCACACTGATGAGCCGCTCCACGGTGAGTGCGACGACTGCGGGAAACGGAACTAGCGGCCAGCGCCTGGCGATGAGTGCCGACGGTAATTACGCCGTCTTCGGAACAACCTCTTCAGATCTGGGCTTTACGGACACCAACGCTGTCGATGACATCATCCTTTTCACGCGTTCGACCGGCACACTCACGCTGGTTAGCCACGCCGCCGGTGCCAACACCACCGCCGGATCAGGACGCTGCCAGGCGCCGCGCATTAGTAATGATGGTCGTTATGTTCTGTACATGTCCCGAAGCACCAATCTGGTCGCGGGTCAAAGCGACACGAATGCTGACGACGACATTTTCCTTTGGGACCGCACGACGAACACTAACAAGCTGATCAGTCATGCGAATGGCAGCGCCACAACGACTGCCAATGGAGGTTCCGCATTCGCCTGCATGACCCCAGATGCCAGTTTCATCGCCTATATGTCGGATGCGACAAACCTTCTGACAAGCGCGCTCACGCAGCCAGCTGGACGTTCGTCAACGGTTTTTACGCCTCCTACAGATATCTACCTGTATACGGTTGCGACTGACACGACCGTTCTCTGCAGCCATGCCTTTGGTTCAGTGACCACGACCGGCAACGACGCATGTGAGGATGCGGCTATCAGCGGCGACGGAAGCTACGTCGCGTTCCGGAGTTGGTCGACGGATCTTCTGTCAGGCCAGGTCGATCCCAATGACGGCACAATGAGAACAAGTGACGTGTTCATTTACAAGCGCTCCGATGCCAGTGTAACCATGGTGACGCGCAAGGCGGGGACAACAGTGGAATCTGGCGCGGGCGCCAAAGGCTTCCCGACTAAGGTAAAGTTGAAGCTGGACGGCACAGGCAAATACCTGATCTATTCAAGTCCGCAGACTAATCTGGTTTCTGGACAGTCCGACACTAACAATGCAGAGGACGTTTTTCTGTATGACACCACAGCGGGCACCAGCCGGATCCTGTCCCGCGCCAATGGCTCGTCTACGACAACAGCAAACGGAAATGGCGGAGACGTCTCAATTAATTTCAACGGCACTTATGCCTATTTCACAAGCACGGCACCGAACATCACAAACGCGCCTGACGCCAACGGGCAGAACGATCTTTTCGTTCATGACATTGCCGCCAACACAAACGCGCTCTGCACGAACGCCGCCGGAGCGCTGAACCTGGCGGCCGGATCGGGATCAGGCAGCACCACTGTGGCCGGCGTCAGCGGGGACGGCCGCTATATCGTTTACTTGAGCAGCAGTACTGGTGTCATCGCCGGGCAGGTCGATTCAAACGGCGGTCAGGACGTATTCCTCTACGACCGCGTCGCACGCACGACCACACTCGTGAGCCATGCGGCCAGTTCAACGACCACAACCGCGAACGGCACGTCGGATTACCCCGTGATCAGCCGTGATGGAAGCTACGTGGTCTTCGAAAGCAATGCAACGAATCTGGTGACCGGCCAGGTTGACAGCAACAGCGGCCAGGACATTTTCCTGTGGGAGCGCGCGACGAACACGACAAAGATAGTCAGCCACAAAGTTGGAGCGCCGGCACAGACGGGCAACAACACGTCGATCAGCCGTTGCGCGATCAGCGGAAACGGCCGCTATGTTGTGTTCCGCAGTTTTGCAGCGGACCTGATTACCGGCTTCGTCGACAACGCAGGCCTGCAGGATATTTTCCTGTATGACCGCGTGAATGACACCAGCCAGCTCATCAGCCACGCGGCAGGAAACAACCTGCAGGCATCAAACGGGCTGAGCCAGAATTTCGCGCTAAGCGACGATGGCGACTGGGTCGTCTTCCTTTCATCCGGTTCGAACATCGCTCCCAACGGCGACGTCAACGGCGGTCCTGACGTATTCCTGTGGAAACGCACAGACGGCAGCATCAGTGTTGTGAACCATGCCCCCGGCGACCCCTTGAAAACGCACGGGAATAGTGCTGCGCCTACGAATATGTCGATCAGCTCCAGCGTGAACGGAGTGTTTGTGGCACTGGATCTCCTGCATGACTACACGGGCGATGGCTCTGGCGGCCGCCGGCGCATGTACCTGTACAGCAAGGCGACCGAGAGCTTCACCCTGATCAGCCACGCCGCCAGCGGTACCAATACAGTCAGCAACAATGATTCACGCTTCGGCTTCATCACGAATGACGGCCGGTATGTGCTTTACAACACCTATGCGACAGACCTTGTTAGTGGCATTACGGATACTAATGCCAAAGAGGACGTGTACCTGTGGGATAGGACCACCAATACCAACAGGCTGATCAGCCACATTCCCGGTTCAGCCACGACCACTGGAGACGCAGACAGTGTGAACCTCGCACCAGCCATTGCCGACGACGGCTCTTATGTCGTGCTGCGTTCGCAGTCAACTAATCTCGTCCCGGGACAAACCGACCTGGCTCTCACCGATGACATCTTCCTCTATAACACCGCCACAAACACGATGATTCTCTGTAGCCACAGCACCTCTAATGGTACCACGACAGCGAATGGTCCTTCCGATGTGGTGCAGCTCAGTACGAATGGTGAAACATGTGTCTTTATCAGTCGCGCGACCGACCTGGTTCCCGACGACAAGAACAGCCTCTGGGATGTCTACACGGCACGGCTTCCGGTCTGCGGCCTGGGCAACCGTGTGTTCAACGACATCAATAACAATGGTCTGTTGGATGCCGGCGAGCTGGGCATTGCCGGCGTAAGTGTGAACCTGTACCAGGACGTGAACGGCAACGGAACGCTTGAAACAGGGACTGATACGCTGATCGGAACGACGACGACGGACGCCAGCGGCTTCTACCGTTTTGACTTCCTTTTTTCCGGCACCTATATCGTTCAGATTCCGCAAAGTAATTTTAATGCCGGCAATCCGCTCAATACGTACATCAGCAGCACCTTCCGCTCGACTGTGCTCGATCCAGGCGTCGAAACTGATCCTGATGACGATGTGGATAATAATGATAGCGGGCGGCCGGTGGCGGGACTGGGCGTCGTTTCAGGCGCCGTCACATTGAATGCCGGAACCGAGCCCACCAACGATGGTGACAACTTCAACACCAACATGACCATTGATTTCGGCTTCAGCCGCCCTGCCGATTTGTCGCTGGGTATCACTGTCGACAACGCCACGCCCATTATTCTCGACAATGTTGTTTTTACGCTCACGCTCTCCAATGCAGGCCCAGGCCCGGCCACGGGTGTAAAGGTGGAGGACATTCTCCCGGCGGGACTGTCGTTTGTCTCCGCCAACCCTGCGGCACAGTTCAACAGTGCGACCGGAATCTGGACCGTTCCGACCGTGAACAGCGGAAGCAGCGCGACGATGCAGATCACTGCCAAAGTCGACAACAAAGGTGTGAAGGTGAACTCGGTCCAGGTCTCGGATGCCGATCAGTACGATCCGGATTCAATCAAGAATAATGGGACTGCAAACGCAGAAGACGACCGCGGCAGCCAGACGATCACTCCGCTCAAGGCCGACATCAGTGTGACGATGAGCGCCGACGACTCCACACCGGTTCTCGGAACGAACATGGTCTTCACGATCACCGCGGCGAACGCAGGACCCAGTCCGGCGTACCAGGTCGTGGTCACCGATCTGTTACCGGCGGGCCTGACGTATGTTTCGCATTCAACCCTCGCCGGCACGTACAATTCCACGACTGGAGCGTGGTCGGCGGGCACGATTGCCAGCGGCGCCAGCGCGACGCTGCAGATCACCTGCACGATGGCGACGCTGGGCACAAAGACGAACACGGCCGAATTGACCAGCATGCTGCAGGACGACCCCGATTCGACGCCCGGCAACGGTCTTGCAAGTGAAGACGATCAGGCCAGCATGAACGTGCGGCCCGCCGAAGCCGATCTGTCATTGTCTCTCGCAGTTGATAATGCCACGCCGAATAAGCTTCAGAACATTGTATATACGCTTACCGTCTCCAACGCCGGACCCGATACAGCAACCGGTGTTGTCGTGCAGCACAATCTTCCTGCGGGACTGACGATTCAATCCGTTAATCCGGCTGCTGAATACAACACGGGTACCGGCGTGTGGACGCTGGGATCGTCCGTAGCGGCGAGCGGCACGAAGTCGCTGCAGATTACCGCTCGAGTAGACACATCAGCAGCAAAAACCACGACTGCGCAGATCACCGCGCATGTGGAATACGATCCGGATTCCACGCCCAACAACGGGGTAGGCAATGCTGAAGACGACCGTGCCAGCATCACGGTGACACCGAGAATTGCCGACCTCAGTCTTGGTGTTACTACCAGCAATGCCACGCCGAACATCAATGAAAACTTCATTTACTCGGTAACGATTACCAATGATGGGCCAAGCAATGCCACAGGCGTTGTAGTGAATGATCTGCTGCCGGCCGGCGTCAGCTTTGTTTCGGCCAGTCCGGCCATTGAGTACAACAGTGCGACCGGCGTGTGGTCTGCCGGAACGGTGAACGTTGGAGCGCCGCGCACGCTGCAGATTACCGCGCGTGCCACCACTCTCGGAGCAAAAACGAACACGGCCGAAATCACCGCCGCCGACCAGTTCGATAGCGACTCGACCCCGGCCAATGGCACTTCAAATGGTGAAGACGATTACGGCAGCGTCGCCATCACGCCTCAGTCTGCCGATCTGAGCCTGGGAATGAGCGTTAACAACGCCACGCCGAATGTTGGCGATAATGTGATCTTCACGTTGACGCTCACAAATGCCGGCCCGGATACGGCCACAAACATTCAGGTCAAGAACACACTGCCGGCGGGTATGTCCTTTGTGAGTGCGAATCCGGCAGCCGCCTTTAATTCGGGAACGGGGATCTGGTCGGTTGCATCGCTCGGCATCACCTCCACAACTCTGCAGATTACCGCCCAGGTCACTTCCACTGGCACCAAGACCAATTCGGCGGAAGTTTTCGTGGTCGACCAATACGACACCGATTCGACGCCAAACAATGACGCCAGCGAAGACGACAAGGCCACCGCTTCCCTTACGCCGCAGGTGGCGGACCTGAGCCTCTCGATGAGCGTCGACGTCGCCGCACCCAACGTGAATGACAACGTCACGTTTACGCTGACAGTTGCCAATGCGGGGCCAGACGCGGCCAGCAATGTGGTCGTCCGTGACATCCTCCCCGGAGGACTCTCCTTTGTTTCAGCCAACCCGTCCGCCAATTACAACAGCGGCACAGGAATGTGGACCGTCGGAGCACTGGGATCGAGCGCTTCGTCAACACTCACTATTACGGCCAAAGTCACAACTGCGGGCGCCAAGACGAACACTGCTGAAGTTTTCGGCGTGGACCAGGCAGACTCAGATTCGGTGAAAAACAACAACAATGCGGCTGAGGACGATCAGGCCAGCTCAACCGTTACCCCGTTGACAGCCGATCTCAGCGTCGGCCTGACTGTCGACAACGCAACACCGAATGTGAATGACAACGTGATCTTTACGCTGTCGGTTACCAACGCCGGCCCGAACAATGCAACCGGAGTCGTGGTGACTCTGCCACTGCCTGGCGGGCTCTCGTTCGTGGCGTCCAATTCCGGTTCGTACAACAGCACCAATGGCCAGTGGAGCGTCGGAAATCTGAACAGTTCGCAAACGACATCGATAACTGTCACAGCGAAGGTAACGACCAGCGGCGCAAAGGTTGCCGCCGCCGAAGTCACGGCTGTCACTCAGCACGACCCTGATTCCACTCCGGGCAACGGCGCAAACGCAGAAGATGATTACAGCAGCGCGACAGTAACGCCGCAGGTTGCCGATCTCAGCGCGAACGTCACGGTTACGAACGCGACGCCCAACGTCGGTAACAGCATCACGTTTACGTTGACGGTTCTCAACAGCGGCCCGAATGCAGCGACGAATGTTACGGCTACGGTCAGTCTGCCGGCAGGCTTGACCTTCTCGTCCGCCAATCCCGCGGCAAGCTACAACAGCGGCACCGGGCTCTGGAGCATCGGAACAATTAATTCGACTGCGACCGCCACCCTTCAGATCACAACGGTTGTCGCAACGTCTGGAACCAAGACGCTCAGCTTCGAGGTTGCCGCGGCTGATCAATACGATTCCGACTCGACACCCAATAACGGCGCAGCCGAGGATGATCTAGCCAACCAGAGCATCACGCCGCAAGTTTCGGATCTGAGCCTCGGCATGACTGTTGACTCCGCCGCTCCCAATTTGAATCAGAACATTACCTTTACCCTCACTGTAAGCAATGCAGGCCCGGATGCTGCCAGCAACGTGGCAGTTGTGAATACGTTCCCGACAGGGCTATCGTTTGTCAGCGCCAATCCTGCCGCAGCCTACAACAGCGGCACGAACACGTGGACCGTGGGCGCTGTGGCATCGGGCGGAACGGCGTCGATTCAGCTGACAGCCAAAGTCACCTCGCCTGATCCGCAGACGAACAGCGCTGAAATCACCTTTGCCGATCAGTACGATTCGGATTCAACTCCCAACAACGGAGCAAATGAAGACGATAAAGCGGCGAGCACGATCACGCCGCAGCGTGCCGACCTCAGCCTGACGATGAGCGTCAGTAACGCGGCGCCGAATGTCGGCGATAATGTCACGTTTACGCTGACCCTGACGAACGGCGGAGTGGATGCGGCAACGAATATCCAAGTTGGCGACGTGCTGCCCGCGGGGCTATCATTCGTCAGTGCCAATCCGGCGGCGGATTACAACTCAGGTACTGGCGTTTGGACCGTAGCCTCACTCGCCGCCGGCAATTCGGCCACGCTGCAGCTCACGGCCCAGGTCACATCCATCGGAACGAAGACAAACACCGCGGAAGTCGTTGCTGTCGATCAGCACGATCCGGATTCAACCCCCAACAACGGTGCAGCCGAAGACGACCGCGCCAGCGCTTCGCTCACGCCGCAAGTCGCCGATTTGAGCCTGAACATGTCAGTGAATGTTTCAAACCCGAACGTCGGCGATAATGTGACGTTTACGCTCACCTTGAACAATGCCGGGCCCGATGCAGCAAGCAGTGTCGTGGTCAATAATACGCTCCCTGCAGGCATGTCGTTCGTCTCGGCTAATCCCGCAGCTGCATTTAACAGCGGCACGGGCCAATGGACTGTCGGCGGACTTGCCGCGAGCGGTTCGGCTTCGCTGCAGATCACTGCGCTGGTGCTCACCAACGGGACAAAAACAAATGTGGCTGAAGTATCTGCCGTCGATCAGGCCGATTCGGACTCAACTGAAAACAACAATGTCGCCGCTGAAGACGATCAGGCCAGTGCCTCGCTTACACCGCAGGAAGCAGACCTCAATGTCAGCGTAAGTGTCGATAACGCGTCTCCGAACGTCGGTGATACGATCAAGTTCACCGTAACAGTTCAAAATTCCGGTCCAGACGCTGCCGACAACATCGTAATTACCGATCTACTCCCCGCCGGACTGACATTCGTCTCGGCCAACCCCGCAGGCAATTACAACAGTTCAAATGGCCAGTGGAGCATCACCAATCTGCCCGCCGGCAACACGGCGACGCTCGAGATAAATGCAACGGTCGCGACCAGCGGCGCCAAAGTCAATACGGCGGAAGTCACGGGCGTCGCTCAATACGATCCGGATTCGACACCCAACAACGGCGCCGCGGCTGAAGACGATATTGCCAGCGTCACGGTCACGCCGCAGGTTGCCGACCTGAGTTCCAGCATGAGTGTCGATTTCTCCACGCCAAACGTGGGCGACACGATTACGTTCACACTCACTGTTCAGAACGCCGGACCTAACGCGGCCACAAATGTGGAGGCGACATGCGTCCTGCCTGCCGGTCTGACGTTCGTTTCCGCCTCACCAGCGGCCAGCTACAACAGTTCGACCGGGCTCTGGACGATCGGCACCATCAATGCAACATCCAGCGCATCCTTGCAAATCAGTGCTCTGGTCGCCACCGCACCCGCAATGACTGCGTCGTTCGAGGTGACCGATGTCGATCAGTATGACAGTGACTCGACCCCCAATAACGCGGCGGCTGCGGAAGATGATCTGGCGAGCGTCACCGTGACGCCCCAGCAGGCCGACCTGAGTCTCTCGATGACCGTAGACGTTTCAAACCCGCTGCTGAACACGAATGTGACCTTCACGCTGACGGTCAGCAATGGGGGGCCGGACGCCGCAAACAACGTGGCCGTACAGAATACGCTGCCACCTGGCCTCACCTTCGTCAGCGCAAACCCGTCAGCAGCATTCAACGATACGACTGGCATGTGGACGGTCGGCAATGTCGCGTCAGGTGCAACTGCGACTCTTGAGATAACGGCCACGGTGAACTCGCCAGTTGCGCAGACGAACTCCGCAGAGATTACCGCGGCCGACCAGTACGATCCGGATTCTACGCCCAATAATGGAGGAACCGAAGACGATAGTGCGAGCTCAACTATCACAACTCAGCAGACCGATCTCAGTCTGACGTTAACGGCCAGTACGCTTGTTCCGAACGTTGGCGATAATGTTACGTTCACACTCACGCTCAGCAATAGCGGCCCGGATGCGGCATCAAGTGTGCTCGTAAACGCGCCGCTGCCGGCAGGCCTGACGTTCGTGAGCGCAGCTCCGTCTGCGGCGTACAATAGCTCAAATGGACTGTGGACTGCTGGAACGCTGGCGGCCAACGCAAGCACCACGCTGCAGATCACCGCTGCCGTTGCGAACAGCGGCGCGAAGACACTGACCGCCGAAGTCAGTGCAGAAGACCAGTACGATCCGGATTCGACGCCGAACAACGGCAATGGCGCTGAGGACGATCAGTCCAGTATCACGCTTGTTCCACAGATTGCCGATCTTTCACTAAGTGCGTCAGTGAGTTCCCAGACGCCAAACGTCGGTGATATCATCACGCTCACGCTGACACTCAGCAACGGCGGTCCTGACGCCGCGACAAATGTTGCTGTCGCTGCCACTCTGCCTGCGGGCATGACGTTTGTATCCGCCAGTCCATCCACTGAATACAACAGCACGACTGGAACCTGGAGTCGCGCCAGCATTTCGGCCGGAGCTGCCGCAACACTGGCGATCAGCGCGAAGGTCACAGCGCCCGCCGCGATTACGAGTAGTGCACAGGTGGCCGCAGTCGATCAGTACGATCCAGATTCGACGCCCAATAACAGCGTCGCTACGGAAGACGATCAGGCCAGCTATCAACTGGTGCCGGAACAAAGCGATCTTTCGCTAACGCTTACAGCCAGTGCTTTGACAGCGAACGCAAACGACAAAGTTGACTTTGTTCTAACCGTAACGAACAAAGGCAAGGACAATGCTGCCGGAGTCGTGGTAACCGCAAAACTTCCCGCCGGGATCAAGTTTGAGTCTGCGGACGCGCCCGGTTACGACAGCTCGACAGGAGTCTGGACCGTCGGTGCCCTCGCCCTGAATGGCTCCAGTTCCCTGAGCATTCAGACCACTGTGCAGCTGCCGGGTGCGGCTGTCTTCAGCGCCGAAATCACGGAAGCAGTTCAATTTGATCCGGATTCGACGCCTGGCAACGGCGTTGGAAAGAATGAAGACGACGAAGCGAGCGTCACGCTCAGTGTTTCGAATATTGACCCGAAGATTCTGTCTGGCCCGACAGCGACACCTTCGACCCTTGCGGTGCTTCAGAAATCGTCATTCCAGATCAGCGCCAGCGATCCCAACGGCGATGCCTTGACGTACGCGTGGGTCTTTGGCGATGGCGCAAGCTCTTCTGAGCAGAATCCGGTTCATGCTTTCACTGTGCCGGGAACATACACCGTCAGTGTGACGGTTACAGACACACACGGCGCGAAGGTTTCCGGTTCTGTGAGCGTGCGGGTGTATGTGCCGATTACAAGCCTGCCGGGCGACCTGGACGGCGATAGCATTCTAGATAACGCCGACCTTGACCGTGACGGCGACGGATTTGACAACGCAATGGAGACGGCATCCGGCAGCAATCCGAACGATCCGCTGAGTTTCCCGAACGCCGGCGGGCTCGGCAATTCATTTATCGATTCCGACGGTGACTTTGTGCCGGACGAAATCGAAGCCAACGTTGGAACGAATCCTTTCAGTGCAGCGTCGACACCGGTCACGAACGAACTGATTGTGCCGCGCGGTCTTGCGCTCCGAAGACTGCATCTGTACTTCAATTTCAGCAACCCGGGAACAGACACGATCTATGCCCGTGGATTGCTCCCGAAGAGCCGGGCCTCGCTGGAGGGAAGAACGGTGATTGTGGATATCGGCGGAGTCACAAAGCAGTTCACACTCAACGGCCGTGGCCGCGCGACAACCGCAACAGGCGACATTTTTGCGCTGATGCCGAAAAAGGGAAGCGAGTTCTACTACTTCACGGTTCGCTTCCTGAAGGGAATCTATGCCCCCAGGCTTGCGGATGAACAGATGATTAACACTTCGGTGACAGCAGTGCCACGCGTTGTGAAGGTCAGCATCATCTTCATGGGCCAGCCATTCCAATCCGTAACGACGACAACGTACTCCAGCACAGGAGCGGGCACAGGGCAGGCACGTTTGAGGAAGGAGGCACGCCGGTGATAGGGGCGACGAACTGGATGCGCTTCAGTTTTTCACGCGAAGTAGTTCAGCCGTTTTCAGCCTCGAGCGTGATCTGCTCCAGTCCTTAGACTTCCCGGCATCGTTTGGTGAAGATGAAGCGGAAAGATAAATGTTAATAATTTCCGCTTTCTTTTGAGCGGGTCGCAAGGGCAGCTCTTGCCCCGCCGCTCGCGAGCCATTCCTTCCAGACAAAGTCAAACCAGCCGAGATCTTTCGCGTTGTTGGCCCGGACTAGGACGCAGTGCGCTTCCCGCTGCAGCGCATCGTCGTTGAGCAGGTCGATCATCAGCGCGAGAACGGCGTCATCCTGGTGCGCGCCCAGCACACGTACTGCGGCCTTGCGGAGATCCGGCTCTGCATCGCTCTTGATGAGATCAATAACAATCGGTTTGTAATCCGGCGAGCGGCCCAGCGCTTGAACCACAATTTGCCGGACTTTCAGGTCTGAATCATACAGAAAAATCTGCAGCCATGAATTTACAGCCGCTGAATCCATACCGGCGGCCGCCAGGATTAATGCCAGGCGCGCATCGCCTTTCTTGCCTTCGAGAAGCTCCTGAATCTTAGTTCGCAATACGCTGGACCGCTCAAAGGTAGTTGCGTAGCGCGTCAGCACTTCGGCAGCATCAAAGCATTCGGGGCCGCCGCTGGCAGTGATTTTCAGCGCCAATGCAAGCTGCTCGTCGGTCAGACGCGGACCGAGGGCGTGCCACAGAGCGTTCCGTGGTGTACCGTTTGAACCCGACATCGCATTCAAGATGAACTTTCGTGCCTCAGGCTCTGAAAATGAATCGATCGCTTCCACGAGTGCTTTGCCGGCGGAAAGCACGCCTTGCGAACTGTCTCCCAGCCTGTTGATGAGTGCAGGCAGGGCGTTGCTCGCGTTCAATTCAGCTGCTGCCTTCGCCAGATAAATCAAAGCGTTGCCTTCATGTTTTGCAATCAACCCGGGCAAGCGCCGGATCAGGTCTTCGCGGTGTGAAAGCAGAGCCTTGTAGGCCGCCGGGTATTCCGCTGCGCCGGACTGATCAAAGTATTTCAACAGCGTTTCAACTCTGGCGTTCAGTTCTTCTGGCGTAGAGAAACTGCTTCTCACTACGTCCTCAATGGGCGGCAAAGGCGGAACAACGATGCTTTCTTCGCGAAACAAAGCTGCCGGCCGCGCGGTTTGAACGTGTGTGTGCGGCTTAGGGTATGGACGCGCCGGCACTGGGGTTGTTGCCTGGTCAGGCGCAGCGTCATCATCCGAATGGTTGGCTGGCAGGACAAAAACGAGGACAGCGCAGAGGCCCACGCAGCCGAGAAGAACGGAGCGCTGCCTGGGAGTGCCGTCTCCGGGGGCGTATTTCCGGCGTTTTACCCGCGGCTTTTCATGCAGGCTGATCATTATCCCATTTCTCATATTCGCCTCAAAGTCGCTATTCGTTTTCAGCCAGCTTGCGCCAGGACCGCACGACCACGGATGTCGGCTTGGCTCTAAACGCCATGTTGATTGCGTTGTTTGAGAAAAGGATGCTCCCGTTACCGGCCAGCTTCGCGACGCTTGTACGCGGGTCTGTCAGCAGTATCTCGCCGGTGCGTTTCTGGTTCCGCATGTAAACGTAGGCGCCGCCCACGATTTTCACCTGATCGGAACCCTGAAGATCCAGTACGTCCTGACCTGTTCCATTGGGCGTCTTGTTCGCGACAACTATCACCAGGCCCGTCCAGCGGCTCTGTGTACCTGCAAAGACCAGTCCGCCTTTCGCGGGGTCGTCGACCTCGACAATTAGAATCCCCCATCCAACCGTGGTGGTCAGCGAGAGCTTTCCTTCGTTGATCGTACCGTCGGGGTTCTTGGTTCCATGTGCCCAAACCACAACTGGGCTATCCGGCGAACCATATAGATTCAGTGGCGCGTTTCCGCCCAACCCAGTAAGTATTTCGTAATTAGCTGAAGCTTTCGCTGAATTAATCAGTGCGTCGAGCTCGGCCCGAGGATCCGACGCCTTATTCGACTGGCCTCCCATCAGTTGTTCAGTTGTATGCATCTTGTCATACACAATGCCGGTTCTCTGTATATCCAATGTTCCATTGATCCATCCTGCTGTATAGCTGGGAATCGTGATCGCTGGGACCGTTTTAGCCCATTTTTGGACTCCGTTTACTGTCTGCACCTGCCATACGTTTCCCGTTTGAAGACCGTTGTATTTCTCATAGGTCCACAAGGGACCACCGGTATATAACGCTGCTGGAGCCGTGTACGAATACCCATTGGCGGTAGGCATGGGATCCACGTGATTTGGCTTGTAAACACTACTGGGGTCGGCCACCGGCGACATGTCGACTGTTCCGTCCGCCTTGTAGGGAAACATGTCGTAATCGAGCCCAACGGAGTTGGAGTTGTTGCCTCCAAAAAAGATGCGTACGCCGTTCTGCTGCTCGTCAAAACTATCCTGAACAAACGGCTGAGGATCGGTCGTGCCCGCGAAGGTACCTGCACTCACGAGCACGCATCCAAAAAACAATGCATGCGCCAGGGGTCTCATGATCGTCTCCGGTCGGGAAATAAAATTCACTTGTGCCGGCCAATAGGCACCGTCAGTGCTCCGGGCGTAAAGATTTCGATATTTTTATCCTGAGCCTGAACAACTACTTCAATGGTGACAACTTTTCCGCTTTGCGTAACACCGCTTTGTGAAAGCCCGCGGTGAATGCCGGTGCTGTAAATTGTGTACTTGTTGCGTTCGTTCTTATCGTCGACCACACCGTCCAGGTCGTTGTCTATGCCATCGTGGAACCAGTCGATTGCGTACGTGAAGAAGGCCACCTTTCCGAGTGCCTGAGGAACGATGCCGTCCTCACAGTAGCGCAGAGTGCCGTCGGGAAACCGGAGATCCGCGCCATTCGAGCTGCGTAAAGGTGCAGACTTCCACGTCGGACGACGGGGACTCTCCTGCACCAGATCGAAGGTGTTCGAGGTCTTCGTTCGCGTGCCATCCACGGCAATAATGGACTCGACCCACTGCGTTGTGCCGATGCAGCCCGGAAAGGTGCCATCGCGCTTTCGCGCCACGTGAACCGTTATGGGCTTCTTGGACATTGGTGTAACCAAAGCGACGCCGCCGTTCGGGTTTGCTGCATTTGTCGGCTGCCCGTTCTCATACAAAAAACCTCTGCTATTATTTTTGTCACGGCTTGGCTCCGGAATAATCAATGTTCCATCGTCCCTGGTTGTTGGACCTGTCATGCGGGGTTGGTAGATGGGGCAACTGTTGATATCACATAACGCAGCGTCGATGCCGGCCTCGGCGGCCTCGAAGGCCTTGATGTCTTCCAGATCGACTTCCACGTGCTTGGCGCGAATCGTCATTTCATTGACAATGACCGTAGACAGCGTCGCCAGCAGCATGACCAGAACCATGGCGACGATCAAGGCGGTACCTCGTACTCTTCCACTCATCGCGCGCTCCTTGGTCAGTTAACGGCCGTTGCAGATGCGCTCGTCACATACGATGCGTTATTGCGTAGAAAGTCGGTGATGACGCTTTTGCACAGATGGGGCTGGTCATTGCTGTCCAGGTGAACCATCCAGAAAGCTACGTCGATTCGCGAGCTGATGCCTGAGTTGTTGAAAAAGATCCGGCTCGTCTTGAGCTGCGAAGCTTCGCTCGCCGTTGTCACGGTAGCTGTGTCGTTCAACCTCTGCAGCACGCAAGAGGCGCTAATCGGCATGATCGTCCCGGCAATCGGAACAGCCACGATGTCCGTCGTGCTGCCGATGCAGCAGGAGAATTCCAGGTAACCAACGGCGAACTTGCTGGTCTTCTGGCCATCACTGTCCAGATCCACCCCTTCGGCGGCTTCGTCGATCATGCCATCTTTGCCGAACTTGCCAATACGGATGCTCGGGTCACGTTGAAAGCGGAATCGGCAGTATCCGCGGGGTGTTCTGCCGAGCAAAAGAACAAGACCATCCGGCAGAACCGAACCGCTGGTCGGGCGAAGTCCCGGCCCCTGAAGCGCAACGACACGCCCCGGATCATCGGCATTTTCAACGAATCGAGCAAAGTCGCGCCAGCCATACGAAATGAAGAAGTCATAATCATCGTTGAACGTCGGCGGCGATGGATTCTCGACCACTTGCTTGGGCGGAGAGGTGAACGTAACGGGTAAGCCTGCTTTCTGCCCGTTGTTCGCAGTCAAGGAGGTGTTCTTGAATCGGATGGGCACCTGGAAGCGGATTTCGGCATTGAGGTAAACATACGAGCCGTCGGTGACGTGGCGAATTCCCACCTGCGTAGCGTCAGCCAGACCGTCCTGCATCGTTCGTATTGCTTTTTCTGATCGATCGCGAAGGCTGGCCTCGTGAACCTGGTTTTTGACTGTAATGGAAGCGTGGTTCATCGTTGAAAAGGAGAGCGCGATAGCAAGCGAGAAGATGGATGCCGCAACCACAACCTCCATCAGCGTCATACCGCGTGGTTTTCGTACTGTTCCCATCTCCGCGCACCTCCAGGGTACAGGCTTTGACAATCCACCAAAGCAATCATTGTACGAATGTGTCAGGCGCCGCTTCCTTTGTGCCGGCTCGATTGGTGAAGAACGTAATGACGCTGAGTTCTCTTGGAATACCCGCTGCGCTCCACCAGCGGACCTGCACAACGGCTGGGTAAACGATCAGGCTGGTACAATTCAGGTATCCGGGAAGGAAATCCCGACCGTTTGCAGGAACGGGTGTCGCCAGGTAGCGAGGGAAAATAGCCTTCGCATCAACCTGCCCAAAGTCGACATCCTGAACCTTTGTGAGCGGAACCTCGCTGATCCTGCCATCTCCATTAAGGTCGATTCCGTCAGATGGGCTCGATGGGGTTTCACCCATGCGCGCTTCAGTTGGTGTTTCGGTATTGATAAGAATAATACGCATTTCCGCGGTGTTGGGCTCGTAAGCCGCCCAGCGGTCGCCGAACTGCACCGCGCCGTCAAATTTTGTCGGCAATACTTTCAGCCCACGTAACGACGCATCGGTTGGTGTTCCTTTGCGAGTCCAGCCCAGATACAACTTTTTTGTCCCTGGCAGCAGCCGCTGGCTGGTCAAGTCATACGGGTCATAGCGTCCGCCTGAATAGCCCGGGCGCTGATCGGTTGAACTAGGATCAGGATATTGAGAATTGTCGATCTGGTCGAAGGGCAGAGCCCGCATGTCGTTGATGGTTTGTGAAATGGCTGCCTGAACAATACTCTCTTCCTGCTGAAGATATTGCAGACGCTGAGAATTGACCCATGCGTTCATGGTGCCCAGCAGCGTCACACCGATGATCGATATGGCGATCATTACTTCGAGTAAGGTCAAGCCTGCGGCAGTTCGCACTCGCATAGTCCGGTCCCTCAACAGTGCACTAGGCGCAATGCAATTGTGTGACCAACCGTAAAATTTCCTAACGATTGGGCGCCAATAAGTTGGAATAGCTAAGGAAGGGGCGGATGCTGATAAGATTCTTGTCACTGCGTAGAGAAAGCTGTCACTGCATTAATAAATTCGAGCTTGTACTTTTGCAATTTAGCGTGCACTGTCGGCCTCGTCAGTCCCAACACTGTTGGCGCATGAGTCTGGTTGCTGTTCTTAATCGTCAGCACTTTGCAGAGCAGGAGTTTCTCGACGTGTAAAGAAACTGGGTGACGCCGCGATAATGAACTGGTGCATCGCACTGCGACAAACGCGCGGAAGTTTCCAGACGAATCCACGCTTTGATTACCAACGATAAAAACTCGAAACATCGACCTCCGGTTGTATGTTCGTTGTAGAATACCGTCGTGAGCTTTTAACCTCCTCACTGAGTTCCAACGCCCGCCCAAAAAGTTAGCGCCGTGCCGTTTTGCTCCTTTATATTGCCAAGTGGCAGGTCGTACTTGTCTGGAGTCTCTCGAATTCCAAGTTCGTGGTGTTAACATGTTCCCGCGATAGGAAGCACCATGAGCGACGTTAAAGCGAAAAGTCCTGTCAGCGTACTGACCGGCTCTGTTACTTCAACCTCGAGGTTCGAGGTCGCGCTCCGTCGATTGGCGGATTGCGGCAGAACCGGGGGCGATTTTTTTGACGAGATGGTTCGGGCACTCTCAGAAGCAACCTGCGCCAGAGTTGCGTTCATCGGTGAACTAGTCGGTACCCAGTCGCTGCGTGGAGTCGCTTACCTGATCGATGGCAGACCCGGACCCGACATTACATACGACGTTGCCGGTACGCCGTGTCAAACCGTAATTCAGAAGGGCTCGTGCTTTCAACGCTCCGGTGTCCAGGCACAATACCCTGACGACAAGTTTCTCTCGGACCTCAAACTTGAGTCCTACCTGGGTACCGTGCTGCGCGATGCAAATGGCAATGCCACCGGTGTAATTTCAATTCTGCACGATCAACCACTGGACCCGGAGCTCCGGCCTGAGTTTCTGATAGAACTTTTTGCGGGCCGCGTAGGCGCAGAACTCGAACGTCAGCGTGCTGAAAGGGCCTTGAGGGAAAACGAAGAACGGTTCAGTCTGTTCATGCGTCACGTTCCCGGTGCGGCCTGGATGAAGGACCTGCAAGGCCGGTATGTGTACGTAAATGAAGAGGCGGAGCGCATCTTCGGGAAAACACGCGAGCAGATCATCGGTTTTACGGACGACCAGATTTTCCCTCGGTACATTGCGGCGCAGTTCAAGGAGAACGACCGACGTGCCTTTGTCGAAGGCACCCGGCTGCAGACCTTGGAGACGCTGCCGCAAGCCGACGGCTTGCATTACTCCGTTGTCAGCAAGTTCCCGATCAGCAATGAAAGCCGCGAGATCAAACTCGTCGGTGGTATTGCGATTGACGTCACGGAACGCCATATCGCCGAACAGGCACTACAGCAGGCCGAACAGCGCTTCCGGCTTGCCCTGCGCAGTAATGCGCTGACGGTGTATGAGCAGGATGAAAATCTGCGTTACCAGTGGCTCTATCCGCCAATCCCAGAGGCCATTGGGAAGACTGATTACGAACTTGCCGACGGCGAGGATGCCTCGCGACTACACAAAGCCAAAAGCGAGGTCCTGCGCACGGGCACGCCAGTACGGCTTGAAGTTTTCGTGCGCCGCGCGGCCCAGCAGCAGTATTTCGATTTAATTATCGAGCCCCGCCGCGACAGCACTGGCCGCATCACGGGTATCGGCGGCGTCGCTCTTGATATCACTGAACGCAAGTTGGTCGAACTTGCCTTGAAGCGTTCAGAAGCACGCTATCGGGCCCTGGTCGAAGCATCCAGCCAGGCGGTTTGGGCCTGGAATCCAATTTCTGCGGCGGGCAATTTCCACTACGTACAGGAATGGTGGCAGAAATTGACAGGCCAGTCGCCCGAAGCGCAGCAGAATGATGGCTGGTTCAACGCCATTTATCCTGATGATCGCGACCGAGCTAAAGCGGCATGGCAGAACTTACTCGAGCGCGGCATACCATTTGACCATGAATACAGGGTCCAACGTCATGACGGACAGCTTGCGTACATCCATTCGCGAGCGGTCGCAATTGAGGAAGATGACGGCAAAGTGCAGGAACTTGTCGGCACGCTGACCGACGTAACATCCCGACGTCGGGCAGAAGAAGACCTGCGTACCAGCGAACGGATCTATCGTGGAATTGGCGAAACAATAAATTACGGTGTCTGGGTCTGCGACCCTGAGGGTCGCAACATTTACGCAAGCCCATCCTTCCTCAAACTGGTTGGTCTGACTCAGCAGCAATGCTCTAATGCCGGCTGGACAGATGTATTGCACCCCGATGATGTAGAGGCTACGCGTGCCGCGTGGCTCCATTGCGTAGCGACCGGGGATTTCTGGGAGCGTACGCACCGCTTCCGCGGCGCGGACGGCAAGTGGCACTACGTTCTGGCCCGGGGAGTCCCCATTCGGGATCCATCCGGACGGATTCAATGCTGGGCTGGCATTAATCTTGATGTGGATGAGTTCAAGATGACCGAAGAGGCGCTGCGAATCAGCGAAGAGCGCTTTAAGATCGCCACGGATGCCGGCCGGGTCGGCACATGGGAATGGGACATCGTCTCCGGAAAAGTGTTCTGGTCTGATCTGATTGCTCAGTTACACGGCATGAAGCTTTCAGATTTCGGCGGGACGCTCCAGGACTTCGAACGACTTATCCACCCAGACCACCGCGACTCGGTCGCCGCTGCGATCAAAAATGCGTTGGAGCACGGCAAAGAGTACTCAGTGGAATTCCAAGGGCTTGGCCCTCAAGCCCAGTACCACTGGTACTGGACGAAGGCGCGCGTCATCCGCGATCAGCGTGGCGATGCCGTGCGCATGATTGGCGCGACCATGGATATTACCGAGCAAAAACGCGCCGAGGCCTCGTTGCGCGAGCAGGCCAGGCAACTGGCGGAGATCGATCGCAGAAAAGATGGGTTCATTGCTATGCTTGCGCACGAACTGCGGAATCCGCTGGGTCCCATTCGCAACGGTGTTCAACTCCTCCGCAAGTCTCAGCTCGATCCCTCCGCCGCAGAACGCCTCCGCGAGATGATCGATCGCCAGGCCAGCCACATGAGCCGCATCGTCGACGATCTGCTCGATGTCTCCCGCATCACCAACGGGAGAATCGTGCTCAAGTTGGAAACTATAGATCTCGTGCAGATGGTCCGGGAGTTAGCCGGCGACTACCGCCACGATTTCGAACGGGCGCAAGTCACGTTCAAGCTCGAAATACAGGCAGAAGCGGCCTGGGTGATTGGCGACCGGACGCGTCTGGCCCAGGCTGTCGGAAACCTGCTACATAATGCCGCGAAGTTTACAACGGCGCAGGGACAGGTCACCGTACGCCTTGCCGCAATCGGGGACAAAGTGGAACTGGTGGTGGCTGACGATGGCGCTGGCATCGATCCTGCCGTGCTGCCCATGCTCTTCGAGCCGTTCGTACAAGGCAGCCAGGCACTGGACCGCAGTCGTGGGGGATTGGGGCTCGGACTGGCTTTGGTCAAGGGTTTGATTGATCTGCATGGCGGTACCGTAAAAGCTTTCAGTGACGGCATTGGGAAAGGCGCCGAATTCATCCTTTGCCTGCCGCTAACGGCCGCGCCCGCCGATCCCCGCAACTCGCCTTTAGCTCCAAGACCACCGAAAGCACGCCGAATCCTGGTCGTCGAAGACAATCCTGACGCAGCGGAGAGCCTGCAGATGCTCCTCACCTTCGCTGGCCACACGGTAAAGGTTGCCGGATCGGGTCTGTCTGCGCTGGAAATCGCTGCCGCCTGGACACCGGACCTGGTGATTTGCGATATCGGCCTGCCACAGATGGACGGGTACACGGTCTGCAGAAAACTCCGTGAACTGCCTCTAATGCAGAAGACGACTCTAATTGCGCTCACAGGGTACGGTCAGGAGGAAGATCAACGCCGCGCGCTGGCCGCCGGCTTCAATCGCCACCTAACTAAGCCGATCGATCCCGATCAACTCGAGCGCTTGGTGGCCGAAATCCCAGACTGAAGCTTGTTTGCTCAATAGTGCGTGTACGTGCGCTTGGTTGCTGCCCGTCCCAGGCATAACTGGATTCAACCGCCAAGGAGAACAGCAGGAGCATTTTTCACAGTAAAACATTTGTAACGATACTTTTGTTCTTGCATCCACCAATCAGTTTGTCATAGCTCCAACTATGAACTAGAATCGAATTCGCTGATTGGAGGTGTCTCATGACTATTCCCGCCGAGAACCTTGAACGTCTTGACGTACCCCTCGAACGAGACCTCTTCCTTCGAACACTACTGCGGCATCTCGCCGGAACGTTGCAGGACGTTGTCGGCTTACGAGAGGCCGAGGGGCTGGTTAGCGTTGTGGGGCAGCGCATCGGGGATGAGATCAATGAAGGCTATAAGGCCGCACTGAAAACGTCGAAGCTATCGCGTGAGCAGGTCGCTGCTGTGTGCGTCGATTTAAAGCGTCGCATTCAGGGAGACTTTTACGTCATCGAAGAAACTGATGAGAAAATTGTCTTCGGCAATCGTGCATGCCCTTTCGCGGAAAAGGTGATCGGCCGCCCATCGCTCTGCATGATGACCAGTAACGTCTTCGGCAGAATTGCTGCCGAGAACCTGGGCTACAGCAAGGTGACGCTGGAACAGACCATCGCACAGGGACACCCCGGCTGCCGTGTCACAGTGTACCTGAAGCCTGATGTTGGCGCCGCCAGCCCAGGGCGCGAGTACATCAAAACCAAAGAATGAGTATCTGACATCATGCCGGTTCCGATGTTTCAGTTTTCAGAGCACCTCAACGAGTGCCTGCTCTGGGTTTTGAGAAGCGGTGAGATACTTTATGCGAACCGCTCCGCCCTGAGGTTTCTTCACCGCGATTTGAAGAACACCGTCGGAACAAACGTCCGGAAAATCTCCAGAACACCGGAAGAAGATGTCACAGAATATCTTAGTCGCTGCATGGGAAGTCGCGAACCTCTGCCGGGCGGCATCACGTTCACTCTGGAAGACGGGACGGAACGAGTTTGTCGCTGCGACGGATCGGTGGTTGATCTCGCTGACAATAAGCGAGCAGTCCTGCTGCGCATTCAGGAGCGGCGTTCACTGCGCGTGCTCGATGCGCTTTCAGGCGGCGGCACGATGGGCGCGCTCATCAGAAAGCACGACTGGAGCAAATCGGCTCTCGGACGCCTGGAAACGTGGCCGCAGAGCCTGCTGACGGCAGCGAGTATTTGTCTTTCATCTAAGTTCCCCATGATCATCTGGTGGGGCAAGCACCTTAGCGTTCTCTACAACGATGCCTACATCCCAATCTTTGCAGCGAAGCACCCACACGTCTTGGGAAAGACGGGTTTCGAAGCATGGGGTGAGGTTTGGGACATCATCGGGCCGATGCTGAATGGTGTTCTCGAACGTGCCGAGTCCACCTGGTCTGACGATGAATTGTTGCTCCTTAACCGTAGCGGGTATCTGGAAGAGACATACTTCACGTGGTCGTATAGTCCCATCCGCGACGAGGGCGGCGGCGTTGGCGGCGTCTTCTCTGCAGTGTTCGAAACCACGAACCGTGTCCTGTCGCAGCGCAGGCTAAGGACACTTCGCGAATTGACCGTCGGGTATGCGAAGTCACTTCCTGATGCATGTACTACGGCCATCAGCGTCCTGGAAAGAAACAGGTTTGCCACACCTTTCGCGCTTCTGTACTTACGAGAAAGCAATGATGGTCCGCTCAAGCTACGTGCTCACTTTGGAGTGGCCCCTGAATCCATCAGCCTGTGTGAACGCGCAGTGTCCTCGCCGACGTGGCCCTTTCCGCTGTCGTCGACAGAGCCGGTCGTTATCAGCGAACCGCAAGAAATCTTCGGCAAGTTGTCTGGAGGCGCGTGGCCGGAACCGCCGAAACTGGCGGTTGGATTACAATTGACAGGCGCCGAGCAGGACCGTCCTGCGGGGCAGTTGATTCTGGGAGTCAGCCCGCGGCGTGCCTGGGACGATGATTACCGTGGATTCCAGCAACTGGTCGCACGCCAGATTTCAATCCTGATCTCCAGCGCTAAGGCTTACGAAGAAGAAAAGAAACGGGCTGAGGCGTTGGCTGAAATTGACCGACTGAAAACAGCGTTCTTCAGCAATGTCAGCCATGAGTTCCGCACTCCGCTCACGCTGATGATTGGTCCGGTCGAAGACGCTCTTCATTCGAAGGAAGGAGCGCTGAGTGGCGAAAGCCTGGCAACTGTCCATCGAAACGGATTGCGTTTGCTCAAGCTAGTGAACACGATCCTGGATTTCGCGCGAATCGAAGCTGGACGCGTGGATGCGTCATACGAACCGATCGACCTGGCGGAGTTTACAAGCGAGCTGGCAAGCTCATTTGAGTCTGCGATGGAGCGCGCTGGCTTGAAGTTCGTGGTCGATTGCGAAAAGAGTTCAGAACCGGCCTATGTCGATCGCGAGATGTGGGAAAAGATCGTCCTTAATCTGCTCTCCAACGCATTTAAGTTTACTCTGCACGGCGAGGTTCGCCTTTCGCTTCGCACGAAAGACAGCTCGTTTGAGCTGATCGTTGAGGATACCGGGATCGGAATTCCGCCCGAGGACATGCCACATATTTTCGAGCGCTTCCATCGAGTAAAGGGCGCACAGGGCAGAACCCTTGAAGGCACCGGCATCGGTCTGGCGCTCGTCCATGAACTCGTTCGACTGCATCAGGGTGCGATTCGCTGTGAATCGGTTCATGGAACAGGCACGCGATTCTTGATTCACATTCCGAAGGGATCAGCCCATCTTCCCGCGGACAAGATCGGTGCTGCGCGCAGCTTGAGCTCGACTGCTCTTGGCGCGAACCCGTATCTGCAAGAGGCGCTACGCTGGCTCCCGTCCACGTCAGCGCCTGCGTCAGCAAGTAAGACAGCCGTTGAAGCCATGCCTGACGACGCGCCCGCAGCGTATCCTGGTATCCCAAGGCGTTTCCAGAAACGTCCCACCGTGCTTGTAGCTGATGACAATGCGGACATGCGAGAATATCTGGCGCGGCTCTTATCTGTTGAGTTCGACGTTCAAACTGTAACGAACGGCCAGGCGGCATTAGACGCGGTTCGCAAAGAGAAACCAGATCTCATCCTTTCTGACGTCATGATGCCGGTGCTGGATGGCTTTGCATTGCTGAAAGCACTGCGTGATGAGGATGACACTCGCACTCTTCCCTTCATTCTGCTTTCCGCTCGTGCTGGCGAAGAAGCGAAGATCGAAGGCCTTCAGGCTGGAGCCGATGACTACCTGGTGAAGCCATTTAACGCGCGCGAACTGGTGGCACGCGTTACGTCGCATCTCGAGCTGGCGCACGTCCGCAAAGAAGCGCAGGAGCGCGAACGGGAACTCCGTGAGCTTGCCGAGCAGGCCTTAGCGCGTGAGCGGCAGGCGCGTGAGGAAGCCGATAAGGCGAATCGTTCGAAAGATGAGTTCCTCGCAATCGTCTCTCATGAACTTCGTACGCCACTCACGCCAATTCTCGGTTGGACCAGAATGCTTCAAAACAGGAGCCTGGAGCCTGCGGTACTGGAGAAAGGCTTATCCATCATTGACCGTAACATTCAATCCCAGGTGAAACTGATCGAAGATCTCCTCGATATCGGTCGCATCGTTTCAAATAAAATTCGGCTCGAATACAAGAACGTTGGCTTGGTGCAGGTGATCGAGGCCGCTATCGAATCACTACGTCACAGTGCTGACAATCGCAACATTCGTATCAAATTCGTCATGGAAGAGTCCGTGGGCGCCATTTGGGGTGACCCTGAACGCCTGAAGCAGATTTTTTTAAACCTGTTGAGCAACGCCGTGAAGTTCTCGAAAGACGGCCACGTAATCACTATTCGATTGCTGAAGGAAAACGGTTTCGCAAGAGTAGACGTGTCCGACACGGGTATCGGCATCGATGCGAGCTTTCTGCCACGAATGTTTAAACGTTTCTCCCAATTCGATAGCACTACGACTCGGAAATACGGCGGTTTGGGAATTGGTCTTTCAGTCGTTCGCCAATTGGTAGAGTTGCACGGTGGCAAGGTGCGTGTTGCGAGTGAAGGTTTAGAGAAGGGATCAACCTTCACCGTGACGCTGCCAGTTCATAGTGCCGCGCGAGCACCTTCGACAGGGCACGCGACGGCGGTTATGAAGCCCGGCCATGAAGCTCTTGTTGGAAAGTCGATACTCGTAGTAGATGACGAAGAGGATGCTCGTGAGTTTCTCCGCTTCGCGCTGGAAAGAGCAGGCGCAAAGGTCGTTGCTGCCAACTCGGTTGTTGATGCGGTCTCAGAAGTTTCAAAACGCGCATTTGACGTTGTCATAACAGACATCGGCATGCCCGGTGAAGACGGATTCGCGCTACTCCGCCAGCTGCGAGCGGCAGGCATTAAGACGCCAGCGATTGCGGTCACAGCCTTCGCTCGATCAGAAGACAGCTGGCGCGCGCTGTCTGAAGGCTTCCATCGGCACATCGCCAAGCCGATCGATCCCGACGAACTCTGCGCGGCAGTTAGCGCGTCGTTGCAAGCTTCGTAGTGTAACGTCCTCGAAAGGTGACCCTGCCACACTCCCCCCGAGCCTGAAGCGGATCATCCTGTGGGCCCGACTCAGTCACGAACGAACGTAAGCATCTCACACTCACTTAGGCCTGCCGACTGGGGCGGTCCTGTCGCGCGGGGGCGGGGGCGTCCGAGAGCTGTCCGGCCGTCGCAAGGACGGTACCATCTTTCCTATCGACCTCGCCGTCGGCACGTTCCAGTTTCAGGTCCGCCGCGCCTACGCCGCCGTCCGCGACATTACCGAACGGACGCAGACGGAGGAACGGCTGCGACTCTACGCCCGAGAGCCGCAGTAGATGAACGCCGATGAAAAACTAGCGGTGGTGAGTTGAAAACGAGGGTGTTAGAAATCCTGTTAGGCCTTGCTCTATCGCAAAAAAAACAACCCCTGATTGTATTAAGGTGTTGAATGGAGGCGGCGGGAATCGAAAGCCTCCACGCTCAAGGACGTTGGAAGACATCGTATGACAGAATTCGACAAAAACTCACGTATTTCCACCACGTCTTTGAGCTTATGGAAAAGACGCTTGTTTGTAAATCAGACAACGATGGACAAATCTGCGAGGTAGGCGCCATGCCCGACGTTGAGTTTGGCAGACAAATAGCAGACAGAAGCGTGCGGCAGATAAAACGTTCAGTATTCTTATCGCTGGGGCTCTCGTTCATCGACTGCTCAGTTTATCGCTTGCAGACACCCGGACCAGGCAGCAAGGCACCATCTGTCCTCGAAGGACGCCCGATATAGCCCATATTTTGCCACCCCCACTTTAAACCTCATCGGACGATGAAACCCGACGTTAACTTTGAGCAGACCGAATGCAATTCACCAGATGTCTCTAGTAAATGTGTGCCTTAACTGATTTGATCAAAAGTTCAATAATCCTCATCCTTTAGTGCCTTATTAATAAACAATGAGATTTCCGCCGGGGTAACTGCCACTCCATCCACAGGGCCAATACCCTTCACTGTAAAACCCAACAACGTTTTGCCACCATAATATTGCCTCTGCATGTCCTACAAGTAGCGCGCCGGTATAGTACCCTACATCTTCCCCAAGGCGAAAGTAGGCGAAGTTTTCTGCCTTATTTTCACCCAACCCGGACCAGCGACCTGCACTCGATAAAATCGCTTGCATCGCCTTAGCCCTCACGATGTTTAGTCTCCGTACCTTTCTTTGGTTCTTACTCGCCAACATTACTTCTGCCCAAAGAGGGCCACGGACATTTGAAAGCGAGCTTGCTCTGGACAACGCTGCTCTCCAAGTCTTTACTCGGCATAATAAAAAGTCTCTTGGGTGCGATTTTCCAACGTTGCAAAACCACTTCGTCCTACAAAGACTGTGAAGCAGCTCAATTGTGGGATCGTCAATTTCTCTAATGTTGCCGATTAAACGTCTGAGCTCACGCTTAGTAAGCATGCGCGGCATTTTTCTACCTCCTACCAAATATACTGCCAAAAATTGCTTACTGACTCCCAGTAACTTGGTGGTCGTTCAACGTAGCCCGGCGGCGGCCCAGGTGGTGGCAGTCCGAGCGGTGTCGGCGATGCGTCGCATATTTCGTTCAACTTACTGCGAAATGCATGTTCCCAGACTAACGCGCCTCTAAGACCTTTGGATATCATTTCATCCTTGCAATTATCAATCATGTCTCTACCTCCTTGCTGCGCTTTTAAATCAGCACAAGAGGCCCCGTTTTTGATCGCCTTCCACAGCGCTCCGCAATCACCTGATGGATCGATACTTGCTTCAGCCGCATTCAGCGCTTCGCAAATAATTCCCAAGAGCACCGCTCCAGCAAGCGCGGTCAATCTTCCTCCGCCTCTTGGTTTGAAGTTATTGATACTATTTTTTACTATTTTCTTACCGCTTTTTCGTACCCATGTTTGCAGTTCCTCGATTTGCTCTGGTGTGAAACCCTTTTCGGAAAGTGCCTGAGTGTAATCGCCCCAAGAAGAATGCGCAGGATTAAAATCACTGTTGTTTAAGAGATTCTCTCGAAGCGCTTTCCACATATCACCAAGACTCTCTCCCCTTAGCCAGCTTGGCTGTAACCCCGAGGGATCTGCAGTGTCGATGAGGCTCCAAGGACAATATATGTAAGAATTTAGTTTGATTGAGTTTTCAATATCTGTAATGATGATTGACCATGGAAAAACGGGGCGTATTCGACGTGCGATGTGGACGCCGAACTCCAGGTTGAGAAGAATCTCATCTTCAAACAGCGATTGATTAAAAATCCCTGTCTTGTTTCCTGAATCATTCGGGGCAAGCAGTTGATTGTACAATTTCAATGGGTCTCGCTGAGTGAACGCTCCAGTCGCGAAGTCATACAGCCTAGCCGCGCTTAGTCCCCACCATTTTTGTCCTATCTGCAAGGTCTGCCAATTGGTCTGGTAGCCAAGGTCGAAGGGCCAGGAGCCGGTCTGGCTGAGGATAACGCCGAAGGCATCATATTGACGGCGCCCAACTTCAACACCTGTATTATCGAGTACGACGTGTGAAGTGCCCCGATGGTCCATCACCAGAGTGTAGTTGCTGGCTGTCGACGCCAAGTAGATTTCGACGCAATTTCCAATTCCGTAAACAGGCGAGTAGCCATACGTGTACCTTGCGAAGAGCGTACCGTCATTATTACGCTCTTCCATACAGTTGAGGCCGTCCCACAGCAGGTAACGGATCGTTCCGGCGCGATCAATTTTGTAGCGGTTCAGTCGAGAGTCGTAACTGAACTGCCAGGCACTGCCGTCTGCCACGGGTGGAATAACTTTTGTTAGCAACTGATTGGCGGCATACTCAAAGTACGTCGTGTTGACATTCGTTCCTTCGATCTGCCGGACCAGTGATCCATTCGCGTCGTAGGCGTAATACGTCGTTGTGATCGGGACGGGGAACAGGCGGTGGCGTTTGATTAAAGCGTTAGTGCCATTGTACGTGTAGTACGCGTTCTCGAATTCAGTACCCCGAAGTTCACGGCGCATGCGCGTTCTGTTACCAGTCGCATCATAACTATAGCTGAAAGCGTACACCTGCGAGCTATTGGATTTTTCTCTCCACGTTTCGCTGCTGAGTCGATCGACTGCATCGTAGGTGTAGTAAACCGCTAAGCCGCCTTCGCGCCCAATGCGTAGGGTTCGGCCTGCAACATCACGGTTGTAGTCAAAGTATGCAATTCCTCCACCGGCTGAAGAGAAGTGGCGGATGCTCGTGACGCGATCCGACTTGTCGTACGCATAGTAAGCGACGGTGCCGTTTCCAAAACGTTTCTTCGCGATGTTGGACGATGCGTCATAAACAAAGTAGGTCCGGGTGGCACCTGTCGAGTCAGCTTGAGTCATGCGACCTGCTGCGTCGTAGGTGTAGTAGCACGCCAAAGTGCCCTGCGGATATTGTAGGCGCGAGAGGCTTGATCGTGAGTCGTATGCGTAGTAAACGCTGTCACCCCGAGGGGTATTTCTTCGCGTTAAACGAGATAGTTCGTCATAGCCAAAGTTCGAATCACCCCAGCTATCAGCTGTACGGGTGAGATTGCTCATCGCGTCAAATTCAAAATATTGCGTCTGTGTTGGGTAAGCGATGCGGGTGCGTCGATCTAGAGCGTCGTACTGGAAGTAGATGCCCACTCCTAATCCATCTACATTGCGCAGCAAGTTGGAGTTTGCGTCGTAACCGAAGTTCGAGGCTACTCCCAGCGGATCGACAATTGAGGTGACGCGATTAAGCGAATCGAAATTGAAGTAGGTGCTGTTCGACCGTGCATCCCTCTCCAGACGTCGGTTACCCACGACGTCGTAACCGAACGTAATACTCCCATCAGCGGCATCCAAGACGCTCGAAACTCGGTTGAGCGCATCGAACGCAAAGTACGTCGTTCTCGACAGTGGATCCTGAGTCTTCCTCAAATTGCCGTTTGGATCATATCCAAACGATGATGTTCCATTTTCTGGGTCGGTCACCGAAGACAAACGATTAACTGCATCAAAAGCAAAGTACGTACTGTACAAACGAGGTGACTGAACCTTACGCCGGTTACTAGCGGCGTCATAGCCAAAGTAAACAGTTTGGCTCAGAGGATTACGCACTGCACGTTGACGATTTAGAGCATCATAGAAGTAATAGGTCGTATTTTGCTGGGCATCTCGCGATGTCGCCTGATTTGAGTCCGCATCGTAGGTATAATACGTG
>DASPJR010000148.1:0-18734 GCA_035628505.1 Planctomycetota bacterium | reverse complement strand
TAGCGGTGATTCTCGAGTGTCATGCTGAGCGCCGCGCTGAACCTGGAAGCGCAACGATCAGGATGACACTCACAACAACGTAACCAACGAGGAGAAGAGCAAGACATGGCCACAAAGTCGAAAGCAAAGGGCAAAAAAGAGGCGGCCGTTATCGAAGTCGATAACTACGGCGGCGGCGGCTCAACCGGCAACAGCACAGGCGCCAAGGGCGTGATCGCGTGGGACAAGAACCAGCGCGCCAGCGGTCCGGCCGTGCACATCAAGCCGTGCTTCCAGGATCAGGCTCACGCCCCCAAGCGCGAGACATTGAAGAAGCTGAAGTTCCCGTCATACTGCCTCGGCGATCTCTCCTGCGTCGACGTCAAAGAGTACCTCAAGTACTCCGACACGATCCTGATTCCCAAGGCCTCGCTCGAACAGCACGGACCGCATCTGCCGCTGTACTGCGATTCCATCAGCAGCACCGAAGTCGCCCGCCGCGCCGGTGAACAGGCTGGAATCCTCTACACGCCGACGCTATGGCTGGGCTACAGCCCGCAGCACTTGAAGAACCCCGGCGATGGCACCGGCTCGATGACTCTGCGCGTCGAAACCTATTTGAATCTTCTTTACGACATCGGCCGCAGCCTGATCCATCACGGCTTCAACCGCGTGATCTTCGTCAACGGCCACGGCTCCAACGTGAAGGTCGTCGATCCGGTCCTGCGCAAGCTGCGCAACGAAACCGGCGCGATCATCAGTTACTACAAGCCCTACGCCGAACGTTACCTGGGCATGATCAAGGACGTGCTCGAAGGCCCGCTGGAAGAAACGCCGGGCTGGCACGCGGGCGAACTGGAAACGTCGCAGTGCCTCTGCCACAACAAGAAGCTGGTCCGCATGGACCGCGCCGTGGCTGACCGCGCCCACGCGCCAAAGTGGCTGGGACCGAACTGGAAAAAGAGCGACGGCATGCCGGACTGCGAATTCCAGGGTTACCAGTACTTCAGCTTCCCGTTTGAGCACCAGGAGTTCACGGACACGGGCATCATGGGCAATCCGTTCCGCGGCGCCGCGTACAAGGGTGAGACGGCCTTCAACCGCTTCGCCAACCACCTCATCGACGCCGTGCACGAAATCGAGAAGGTCAAGGTGAACATTAAGAACCGCGACTGGACCGCCGGCAAGACCATGGGCGGCTCGATGTAAGCAGTTCTTTCCGCGAGCGGGCTTTGCGCCCGCTCGCAACAAACTTTGACCACCTTGACTGAGGGAATCATGCCAACTGAAACGATGTCAGAAACCGACATGAAAAATCTTGTCGCAGAGCTCGGCAAGATCGTCGGACCGAAGAACGTGCTCGACCGCGTCGAAGGCCGCAAAAAAATCATCGGCGACCAGAGCTGGTTGACGTACATCCACCACGCGAAGGGCCGTCCACTCTCGCGCCAGGATGCCGTCGCGACGCCGCACACGACTGAAGAAGTCGCAGCAATCGTCAAGCTCGCCAACAAGCTCAAAGTCCCCGTCACTCCGTTCGGCGGCGGCTCGGGCGTGCAGGGTGCGGCCAACGCCACGCGCGGTGGAATCATGCTGAACCTGCGCGAGATGACGAAGGTCCGCCATATCGACCGCAAGTCCCTGACCGTCACCGTCGAACCCGGTTACATCGTCAGCGAGTTCGAAGCATTCTTAAACAAGCAGGGCCTCGCCTTCACGCACTACCCGGCATCGGCTGAATGGGCCAGCGTGGGCGGATGTCTGGCTGCGCGCGGTTCGGGCGTGCTCTCGACCAAGTACGGCAACATCCAGGACCACGTGCTCGGCATTGAGCTCGTTACGCCGACGGGCGATATCGTGCAGCTTCCGTCGGTGCCGAAACACGCGGCCGGCCCGGAACTGACGCAGTTGCTGATTGGCAGCGAAGGCACGCTGGGCGTCATCACGGCCTGCATCCTGAAGCTCCGCAATGTTCCAGCCAAGCGCAACTTCCGAGCATTCAGCTTCCCGTCAATTTCGGCAGGCATCGAAGCCGGTCGCCAGATCATGGTTACGGGCCTGCGCCCGGCGGTGATGCGCTTTTACGACAAGGATGCGGCGGAGAAGAGCCTCGACAAGGCCGTCGAAGCAGGCCTGAAAGGCCCGACGATGGTGCTGATGTTCGACGGCGATCATCCGAGTCTGGTCGATTTCGAAGCCAACGTCGCTTACGACATCTGCAAGAAGAACGGCGGCGGCGATCTGGGCTCCAGGATCGGCGAAGTGTGGTGGGAAAAGCGCTACGTCTTCTATCACCCGCCGCATGCTCCGGAACTTCCGCAGATGTGGTGCACGATGGACGTCGTGGCCGACTTCGAACACATCGAAGAGACCTACAACAAGGTCACCACGGCGATGAAGAAGGCCGTCGATCCCAAGTGGGGCCTGCACCTGAAGACGCACTTCAGCCACTGGTACGACTGGGGCAGCATGATTTACCCGCGCTGGGGCATTCCGAAAGGACCAGACGATCTGGACGAAGCAGTCAAGCTGCACGACAAGATCATCCACGATGCCACGATGGCCGCGCTCGATGCGGGTGCCGTGATCAACGACCACCACGGCGTGGGACTGCGCCTGGCTCCTTACATGGAAAAGCAGTTTGGCGCTACGGGCATGCGCATGATGCGCGCGATCAAGAAGGGCATGGATCCGAACAACATCATGTGCCCGGGCAAGCTCGCCATGGAATCCAGCGATCGCCCGTACTGATCGCAGTAACGACTTTAGTCTTCAACCGCGTTCGGCGGCCAGGGCAACCTGGCCGCCTTTTTTATGTCCTCACCCTAGCGTAACTTTGTTGCGCGACAAAAGTATTAACCCGTTGCTGTCAAAGGAATAGAAAATTTGATTTGTTGCGCGTCGTGTTGCGCAACACGCAACTCGGTTCAAGCTATAGGGTTAATTTTCATGATCTGAACTTTCGCGTAAGCCACGCCGTCCAGCGGTGGCAAAGTTCTGTAGATACGTGCGCTTGGCGTTCCTGTAAGCTTTATTGCGGCAGAGAGTTGAACGATTTACGCCGACCCGCCTGGAAATTTCAGAATCGGTCAAGTAGCCGCTCGAATCCTTCAAAATCGTGAGCGCCGACACGAGCCACTGCGGATCTCCGCCGCGCTTCTGACGCCACGCGACCGCCTCCGTCTGGCAATATCCCTCTCGTTTGTCGCGCGAAATCTTCCGCACGCGGCCGAGAATCAGAATGACGTCCTGAACATGATGCGGCAGCGACTCCCAGTTTTCGATCAGCCGCCGCAGGTCTTTGGGCAGCTTTTCCAGCAGCGGCGAGCGGTTGAGCCCGCGGAATTTTTTGACTATCTCCGCCAGGCTCTTCGCCTTCTTCGCAGTTTTCACCTTCGCCGCCTTGGCCATACCAGAGCCCCTCCGCGCGTGACACTGTTTCATTCTTCAGTCGTGGGTGGCACAGATAGACGCTTCAGCGGCTATCTGTGTCCCGCGAAGCGGGATTTCAACGTGTCAGAGTGCGCTTTCCCCGCGGACTCAGCGTTCCGAATACAATTGGGCCGTCCATCGGCACAAGCCTCACTTGCGACGCCTTACTTTTCAGAAAAAACGCCGCGCTGCGTGTTTGTGGTGGCGGGCTCATGCAGTAATGTTCTTAACGGCGGGGACCGGTCCGGCCAACAGAGTTTTTCTCTTCGGCGTTGAAATCTCGCTCCGCTCGACACAGATAGCCGCTGGCGCGTCTATCTGTGCCACCCGCGCCAGGCTGAAGACAGCAGAAGTAGCGCAAAGGCCGGCGATAACTCGCCGGCCTTTGTTTTTTATCAAGAACAGGAATGATTTCCGTAATCTGCGACTCAATCTGGAGCTATCGCTTCTTCTTTCTCTAACGGAAGCGAATGCCATCACAGGGTTTACATTGAAACCATAAATTTTATTCACACGGCACAATTCGTGTTCTGATCGATGAAGGGATGAGATTGGAACCGACACCAGCCTCAGCCCTGCAAAAAAATCATCGTTCAAAAGGAGGATACCATCATCATGGCGCGCCGGAATTCAATTCTCGTCACGACCGATCTTTCCGCCGGCAGCCTGGCGGCCTTGCCTGTGGCTGTTCTCCTGGCCCGCAGTGAGCAGGCCAGAGTCGAATTGCTGTACGTCGAGGACCCACCGCCGATTGGCGCCGATACGCCCTCGGACATCGAAGGCTTTCTAAAGAACCGCACGCAACGCGAGCGTGAGTTCCAGCAGATTGTCATGCGCTTGAAAAACGAAGATACGCTCGAGGTTGTGCCACACTTCAAGGAAGGCCCGGTACTCGAGACGATCCTTTCCGTCATCGATGCGGTTCAGCCAGGATTCGTGGTCATGGCCACCCACGGCCGCAGCGGAATTTCGCGCCTGCTGCTGGGCTCCGTCACCGAGCAGGTCCTGCGCCTGAGCCCGTGTCCTGTCCTGTGCGTCAAGCAGGGGCAGCAGGCATTTGGTCCCGGACCGATTCTCTGCTGCACGGATCTGTCCTCGCACGCCGCGGAAGCCATGCCATTCGCAGCGGCGCTCGCGCATGAACGCAAGGCGCCGCTTCACCTGGTCATGGTGCTTGAAGACCAGCTCCACATGTCCAGCGAAGGCAAGCCGCTGGCGTGGATGGTCGAAGAGCACCGGCGCATGGAACGTCATCTGCATCGCACCGCGGCGCAGGTGAAATCGCGCCACGCACTGGAGACTACCGTTCGCCTGCGCCACGGCAAACCCGCAGCCGAGATCTGCGCGGAGACTGCGGAGATCAACGCTGCGATCATCGTCATGGCGTCTCACGGACGAACAGGAATGCGCCGCCTGCTGATGGGCTCTGTAACCGAAGAAGTCGTCCGGCGCAGTGCGTGTCCTGTGCTCGTCGTCCGCTCGAGAGTTCAGGATGCCGTGTCGGCGTCACCGTCAACGCAAGCCATGACCGTGTGATGAGTCCGCATACTTCTAACCAGAAGGCCGGCGATTTTGCCGGCCTTTTTATTATGATTTATCAGCAAAAGTACACGGGCGATAAGATCCGTGCCGCTCTGGCGTGACGCTTGCAATCGAGGGCATCAATAGAGAAAATCGAAGTGAGGAGAAGCGAAAGTGACTCGTTTTGCACCATTTTGCCTGCTGTTCATGACGCTGCTGTTTTCGAATGCAGCACTCGCGCGTGACGCTGCTGAACTGGGCTATGAGCTGACTCAGAAAGAGCTCAAACCCGGTGAGTGGGAAGCGTTTTTGAAAAAGGTCAAAGGCAACTATGAAACCTGGGCCAATGACACCCAGATCGGCAGCATGAAACGCTATCTCGATGACAAGCTCATCGAAATCGGCCCCGGCGTGCTCGGCGGGAACGTGAAGTCACTGAAGAAGTTCGCGCAATGGCTGGCGCTCTACAAGGAATTCGGCGAACCGGTCCCAAGGTACGTGAGCGAAGCGTTCGAAAAGTACAACGCCGAAATCGAAGAAGTGATGTCGAAGTTCACCTGGGAACTCGCCGCCGAGCGCATCAAGAATCGAAATAAAGAGCTGAAAAAGATGAGCGAGAAATCAGGAGGTAAATAGTTCTCGCTTCAGCCGTAGCCCAGCCGCTCGAGATCGTCTTCCTCAAGGCCGAAGAAATGCCCGATCTCATGCAGGATCGTGATCTGGATTTCGCGTTCGAGCTCCGCGTCGTCCTCGCAGCTCTCCAGCAGCGGCTCCCAGAATAACGTGATACGCGGCGGAAGCTCGGGAGCGTCGTCATGCCCCATATCTGTCAGCGGCGTACCTTCGTAAAGCCCGAATAAATCGTCATCCTCATCCAATTCCAGTTCCCGCCGGAGCCGCCGCGAGGCGCGCCGTTTGACGCGAAAATCGATGCGCTTCAGATGCGGCTGAAAAAGCTCGGGCAACGAGCGGATGGCTTTTCGCGCGATGCGTTTGAATCGTCGGAGCGTCACGTGCTTCAGAAATAACGCAAAAAGCGTAATCGGCAATGACGCCGGTTACGCTTTTTGCAGAGTTGCTCGAGACGCCTGGAAGTTACAGGAAAGAACAGAGGTATTCGGCTACACCCGATTCCACTGAGACCTCGAACGCGGACTTTCCGGGAACCAGGAAAAACGTTCCTGCGCTGTAAGTTTTCCAGTCGGTCTGACCTGCCAGCTTTACTTTGCAGGAGCCGGCGATCATGTCCATGCGCTCGGGCGCATCCGTGTTGAATTTGTAGCTTCCAGGAAAAATGAGTCCCAATGTTTTCCTGGACCCGTCCTTCAAAAGAATGGTGTGGCTGACCACGCCCCCATTGAAGTACACATTCGCCTTGGATACCACACTTACGTTTTCGAACTGCTGAGGCACGTTGTCCGCCACCGACTTCCCTCCCCTGTTCTCTATGGATTTTGTGTCTTCGGGCTCTCTTGCGGAATGCACTTTCGCACCGTTTCGAGCAGCACATCCAGCTCGAAAGGTTTGGGCAGGAACACGTCCAAACCCAGCTTTTTTGCTGTTTCTCCAGGATCTTTTCCGGCGGTCATCAACACCACGGGCGACGTTATGCCACTCTCCTTCAATTGCAGGATAAATGAATTTGCATCCAGCCCCGGCATGCGGAAATCCAGCAGGATCATCGCGGGCGTCTGTTCGCTGATCAGTCGCAGAGCCGTGTCGCGGTCCTGCGCGGCCCGCACGCGGTATCCCTCGAGCGCCAGAGCCATCTCCAGCGCGTCACAAATATCCGGCTCATCGTCGACGACGACGATGGTCTTTACGTTAACCTCACCAGTCACCATAGTGTACTTCTTAAAAGGAACTGCCCCGGTATTAAAACTTCAAGCTGCAAGGCTAGCAAGCAATTCTGAAAGGATCTTTTCGGTCTGACCTGGATCGCAAGTGGGAGAGACAAAAATGGGACGCGCGCCGCTGACGTGTGGGAACTCACGTGCGCCGCTGACCCAGAAGCGCTGCGCATTTTCAGGCCGCTGCGCCGCGATCGCGGCTAGCAGTTTATCGCTAGACATGTCACTGAGAGCGGGCGCCGCGCAGACCAGCGCATAATGCTTTGCACGCGCCAGCCGCAAGGCCTGCTTTCCGCTCTCGGCCTTCACCAGCGCCAGATTCAGTTTTTCAGCCGCGCCGCGGATCGCGTCCACGTCTTTCTCGGAAAGCCCGACGACGAGAATGGACTGCGGTCCGGAAGTATTCGGTCCCGCCGCGCCGGCACGTTGCCGCACCGGAACGTAAATCAGCAGCGTCGTCCCGGCGCCGGATTCAGTGTTGACGCTCAGCGTCCCGCCGTGCCCTTTGATGATGTCTGCGACGGGGCCAAGTTCGACCAGTGCACGCTTCTGCGCTGCAGAAACCTGCGGATGCTCACTTCGCGCCGTCAGCAAAAGCGTTTCGGCATCCTCAAGCGGGAACCCCGGACCATCATCCCAGATGCGAATCCGCGCTTTGCCGGTGCCGGTATAGCGCAATTCGACACCCAGTGAATTGCTATCGTTAAGTGTCTTCAGCAGACGCGTCAGTATATTAACCAGTGTGCGCTGCAGCCGTGGAACATCAGCCTCGATCAGTGCCGCCGCCGCATCCAGGTCCATGACCAGTTGGACTTTCTTGCGGGCGCAATCGCGTTCCAGCATCGCGCCGCTCTGGCGAATGACGTCGATCAGGCTTGCGGACTCAAGTGCCAATTCAAGACGCCGCTGCTCGGCCTTCACCAGGTCCAGCACCGTCGAAATCCGCTCGGCCTGCTTCTGCAGGGTCAGGTCGATGATCCGGGCGGCATCCGCCTGTTTTTCATTGAGCTGTCCGAAAACATGATTCATGAGCATTTGCGCGTAAGTCTTGGCCGGGACAAGGCCGGCGCGCAGATCATGCGTGACAATGTCGAGTAAATCCTGCTCAGAGTCGGCACGCTGCCAATCATTGGCAAGATCCAGCAGCAGATAAGTCCGCGGGATAGCACCACCACTGATGCGAATGATCCGCTCAGCGCCCCCTGACGTTTTCACCCGAATCATGACGGGGAATGGTCGTTGTGGAGTTCCACATTCCAATAACGAGGGCAAGGGCGCACCGTTGAGGCAGGAAAGCGGGTACGTTATTTTCTGCCGTCCGCTGGATAAATCTTTTTCAATCCCCAGCATCTCGCTCGCAGCAGTCGTAGAAAATTGCACCGCTCCAGCGTCGTCCAGCACAACAACGCCTTCGCCTGCCGAGCCCAAGACGCTGTTTACGGCAGCTAGAATCTGCTCTGCATTATGCTCTACTTGAGCGAGTGCCAAAGCGCGGAGCCTTTCTTATTGCAATGCTGGCGGAGCGACGCGGAAAAAATGTCGCAAAAAAGCACTCCCAGGCCGAAGGCCTGGAAGTAACTGTTTTACTTGGTTAGAAAATTTTGTCCATACCGCAGCCGATTCCCCAGGTCGCTCCCGACCCCGCACGCGGCAGTCCAAACCGCTGAAAAAGTCATTTTCAGGCGCGTTCAGCTTTCGGGCGGCGGCGGCGCTGTGCGGCGGCTGATCGATTTTTTGAACGGGTCCGTGGGCGTTGCCGCGCCAAACTGACCGCTGCTGGCCTTCGAGGCAGCCGGGGCTTCGGCACGTGGCGTATCGGCGTGGCCATTGCCCTGTTCCTGCATGAACTGCTGGATGTAGGGAATGGCAGCCGGCAGACCGTGCATGGCAGCGTCGAGGATACTCTTCCAGGGGGACGCCGGCTTCTGCTGCCGGCCTGCGCCCACCACCTCGACCACCACCTTCTGCGGCGGCGGCGGCGCATAGGCCCTGTAGCGGGGAGCGGGCAGCAGCGCGTTCTTGATCATCGGCCCGACGATCACGCCAAGCGCGAGCGCTCCGAAGACTGCATACCAGGGATGCTCCTGGATCAGCCCCGCCGGAGCCATGCCCGTCTTGATATCGTCGACCTCGCGCTTGATGGTCGTCTGGGTTTCGGTCTTCGCCATTTTCAGGCGTTCCACCGCCGCATCACGGCGCGCGATCTCTTCCCTGAGCTTGTCGTCGAAGCTAGACACGGGCCCCCTCCATTCTGTTCATTGATTTCTGATCTTCCTTACGCTGAGCCTGCTCCTTCTCAGCCGTCCCATAACCGACGCCTTTGTGCCAGGCCATAATGAGCCCCAGAGCCGGCAAGCCGAAATAGACGGCCCCGCGGATCAGCGGCGAAAGCCACGGCCGCTCGGGATTTTCCAGCGCATAGGCGATGCAGCTGTCCAGCAGCACAAAGCCGTAAACCAGGAGCGCCAGCGCCGCGATTCCCAGCATCATGCCGATTGCCGCCGCCGTCACGGCGCGGCCGGCTTTCATTCCCCATATCGAAAACTGCGCGCTGGCCGCCTCCAGCGCATTGCCCCACAAATCGGCCAGGTGGGGCGAGACTTCAGTCCGCAGATGATGGATTTTTTCCGACAGCTTGTCGCCATTGGTCGAGGAGCCTGCGGCGGGCGGCGATCTCATTTCGCTTGTAACCATGGTCACTCCGGCACGAGTTGTACATGCGTGATCGGGCTTGAGGCAGGCACGGGCGTCCTGCCCTTTTCTAACGTTGTAGTGAACGCGCGTTTCTTCCGCGCGCACCCAGCTTCAGTGTCTCTGCCTGAATTAATCGCGGCGCAGCATCAGCATGCCGAGCACGGCGCCAATACCGAAAGCAATCAGCACGCTCTTGTAGGGGCTGGACTGGATCATCGAGGCGCCCTGTTCGCAATATTCATCGAACGAGTTTTTCGCGGTCTCTTTGACAGCCTGCGTGAATTCCTGGGCGCCTTCTTTCATTTTTTCGGTCGATGCGCCGATCGTGTGTTCCTGGACATGTTCAACCATGGGAAATTCCTTTCGAGTGGATGGCTCTGCTTACGGCGAAGATTCAATATGCTGCGCGCATTGCGCGCGGTACGTCCCGTAAGGACTTAACAAGCGCGATGCCAGCGCTATGATCATCTGATGCACGCATGTACGCACCAATCTGGCAAACTCAGCACTGAGCAGCCACGCGTGCGAAACAATCTCTGCATTTGTCTACTTCTGGCCCGGGATGCGGCAGAAGTCTTGCCATTCCGCACCGTCGGAACAATGCGTTTTTGAGTTCGGCACCGCAATTGCCGCAAGTTGCGGCGGTGGAGGATTGCAGTTGGTTATGCTCAATACGCAAGCACGTTCCATCATGGTGTGCGACGACGATCCGCACATCCTGGCGGCCTTATCTGATCTATTGACACAGTCCGGTTATTCTGTTTCGACTGCGCAGGGACATCATGAACTGATGGCGCGCATGCAGGAGCACACGCCGGATCTGCTCATTCTGGATGTGCGGCTTCCCGAGCGCGACGGCATCTGGATCGCCGAAGGTCTGCAGGTGCTGGGCTCGCAGGTTCCGGTGCTCTTTCTGACCGGTTACGACAGCACCATATATCGCTACTATTCGCCCTTTGTCGGTGCCGTCGGTTACATGCTTAAACCAGTGAATCCAGACGCGCTGCTGAAAAAGATTGACGCCGTCATGCAGAAGCGTCAGCCTGCCTCAATTCCCGCACGCATTTGCTGAAGAGCCGTTTTCAGCACTTCCGGCAGAGCCCGTTTTGTTTATAATGCGGCCTCCTTTTCCGGAGGCTGCTTTCATGGTGATGCTGGTTTTCCGCTGCGAGTGCGAACAGATCCTGGGCGTCGAAGAGCCGGGATTGGACAAAATTGGCGAATGTCCGTCGTGCGGCCGCATTCTGCGCACACCAAAAAATGCCACCAACGCCGCCGCTAAGCTGCGCGCGCAGCGCGCGGCCATGGCTGCGAAGTCCGCATCGGTTGCAGCCGTCGCCGTAAGTGAGCCGGACGAAACTGAAGAGATTCTCGAGCCCGCGCCGGTTCCGCAGCCGCCAGTCATGACGCCGGCGCCCGCAGCAAAGGCACCGCCCGTAGTCAAACCTGAACCGGTACTCGCCGAAGCCGAACCGATAGCAGAAGCGCCCGAGCCGATCGAGGAAGCGCAGCCCATCGAGGAAGCCCCCGAGCCGATCGCCGAAGTGGCAGAAACGCAGGCCGCCGCGCCTGCTCCTGCTCCCTTGGAAGCCGAGCCCATTACTGAACTGGCCGATGCTCCTGAACCGATCACTGAAGCGCCGGAGCCAGTTGAGGTTCCGCAGGCCGCTGCTGTCGAAGAGACAATTCCCGAGGCTGTGGAGAGCACCGCTCCCGAAGCTATTCCCGTCGCGGAAGAAAGCGTCTCCGAAGCCGCCGCGCCGATTGAAGAAAGCGCTGAAGAGACCGAGGCGGCTGAAGAGCGCAAGGGTAAGAAGCTCTCGAAGAAAGAACGCCTGCGTCTGAAGAAGGAACTGAAGGCCAAGAAGGCAGCCGCTGTGACCGAAGAGGCCGCTCCTGTTGCCGAAGAAGAAGCCGCTCCCGAGCCCGTCGCCGAGGCAGACCCGCAGGTCGTCGAAGATCCGCAGGCAGCCGCGACGATGCAACTGTCCGAAACGGAGATGAAGGAAATCGTCGATAGCGCTTCTGCCAAGAGTGAAGAGAAAGCCGAAGGCAAAGCCAGCGGAAAGAGCAAGTTTGTTCCGCGCGGCAAAGGCGCGGCGGCTGGAGCCAGTGCGAGACGCCCGGCTGCCAGCGCGCGCAGTTCCGCGCCTGCCGCGGGTGCCGCTCCGAAGAAGAGCAACCTGATTTACATCGTCGCAGCCGTCGTGGTTATCGCCGCGGCCGCAGCCGCTGTACTGCTGCTGAAAGGCGGCGGTGAAGAAAAGGCCGGCGGCGGCGACAACACGAATCAGAGCACGAAGGAAACGCCCGAAAATCCGAAAGACGGCGCGACCGACGAAAAGAAGACTGACGAAAAGAAGCCGGACGAGGCCAAGCCCGAAGAGAACAAGACCGACGCCGCGGCCCCTGCCGAGAAGAAGGACGAAGCGGCGCCTGCTCCGGCTGAAAAGAAAGACGAGGCCGCCAAGCCGCCTGTGGCTGAAGCTCCGAAGGAAGACGCCACCAAGCTTCCGGCTACTGCGCCCGATAAGCCGGCCGAATAATCGCAATCGAGCGCGCACGAAACAGAAACGCCCGGGTTTACCGGGCGTTTTCTTTTACGCACCACTGTCTTTTAGAGGATACTCGCACCAAGGGCGGACATCAGCAGCTCGGACGCCAGCCACGCCGTCGTGTTGCGCTGATCGAGCGCCGGATTTACTTCCACCAGTTCGCAGCTGATCATCGCCTTCGAATCGGCGACCAGTTCCATGATCAAGTGCGCCTCGCGGATGGTCAATCCACCCGAGACTGGCGTTCCCACTCCCGGCGCAACGCTGGGATCGAGACTGTCGATATCGAACGAAAGATGGAATCCGGCCGTGCCGCCTTTCACGATCGACAGCGCTTCGCGCATGCACACGTTGACACCGCGTTCATCGATCTCGCGCATCGTGTAAACGTGCACGCCGAATTTCTTGATATTTGCACGCTCGCCACTGTCGAGATCGCGAATGCCGAGCAGCACCGTGCGCTTGGGATCGACCATCGGACAAATCCCTGCCATGTTGGTGAACAGCTCCGGCCCGTGCCCCAGCGCAGCGGCCAGCGGCATGCCGTGAATGTTCCCGCTCGGCGAGGTCCCGGGCGTGTTGCAGTCTCCGTGCGCGTCCACCCACAGGAGCCCGTAGTTGGCTCTCTTGCGCCTGGCATAACGCGCCAGGCCGCTGAGCGTGCCGATCGCGATGGAGTGATCCCCGCCTAGCACCAGCGGGACATTGCCATGATTGAGCGATTCTTCGACCTTGTGCATCAGTTCACGGCACACACGCGCCACCGGCGGCGCAAAAGGTAGTTCGTGCTCGGCGCCGGCCTCGGGCTTCGAAAGCCGCTTGGCCTCGGCGCGTGAAATCTTGGCGACGTGCGCATGCGGCACGGATAAATTTCCCAGGTCGCAGACGCGCAGCCCCATGCTGCGTAGCTTTTCATTCAGTCCGGCGATGCGAATCGCCGATGGGCCCATGTCCACGCCGCGCAGATGGGTGCCCAGGTCCATGGGTACGCCAAGGATGTCGATGCGTTTGCTCTTCATGCCTGTGAGAGTACGTGCCGCCGCGCGAACGTAAAGATAAAGACCAGTTTGCAGTTTACTTTTTTCATCTTTCCTCTTAAATATCTCCCCTCTGTGCCTGTGAGGTGCCGGTTTTTTGCTAGGTTCGTGTAAAGGAACGTCGTTCGATGGCAAAGTCCAAGGATAAGAAGCCCGTCCCCAAGCCGCCGGAAAATGCTCCGACGGTCAAAGAGATTCGCGCCATGATTACCGAGCGCAAAGAGAAGCTCGCCAAGCGCAAGGCCGCTGCCACGAAAGATGGCAAGGTCAACAAGAATGATCCCCGCCTGCGCCTGGCTCACAAGCGCCTCAAACGCGCGCAGCGCAAGCTGATCGCTGAAGCCTGGCGCTTGCAGTCGAAGGGCAAGCCCAAGGAAGCAGCTCCGGCTGCGGCTGCTGCGGCTCCGGCTGAAGAAGCCAAGTAAACAAACGCACATCAGGCCTGGACGAAAGATGGCAGCTTAAGGTTGCCATCTTTTGTTCTTTAGCGGCATCAGTGCATCAACGCATCCTTTTCCGGTAAGGAGAGCTCGCGATGGCCTACACTCCACGCATCCTGGCGTTCGCAGGAAGCCTGCGCACCGGTTCCTTCAACAAGAAACTGGTTCAGGTCGCCGCCGCTGGAGCGCGCGCCGCAGGTGCGGACGTGACGTACGTGGACCTGCGTGATCTGCCGATGCCAGTTTTCGATGAGGACCTGGAAGCCAAAGACGGCCTGCCGCCGAATGCCCGGAAGTTCAAGGACCTGCTGCTCGCGCATCAGGGTCTGCTGATTTCCGCGCCCGAGTACAACAGTTCCATCACCGCCGTGCTGAAGAATGCTATCGATTGGGCCTCGCGTCCGGTGCCGGGTGAAGCGCCGCTAGGTTGCTTCGACGGCAAAGTCGCCAGTTTGATGGCAGCGTCTCCGGGTGCGCTCGGCGGTTTGCGCGGATTGGTAACTGTGCGTTCGATACTCGGCAACATCAAGGTCATCGTTCTGCCCGACCAGATCGCGGTCCCAAAGGCGAATGAAGCGTTCAATCCGGATGGCTCGCTCAAAGACGCCAAGCAGCAGGCCAGTGTGGAAAAACTTGGCGCCGGCCTGGTCAGTACACTTAAGAAATTACATGGGTAGACTGAGGCTATTTGCGAATCACACTTCCGGCGCGAAAGGCCTCCATCACCAGCTCCACGCTCGTCTCGCCACGAAAACTTGAAGTCTGCGGCCGGAACGCGATATCGATCAGCCCGCCTCGGTTTAAATCGGTCAGCGCGCTTAGGTGCGTGGCCATGTTCCAGCCGATCACGCGCAGCGAGACTTTACCGTCGCGAACGTAGAAGTTGACGTGCTCCTCGCCCTTCCCCATCAGCCGCGGCGGCGACGAGATGCTTGCCCCCGAAACGGCAAACACCGGCCGCGGATTGCCCATCCCGAAGGGCTCAAACTTCTCGAGCTCCACGCAGAATTTCTGGCTCACCTCGGCCAGCGGAACGGATTCATCGATCCCGATGTACGGCGAGGGATCATGATCCTTCAGCAGCGTTTGCGCCGTCGCATGAAACGCTTCGCGAAACGCCGCGAGGTTGCCGGAATGCAGGCTCAGGCCCGCCGCGGCGGCGTGTCCACCGTGCGTCAGCAGCATGCTGCCGTGCGCGTTCAAAGCTTCAGCCAGATGGAAGCCGCGCACCGACCTTCCGGAGCCGCGAGCGACCTGCTTCTCCCTATCGATGCTTAAGACCAGCGCCGGCCGGCGGAATTCGTCAACGATCCGCGACGCCACGATGCCAACAATGCCGTGGTGCCACTCGTCAGAGGCGAGCACAAACGCGCGGCTGTGCGGCGCCTCGGAAAGCGTGCGCAGAACCTGCTCGCGCGCCTGATCGGCGATCTGCTTCTGAATCGCCTGCCGCTCGGCATTGTAATCGTTGAGCTGCTGCGCCAATTCCATAGCGCGTCCGCTGTCCTCCGTGAGCAGCAGTTCAAGCGCCTCGCTTACTTCGCCGCAGCGGCCGGCGGCGTTGAGCCTCGGTCCAATGCGGAAGCCCACGTCAAAGGCTTTCGCAGGCCCCCGCAGCGCCGCAGTTTCAAGCAGCGCGCGCAGGCCGGGCATCTGACTCTTGTTCAGCGCCACGAGTCCCTGGTGCGCAAGCACGCGGTTCTCGCCGACCAGCGGCACGACGTCTGCCAGTGTCCCCATGCCGGCGAGTGCCACCGCATCGAGCAGAAACGTTTTAAAATCCGGCGTGACGCGTTTGTCCTGAGAATAATGCACCGCCAGCGCCCACGCGAGCTTGAATGAAATGCCCGCGCCGCAGAGCTCGTTAAAGGGATACGTGCTGTCCGGACGCTTGGGGTTAATCACCGCGAGCGCGCGCGGTAGCTCGCCATGCAGGTGGTGGTGATCGACCACGATGCAATCGATGCCAGCTTCGTGAAACGCGTCCAGCGCCGTATGGGCGGAAATTCCATTATCGAGCGTGATCAGCAGATCAGGCTTCTTGCGCCGGACCATCTCGACGGCTGCGGGCGTCAGTCCGTAGCCGTCCTTGCGGTCGGGCACCAGCGATTCAACGACGAAGCTCGAGCGCGTGCGTTTTTTCAGCACATTGAAAAATCGGTGCAGCAGCGCTGTTGCCGTAATGCCATCGACGTCGTAATCACCGAACAGAACGATGCGCTGACTCTTCTCGACGGCAGCGGCGATCCGCTGCACGGCGGCGCCAATATCCGGCAGCAAGGCCGGATCGTGAAGCTGGTCGAAGCGGCGCTGAAAAAAGACGTCAGCCTGAGCCGGAGTTTCAAAGCCGCGCCGCACTAGCAGTCTGCCGCTGGCGGCTGTGAGATTCAGTTCGCGGCATAGCAGCGCCTGAGCCTGCAGCTGCACCGGGGAAAGCGGTGCAGCGAAATTCCAGCGGCTGAGCACGCCAGTGTTGTCAGGGTTTGCCATCTTTGTCGTCCGCCAGCCGAACCGCGTAGACGCGCCAGCCATTCTCGGTCTTCTTGAACGAGACATGCAGCAGGGCGTTACTGTAGCGATCGCCGATCTCGATCCAATCCCCCAGTGAATCCGACTTTCCACGCGCGCGCATTCTGAACTGCGCAGTGGCTTTATTTTTGTCGGCGGCATCGAGCTGCACGGGGACAGGCTGCGGACTTAAGCTGACATCAACGACACGGAACTCCTGCATCAACAGATGAACCAGGATCTTGTGAATCTCCTCCTTGGTCCAGCCTTCGGGGCCTTTGAAGTCGTCGCTGAGGATGCGCGAGACCTCGCGCGGGCTGCGCTCGCGCGCGCCGTCGATGCCGCCCTGCAGCAGATCGCGCACGCGGTCCTCTTCCGTTTTGAACCAGGCATCCATCAGCGCCCAGCCGCCTTTCCAGACGATAAAGCCTAGAATTCCGGCCAGTATGGCGCGGCGGAGATTCAGCCTTGCAGGCTGCGGCGCGTTGCGGTTCATTTATGATTTCTTCTTTTTGGGCTTTATGATTCCTTCGATCGTTTGCGCGCACGAAATCAAATTGAACACGGCGCCGTCGAAGGCTTCAAAGGTGAATCCGCCCACGAAAAGAGCCATGGAGATATCGTAGCGGTTTTCCACGGGCGAGACGGCGACACAATGATCCCAGCAGATCTGAAGCGTGCTCTGCATCATCTTCACGGCGTCTTCAAATCGCGCGGGCTGCACTTCGGCAGTGCGCGTAGTGATCGTGATCAGATCGTACTCCTCGCTGATCCACGCAAGGGCCTCAAAGGGTCGACCACCGACCCGGAACAGGACGCGGTTATCATCAGTGAAATGAATTTCGCCGCTGGATTCTTCCAGCGCACGCACAAAATCGGCAATTCGTTCGATGTGGTACTGGCGTTCGATGTCGTAGTTCATTCTGCCAAGGAAGCTACTCGCTCACCGGGGCATTTCCAGTTGAGGAGTGCCGCACGAACAATGCGCGCAATCGCCCCCGCCCTCAGGCACCGGTGCAAAAGCGCGGTTTTACGCTTTACGTTTGTCGATTTACGTTTACTCACTATGTTTAAGCGCTTTGGATCGGCGCCCGGACGACAGGCCCCATTCCCCTTTTGCAATCACAGGATTTTTGCAAGAAGGTCGAGCACGCCATTCGCATTGGCGGGAACGGGGCGCAAACGTACACGAAGTGTTCGAGCAGGCGGCGAAAATTGTAGACTTAGCGGCCAGTGCCGCATCCGGAATAATCACTGTATCCGAAGCGCCGTGGTTGCCTGAAACACCCTTTTTCAACACGCAGTGACGAGGCCCAGACATGACGGACGTAATCAAAAAAATTGCTGAACAATTGCGCATCAACCAGGCACACGTCGAAGCGGCTGTCGCGCTGCTGAAAGAAGGCACACCCGTGCCTTTTATTGCGCGTTACCGCAAGGACCGCACAGGCGGTCTTGACGATGCCCGCATCCGCGCCATCAACGACCGCTTCGTGCAGCTGGCCGAAATGGAGCAGCGCCGTGCGGCGGCCATCAAGGCCGTCAACGAAGCTGGCAAGATGACTCCCGAACTGCAGCAGAAGCTGGAGACCACCACCAATCGCGCGGAGCTGGAAGATCTTTACATGCCCTTCCGCTCGCGCCGCCGCATCCGCTCAACCGCGGCCAAGGCAAAGGGTCTCGAGCCGCTTGCAGACTTGATTCTCAAGCAGCATCAGGGCTCGGCCACAACGGCTGCCTCTGCTGCCGCGCAAGCTTCCGCCGCACCGGCTGCTGAGGCGACGCAGGTAGCGCCTCCGGCTGAACCTGCGGCAACCGCCCAGGCGGAAGTTCCAGCCGCAGCGGCCGCGCCAGAGCAGCCGTTTGCCGGCAATGTTGAAGAGCTTGTGAAGCCCTACATCAATCCTGAGAAGGGCGTCAAGGACATGGCCGAAGCGCTCGCCGGCGCGCGCGATATCATTGCCGAGCGCATCTCTGAAGACGCTCCGTCGCGCAAAATCGCCCGCGACCTGCTGCTCGCTGAAGGTAAGTTCACCGCGAAGTCACGCGAGGGCGTGGATGCCACCAAAGGCAAGTATGCCGCGTTCGCGCAGCTTTCGGAACCGGTCACAAAAATCGCCACGCACAAGATCGTCAACGCGATGCGCGGCTCGACTGAAAAGCAGCTCTCCGTCGTGATCGAAGCGCCGCGCGAAAAGACGCTGCAGCAGCTCAAAGAAAAATGGATGACCAATCCCGACGCAGTACTCAAGCCCGAGCTCGTGCTGGCCATCGAAGAAGCCTACGACCGCCTGCTGGCGCCCTCGCTCGATAACGAGCTGCGCCAGGAGCTTAAAAAGCGCGTCGACACCGAAACGGCCGCCGTCTGCGCGCGCAGCCTCCGGGCCCTGCTGATGCAGGCTCCTTATGGAGCCAAACCCGTGGCGGCGATCGAGCCGACGCAGTCGGCGGGCCTGAAGCTCGCGGTACTCGACGGCGCAGGAAAAATGGTCGGCCACGCTATTCTGAATCCTGAAAAGGGCGACGAACAGCGTAAGGCCGCAGCCGAGACGCTGGTGAAGCTGCTTAAGGAACACGGCGCGCAGGCCGTCGCAATTGGTAACGGCCCAGGCAGCCGCGAGGCGGACCTGTTTGTGCGCGATGTACTGAAGGAAGCGGCGATCAGCGATGCCTTCTCGCTGGTGCTGCACATTCACGGAACATCGCAGACCACGCGCG
>DASPJR010000147.1:0-19068 GCA_035628505.1 Planctomycetota bacterium | reverse complement strand
CTTTTGAATCAATGCCGCCATAGAGCATCGCGAGCTGTTCATCCATGCGGCCCCACGGCTTGCCGAACACTGCGGCAACTTTGCGCTCGAGCTGTTCGGGCGCAAGCATGCGCACCAGGCCGATGTCGTCGAGCTCCGCTTTTCGTGCGGGATTGGTATCTGCCGTGGCCAGACCATCCGCCCGGTAAAAATCCGAAGCAATCCAGTCTTTCAGCACCTCTTTGAAGTTGAAGCCATTCTGTGAAAAGCGGAGCGCGATGGTTTCAATCTGCTTGCGCTGCTCCGTGTACGCGCGCCTGCGCGCATTGAAGAGCGGATCTTCGAAATCTTTTGGTGGCAGCAGCGCTTTGCGTCCGGTGAGCAGGTAATAAGCGTGCTCAACCATGGCAACGGAGAAACGCGAATCTTTCACCGTCTTCTCGCCGAGCCACTGCAGCGCGCGCCAGCGTTCGCTCTCCGGCAGATCCTCGCCTTCGTAGCCGGGGCCGAACATGTCTTTGAACCAGCCGCCCTTGCGCTTGCCGTAAACGCCTTCAAATTTCCAGTAGTCCTGAAACAGGCCCGCAACCGGGTCCAGCGTCTTGTGGCAGACGACGCATTCGGCCGCCTGCATTGTGGGAATATCGTACTTCTTGGAAACGGCGGCCGCATCGGTCACCCGCGCGGCGAGTTCCAGGACATCCACGCCGAGGAACTGGAGATAATAGACGCGGGCGCGTGCACGGTTGCGGTTCGTTTCGGTAGTGGGATAGCGCTTCATCCACTGGAACGTGCTGAGCACACCCGCGTGCGGATAAAAGCCCGTGGCGGAATCCTGATCGTCGTCGCGCGTCCGGGCCTTCAGTGCTTTGAGCTTCACAGGAATGTACTCGAAGGGATCATCCGGATTCTTGAACTTCGGCTTGAGCTCGTCGTAAAGGCCATAGCCGCGCGACGTGTACGGCGTGACCATGATGTAGTCAGCGGTAATAATCTCCGAGAAGGGCCGGTCGTTTCGAACGATGTATTCGATCAGCTTCATCGGCTCGCCCAGCATCGCTTTGCGGTAATCGCCGGAGATTTTGTACTTCTGCTTCAGGCGTTCTTTTTCGTCGGCAATGTGGCTAAGATCGTATTTTTCGGCCCAGCCGCGCGTCGTGCTGAAATGTTCATACGACAATGCATTTTCCGGAACGTCGTCGTAGCCCACCGTCAGAAAGATATCGTTGAAGGCTTCCCGCAGACGCGTGTAAAACGCTTCCTCCTTCAGCAGTTCATCGAGCAGTCCCGGCAGCGCCTTGCGCCCCTGGCTTGATAGTGCAGCGAGCTCCGCATTGTTCGGCAAGCGTCCAGCAAGCTGCAGCGTGGCGCGTCGATAGAGGGCGGTATCATTCAGCATCGAAACGCCGGCGAAAAACGGCGGGGCATTTTTCTCTCTTTCGATCGCACGCGCGAGAGCATCCGGAGACTGCGGAGCGTGCACGCGGCGGACAAAATCAGCCAGCACGCGATAGCCCGCGGACTCCGACTTCAGAACTTCCTTGCCGCCGTGCTTGTGCTGGCCAGTCACCTTTAAGAGGAGAAGAGACTGGTCGCCGACCTTCGTTTCAGCCATCTGTGCGAAGGCATTGCGATTCCGCCGAAACACTTCGTCGCGTGCGGAACCCAGCGTGCGCTCAGGATCTTCGAGAATAAAGCGGCTGTCGGACTCTTCCGCGTCGCCACCCGGCTTGTGGCACTTGAGGCAATACTGTGAGCCGACTTTGACCCAGACTTCATTCAGGAAATAGTCATCCGGCTGGCCTGCGCAGACAGCACCGCTGTACACTTTCTTCTCCGCAGCGCTCATGCTGAAAACTGCAGCGAGTGCAACAGCAACAAGAGCAACACGCGTGTGGGAACAACCGGAGGAGCGGAAAACAGGATCGCTCGGCACGGTCTCATCCTCCTGTCTCATATATGCTATATACAACCGAGAAACGTAACGTGACGATTTAGCCGCAGCAATTCTCGATAAATTTTTCAGCTGCTTTCGTTTGCGGTGCGTGCAATAGCACAGACCGCTTTCGAATGTTGACCTGACAAGGAAGAAGAGCGGGTGAAGGCGGGAAATTAAGGAGGGACACACCCGCAACAGTGCATCATTTTCTGCGATTACGGCTTTTTGTGAATGGTTCCGATTGCCATATCGGCTTTGACGTGCTCGAGAACAAAGCGCGGCGGAATGACAACGCTGGTTTCACCGGTGTGGTCAACGACAATACTGCCGCCCGGGTGAAAGTATCCTGTTTCCGGCTTCCATCCGGACTGATTGCACGCAACCTGCGCAATCCTCAGACGCAGCGATGTTGCAATCATGTCCTGGCCAATGCAGGTCAGCGCTGTATCCAGATATTTTTTAAGCTTCTCCGGATTGCCAAGCTCGCTCTGGCGCATGCCGAATTTCTCATCGCCGGCGCCCGCTGTGATTGAGATGATGGCATCGCACTTCTCGCCCGCGAGCTCATCAAAAATACCCGGAATGCCTGTATCGGCGCAGATCAGGACGGCGCAGGTGAAACCATTCACATTGAACAGCGTACGCTTGCGTTCGCCCGGCAGTACCGGGCATATTTGCTTTTCAGAATCCATGACGTTGTGTTTGCGCTGAACAACACGGTTGCCGTCCGGAAAGAAAATGCAGGCCGAGTTGTAAAGCCTGCCATCCTGCTTTTCATGCAGCCCTGCGATGATGGTTATGCGCTGTTTTTTCGCGAGCTTCGACATCTTGCCGACTTCGCGTGAGTCCAGCGACAGGGCTGCCTTGGCGCCGACGCCTTTTAAATCGTATCCGGTGATCGCGCACTCGGAAAAAACAATCAGTCCAGCGCCGCGCTCGGATGCCTCTTTGATCAGCGGAGCCATGCGCTCGATGTTGCCTTCGACATCACCGGGAACGGTTAAGGGTTGAGCCACCGCGACACGCAATTCAGCTTCCGCTGCGTGCGCCTCAGACGAGCACACGGCGAGAACAAGCAGCGACAAGATAAGCATCATACGAGCTCACTCCTCAGGACTGTCTCGATCAAGGTGCGGCAACCACTCGGCGGGGCGGCGCCGGCGGCTGATTCGGGAACTTCCATTCGCTCACGTCGAAGCTCTGCGGCCCCCCGCTCACGGCAAACGCCAGTGCATATTGCGGCGTCTTCGTTCCTTTTCCAATGCTTGGATCGTCTGCCCAGCCCGCGTACCAGCGGCGGCCATCCAGCTTGTACATCGGGCGGACAAGTTTCTCCGGCCAGGTGGTCACGAGTGTTCTCATCGTTCCATCGGCACGGCCCGTGATCGACTCCGGCGTGAACGTTAAATCGAACGGACCTAAACCTCGCACGCCCACATTGCCGACGGACAGCTTGACGTACTCTGCGGCCGGCGCAACGAAGCGAATCGTGTCGCCTTTCACATAAATCGCAGCAGCGCCGCCTTCCATCACAATGTTATCCTTGCGAACAGCCGCCTGGCCGCTCTCGTGACGGTGTTCCGCGAAGCCGTCTGGCGCCGATGCAGGAATCACAATCGCAGACTTGGCAGCAGACGCTTTCTCCGTCTTCTCGCCAGTCAGCGGCACTTTGCGTTCAACTGGACCGCTGCCGGAAAGAACCTGCTTCTTGTACGCCACACGGCCGGGACCGGAGGTAATCGCGAGCATCGCATGGTCCTGCCGCACGCGCACGGCTCCGGCGCGGCCTTCGAAGCTGATATCGCCACTCTCATATTTAAAACTGTCCGCCGCGGCGAAGACGTAGTCAACGCCTTCGCGATGCTCGATCTTGATGACATTGGCTGAAGGCTGCGTAACCGTCGGCGGGGCTTCCTTCTCGCCGCGCGGCCAGATGACCCACGCATAACCTTCGTTCGGCGCACCGGGGATGCGGAGAATGGTGTGCTGCTCCTTTCCATCCTTCCAATTCGGGCTGCCTTTCAGCAGGCCGTTCAATTGGCTGGCAAACGGCAGGGCCTCTTCGTGAAGCTCGGCTTTGATCTCGGGGCGATCCGGGAAAAAGATGTCGAGCTTTGTCGGGAATTCAGAATTCTGAGTCACGCGTCCGCCACTGAAATTGAGGTCGCTCTTGCGGCCGAGCAGATTCAGATTGAGATAGCTTGCCAGCTGACCTTCGCCTTTGGTCGTGTCGCGGAACACAAAGTAATTGGGACTCTGCGCCGTAGCCCCTTTCATGAAGAAGACCTGCCGGTCCCACTCGAAGGCGCCTTCCTTCTGCTTGTACGCGGGATCAAGGGGTCTGTTGCCGGATTGAGGCGGTGGAGGCTTAAAGCCATCTGAAATGCCCGGATTGATAAACCAGTCCGGCACGCCAGTTGAGGACCACGCGTACTCGACCGTTCCGCCGAACGAGCAGTCAAGAATGTTGCTGTCGGGCCAGCCGTATGGCATCTGATTCTTGGGATCGCCGAAGCGGATCGTGTTGTACAGGTCGATGTCGTTCCGCGGGCTGTCGTAATACTGATACGGCTGCATCGGCACGAGCACCGCTCCGCGGCTCGAGCAGATGAAATGCCCCGGATCGATATACCAGTGGCTCCAAAGAAAGCCGTTGCGCAACATCATCCACGTTTCATCCGCACCCTGGTGCGCGCGGAAGATAACGCCGAAACCCGGAAAGTTGCGGCTCTTGAGCTCCGGCTGGCGCGGTTTCACGTTCAATGGAATACTTCCCAGGTCGCGGGCGCGGGTACCATTTTCCATCCACGCGCCCAGCAGCGATCCTGCAAATTCCGGATCTTTGCTCGCGAACCCGCCGGCGGCCTCAAAGAACGCATCCGAGAGATTCGCTTCACTGTTGGCCAAGCCGGGAATCAGGCGCGCGCCGTAGCGGCTGTCATGCGGCGTAAGAAGGTTGGTGAAATAATCCATGTCCTGCTTGACGTAGTCGAAAAGCAGATCCGCATTGGGCAGCTTCAGCGCTTCAAGTGCCGGCAGCACGTGGCGGATTCTGAATCCATGCATGTGATAGGTGCCATATTCAACCCACCCGCCGCCCGGTGCCATCTGCATTCCAAGTTTATACTCCGCGTACTCGCTGATCCGTTTTCTCCACGCGTCATACATCGGGTGGTCGCCAACGAGCGGCACGTAGGCTATGCCCGGGAAGAATCGCGCGGTGTCCATGTTCAAGTTGCCCGTCTGGATGCCGCTGCCGTAATTCATCACGTCCGGTTCCTGGTACAGGTAGACCAGCAGCGCCAGGCGCGCGCGCAGTTCTTTGCGCTGTTGCGGCGAAAGCTCCGGCTGGGCCAGCACATCGTCGGCAACCGGCGCACCTTCAAAGGCGCCGCAGCACGTGTGATTGCTTGGCGTTGGACAGCTGATGAAATATCCAGCGAAGCTCTTGATGTGAGCGACGGCCGACTGAAAGCGGGCTCCAATCATTCCGGCGCGCTGCTGCGGATCGGCAAACGAACAGAACGTGCCAGCGACTTTCTTTTTGACCTCGTCGGGCAGAGACGATTGCGCAAGTTCAGCACTTAGTTGATCAGCGGTCTTGCCTGCATTGAATGCACGTGGATATTTCATCCCGCTGTCGGGCCAGTCGAGAATGTAATCTTTGTAGCGGTCCAGTCCGACAACTCCGTAAATGCAGCGTGCGCGGGCGAAAGGCAGCACTTTGTCGGCGGGATCATCGCTCCAGTCGCGCCGGAACTTCGCCGTCTCAACCTTTGGCAGTTCGACCGGCGCAAGCATCAGCCCCCAGACACGGCGCGAATACGTCTGAGGCAAAGCGGGATCAAAGGTATGCGTGCCGAACGGCGATGTTGTCGATCCGCCATCCCTGATCCAGCCGATCAGGCGCGGGCTCATCGGAAGCTGGATCCGCAGATCGCCGGCTTTTTCCGAGCAGATCTGGAGCGGCGAGGCGCGGCGCCAATCTCCTTTATGCAGCAGCACTACGCCTGCGAGCGGCGCCGTCGCAGGGGAGCTCTTCATCTGCTCCGCGATGCTCAGGCCCACGTAGCCGGCGTGCCCGTTATCGCAGCCCAGCGGCGTATACGGCTTGCGCTGGCTGGGCCAGTCCATGGGCTTGATCGTGCCCGTATAATCCACGCCGCCGTTGCCCCACGGCTGCGATGTTTCCAGCGTGTCAGGCGTCCAGCCGCGAAGCAGATCAAGTTCCCAGAAATCGCTGCCGTCCAGTTTTCCAATATCATACTCTTCGCGCACCGTCGCGAGCGGAACCTGATGCATCACGCGGACAGTGCAGCGGTAATACCCTCCCTCAGCCCATTCGATTTCATACTGCGCGTCCGAATAGACATCGCCCTGTACCGGAACATGTACGCGCAGCTTTTTTACGAGGCGTTCAGTGAGAATTCGTGATGCGCCCATTGCAGCGCTGCCGCGACTGGTCCAGCTCGTGATTGGCGCGGGCAGTGTTTTCGCTGCGACAGGCGGAGTGAACGTTTTTTCCTGTGCAGCCGGCATCGTCACCGAAAGCCGGTCGTTCCGTAAAACCAGCCCGCCAGCGGCCTGCTCAACTTTCACGCTGCCCTTTGGCGCCGCTTGGCCGCCGGCCGTGCTGAATTTCCAGCTGACCGTTTCGTCGTGCGGCACCTGCGCAATAAAACTGAGCAGCGCACCATCGGATGCCTGTGTTACTTGCGCAGGCACCGGCTGGCCCTTGCTGTCGGTGAGCACCACCGATTTGGGGTCAACCGCTTTGGGTAGCGCGTATTGAACAAGATCCGGCGCGAAACCGCGCCCGGTATAATCCGTGATCGACAACGCCTGCTCGGCCAAAGCTGGCAGCGCAGAAAGCAAGAAGGCGAGTGCGACACAAACGTTCCTGACCATGCTCATAATGTAGCTCCTGAAAGTTTGCCCGAATGCGTCGTCACTTTTTCAGTTCATTTCCGCGCGCTGAAATCGTTCCGGCGGCGCCGAGAGAAAGCGTCGCCTTGTCGCCACGGATCTGGATCAAGCCGGATGTTCCGGAGAAAGACACGTCGCCCTCCTTGAACGTGACGGGCGAGTTACTGAGAAACACGTAGTCGGTCCCCGCCGCCGTTTGGATCTTCGCTCCTGCGCCGTCGCATAGAACACTGACAACCGGCGCCGCCTGGGTTTTCAGCCGGGGGTACAGCAGCACGGTGAATCCCCCGCCCTGCTTGCTTTCGGCAACCAGGCCGATCTGTGTCGAATCCATCTGGCTCTGCTTGAAGTTTGAATCGAGTCCGGCGTTGGCGCGGCGCGTTTTCTTTTCAGTCCGCAGCGTGAAGGCCGAAGGCGTAAGCGCAACGATGTCCATGTCGACGTCTTCGCGCCCGACCATCAGCGCCCGCGCGGATTCAGAAGCCTGAGAGAACCGCGGGTCCATGGCGGTGCCGTCTTCGAGCACGGAGCCTTTGAACTCTGCGGCTTCCTTGGCCAGGTCGTCCTCGCGTTTCCCCAGCGCAACGTTGCGCGCCACCAGCCAGAGCAGCCAGGTGAAATTCGTCGGTTTGGACATGGTGTCGGCGATGACGAAATAGGGCGAGCAATTCGCGTCCTTGGATTTCACGAACGCGATCTGGCGTGTCCATGGCCCTTTTACGCCGTGAACGTAATCCAGGTTTGCGGAGGTGCTGAATGCATCCACCTTCATGACTCCACCCACGCCAGGCGCCATCACCAGGCTATGGTCGTTCTGAGGAGCCATGCCGTAGTAGCCAAAGTCATCCGCGATGACTCGTCCGAGCCCCCAGAGGGTGATGCTGCCCGAATCATCATCGTAGTGCTCGTGATTGGTGCCCGCGATCAGGTGCAGCTGCGTCTCGCGCTCAGCCGGAAAGACATCACGCAGCATCACGCCGGTCTTCGGGAACAGTTCACTGCCATACGCCGGTGCTTTGGGCGCGATCGTGGATCCTCTGTAAATGCCGTTGCAGCCGATCATTCCCGGATAACCGCCGCCGATGCAGGCGTGCGGCCATGAGCGGTGCTGCTCGAACATCCACTGCATCGAGGCTGCAAATTCCGGATCACGGTCTTTCCAGAGGTTCGCCATTGTTCCGAAAATTCCGCTGGGCTCTGTCAGATAGGTGTTTCCGATGGGTGGCAGGTGCCGCGTTCCGGCCAGGCGCGAATCCGGCGGAGTAGAAATCTTGGCAAACCATTCGGCGATTTTCTTCAGGCGCGGATGGTAAAGCGAATCATCGAGCCCGGCATTTTTAGCCATCATCAGGCTTGCGACGAGTTGATCGAAACCTGCGGCGGCGTAGTGCGGCGCTTCAAGCCAGCCGCCGTTTTCGTCGGACCAATTGGTGAGCTGGTGCTTGAGCTCGGTCAGTGCATCGCTCGCCCAGTCCTTTGCTTTGGGATGCGACGGCAGAAGGCATGCGACCATCATCTTGTAGCCATTGACCGCGGTGGTCATATTCGGATTGGCGCGGTAACCGCGCACCGGCGACCAGTAGTTGGGGCTGTCGAACACGTAACCGAGGAAGGCGATCTGCGCGAGCAGGCGCTCACGAATTTCCGGGGCTATTTTTTCGTACGCAAGCCCGCCGTCCGCCATGGCAAGATATGTTGCCACACTCTGTTGAACGTGAGGCGCCACGCCGAGCGGCAGTTCGGGCTGGTTCAGGTAAGCGTCCACAGCCGTCTGCATCATCGGGACTGCATTCTCTGCAATGTTCCTGGCAACACCTTCATCACCGGTCACGAAGTAAACGGAGGTCGGCGTGACTATTCCGTCCAGGGAGTATTGGCTGAACTTGCCCTGCCGGAAGTCTGCAACGCGAGCCGTATAGATTTCCGGCTTGGGAATGTTTTTGCGCAGCTCTGGCAGGCCTTCCTTTGTGACGAACAGCCGGGGATACGTGGTCTGCTCGCTGGGCCATTTCAAGGTGTACTTGATGACTGAGTCCAACGGGAACTGTCCATGCTTGATCATCATGGCATCGGCAAGGCTGATGCCTGGAATGGAGGGTTGGCCTTTGAACGGCGCGAGGCATTCGCGTGCGTTCAAGGCGCTGAACATCCATTTGCGAACGCCGCGCTTGAGCTGCATGGCCATGCTGAGCGTCTCGCCATTTTTCGTGACGAAGATCTGGCTCGGCGCACGCTGATTCTTGGGAATGGACGGGTCGACCCACGCACCGGATTCACGCGCGGCCACGGACAGCATGTCCACAGGCGTCTGCTGCGCTGCGTCGTTCAAGGTGCTGCCGGCGTTCTTATAAAGAGCGAAACATTGTCCCTGACGGTCGCGCTCCCACCAATGCAGCCATGGATCGAGCACGTACACCTCACCTGGAGCGATGGCCCCGGTCTGGCTGGGATAAGGGCCGCGACCGCGCCGGTGAAGCAATGTGTCGGGGCCGAAATTGTGGCTCAGGTCGATAACGTGCTTAATCTTTGCAGCGCTGACGTTGAAGGTTTCATCAAGGAGTACGACCGGCTCATTGGCATAGACGCGGAAGGCGATGTCCCAGGTTGATTCGCCAAACTTCACGCGGCATACGGCTTCGGCATAAACAGGACCGCGTGCCGTTATTTCGACTTTGTATTCCGCCGGCGGAGTGTCGCTCTCGAGCAACGATGTCCCGGCCCAAAGTCCTGAGTTCAGGCGGACGCCTTCGAGCGGACCTTTTCCGCCGTCGAGCTTTGTGCGGATGGCAACACCTGTGCGGCCGTTTGAGAGCACGATTTTGTCCGGGCTCTCCTCCACTTTTAGATCAGTCTTCTGGTCGGCAGCGGCGTCGGTGAATTGGAATTCGCGGATCTCAAATGGATTCAAATCCGTCTGGAACGCTACGCTTGATACTCCATTCGTCGAGACAATCTGGTAAGGGACGGCCGCACCGCCGGGACCCGTGAGCGCCCGTCCGGCTTTCGCCTGCTGCAGCTGTGCGTCATTCAAAGCGAAGGTGACGCATTCGTTTTTCCAGCTGCGGCCAAGATAATCCTGCAGCCTGAAAGTTTCGCCGGCCACAGCCAGACCGCACGCACAGAGCAGCGTCAAAATCAAAAGTCTCATGTGTGCCTCCAGTTTAATTTTCGATGCGATCAACGGCTGCCTGGCCAGTCTTTCGGAAGTTCGAGCGACCAGACTTCGTTGTTCAAGGGCGATGCGTGCCCGCCGGCGATCCACAGCTTGTCCTGAAACACGTACGCAGAATGCTCGTGCCGGTCCTTCCACGAGACCTTGCAGGTGTATTGCGTCCAGTCTTTTCCGTTCTTTGAGTACCAGATGTCGCCCCAGTTCTTGTACGGCTTGGTCCAGCCGCCGAGCACCCACATGTGGTCACGGTACGTCACAGCCGAAAACCACAGCCGCGGACCCCACGGCGCTTTCTCGACCACCTTTTCCCAGTTCACTCCGTCAGAGGAGCACCAGACATCGTTCAGCGCCAGATACTGTGGAACATAGTTGCCTCCGCCAAATACCCACATCTTGCCATCGTGAACAAGCGCCTGGTGATAGGCCCGCGGGGCCCAGGGCGCTTCGGCTGTTTCCTGTTTCCATTCCTTGCCATCGGCAGAGGACCAGACGTCGTTCTTGAGGCTCTTTTGATTGCCGAAGTAATAATTTTCGATTCCGCCGAGGACCCACATGCGGTCTTTGAAGACCACCACAGCCGAGGCCAGCCGCGGCGACCATCCGGCTTTTGCTGTAGTTTGCTCCCAGGTTTCACCGTCAGCAGTCGACCAGACTTCCGCGCTGGCGCTGTGTCCCGGCAGACGCCCGTTGTACCAGCCGCCCATCAGCCACATGCGGTCTTTAAACGTGAGCGTCATGGGAAGATCGCTGTGTTTCCATGGAGCTTCTTTAGTCACCAGCTTCCACGTCTTGCCATCGGCAGAACTCCACACGTCTCGTGGCGGCGCATGGAAGGAATCAAACCAGCCGCCGAGAATCCACAGCTGGTCCTTGAAGACCACCTCACCCTGTGAATCACGCGCCTGCCAACCTGCATTATCGGTAACCTTCACCCAATCCGGATTCTTCGCCGGCTCAGCAGTGAAAATGGAGGTGGAGAGCGTTGCCGCGAGTAAAACCACTGCAATTCTGCTCATGGTACAGCCTCCGGAAAAAGCCAGTCGTCAGCCCGCAGCAACTCGCGTTTTCACAGCTTCACCCGCAACGATCGCCTGCAGGTTGCGCAGCATATCTGGACCATCAGGCGCAGAGAGAACCTGCGTGCGAAAGTCTTCTTTCATTAGATTTCGCGCGAGAAGAGAAAACACAGCCAGATGCCGGCTTTGCGCACTCGTTTCATTCATCGCCAGCAGAACGATTGTGCTGACCGGTTCGCTGTCGATTGCGTTCCACTGAATCGGTTCCTTAACCCGCAGAACAGCGATACTCGAATGTATGATCGCATCGGACTTGCAGTGCGGAACGGCGAAGCCATGGCCGAAGCCGGTCGAATTCGCGCGCTCGCGCGCCGAAAGAGCGGCCTCGACCTGTTCAGGATCATCGGTACGCCCCGAGCTGTAGAGAAGATTGGCGAGCTCTCGCATCACCTCAGCCTGCGTGCGGCTGGAGGATTCCAGATTAATCAGCTCGGGACAGAGAAGTGGCTGTTCGATCGCGCGCAGCGCTTCGAACGATTGTGCCACGACAGCGGCGCGGCAAGCCCGTGCGCTATAGCCGCTCAACGCGGCTTTTATTGCAGCAAGTGTCTGCGCCGGAACGCTTACACCAGTTACGCCTGCTCCAATCAGCAGCGGCAGATTGCGTAGATTCGACGCAAGCTCACCGCAGACCGTGACCGGCTTACCGCAGGCGCGCGCGGACTCAGCGATGCGCTGCAGGAGAGCCAGGAAATCTTTATGCTTCGCGAGCTCGATCCCACAGTCGCTCGTTTCGCGGTTCTTTCCGAGGAAGGATTGTGTCAGATCGTTGGTGCCGACGCTGAAAAAATCCGCCTCTTTGCCAATCTCGCGGACGGCGTCGGCAGCATCGACACTCTCAATCATCGCACCGACAGGCAAATTGCCATCGAAGGCGACCTTTGTGCCGCGAAGCTCGCAACCGATATCCCTGATAAGGCGGCGGATTTCTCCGACCTGAGCCGGACTCGATACCATTGGCACCAGTATCCGAGCGCGGCCAGCCGTGGCGGCACGAAGAAGGGCGCGCAACTGCGTGCGGAGCAACCCCGGAATGTGCGCGTAAAGCTGCGCGCCACGCAGTGTCGTAAAGGCACTCAGTTGAGTGCGCAGATACGCAGGCGTCTTATCACCACCCAGATCAAGCAGGCGGAAAGTAACAGGCGAATTTCCAGCGGACTTGAGCGCGCGGACATACTCATCGTACTGCTCGGCTTCATCCGGCGCGGAAGCGCGGCCGATGAAAAGCATTTCCGTGCGGAACAGACCTACTCCATCCATTCCCGCACTGACCGCGCCAGTAACGCCGTCCGCCGACACAACATTCGCGTGCACGTCGAAGACTTCACCGTCAGAGGTTCTGGCGGGCTTAGCGGCAACACCGAAGCGCGAGTTGCGGCGCTGCAGCGCGTTTCGTTCATGCTCGAAAAACGTCTGCACGATTGGCTCGGGATTCGGCACGCAGACACCAAGCCGCCCGTCCATGATGGCGTTCACTCCGGCTGCCGGCCACTGCGACGCTTCGATTCCGCTAATGACCGGAATACCGAACGAGCGCGCCAGGATGACCGCGTGAGATGTCGAGCCCGCTTCTGTGAGTAGCAGTCCGCGAAGCCATTTCCGGTCCAGCGACAACAAGCGCTGCGGCGAAATAGAATGAGCACAGAGGATCGTCGGGCCCTTCAGTGAAAAAGTATCGGCCGGCTTTTGGAATGTATAAATTGCGCCTATTAGCCGCTCGCAAACGTCGTGAATATCGGCGCAACGCTCCTGCAGAGCCCGGCTGCCGGTCCTCTGCAGCATGCCGCTGATGCTGGCTCCTGCTGCGGTAATCGCTGCGGCAACGCTGGTGCCCGGATTTTCAAGCGCGGCAAAAACCTGGGCCTCGAATTCCGCGTCTCGAGCGATTGAATAATGCGCGCGCAGGATGTCCCGCGTAGTGCCGCACGCCGACGCGGATTCCTCCTCGAGTTGCCTGCGAAGATCTGCCAGCGCAGAAGAAAAACACGCTCGTTCAGCCTGGACGGAGCCGGCAACAATGCTGGACAGATCGAATTGTGGCGCCGGCGGAAGAATGTCGATGCTGCCTTCAGCGACACCTGGCACGACACCCGCGCCTCTTATGAACTTGAACGAACATTCCTGAAAAAAGTGCGGCAGCAATCCGTCTGATATTCTGCGTTCTTCGAATTTAATCTCTGAAGCAGGAAGATCTGAAGTGAAGAGCCGCGCAATAGCGCCTGCGGCCGTCTCTGCATCAGACCCCGAAGTCCGGAGCGTACACGGATCGTTCTGCCGGAAGTCGCCGGCAATCAGCGAGAGGATGCTCTTGGCATTGGCGCTCTGCCCGGTGCGATTGTTGACAAGCTGAATGTCCGACGAAAACCGTTCAGCAAGCTGCATCACCTGCGTCGCAGGCCGCGCGTGCAGACCATTGGGCAAAGAGCATGCAAAGGACAGCTCGCAGCTCACCGTCAGCCTTTCTTCGCCAGGACGACATTAACTTTTTCGAAAATTCCAAGCGGATCCTTCAAGGCGTCTTGCACCGGCACCTTGATCCTCGGCAGGCGCGCAAAGCGTTCTTCGGCCTCAATGGCAATATCGACTGCGAAGATCGCGGCGGCGGCGCCTGAAATGTCGGCCGCATTCAATTCATTTTCGATGCCCATGGCTCCCTGGGTCTCGACCTTGATTTCATGCCCCAGTTTTTTGGCGGTCTGCTCGAGCTTTTCAGCAGCCATGTAGGTGTGCGCAATTCCCGTCGGGCAGGCTGTTACAGCGACCAGTTTCATTGCTTGGCTCCCTCCGTGCCGGGCTGATCCTCGGCTCGTTTCACAAGATTAGCGGCGATGGCAGTCACCAGCGTTCCGGCGGTGATCGCCAGAATGAACATCCCGCGGCCGTCAATAACAGGCAGAACGATTGGTCCGCCGTGCGGTGCGTGATCGCCGACTCCGCCGAGCATCGCGATGACCGCCGCTGTCATCGATCCGGCAATGATGCAGGGGATAACTCGCGCCGGATCCGCCGCGGCGAATGGGATTGCGCCTTCGGTGATGCCGATCATACCCATGCCGAGTGCGGCGATGCCGGCTTCACGCATTTCGCTGGACCAGCGTTTCTTCTGAAGCAATGTGGCCAGGCCCATTCCAAGTGGCGGGGTACAGATCGCCGCGGCGCAGGCTCCCATGATCGCAAAGTTTCCTTCTTTGATCATGGCCGCACCGAAAAAGAACGCGGCCTTATTGACCGGCCCGCCCATGTCGAAGGCGATCATTGCGCCGAGGATTGCGGCGAGAACCACGACATTGCCGCTGTTGAGCGACTTGAGCCATTCGCCGAGTGCCGCCATCGCTGCGGCAATCGGGACGCCGAGCAGCTTGTACATGATGACTCCGACAAACAACGAGGAGAGGAGCGGGATGACGATGATCGGCATCACCGGTTGAAGCATGCGTGGAACGGGAGCCTTCTTGAGCAGTGTTACAAAATGACCGGCCAGCAGGCCGATCAATAACGCGCCGAGAAACCCAGCGTTCACTTCACCGGCGATATACCCGCCCACCATTCCGGGAACGAGTCCCGGGCGGCTCGCCATCGCGTAGGCGATGTAACCGGCAAGCACCGGCAGGGAAATTTTGAAGCCAGTTGCGCCGGTATCCAGCAGCATCTTCAAGGTCGGAGAGCCGGAGAAGTCAGGCCCCTGCGGCGTCATCGGAGCCAGAGAAATGGCGATGGCGATGAGAATTCCGCCGCAGGCGATAAAAGGGACCGCGTGCGAGACGCCAGTTAATACATACTGGCGGTGCAGTGAAAGTTTCTCGCGCAGCTCGCCCACTTCCCGTCCTCCCCTGGTTCACAAGAGAGTACCCGGGCTCCGCGTTCTGCGTTGACCGAATGCTGTATCATTTACTGGATAAATGTAACATTGCAGCAAGGCACGGATCAGGGAACCAGGACCGGCTGCGCTGCCGGCGAGGGATGCTCCTTATATTTGAAGCGGTACTCCAGAGGAGTCATGCGGACTTTGCGGCGGAACAGGCGGCAGAAATAGTCGCAGTCGTCATAGCCGCAGCGCGTGGAGACTTCCTTCACCGGAAAATCATACGTCCGCAGCATGAACTTGGCTCTGTCAACGCGCACCATCACCACATAATCCCAGAAGCGCATCAGCCCCTCGCGTTGAAAAACACGCGAGACATGGTTGGGCGTGACGCCAAAGCTCTCGGCAACGTTCTCGCGGCTCAACGGCTCGTGGAAATGACTCTGGATATACGAGCAGATCGTCTGAAAGAGGTGCTGCCCCTTGCCGTGTGCCTGCAAGATGGGCGTCTGAGCCACTTCGATGCAGGAGTGAACCAGGCCCTTCAAGAAGTGCCGCAACGGAAAAATGTGGCTTTGTTCCCGGCCGAGATCCTCACACGCCTGCAGGATGCGCTGCAGCGGACCGTTCAATGGATAGTTCGTATGATGCTTGATGACATTCCGGTAAATGACCTCTCCTGGGCGCTTCACCTGCGCCGTTACCAGGCTCAAGCCGATCTGACGTTTCCCAAAGAGGAATGTGACGGCGGTGTTCGACGCGTTCCACGTCGGGCGGTACCAGCAATTGGACGGAGCGAGCAGCGCATCGCCAGGAGTGAGCTCGCTGGATTGACTGCTGCCGGCACGTGAATGCTCGAAGGTATAGCGGCCGCGCGTTACGATCAGCAGACTGGGAAAGCCCAGCACAAAGGCAAGTGGCGGAGGCTCGGCTCGAGCTTCGGCGACATAAACACTCTTAAGCGCGCTCGCCTGGTCCAGCCGTTGCAACTCCCTGATTACCGGAAGCATCGGTTCCATGTTGCCGCTCCAGATGTTACATTTGTCCAGCAAATGATACAGATCTCGCTCAACACTGTTGAAGAAAAAGAAGTACTCTCAAATAGCTTCTGCGAGGAACTGATCTAATGCGTGTACGTGCCGTTGCCGTTCTAATGCCATTATTGCTGGCATGTGTATTTCTGCGGGCCGAAGCAGACCGGCCCGGGGAAGCACAGCCGGAGCCCCGCATCAAGCTGCCCCCTTCGCCGCCGCTCAGTCCGGAACAGGCCCTGCAGTCTTTCAAGCTTCAGCCTGGCTTTAGAATCGAGCTGGTCGCCAGTGAGCCGTTGATCCAGGATCCCGTCGCCATGACGTTTGACGGCGACGGACGCATCTGGGCGGTCGAATTCATCGGCTATATGCCGAACCCTGAGGGCAAGGGCGAAGATGCGCCGGTTGGCAATGTGGTTGTGCTCGAAGACACCAATGCCGACTGGAAGATGGACAAGCGCACCGTCTTTCTCGACAAGCTGGTGTTGCCGCGCGCCATTGGGCTGGTGAAAGGCGGCGTCCTCGTGGCGGAAGTTCCGCGGCTGCTCTACTGCCGCGACAAAGACGGTGACCTTAAGTGCGATGAGCAGACCTTGGTTGCTGCCGATTACGGGACGACTGGCAATCCGGAGCACTCGGCTAACGGCCTCCTGAGCGGCCTCGATAACTGGATTTACAGCGCCGATTTCAACTATCGCTTTCGCTATGAGGTCGCCAGCGATGGAACGCTCAAGTGGATGCGCTCGAAAGTGAGCATGAAAGGCCAATGGGGCCTCTCGCAGGACGATTTGGGCCGCTTTTACTACAACAACAACAGCGAAATCCTGCGCGCAGACTGCGTGCCCTCGCATTATTTCAGCCGCAATCCGGCGCTTAAGAGCACGACCGGAATTAATGTCCTGGCCGTAAAAGACCAGAGCGCCTGGCCCTGCCGGCCCACGCCCGGAGTCAACCGCGGGTACCGGGCCGGGCAGCTCCGCGACGATTCGACGCTTGCAACCGTCACGGCTGCATGCGGTCCGGGAGTCTATCGTGCTGATCAGTTTCCGGATGAGTTCCGTGGGAATGTCTTCGTCTGCGAACCGTCAGCGCATCTGGTCAAGCGTACCGTGATGACCGAAGAAAACGGGCTCATCAGCGGCCGCAATCCTTATGAGAAAACTGAATTTTTGAGCTCCACCGATGAGCGCTTCAGGCCCGTCAACACCTACACGGGACCCGACGGCGCTTTGTATATTGTCGATCTCTACCGCGGCATTATCGAGCACCGCCTTTTCCTGACCACTTATCTGCGCAAGCAGATCATGGAACGCGGGCTCGACAAGCCCATCGGGCTGGGCCGCATCTACCGGGTCGTGCATGAAGGCAAGCCGGTCAGCACAGTTCATCCGCGCATGTCAGCGGATTCTGCCGCCGATCTGGTGAAACATCTGCAAAACCCGAATGGCTGGTGGCGAGACACGGCACAGCGCCTGCTGGTTGAGCGCGCCGATCGCGAGGCTGTGGCGCCTCTGCGCGAACTTGCATTGAGTGCGTCCGAATCGCGCGCGCGGGTTCACGCCTTGTGGACGCTTGAGGGCATGAACAAGCTGGACCTTAAGACGCTTACGGCGGCACTTTCGGCGGAAGACGTTCACGTCAAAGCCAACGCCATTCGCCTGTGCGAAGTTACGTTGAAGACTCCTCAAGGCTCACCGCTGCTCGAGAAGCTTCTGGAGATCACGAGCGACAAGCGAGCAGAGATCCAGCTTCAGCTCGCCTTCACACTCGGCGAATCGGCAGATCCAAAGGCTACCGCAGCACTCGCGTCCATTCTTGCCGGCAACGTGTCGAATCCCCTGATCTTCGATGCAGTTTTCAGCAGCCTTGCCGGCCGCGAACTGGAAGTCGCCCAGTTGCTCGTGAGCCACCCCGATACCAACCTGGACAAAGCACTTTCTCTGGCAGCGGGCTGTACCTTTGCAAGCCGGCGAAGCGATAGGATCTCAAAGTTGATCGACCTCATAGCCGCCTGCAAGAATCCTTCCCGGCAAGCGGCCATGCTCAGCGGAATCATTCCTCCCGCACCGGCAAAGGGCAAGGCGCCCGTTCTGAAGGGAGTCGAAATGCAAACGCCGCCAGCGACGTTGGAACAGCTCAAGAATTCAGCGGATAAGCGCGTGGCAGACACGGCGTTGGCTCTGGCCAAACTTATCGTTCCTCCGGGAACGTTGGCTGCAGCGAAAAAACTGCCGCCGCTCACGGAGGATCAGCGCGCAATCTATGATCACGGCAAGACGCATTACATGCAGATCTGCGCGCAGTGTCATCAACCCTCGGGCGCCGGTGAAGAGGGCAAGGCGCCTCCATTCATAGATTCAGAGTGGGTGGACTTTTCAGACGAACGACTGGTGCGCATCGTACTGAACGGAATTCGGGGCCCGATGAGCGTTAACGGGCGTGAATACAACATGGAAATGCCGGCTGTTCCGCAACTGGACGATAAAACAATAGCCGGTTGCCTGACGTATATCCGGCGCGAGTTTGGAAAAGGCAAGCCCGTGGAACCGGCCACAGTCACACGCATACGCAAGGAACTTGGCAGCCGGGAAGAACAATGGACCGAGGCTGAGATTCTCAAGATTAAATAAGGAGGCGGCGCATGAGCAGACGATTCGTGCTCAAAGCTTCACTGCTGATCCTGGCGGCCGCCGTAGCCCAGGCGAATTGCGCGGCGGGGGAATGGCAGGCCGGCACCGGGCGGCAGATCATAACGCCCGAAGAGCCGATGCGCATGTCAGGCTACTCCGGCCGCGATAAGCCGGCCGACAGCAAACTTCACGACCTCTGGGTCAAAGCACTTGCGCTGCAAGATCCCGAAGGTGGCAGGCTGCTGATCCTGACTATGGATCTGGTTGGCATCGACCGCGAGCTCTCAGACAAAATAAGCCAGCAGATCTGCACGGAACACAAGCTTGCGCGCGAGGCGCTGATTCTTTCCTTCTCGCACACACATACAGGCCCGATCGTCGGCAAAAACCTTCGGGCCATGTTTGATTTAACGGAAAAAGACCGCGAGCGCATTGATGCCTATTCACGCTTTCTCCAGGAGCGCAGCGCTAAAGCCGCATCCGAAGCAATGAAAGCGCTTAAACCTGCACGCA
>DASPJR010000146.1:0-21384 GCA_035628505.1 Planctomycetota bacterium | reverse complement strand
GCAAGCGGCGCGCGCGTCCTGACGACGTTGATCTATGCGCTCAAGGACCGCAACAAGCGTTACGGCTGCGCCGCATTGTGTCTCGGCGGCGGCAATGCTGTGGCAATGGTGATCGAGAGAGCGTGACCGGTTACTTAAAGTTTGGGGCGCGTTTCTCGAGAAACGCTTTCGTGCCTTCAGCTGCTTCGCCGCTCTCGAATGTGTTCCCGAAGGCATACCGTTCGGCGTCCATGCCGGCGTTTTGCTTCGAGTTGAACGCGCCGCGTGTGAGCTTCTTGGCGATCGCCACCGCCTGCGGACCGCGAGACAGAATCGTGCGCGCGAGCTTCTCCGCGCGCTGCGGCAGGTCGGCTGGATCTCCGAATTCGGTAATCAGTCCCGCCTGGAGTGCAGCCGTTTCATTGATCGGTTCGCCGGAAAGAATCATGCGAAGTGCCCAGCCGTTGCCGACCACTCGGGGCAGGCGCTGCGATCCGCCGAAACCGGGCACGAGGCCAATGTTCACTTCCGGCTGCCCGATCATCATGCCTGTTGATCCGATGCGGATATCGCACGCCAGCGCCAGCTCACATCCACCGCCCAGGCATGCGCCATGGATTGCTGCGATGCTCACGATATCCGAGTGCTCGATCGCATCGAATACCCCCTGCCCCAGTGCCGCAAAATCGCGCGCCGCAAAACCGTCGTATCCGCTCATCTCTTTAATGTCGGCGCCGGCCAGGAACGCTTTGCCTTCCCCGCGCAGGATGCAGACGCGTGCGCGAGCAGACTCCAGTTCCCGCCACGCTTCTTTCAGTTCATTAAGCACTGAAACCGAAAGAATGTTCAGACCTTTTTCGCGCGCAAAAATAATGCGTGCCAGCGCGCCGTCGCGTTCAATTCGCAGCGAATCAGGCATGACCCTGTCTCCAAGTTCAATACTTGTAAAAACCCTGGCCGCTCTTGCGGCCCAGTTTGCCAGCGGCAACCATCTGCCGCAGCAGCGGACACGGGCGGTACTTCGGATCGCCGAAACCCTTCTGCAGCACTTCCAGAATATTCAAACACACGTCAAGACCAATGAAATCCGCCAGAGTCAGCGGGCCCATCGGGTGCGCCATCCCCAGCTTAAACACCTCATCGATCGCTTCAGGCTTGGCGACACCCTCATACACCGCAAAAATCGCCTCGTTGATCAGCGGCATCAGCACGCGGTTCGAGACGAATCCCGGATAGTCGTTCACCTCAATCGGGGTCTTGCCCATCTTCGTGGCAAGCTCCGTAACACTCGCGCACGTTGCATCGCTGGTGCGGTTTCCGCGGATGACCTCGACCAGTTTCATCACCGGAACCGGATTAAAAAAATGCATGCCGATAAAGCGCTCGGGCCGCTTGGTCGCGGATGCAAGCTGTGTGATCGAGATGCTGGATGTGTTCGTCGCAAAAATCGCCTTGTCGCCGCAGATCGCATCCAGGTTCTGCCACGTCTGCCGCTTAACGCTTTCGTCTTCAAAAACCGCTTCGATCACAATGTCCGCGTCACGCGCCAGTCCGAAATCCGTGCTTGCTGAAATACGCTTCTGAATTGCGTCTACCGCAGAAGTTTCGAGCACGCCTTTTTTCGCAAGCCGCTGAAGCGACTCGCTGATGCGCTGCCCGGATTTTTCGAGGACACCCGGCGCCACATCGACAAGCTTGACGCTGAAGCCGGTGGTCGCGGCTACCTGAGCGATGCCGCAGCCCATAGTGCCCGCGCCGATGACTGCGATCGATTGCACGCTGATTCCCCTCCCTGCATAAAAATCAAGGCGCGCGTTTGTGGCTGCGCTTTGCAAAATAGTCGTCCAGAAAGGCGACAATCTCGCGCGTGTCCGTGCCGGGTGTAAAGAGCATTCCCACGCCCGCAGCTTTCAGTGCATCGATGTCACGCTGCGGAATGATTCCGCCGCCGAAGACGAGCACATCGCCCATGTTGTTTTTACGAAGCAAATCGATGACCGCGGGGAATAGCGTCATATGGGCGCCGGAGAGAATCGAAAGACCGACGGCCTCGACATCTTCCTGCAGCGCCGCTTCGGCGATCGCTTCAGGCTCCTGATGCAGGCCGATGTAAATGACTTCGTAGCCTGCGTCGGTGAGCGCTTTAACGACGACCTTTGCGCCGCGGTCGTGGCCGTCAAGACCTGGTTTGGCGATAAGGATGCGGTGCCTGCGATCGGGAGTCCCACTCTCCATGCACTCCTTCTAGCAGAAGCGCCGCCGCGCGTCAGCGAAAATTTATCGGCCGCGCTTTGTGGATGACATGTTAAGCGCCACGAAACGCTGCAAAAACTTTCTGTGCAGGTTCAGTATGCGGAGTCGCGGCCGCTGCTGGCAGAATAAGGGAAACAGCTGGCTGCGGAAAAATCAACGAAGAACTTGCAGGCGCGCTTGACAAATGAACGCGCTGCGCGAAGATGCTTCTTCACCTTCGTGGGGGATTAGCTCAGCTGGGAGAGCGTCAGGCTGGCAGTCTGAAGGTCACCGGTTCGATCCCGGTATCCTCCACCATAACTTTTCCAACTCGTTGCAGTACTTTTACTTCGAAGATCGGAGCTCCGGCCAGAGCCCGATCTTTGTCATTTTTTTGTCATTTTCACGAGGCAGCGAGCTTCGCCGCGGCCTCTTCCATCACTTTTACTGACCGTCCTTCAGTCACATCCGCCAAATAGCGCAGCATCGCTTCTAACGTTTTCCAGCCGCCCCGCTCACGAACTGTTTCGAGATCCACGCCAACGCAGCATCTCAGTAGCGAAGAAGCGGTGCGGATCAAGCACGAAGAGCTTCTCACCGGTGTGTGCACCAATCCGCGCGCGTTGTCGATCTTTGCAGAGCAGGACCGTCTCGTCCTTGGCGTCTCCGTCCGCATCCATGCAGCGTACACGAGAACCCGGTTACGAAGCGCAAAAGCCCGGCATTCCACTGCCGGGGTTTTGCCCTACCTGGTTGTTCACTTCTCCTTCCGACTTGCGCATGGCGTGCTCATTTCTTCGCCTTCACCCGTGCTGTTTTGCCGGCTTTCGCGCTGTAGATCGAATCGACGTGGCCGACATAAGCCTGCGCACCGACCTCGACACGAATCCCGAGCGCGACCGAGCCGTTCTTGACGTCCGCAGTGGCAGAGATCCCCTCGTCTGCGAGCGCCGCGTCGAGATCCACCGTCAGTTTCGCGCCGAAGCTGATTGCGTTCGTGCCCTTGCTCCGCTTGAGCTGCAGCGAGCCCGCGCCCGTCCGCGCCCGGCCCTTGCTGTCGAGCGTGAACGAAGCGGTCGCTCCGCCAATGTTTAGGGTCACCACGGTTCCTTCCGGCACCGCGCCAATCGTGCCCGGCAGAAGGCCGCTGACCGAAACGCGATCGGCGCTGGCTCCAAACTTCAGCCCCGCCGAAAATCCGGTCACGCTGAGCGGCTCGGTTGGCGCACCTTCATTCCCGCCGGCCGGTTCTTCCGGATGCGCCACCAGCCACTGTACCTGGAACTCCGCGTGGAGGCTGCCGTCGCCGAGGTACTCCTCATTATCGCCCACGCCATCGCCGTTGCTGTCGGCGTTGTACGGATCCAGTCCGTGGACCCGTTCGTAGCGGTCCAGGAGCCCGTCGCCGTCGCTGTCGTTGCTGCTTCCACTGGCTGCGAGGGAAGGCGACGCCTTGGCCGTCGTGCCCGACACCACCGAGAATGTGATCTTGACCGTGGTACCGGCTGTGCCCGTACCGCTGGAACCGCTGAACGGCGTGCCGCTCAGCGTGTGCGTGCCAGCCGTCGGCGTCCAGGCGAAGTAATCACCATTGTTATCGCTGGCCAGTGCATAGGGCCACCCATTCTCGGTGCGATAGTTGCTGTTGCCGTCATAACCAAAGCGCAGGCTGCCGACACGCGACGGAGTGGTGTCGGCGCGCACGTTCAGCCGGGTGGTGGGCAGAGTTGAGAAATTGATCACGCTGCCATCGGTGAGCGGCCCGATATCCAGATTGGTGTCGGCGTTAACCAGCGTGAACGTGACGCTCGGCGGCGTATAGACAACCTGCAGCGAGTCACTTGCCGAGTTGCCCGCCGCATCGCGCGCCGTTACCGTGATCGTCGTCGTCCCGGCATTCAACGTCAGCGTCGGCAGCGACCAGTTCGTGGTGCCGCTCGCGTTGCCCGCAGCGCTCGTGGCCCCTGTCAGTGTGTACGACACCTGCGTTACTCCCACGTTGTCGGATGCCGTGCCGGAGAGCGAGAGCGTTGCACTGGTCGTATCATAAGTTGCGTTGCTGGTCGGCTGCTGAATAGTGCAGACCGGCTTGGTCGTATCCGCAATCTGGTCGATCACCGTGAAGCTGACCACCAGAGCCGTTCCAGGCGTGCCTCCTCCGCCGCCGCCGGTAAAGGGAGTGGCTGTGATCGTGTGCGCGCCTAACGTGGGCGTCCAATTAAAGTAATTCCCGGCATTGTCCGAGGCGAATGCGTACGGTGCGCCGCTTTCGGTTCGGTAATTGGCATTGCCGTCGTAGCCGAAGCGCACGCTTCCGACGATCGCCGGATTCGTGTTGGCTCGAACGTTCAGGTTGCGCGTGGGCAAGGTGGCGAGGTTCAGCGTCGTTCCACTCGTCAGGGTAAACATGTCCTGATCCGTGTCGGCATTGATCAGGGTCAGGCTGACGACCGCCTGGCTCAAGACGCTGACGGTGATCGTCACCGCGCTCGAGGTCTGCTGCGCGCCGGCGTTATCCGTCGCGCGCGCCGTCAGCGTGTAGGAACCGGCGACGACGTCGCTCCAGATGAAGCTGTATGGGGCCGTGGTGTCTTCGCCCAGCTTCGTGCTGCCATTGAAGAACTCGACCCGCGCGATGCTCCCGTCGCTATCACTGGCATTGGCGCTGATCGTAATGGTTGCGGGCGCCGTGAAGCTCGCGCCGTTTACTGGAGCGGTTAGTGATACGGTCGGGGCCGCATTCGGAGCGGCCGCCACCGTAATCGAAACCGCCGTCGAGGTAGTCGTCGCACCCGCGTTGTCAGTCGCCCGCGCGGTGAGGCTGTAGCTGCCGGCTGCGACATTGCCCCAGGCGAAGGAGTACGGCGCAGTCGTGTCTGTGTTCAGCAGCGTGCCGTTGGCGAAGAACTCGACTTTGGCGATCGTGCCGTCGCTGTCGCTGGCATTGGCCGCAAGCCCGACGCTGGCCGGGGCCGTGAAACTGGCGCCGTTTGCCGGCGAAGTGAGCGCGACGCTCGGCGCAGCGTTCGGAGCGGCCGCAACTGTAATTGACACGGCGGTCGACGCCGTCGTGGCACCTGCGTTGTCAGTGGCCCGTGCTGTGATGCTGTAACTTCCCGCTGCGACATTGCCCCAGGCGAAGGAGTAAGGCGCAGCCGTGTCCGTGTTCAGCAGCGTGCCGTTGGCGAAGAATTCAACTTTAGCGATCGTGCCGTCGCTGTCGCTGGCATTCGCTGCAAGCGTGACGCTGGCCGGGGCCGTGAAACTGGCGCCGTTTGCCGGCGAGGTGAGCGCTACGCTCGGCGCCGCGTTCGTGCCATTGACGGTGATGCTGATCGCGGCGGAGGTCCTGGCCGCGCCCAAGTTGTCGATGGCACGCGCCGTGACGCTGTAGGTGCCGGCCCGCACGTTTGTCCAGGAGAACGAGTACGGCGAGGTGGTGTCTGTGCCGACCAGAATCCCGTTCGCGTAGAACTCGACTTTCGTCACGAAGCCATCGCCATCGGTCGCCGTGGCCGCGAGCGAGACGGTCGCCGGCGCGTTGTAGCTGGCCCCATTCGCCGGCGCGGTGAGGTTCACGTTTGGCGCCTGGTTGTACACGCCGGCGCCCAGTGTCACCACGTTCGAACTGGTGCCGGAAGTGCCCACATCGGTGAGGTTGAAACGCTTGGCTTCTTCGAAGCGCTTCACATTATTTTTGTAGGTGCGCAGGACGACATCAAGGACACGCCCGCCCTGATGCGGCGCCTGGAACTGGTAATCGAATTCCACCCGTGATCCGATTGGAATCGTGTACGCGCGGCTGCCCTTGGCGTACGAAACGCCGTCCACCCGCAGCTCAATCTCCGCCGTGACGCTGGTGTTGCGATAATCGTCGTTGAACACCACCACGCGGCGGGTCTGCTGGCTGCCCTCATTAAAGGCCGGCAGGATGTTGTCTTTAAAAGGCTTGATGCCGAGCTTGTCGTACGCCATGTCGAACATCGCAATCGGGTTGTAACCATTGGCATGGAGCTGCGCCTGGGCCGCCGTGATGCGGGAGTCGGGGTAGTAAACGCGCGGAGCGATACCGGCAAAACCCATGTGGCGCAGGCCGCGCGGCCATACTCCGATCCACCAGCCGTTGTCATTGATTCCCGGACGCACCGCGAGGATCTCGCCAAAATAGACGGGTCGGTCCGGGTTGAACCACGGCTTCCAGTCGTTATACATGTCCGCATTCGGGAAGCGCGACGTTGGGTTGTGCTCATACCATTCCGGATAGTGGTAGTTAACCATCACGCCCGGCACCGAGGGATCGCCGTCGTAGTTGACCGGACGCGTCTGATCCAGCGCATAAATCGCATCACCCAGGCGCTTGACCTCGGCAGGCGGGAAGTTGGCATGGCTGCCCCAGGTCACCTCATTGCTGGCCGACCAGATCACGACGCTGGCGTGGTTGCGTGCCGCTTTAATCCAGGCGGGCGTCAGCGCGACGCAGTTGTCGACGAACTGAACCTTCTGGTCGTGGTTCATGTATGGCCGGCTGTAGACCGCCGACTCATTAATGATCATAAGGCCCATCTCGTCTGCCATGTCATAGGCAAAGCGCGGCGCCGGGTGTTTGTGCCAGCGCAGGACGTTGGAGTTCGTCCGGAGCACGCCTTCGTAGTGCCGCTTGAGGGTGGCGGCGTCCGGAATGCGGCCCCAGTACTGGCTGTAGCAGCACCAATCGCCGCGCAGGTTCAGCGCAATGTCGTTCAGGCGGAACTGCGTGCCTTCGATCCAGAATTCACGGAATCCGAAGCGGCGCGTCTCGACGTCGGTATGATTGCCGCCGGCGAGAGAACTCTTCAGGTGATACAGATTGGGCTGATCCGGCCACCAGGCCGCCGCAGTGGTCCAGCTCGAGCTGACCGAGACGGTTTTCACTTCACCGGGCGCGAGGGTCACGTCGGCGGTCTGAACGGTTTTTTCGACCAGGCGCGTGGATTCGCGAATAATGTCGCCCGTAACGCGGCCAGTCCACGAGGAACCTGTCTGATTCTTCAGCGTGTAATCAATCTTGATCGTTTTGTTGCGGTAGGAGGTCTGGACGAAAGCGTCCTGGATGTGCACCTTTCCATAAGCGCGCAGCCAGACATCGTCCACGATTCCGGCGCGGTATTTGTTCAGGTCGTTGAATCCGATCCAGGACAGAACTTTGTTGTCCACGTAGGTTGGCGACTGAAGCATGCCTCTCACGTCCAGCCGCAACGTGAATGTCTGGCCCGCGCTGACGCGGTTGGTGATGTCCATCTCAAAAGGCACCCACGCGCCAAAGTGGGAGCCGATCTTGGTTCCATTGATGAACACATCGCAGTACCAGTTCACCGCGCCGAATTCAAGCTTGAGGACTTTGCCGGTCCATGTGGACGGCACCGTCACCTGACGTTCATAAGTGCGGAAGTCGAAGGCGATGTCCTGGCTGGCGTAATGCGGCACGTTCCCGCCCTGCGTCCAGGTGCCGTTCAGCGAAATCTGCTCACGCAGCGCCGGTGCAGCGGCATACGTAAACGCGCTGATCAGCGCGCCCACGAAGGTAAGTAAGATGGTACTGGTTCGGCGCATGTCGTTCCTCCCTCAGATGTCGATCACACGTAAAGGTGCGAGGCCGTCGCAGCAGCCGAGCTTGATAGCCGACTGAGCAATTAAACTTTGGAGCCTCTGTTCAATGCCCTGTTTGCCGAGGGGCGCGAGATTAAACGCGAAATTTTTGAATTTCTTTCTTCTTGATGCAACCTACGTGAGTGACATAACTTACGAAGTTTAGATTTGGCGAAGGTTAGACAGGTGCAGCGCGATTCAACTAAATGCCGGCGACACACGAACATGCTGCTTGCAGCCGCGTTATTGAATTGCGTCTCTGGCCTTGGGCGAAGCTGGAATGAAGCACGAGAGTTGCTATAAATTTTTACGAATGAGTCTGCTCCCAAGTTGACGTACTTTGCGACAAAGGCCGCGCCGATGAACCTTTACTATTGCGAAACATGTGGCAAACGCCTGTCGGATACTGACGTCAGCACTGGTGCAGCACGTGACAAAAAGATGAAAGGTGTGTATTGCGCTGGTTGCGCTGTAGGCGTCGCGACGCTGGAGTTCTCTGCGATTGCATTAGAGCAGCCTGCGCGTCCGAAAAAGTCGGGCGTGGTGCCGGCGGTAAATGTTGCAGAAACTGCCAACCCCCCGCGTCCCAAAAAATCGGGCGTCGTGCCGGCAGTAAATGTTTCAGAAACTGCTACTACCAAGCCACTCCCACGTAAGCCCTTGCACCCGCCGCACCAGAGGGCCAGCAATAACGCGAACGTAATATTGATGGCAGCAGCCGCGGCGCTGATCGGCGCACTCCTGTACGCGGTCTTGAACAACGGGCCAACACGCGTCGAAAGTAAAACGGTGTCGGTGCGCGACAACCCCGGACGCGCTGCACCGGTTGCTTCGCCCTCGCCCGCCAGCACGCCTGCAAGACCGCCTTCTCCTGCCGTGTTACCGCAGACTCCGCAGCGGGCGTCGGCCACGACTACCGCTGCCAACCATTCTGACGAAGTGGAACTCCAGCGATTGCTCACGGCGTTCGTCACGAAACCTGAGTTTGCCACGCCCGCTGCGCGCACCGCTAAACTGCGCGACTTCCTTTCCAACTGTTCGGACCCGAAAGCGCGGCAGAAGGCGCGGGACCTCATCGAAAAGATGCTGCCGACCGAAGTGGTTAACAGCCCGCGGCCGGTGACCATCGAGAGTGGGGCTCTAACGTATGTGTGCGATCTGAAAGAAACAGAGTTTAAAGTTGGAACCGGAGGTCTGGGGAAGAACGGCTCCGACGGGCGCGGTTCGGAACCGGTGAAAGTGTGCGATACTCCATACAAGAAATCTCTTGCCATGCACCCGCCCGAGAAAGCAAACGGTGAAGCCCGGGCGACCTACCTGCTCAATAAAAAATTTGCCGTCTTCAATGCTGAGGTCGCTATCGCCGACAGCAGCCGCGGATCCAGCTCGGATCTGACGTTCAAAGTGCGGGGAGACGGCCGCGAACTGTGGCGCTCACGGCCGAACCGGATGCCGCGCATGAAGCAGTCCTGCTCGGTCTCCGTTGCGGGCGTGAGCGCGTTAGAGTTAATCGTTGAAGCTGAAAGCAGCGCCTACTCCGCGCACGCGGTCTGGCTCGATCCGCATCTGCTGAAGCAAGCGGACGCATCCGTGCAGCCGCTAGCGCAAACGAATGCCGGCACTCCGGCAGCGCCTGCCGCCGACGCCGCTGTGATTTTCACGACTCCCGCGCCTCCAGGTGTGGGCCAAGGCTGGCATCATCAGGATGTAGGAAGCCCCCGCACGCCCGGCCGTTTATCGCGCGAAGCTGGCGTGTTCACGGTGACCGGCGGAGGCCAGAATATCTGGGGCGTTGTCGACAGCTTTCATTTCGTCTATCAGCCGCTGTCGGGTGATGGAGAGATCATCGCCCGCGTGGTCAGCCAGACCAATCCGGATACGGCGGCCAAAGCCGGCGTTATGTTCCGCGAATCACTTACTCGTGATTCTGCGTACGGCCTGGTGCTCGCCAATCCTGACGAGAGGGTGAAGTTTGAATATCGTCCGGTAACGGCCAGCCCCGCGACCTGTCTGATCGAAACCCGCGTGAGTCGACCCGTGTGGTTTAGACTTGTCCGCAGTGGTTCCACATTAACGGCGTACCACGGCAGCGATGGAAAAACCTGGACTTCACTCGGTTCCGCCAGCGTGACCATGGGTTCCAGCATTTACGTGGGTTTGGCGGTTTGTGCGCATGACCCGGAGGAGCTGTGCACGGCCGTTTTCGACAAGGTCACTATTTCCAAAGCGCCTTAATAGCCATTCGGCTCGCGGTAGAAGACGAATGTCGTCTTACAGGCCGCGGGGCGGCGCGCATTGCCTGCAACAATCCATCAAGCGACGGTGGCGAACCCGCGAGCAGGCGGCGCACCCATTCGGCTAGTGGTGCCGGCACGCGCCCGGGCACGGGCAAGAGCGCACACGGACGTTGCCGCCCGCACGCCCTCGGAAGCCAACGCATCTCCTTTTCGTTTTGCGCCATCCTCTTCCCTGCGGCAAGCATCTGCCCGAATCTGCGGTTGTGGCTATCGCGGGAAAATCCGACGATTCCGATAGTCTTGCCATGAAGATCGAATCCGACCAGACCGCTGAGTGAAAAGTTCAGCTCCCGCACGCGGTTGAAAGCGCGATGAATTTTGCGGTTCAGCGTGAGCAACAGTGCGACGGCGTGCTCGGCAACAGCGTGCGGCGAGTAGGCCGGCACACGCACTACGACCAGGCCGAGCTCGCTGGCGGCGGCCACATCCACGTTGTTGAAACCGGCACAGCGCAGGGCGAGGAGCTTCACCCCAAGCGCGGCTAGAATTTCCAGGCACGCGCGATCCGCTTGATCGCGGCGTATTGCCCGGTCGGAATTTCAGGAAGCCCGGGCTCGGCTCGTACAAGGATCACTTCCGAGTCCTTCCGGCGCAGGATCTTTCCGACCTGAAACCAGGATTCGTTCCGCCAGCCGCGAACCATCTAAGGGAATGAGAATACGCTCGAACATCGGCTGTCTCCTTTTCCATCCTTGTTTCACTACGATCCCTCTGTCATGGTTATGTAATTGAGCCCGGAGCACGGATAACCAGAACTGGACGTTTGCTATGCGCCAGAACCCCCTGCGCGACAGAGCCAATCAACGCCTTCATAAGACCCGTCCGCCCATGCGAACCGATGCACACCATATCCGCGCCCAGACGTTCGGCTGACGCACAAATGCCCTTAACGATGTCGTCTTCCTCGATAATCGAAACTTTTGTTTTGATTCCCCGCTCTTCTGCTTCAGCAGGAACGAGCGCGCGTAGCTGCGCATCCAGGTGGCAAAGATGCCTTGTCGTTTCATCGGCTGTTGGCTTGTGGCCGCCTAAACGGTAGGCGTGCACAGAATCCGGAACAAAACCTGGATGAGTAACGTGAACCAGATGCACAGTGCTTCCAGCGCTCAGCATGGAATATGCATATGGAACAGCACAGTTGGCACATTCCGATAAGTCAGTGGTCACCAGTACATTGGCGATGCGCGGAATAGGTAACTCTTTTGCCTCCACGGGACGTGAAGGTGCAATAAGGACATTCGTATTCGCCAGATGCAACACACCTCTGGATACCGAGCTGTGCCACAGTTTACTTAGCCCTGTGCGCTGATGCGTTCCAACGACTACCAGATCCGCATTCTCCTGGTTCGCAAGCTGAACTAGATGGGCATCTGTTCTGCCGAGACCGGGCACGATCTGAATTCGAACGGGTGTGGCTTCGTCCGGCGACTCCGACCTGACATTTTTAGTTGACCGCTCTTCCTTCACCAAAAGCGGCAACGGTATCATTCGCTTAACTTTCGCCGCCACTTCTTTTTTGAGTATGTTCTCCGCTTCCGGAGCAAGCTTGACAAGATCCATCGGACCTTTAATTCCCAGCCGTTCTATTTCTCCGGGAGGCCATGCGATATGTCCCGCGATGATGTGACAAGCGCCCTGTTGGTATAGATCTTTAGTGATGGCAAGTGCGGCGTCAGTTGTAGCATTAAAGTCAACACCAACGAAAACGTTTAGCGCGTTGCCTTCTGCCCATGATTCAAAGGGTTGCGTTCTGCGGACGATCATGATCGGAACAGAACTCGTTTGCGCCAATCGCTCCGCCGTACTACCCAGCAGCCAGCGATCAGGAAGGCGTCGGCCAAGATGTGATACCACGATCATGCGTGCGCCCGTGCGTTGCGCCAAATGAATCAGCACCTCGTCGGCAACGCCGCTCAACAGTTCTTCCTGGACCGTCAGCCCATGAACTTGCCGAAGTCGCTCTGCTTCCCTCGTGAGTCGCTTGCGTAAAATAACCTGCACGGAATCATTTGAGTTTTCTCTATTTGCAACACTGAACTCAGCAAACTCGCCGATCACATGCGCCAGCAGCAGTGGCTCCTTGAAACGAGCAGCAATGATTGCGGCGGCATCAGCAGCTTCGAGTGCAAGCGGTGAAAAGTCTGTCCCGCAGATGATCGACATAACACTACCTCTCCTCAGTCATTGAGTGAAAGCCTGGTGGTGAGACGTCACTTGCACCGCAAGGTATGCCTCACGCGTTGCCTACAAAGCGCGGATTGAGCCAGCACGGCGCAGCTCTAAAGTTTTTCACAAGTACCTTAGAGTGTGGGAGTTTGCGCGCGGCGCACGGATCAAACGGCCTGGCGAATATTCTCTTTTCTGGGAATTGGTATGTCCTTCGTTGAGAACAGATCCGTTCGTAGTAGGTCATTGGGGTAGCCACCTGAACGAGTAGCACCTACTTGGCGAACGAATCGCCTGCAATCGGCCATAGTTCGTCTTCAGCTCGAATAGCATGTCATCGATTTCAGTCGGGCCGTATACCAAAGTCGCCGCGATGACTTCGACATTGAGGTCGCGAGCCGCAATTTCGATGCATTCTTTGAGCCTAAGCTGAGCCCAGGCGGTATGGGTGGCGAAAGCTCAAACACCCGCCGTCGTAGCCATTACGGCGGCAGCAAAGAGAATATTTTCTAATTGTTCCAAAGGAGCCAGACAGACCAACACTCAATCGATACCCGTCTGAATATCGCCGTACTTCATTTCGGGATGAATTCGACTGAGCTCTATACTCCTTTTCTGAAACCTGCGTGTTTCCCTGAAGCTGATATTCCACGAGTTCCTCGAGCAAGAAGTTCCGCGGCGACGGTCTGCGTACGTCGTAGAGGTGTTCAGCATGATGTTCTTGAAGGGGATTCAGCGGTGGCGATTACCGACGGCGATACAATGTCGCTCCAGGTGAATTGCCGTGCTCACGCAGACGAAGGCCTTAATGCCCCTGTACCTTACGCAGTACTGGTTTCGCTTGAGACTGCGCCGATTGCAGGCGTAAGCGTATACGAGCAGGTCGCACCGCGTTAAAGCGCATTCGCGCAGCCACGCGTGTTTCGACCGACTGTGCGGCGATCAAGGTCACTGCTTCGGGTCCCGACGCCTGAGGTGTCCGCGGCGGTAAGGGAACTCAACGTTCCTACTTGCCGTCCGGGCTCAGGCTCAGGCGGGCATCCATGAAGGGCGTACCGTCAGGATGGGTAAAGCGAAGAATGCCCTGGAACCCGCCGGCCCCGTTGACCACCTTGAAGAGCAGCGTGTTGACGCCCTTATTCAAGACAATGTTGTCGGCGTTGTCCTGGTCGGGGGCGGCACCGCGGTCGCCCTCGTACTTGAGGACGTCCTTGCCGTTGATCCAGACCTTGCCCTGATCGTCGGAGCCCATCTTCAGCTTCAGATCCTTGAAGTCCTTCTCGCAGACAAGGTAGGCGGCCAGGTAGCAGGCGCTGAAGTCAGCCTGCTTGCCGGAGGCGGCGTGGAAATCCACCATGCCGTCGTGTGCCTCAAAGGCCTTCCAGGCCAGTTCGCCGCCGGTCGTCTTGGTCTTGGTTCCAACGGCTGGCTTCACGCCCGCTTCGCCTCCGAGCAGATCCTTATGAATGGCCTGCGCGCCAGGCGTCCCTTGCACGCTGACCGGACCCAGGAAGAGGTACTTGCGGAGGAATCCGTCGTCCGGCAATCCGGGGCCGCCGGCGATCGTCTTCGGCGGTGTGGGATTAAGGAAGCGGTTCAGATTTTTCGACGCGATCTGCTGACGCTGCACAAAGGCATTCTTGAACCGGCCGATGTGCCCGGAAAGGTGCTGAGCGTGACCGGCATCCACCTTCGCCAGCGCCGGCTTAATCACCGCTTCCACTTCGTCAAGGCGCTTGCTCCATTCCGCCGGCTTCCAGAGCGTCTTGAGGATTTCGTCCATGCGGTTCAGGTAGCGCTGGCGGCCCTCGGGAGTCGTGACATAGGCTTTAGCAATGACACCGTTGAAATTCGGCAGCAGGTTGAAGTTGAGGTCTGCGAACATCTGGTCTGTTCCGGACGGTATAAAGACGATCTTGTCGCGCTTGGGATCATGGTAAATGCGGTAGTTGTTCCGGTTCGTGGGATACCCGTCCCAATCGTGCATCAGAACTTCCAGCGCCAGGTAGCTCACCCAGCGGTCGCCGTCGAGCAGTCGCTCCAGTTCCTTGAAGCGAACGGCGGGATCGGGCAGCGCGGCGGCATTCCACAGCGATTTGAGCTCGCTGTAGGGTGCGACGTCATCCTTCTGGGAAATAATCTGGAGCTGCTGATCGATGTCGCGCAGAAAACCACCGTCGTAAAAATTGCCTTTTTTGGTTCCGAAGTTCTTCTCGATAAACGCGACGTCATAGCCTTCCTTGAGTACGAAAAAGCCCTTGAGCTTGCCGTTCAGGGTCAGGATCGCATGCGCGCAGCGGGACGTGGGCACGCCAGCCTGGCGGAAGATCTCGCCGCAGATCAGCTCCGAAATGTAGCTGGGGTCCTGGACGGAATTGTTGAGGTGGAACTTGTCGATCCCGTGGAAGTGCTGGCCGTCAACATTCTTGTCCATGTTGATCGTAAGGCCGGCCTTGTCGTCGATTCCCCTGAAGCTGCCGGCGGCACCTTTCAGATGTACAGCGACGTTGTTCCAGACTTTGTTGCCTTCCTTGAGCGTCGCCCGGACGTACTTGCGGGGCTCACGCTTGAGCGCTTCGTAGTCTCCAGGGGCGATTTCGAGAGAAAGCTCCACCACCCGGGGAGTCTTAAAGAACGCATCGGCCTCCAGTGCTTCAGGAGAAACAGCCGCCTTCTTGGCCTCCTTTGGAGGCTTCGGCGTCTCGCCCGTCTTTGCGGCCGCTTTGGCCGGCTCAGAAGTCTCGGCGACCACAGCGGCTGGCTTGGAGGAAGCCGGGGCCTTGGCCGCCTTAGCAGATTCCGAGACTACCGCCGCCGCCTCGCTGGCGCCCTTCGATTTTTCCTGAGGCTTGGCGACTTGGGACTTTTCGGGACCTGCCGAGGCTGGCTCGCGCTTCTCCTGTTCAGGACGCTTGGCGGTCTGAGGCGTATCGGCGGCCGCCGGGCTCGCCGCCTTACTTACATCGCGACCCGCCAAGGTCAAACCAACGCCAATTCCGGCCAAAACCACGACCGCGAACGCTGCCGCCATCAAGGGGCGGCGCGCGGACTTAGCGCGAACCTTCGGCACGTCGGCCGGAACCGGTTGCGGCTTCTCGACGTGCGCGGCAGCCGCCTTTTTCGGGGAACTCTTCGGTGCCGGGCCGGACACAGCGGGAGCCTTTTTCTGGGCGGGCTGCGCCCCGCTCGGCGCGGTGGGCGCCTTGGCGGCGGCGGACGCGGCGGGGTTCCAAATTGCTTCGCATTTGCGGCAGCGCAGCTTCTTACCAAGCTTCTCTGGATCCACCTGGTAGGCGGTCTGGCAACTCGGGCACTGGATTCGGAGCATGGTGGTCAGCATTGGGATTTCACCTCGACCTCTTGGACGCCTTCAATGGCGCTGAGCAGCTTGACCAGGGCGTACACGTCTTGCGGCGGCGGAAGCTTTACGGCGTATGTCGCATCGAATGCGCTGCCGCCGCGCGCCGTATCCACTCCCAGAAGACGATGAGCCGGCAGATGCGTGTCGAGCGCCTGCCGGATAGGGCCATCGGCACTCGTCCCGCTCGACAGGCGCAGAGTCAGCCGGTCGGGAAGAACACCGGTCTTGTTGAGCCCGGCGAACAGCCAGGTTGCCGTCAGGACCAACGGTGCGCAGGCGACCGGACCAAGGATATAGCCGCTTCCAGCACACATCCCGCAGGCGACCGAGTAGATGACGAATGCTGTGTCGCGGGTGTCCTCCACAACGGTGCGAAATCGAACAATTGCCAGCGTTCCAACCAGGCTGAAGGCTCGTGCGACGTTGTTTCCAATAACCAATGTAACCAGCGAGATCAGCAACGAGAGCAGGACAAGTGTTGTCAGGAAGGACGGCTCGGCCCTGCGACCACTCCAGCGGCAGGCGACGGCGTAAACGCCGGCCGCCAGAAGACCCAGCGCGAACGCCGACCCCAGACGAAGTGCCAGTGCGGTCAGCTCGACCGGTGCGCCCTCGCCTGCTACCTGCGTCAGAAAGTCCACCTTTTTTACGGCTCCTGAGGGTCGATCAACACTTTCCCCGGCTCGGCTCCGGGCGTTGAGACGGCCGGCGCCAAGCCGCACATCTGGATGCAGCGGCGATACTTGGAGACCCGCGCCGTCTGGGCGGGCAATTCGGGTAGCAGTTCGCGGAAGAGTTCCGGAATGCTGTCCTGAAACTTGAGCTCCAGTAGCGCGCTGCCGGATAGGAGTTCGAGCCCTTCTGAGAGCGGCTGCGCCTCCCAGCCCCGGGCAGGAACTCCGATCACGTTCTCGTCGATCGTCAAGCGGACGCTCTGGCCGCCTGCCATGCCGAAAAACGCAGTGCGATCATATGCGACACGGCAGACAGGGGCGAACCGTTTCTTCAACGCACGGTCCAGGAACCAGGTGGCCGCCCAACCCGCCGGCGGAGTCGCACCCGCCATGTAGGACGCCAGTAGCGGAAGCTCCTCGGGAGCGACTTCGACCCGGCGCTTACGGACCTGGTCCCCGGTTCTCAGTTTTCGCTCCAGGAAGACGAAGGGGGCATCGCCGTATCGGCGTAGGCGCAGTTTGCTGCCTCGGTATCCTGCCACCCGACGGTAAATGTCGAAGCTGGGAGTGTCGCAGTATACCGACGTGACACGGTAGCAGCCGTCCACCCCATGCGGGTCCGTGTGCAAGTGGCGGCGGGCCCAAGCCTTCATTCGAAGAACGTCAGCCAATGAAAGTTCGAATTTTAACTCGAAAGCGATGCCGGTCCGGAGTCCAGGGGACCTTGCGGTCTCGACTAGTTCATTAGTCGGGGCCGAGATGGGGCAGGTGCTCGAATGCAAAGGTGCTCCTCCTAAATGTCTCGCAGGTCCTTCCAACCGGGCCTCCGGATTCAATTGCGACTGCGGGCCTGGACGCTCTTTTTACGAACGTAGATCGCCAGTGGCACCGCCGGTCTGTCCGTTTCGCACATTCTTTGCATTGAATTTACAGTTTTACCGTGCTCAGCGTTGAACTGAAAGAGCGAATTTCCGTACAATTGTGCATTTCGCCTATAATCGCTAAAGCCGCTGGCGCAGCCGAGAAAGCCTGTCCGTGGCGGGAGTGAGCTGAAAAGGTGCATGGCGCTCCTGACGCTGGCTGCACAACAGAAAGATTACCCTTTACATGGCGGACTGAGCAGCCTGTCCCAGCTACTTAACGTTTGGGCCTGAGATCGCTGCATTGCTGGGCTTACTTACGAGCCGGGGCGACGTCCAGTACGCGTATTCCTCATTCCAACCGGTGGGCCAATGCTTGATAAGCACATGAACCTCTTTGCCTTTAAACGCTGAAACGTCGAGGCTGCGTCGCAGCCAGGTATGACCGTTGACTTCTTCTTCATGGACTTTTTGACCGGAAATCTCGACCTCGATCTTCACGCCACGATTGGCATGCGCCCGAACTGAGAATTCGAGGTACGGCCGGCTCTGCGGGACTTTTATCGTGCGTTCGATCAACAATGGCTGTTTGAGCGCAGGAGGATGCGTCTCGAGCACGGCTTCCCTGCCATCCAGTGTCGCGTGCATAATTGAGCGGCCATGCGAACCCAGTTTTCCATCAGGCCCACCGATCTTCCAGAAACGGTGCCACAGAGGAGAATCCTCCGGCTCGCCTTTGATCGCCAGTTCTGAAATAATCCGCGCTGCTTCTTCGCCGGCCGGCGCAGTCCGGTAAGCGCTCGCGATGGTATTGAGCTTTTCTTTATAGCCCCACGGGTCGTGTGGGTTCTCCTTCCACCAGGCTTTGGCAGCATCGAGATTTTTCTGCGCAAGCTCGTTCTGGATGAGTGTGCCAGGATCTTTCGTCGCCGGAGGAACTTTCGATGCAGGCTCTACGGGGGCAGATGTGCCTGGCGGCAGGCGTTCTGCTCCTGCGGCAGACGATGACGGCTGTCCGGCTGGTTTGGCTGGAGAACCAGCGCCGTTCACAGCAGCCGCGGGTGAAGTCTTCGTGTCCGGCTCGGCACGATTTGACATCGAAATGAGATTAACGACGAACAATGCCATCGCGACGGCGCTGATTATCAATCCAACGCTCAGCGTCTCTTTAGATTTCCAGCGCCGCTTGATATGAGGGGCGGTGCGCGCATCGACGGAAGCGGCTGTCACTGGCGATGCTGCGAGCGCGGGAAAGCGGCCGCTGGCTGATTTCTTGTAGGCAGGAATGTTAACACGTGAAGATTTCGAGCTGCTTTTCTTTAAGCCCTTGGCCGCAGCGCAGCGCGAACAATAGACCTTCTCCTCATGTTTGACCACAGATTCGGCAGAGAATTCGGATTCATCGATGCGTAACTCGCAGCCTTCGCAATAATAGATCTGCATCAATGCCTCCTCGTCCAAAGGCAAGTTCGCATGTGCAATCCTGTGAGTCTAACTAGAATAACACCAAAGCGATGCGTAATGCTACGACAAAAACGCACAACGCGCACATTAGCCTGCGCTGCGCAACGAACACGCCAAATCACCGGGCTCGTGTGTTCCCGGGATCAGATAAGAGAAACTCGCAGCCCCTTTTGCAGCCGGGTTTTCAAATTTTTGTGTGAATCTCTGTAATTTTTTGGCGCAGGACGGATTGTTATACGATCTCCCGGAGGAGTTATGCCTGAGTTGATGGACGACTGGTCGTACGCGGCAATCGAGCAGAACCGTCGATGGCTTTCGGCGTATGTCCTCGCGGCCTGTGGCAAGCCGGACGCGGTCGAAGACATCATTCAGGAAACGTTTCGAATCGCTCTCGAAAAACGCGAGTCGTTCCAGCGCGGGACCTGCTTTTCGGCGTGGCTGCGCGGAATAGCTCGCAACTGCGTGAAGCGCCATTTTGAATCAACGAAACGCCAACCGGTGCTTATGGGCGACGCCTTCGAACGCATGGAACAGGCCGCTATCGAGGCGACAGATAAACTGCTCGATTCAGAATGGTCCGAACGGCGAATCAAAGCATTGCGCGAATGCCTGGCACATCTGACAGAAAAAGCCCGGCGAATACTGGAAGACCGTTATGTGCGCGATTGCAGCGCGCAGGACGTCGGCGTGCAGGAGTCGATGTCTGAAGTCGCCGTGCATGTGACAGTCTTTCGCGCGCGAGTCTCGCTGTCTGATTGCCTGAAAAGGAAGCTGGGCCAATGAGCAACTCCCAACCTGGTTCTACTTCTGAAGATCGCGATCACCAGGAACTGCTCTGCCGGTATGTCGACGGGACGCTCCCCGCCGAGGAACATGCGGCGCTGCAGCAGCTCTTGAAAGACCATCCGGAGTACGGCCGGCAGCTGTTTGAACTGGCCGACCAGCGTCTGGCACTGTGTGAAGCGCTCGCCTCAGAACCCGCTAAACGCAAATCGGGAGTTCAGCATAGTTCACGGCGATTCAGTGCGCGCCAACCCTCACTGAAAGTCGCAAACAGGCGCAGAAAAACTTCCTGGACGAGCATGGTTTTCATCGTCGGCTCGCTGGCAGCGTGCGTCGTCTTGGCAGTTCATCTCTTTACGCAGAAACAAGTCGCCCCCGCTTCGCTTGCCTCGCTGGATTTGGAAAGCGCCGTCATACGTCTGCAGCGCGGCGGGGCTGAACTCAGTGCGGCGCCGGGCATGGCCTTGTTCGCAGAAGATACACTTAACGTCGATCAAGGTTCTGCCCGTGTCCGATATGCGGATGGCACAGCGGTGACTCTCCTGCCGAACACGGCCGTGCGCTTGGTGAATGCAGATGGCGCCAAGCGCCTGGAGCTGCGCAGTGGTTCATTAAAAGCAAGCGTGGCCGCGCAGCCGATCGGCAAAGCGATGGAGTTTTCAACAACCCACGGACACGCCACAGTGCTGGGTACTGAGTTGTCGCTGGCGCATACGGCGCAGTCCGTCTGGCTGGAAGTACAAAAGGGCAAAGTACGGCTGACAGGTGCCGACAACAAATCTGTCGATGTTCCGGAAGGTGAGTTCGCCGTGGCCGGGGCGGGTATTGCCCTGGAATCTCGCCGCATTCCGAAAGAACCGCAGAATCTTACGCTCAGGCGTGAAGCAACCGCTTCCAGCAATTACGAAACAACAACCAGCCGCGGGCGGATCTTTGCGGCGACACATTTCGGAAACGATGGCGACCTGAACACGATGTGGGCATGCCAGGATATGACAGGCAAGCGCGCGCAAGCTGAATGGTGGCAGGTCGATCTGGGCGTTAGCTGCCTCGTTGAACGCATTGAGCTCGTTTCGCGCCAGGACAATTTCGATCAGCCCCTTGCGCGCGCAAACATCGAAATTCGCGGATCCAACAATGCCGACGGCAGCGAATACGAAGTGCTCGCGAAGCACACCGGCGACCCCTTCCCTCGCCGCGGCGAATGGATCTCTGCAGTAAGCGTGAAAAAGGCGTTCCGCTATCTACGTGTCGTCCAGTTGAATTTCGGCCATTCGGGCTTTGCAGAATTCAGGGCATTTGGGTGCCCGTGGAGTGGCGTCGGGGAGCCGCCCGCAATGCGTCAGCAGCAGAAGTAAAGCACAAACGTTTTTCAAAGTCGTCAGGGCCAAGTTTCGTCGCGCGCATTCCTGCTCGTGGCAGGTGCCGCATTGTCAAAATTTTCCCAGGAGAGGGGTGATTCATGAACGCTAAGATATCCAGCAGACGTCCACACGGTGCTGCTATCACGTTCTTTGTAATACTCGTTACCTCGCAGACGCTGTTTGCCGCCGCGCCGGACATCTGGCTGCCACGGCAGCACGCGCCTGCTTTCACAGAGCTTCAGCAAACGGGGCCAGGCCTTCGTTGCACGTTCCAGGCTGAAGTGCGCGCCGCTGCGGGTCTGGCTGCAACTGGCTGGAGCGCTGCAGTGAAAAACGACTTCCGAACGTGGACATGCGTCGTCAGCAGCGTGACGTGGGGCAAGATTCACCATGGCACTGAAGATGGCTGGCGCATGACCATTCGCGTGCCGGACGACACGCCCCCTGAACTGTTAACGCTTTCTATCAGCCATACAGCAATCGGAACGGGGACCGCCATACGCGCCGTGCAAGTGGTACCCCGCTTCGAAGATAACTTTTACATGATCCAGGTGAGCGATCAGCACATGAACCTGGTTT
>DASPJR010000145.1:0-4985 GCA_035628505.1 Planctomycetota bacterium | reverse complement strand
GCCGCGCGCCTTCCGGAGCCTCCAAGCGTCAGGAAGGACCCACTATAGCGCGCCATAACGCGCCCTATTGCTCTCCATAACGCGCTATACAATACGCTGTATACAGCGCTATATAACTTAAGTGCTACTAAAGACATACATAACCTCATTAAAGACAACACATTACAAGTCAGTAAGACAGCATGACACTAAGGACAGCATTCTACTAACGTGTAGCGCCCTGCGCGCGCGGGCATGCGCCTACGGGAAAATGCTGTCTTTACTGTCCTGCTGTCCTTTTTCCCTATGAATCACGTTTCCACCCCTTGCTGTCCGATGCTGTCCGTGCTGTCCGTTTTAAGTCGAATTTCGCGCCGCCACCGCCCCCGCTCCTCCTGCGTAAATCCCTGTTCGGCCAGATGCTCCTCCCAGAACTGCGGCAGCACGTGAAAACCGCGCGTCACGCTTTTTTCCTTCGTTCGCTCGATGAACTGAATGCGCCGCGCCTGTATGTGCTCGTTGATTTTCCGGCCGGCCCAGGCTGGATTGATCTTGTCCTTCACAAAAATCTCACACCAGTATTTCGCCATCTGCTCGCTCGATCGAAACACCGGCTGCGTCACGGTCGTGGCCGTCTCATACGGCGTTTGCATGAATTCCCCGCCGTTGCCGTACACCACCACATTCTCTTTCACAAGCTGCTCAAACAACCCCAGCGCAAACTTCGCCGCCTGCTCGCGCGCCTCGTCGACGTCCACGCGCAGCGCGTCGTTCGCCCGCAAGACCTCCTGCAGCGTCACGCCCTGCAGCACTGCTTGCAGCGCCGGATAACACACCACGCGCGCCAGCACGTCAGCGACCCACTTGCCGAAACTCTCCTGCCCGCCGTCGAACGATACGTTCGGCCGCGGCGTCTTGAGAATCGCCAGCGCATCGGCCACGATCTTCGGCCCGTTTTCATCGATCAGTTGCCGGTAACGATCGTTCCACGCGATCGGATAACTCTCCGGCTTCTGCAGCTTGATGAAGAAAATGCGCCGGGCCATGTCGCTGCTCAATCTGATCCCGTTGGCAGTGATCAGCACCACCAGGTTATTCGGCCGGTCGGCTAACCCCGAATGCAGCCGGTGCCCCGTGATCTCCGGCAGCGTAATCAGCGATTCCAGCAGCGGCGAATCGATCACGTCTTTCATGTTGTCCAGACGCACGACGCGCTTCACCAGGCCCTTCTCATGCAGCAGGAATTCCAGCAGCCGCTTCTCGGCATGCTCGTCCATCTGCGTCTCGATCAGACCACCGGCCGGCTTTCCCACCGCCTCCGCCGCCTTGCCCTTACCCACGCCCGGCTCGTCACCGATAAACGCAAACGCCGCGCGCTCGCCGCACGGCCCGCCCCAATATGGCGACACGATCGCCGCGGCAAACAGCGCCTTGAAATGCGGCTCGACAATGTTGTCAAAGAGCTTCACCACTTCAGCCAGGTAACGGCCGTCGGGATTCGGATAATCCGCCGGCGGGCGCCACACGTAGCACGTGTCCTTCATCGGCGGTTCATGCGGAAACATCGTCACGATGCGATAGCGCCGCACATAATCATTCAGCGCATAAGCATTGTGCACGTCTTCCCACGTCGCGTAGTTCTGTCCCGTACTGTCCGCGCGCGTCTTGAACTTCAGGATCGCGCGCATGCCGCAGAAATTTTTCAGGATGCCCGGCGTGGGTATCCACTTCAGCCCCGTCGCCGTGGGCGAAAACAACACGGGAGTCTTCGCGCCGGGCATGTCCAGAGCGCAAATCTCACCGTTCAATTTCTCATGCACGCAGCGCTGCACTTCATCCACCGTCAGCGCGCGCAGCACATTTTTTTCAACGGTCTGCTCTTCTTCGTCACCCGTATCCGCATTAACGATCGTCTCTTTAACCTTGCGCTTCACCCACCCGTAATTACAGATCTCCGGCCGCTCCGCCCCCTCCCGCGGCTGCTCCCCCATCACCGCCACATCACCGCCGTCGCCGTTGCGGTTCCCCTCTCCCATTTTGGGAGAGGGGTTAGGGGAGAGGGCCTTCGCGCCGCTCTTCACCCACGCGTTATACTCTTCCGCCGTCAACGCCAGCGCCGCACAAACCTGGTTGCGATAATCCCCCGCCAGCGCCGGCGCTGCGGCCGTCCAGCGCTGCAGGTACGGCCGTAGCTCCTCAAGCTCGCGCTTACGCTGGTCCGGCTCGCTCTCCAGACTCTCTAACCAGGCGAGCCATTCCGTCAGCACCGGCCGCGCATCGGCCTTCACCGCCGCCAGCTCGTCACCGGACAGATCATCCGGATCCTTGCCCTCAGGCAGCACGCACACCAAACAATCCGCCCCGACAGCCGCACCGCGCTTGCAGCGCACCGCCTGAGTCACATCCTTGGTGCCATCCAACGCCAGGTAAAACTTCATTCAGTTACCATTTCCGATCGCGCAAACGTTCGTACGCGCGTAAGAATTCGCTCTCGGCGCGCCCTGGTCCCCACGCTTCCAGCTTAAAAGGCAACGCCTCAGGCAGCGGATGCCATGGCACCGGCGGTTCAGCCATCAGATCGCGCGCTTCCGTCGCCAGCAGCACGTCATCGGCGTACTTAATCTCAGGAAAATCAAACGGTCCGCACACACCCAGCGCGCCCGCGATCGCAAACAACACGCGCGATTCCAGATTCTTAAAATTGACGACGTTGAAATCGCCGCCGTAAAACAGCACCGCGCTCAGCCGGCCTTTAATCGGCCGGCCCACGTCCGGCAGATACGCTTCCGCAGCGTCATGCAGCAAGGCTCTCATTTGCAGGTGCGAGGGCACGATCTGCGCCACATAAACCGAATGCTGCGCCACGCTGTAAAACTCGCGCGAATGCGAACCGAAGCGGCACTTCAACGCCAGCGCGTGCGCAATGTCCTCAATGCACACGTCTTCAGGCTTAGGATCGAGCGGCCAGAATTGACGACCGGTGAATGTCTGCATCCACCCGCCGCGGCGCGCCTCAGTATCAATCTCGGTTTCGCAGTCCATTTTCCCCTCGTCCCTGTCGGCGCCGTTCAACTAAAAACTAAAAACTCAAAACTCAAAACTACCGTTACGCACACGCTTTCAGTTTCTTGCACAGCTCCTCACTCGGCGCGCCGCTCAAAATGGCGATCGCCGGATGCCCCCGCTCAGTGCACGCGATCGCGTCCAAGGGCCCTTCGACCAGCAGCACGCCCACTTCTTTCGCCCGCGGATCGCGCAGCGCTTCCAGGTTGAACCCCGCCGGCCGCTTCATCCCGATCCAGTCGTTGCCCTTCTGCGGCGTAATCATGTGCAGCGTCTTCTTCTCGCGCTTGTTGCCGCGGCCGTCGTAATCGCTGAAATAACGGCTGCTCAGGTAAACCACGCGCCCGTATTCGATGTAAGGAATGATCAGCGAATCCCTGAAGTACATGTACGGCCGTTCGTCAGGACCTGAGCGCAGCGGATCACGCAGCAACGCCACGCTGCGCAGTTCCTTTTCGGTCAGCCCCGCTTTCAAACACTGCGCCAGCGTCGGCGCTTCCCCTAGCCGCCACCGCTCACACACCTCGCGCGTCAAATAAACTTTCCCGCCCGTATCTACAATCTCCCCGTCCCCCCGTCCGCACGTCTCCCCGTCGCCGCGTCCCCCCGTCCCCCCGTCCTTCCGTCCAATCTGCCGCGCCCGCACAAAGAACTCCGCATCGCGCAACGACTCACACACCTGCAGATAGCGCTCTAAAATCTCTTCCCGCCGGCGCCGCTCGTTGGCCCGTTCGCGCGCCTGGTCATCACCCTGCTCGGGCATCGCGATCCCGGCCAGCGCGCAGGCTTCCTTCAACACCTCAATGAACTGCTCCCCGTCGACCTGCACGCGCTTGAAGCGGTTGTATGCGATCCACGACAGCACATCGCCACCGAGCGCCTTCTGTCCCTGACCAGGATCCTGCGACCACCAGGACCACACCTGTTTGTGCGGATCGACCTTCAGCGAATTGCGCGCTTCGCCGCGCAACCCGCGCCCGTCCCGCACCAGCGGCTCAGTCCGCGCAATCACTTCTTCCAGCCGCAGCCGGCTCTTCAGTTCTTCAACCAGATCGTTCACTTTGGCCCCATCCGTCCTATGCGTCCCATCCGTCCCAGCCCTAATAAAGGAGAATGAAAACCACCCTCAATCACAGCCCCGCTGTTATCTTTCCCGCAGCCAAAAAATTATGCCTTTCGAGTCAGCTTCATTTCGCACTTCGCATTTCGCCCTTCGCACTTCTCATAAATTGGCAATCTCCGGCACGGTCATCACCAGGCGCTTAATCTCGTCGTACAACTCATCGCCGGTCATCTTGCGGGCGATATCGCGCAGCACATCGCAACGCCGTTCCATCGGATCAATCAAGCAAGCTGGATAATTCCCCTGGTCCAGCTTCAGTTTGATTTCGGTGATGACAAACATCAGCTCGCGCAACTGCTCCGGCGTGTGCCCGTTGGCCTTCAACGCCACGCGCAACTTCATCTTTAATTTTCGAATCTCAGTCGCACGACTCATACCGCGTGCCCCGGTTTACCCTGCGGCGCGCCGCCATCGAACAACTGCGCCTGAACCGGCGCCGCCGCGCGCGCTTCCAATTCCCTGATCTTCGCGCCCTCGTCTGGCGTGGCTGCATTGCGCAAGCCGACGGTGTGCAGCAGCGCACGGAACAATAGGTCATACGGGCCAAGTCGCTGCCGCGGAAAGTTCAGCACCTGGCCTTTCTTCCAAACGCGCCGGCCTTCACCCCATTTCAACAGCCGCACTTCGTAGTTGCCGCTCTCCAGTGTGCCAGTGCCCAGGTTCGCAATCTCCGCCACACCAAGCACGCGCTTGCCAGCCTGCTGACCGTGCGGCCAAAGTTCGATCGTGACCACTACCATCCTGACCCCTCACCCCTAGCCCCTGACCTCTGACGTCATCCGCAGACGTCTGCAACCCAGCACCCAGCACCCAGCACCCA
>DASPJR010000144.1:0-39876 GCA_035628505.1 Planctomycetota bacterium | reverse complement strand
CATGTTGCGCTGCTCGGTCCAGCGCACATACGCCGCAGGATAGTCGTGCCCGCGTTCTTCGTAGTCCGGGTCATAGCGGCCTGGGCCGTACGAGCATGAAACGACGAACTCAGCCTCTTTGAAGTAGAACGGCCGCCGCGGCAGATTCAATCCGACAGAGCCTACGGCAACCACGCGCCCCTTTTTACGAACCGCCTCCGCGGCAAGCTCGACAGGACCATCCGACTGAGTCGACGCTGTAATCAGAACAGCATCAGCGCCGAGGCCGCGTGTGATAGCCTCAATCTCTTTTCCGTTGAGATCCTGCCGGGCGAGATCGGCACCCATTTTTACGGCCGATTCGCACTTGGCATTATCCGGATCTGTGCCCAGCACGCGGCAGCCTGCGGCCTTAAGAATCGCAACCGTAAGCTGTCCGACAAGACCGAGTCCGATGACGAACGCCGTATCCCCGAGTGCGGCTTTGGAGAGCCGCACGCCTTGCATGGCGATTGCGCCGACCACAGTAAACGCGCCATGTTCGATTGGGACTGAATCGGGGACGCGCGCGCAGAGATGCCGCGGCACGCAAACGATTCCGGCGTGTGGGCCGTTGGACGCGATGCGCTCACCCGGCTTGAATTCCTGCACGCCTGCGCCGCAAGCCAGCACAATTCCGGCAGAACTGTAGCCCAGCGCAAGGGGCTCATCTAGACGTGCACGGACCTGCTGCAGAGTGCTGAAAAAACCTTCGTTGCGGATTTTTTCAAGCACGCGCCGAACGTGGTCGGGACGCTCGCGCGCTTTGCCCAGCAGCGATTTACGCGCGAGCTCGATCATCGCCTTTTCAGTGCCTGCTGAAATCAGCGAACAGGCATTGGCAATCAGAACGTGTCCCGGCCGCACGAGCGGGTCGGGCACGCGAACGACGCTCAGCTTGCCAGTTCCGATGTTCTGAATCACCTGCTGCATTCGAATCCCTTCAGGCGAGTGGCTTCTTTCCCTGCACAACCAGGAACCAGCCCAATGCGGACGGAACAACATGCCGCAAGCAGAGCGGCAGATGACGGCTGCGTGTGTAGCGGAGATCATACGGGGTCACAACGGAAGTCACTCGCAGATCACTCAATCCCGTGAACAGGCGCCGCGCCTCCTCTCGGGTGAAGGCTTTCGTACCTGGGCTTTCAATATGAGCGGCAATTATCTCCCTGAGCGGCCTGAGCGGTCGTCCGCGCAGCAGCCCGTAAAGAAGATAGGCCTGCAATGCCACGAGAGAATGCAGGTGGTAAATCATCACACAGACACTCCCGCCCGGCTTCAGCACGCGCATGATTTCCTGTGCGCAACGCGCCGTGTCATTGGAATGATGAATGACACCCCAGGAATAAACATAATCAAAGGAAGCGTCAGCATACGGGAGCGACTCGGCGTTTGCGACCTGAAGCTCCGCCCACAGGTTTTCGTACCCAAGACGCTTGCGGACGAGGGCAATTCCATTTGCAGTGAGGTCGACTCCCGTTGCAATGGCGCCTGCGCGCACGAAGCGGATGAAATCCGAGCCGGCGCCGACCCCGACTTCGAGCACGCGTTTTCCCTTCTGTTCATCAAAACGCGCAAACGAAGGTATGAACGGCTCGCGCTGATCGCGTTCAATCGCGAGCCGTTTGAAAAATTCAGATGAGCCGAACGGTTCCTGGAGTTCCCGCGTTCCGCAGGGCGCCGAATTCCAGAATTGGGCCACAGCCTTATTGGGATCGCTTTCAGTAAGCTCAGGCATGTGGAGCTTCCACCTGCTGTGCTATCTTCGCTTCATCAAGCTTCGGATGCGGCATTCCGCGCGCGGGCCACGCGACTTCCGGCAGCTTGCCCGTCTGGCGATATTCAGCAATTTTTAAATCGATCCAGTATAGGAAAACAGCGTGCAGCAGCGCAAAACGGAATCCCGCAGCGCCGTCCAGAAACCCGAATCGAAGAATGAATCGGTAGAGGAAATAGGCAAGGCAGCGTCCCGGCGCAGCAAAGTAGATTTTACGCAGCCACATGCGGCGTTGATCCGGTTGGCCCAGCACGCGGGGTTTCACATCACCGTACAGATTGCCCTTAATAATGTTGATTGCTTCGAGCGAGGCGTAGCGGTTGTGTTTATCGAGCCAGTCTCCGATTGATTTTGAATTATGATGATCGATCTGACTTGTGAATTGAACAGTCTTGCCGCTGACAAGCATGTGCTCGTTCACACCGCGATCATCGAAGCGGCCTTTTCCGCGGCGCCAGAGGCGCAGATCATAGTTGCTGGCAACGCCGCCCCAGTTCAGCGGTTGTCCCATGAAAAAGATACGCCGGCGAAAATAAACCCCGTGAACTTCGGCCGGGGCGCTCGCTAAAAAGCGATCGGCCTCCTCGCGGAAGGCGGGCGTCACACGTTCGTCGGCATCGAGCTTCAATATCCACTCAGCGCTGATCGGCAGGTGCTCAAGCGCCCAGTTCCACTGCGCCGAATAATTTTCGAAAGGATGCTGAACGACTCGCACGCCGCGGCTTGCCGTTTCAAGAGCGATATCGACGGTGCGATCCGTGCTGTAAGAATCGACGACAAAAATTTCGCCGGCCCAGCCGATCACCGAGTCGAGCGCGGCCGGTAGATTAGCCTCTTCGTTGAACGTCAGAATGATGACGGCAAGCTTCGCACTCACAGTTGCGGTGTTCTCTTGCTGATGAGATAGCCTCCGAGCGCGAGGTACTTTAATCCGGAGCGCTCTAGCACGTCCACGGCCTCGGCCGGCTGTGAAACGATTGGTTCTCCGTGCAGGTTGAACGATGTATTCAGTACCGCGCCGCGGCCGGTGCGATCCATGAACAGCCGCAGCAAGCGGTGGTATTTTGGATTGTGGGCCTCAGTCACAACCTGCGGTCTGATAGACCCATCTTCAGGGTGGCAGCCGGCGACAATCTCCTGCGTGTTGCGCGAATCGAATGCGAGAATCATGTAAGGAGCAGAAGCTTTTCCCGGATTGGCGATGTAGCGTTCTTCTGCTTCAGCCAGTACTGAGCACGCGAAGGGCATCCAGAAGTCACGGTTCTTGATAGCGCGGTTGATCGTCTGCACCACCTTGGGATTTGACGGATCGGCCAGAATCGATCGGTTGCCCAGTGCGCGTGCACCAAATTCCTCGGCACCATCGCAGCGTGCCACAATTTGCCCGTTAGCAAGCAGTTCGGCAACGTGTGCTTCAATATCTGCCGGCTTCTCTACACGAAAATTCTTTTCACGAGCGAGTTCCGAGGCCGCTTCGATGGCCCGCTCGGCCAGAGCTGTACCCAGATAAAAATGTCCAACCGGTTGAATCAATTCGGACTTCGATTGATCTTCCAGCAGCGCCCACGCGGCACCGATCGCATTCGTCTCGTCCCCACAGGAAGGAAAAACATAAATTTTCTCCACCTCGGCCCGTTCCATCAGAAGCTTGTTCAGCTTTACATTCATGAACACACCGCCGGAAAGACGCAACTTCCTGCGGCCCGTCTTGTTGAGCCAATCACCGATCCAGCGCGAGATCAGTTCCTCGGTAAAGAGCTGCAGCCCCGCGCAAATAGCATCAAAGCGCACAAACTCAAGTTTTCCGCGCCAGAACTCGTACGAGTAATTGATTTCCGGAACTCCTGAGGCGAGATCCCACATACCATCGCGGTAGACGAATGCGCTGGCAAAACGGTCAGCCGCATCCCGGACGCTTTTTCCAGAAGCGTACGGCGCCATGCCCATAATTTTGTATTCGTGCTCAAGCGGTACCATGCCGAGCAGCGAGGTGATCAGCGCCCACAGTATGCCAATGGACTGCTTTTCGGCAATCGTGGCAAGTCGCTGCAATTTACCTTCTTTGTCGTATACGGAGATGCTTGCGCAGATTCCGTCGCCCGCGCCGTCGAGTGTGACGATCAGAGCATCGGGATCGAATGAGGCGCCGTAAGCGGCAGTTGCCGCATGGCAGCGGTGATGCTCAATGAAGTGTATTCTCTCCCGCTTTACGCCTAAAGCACTCAGCGGGTTAAGGCGCTGGCTTGAGCGCCGGCGCTGCACGACGTCCCGCAGCGGCGTCTTACGCAACCGGCGGTGGACATCGCCCCGCAGCGAGCACATATCCTTAAACGCGCGAACCTGAGCCTCGCGGTCGCCCGGTCCTTTTCCGGGTGTTGCCGCTGAGTAGTAGCCGCTGAACACAAAGCTGTCGACATCTTGAAGGTGGAGCCCGTGGTGAATAAGCAGCCTCTCAAGTGCGCCTGCAGGAAATCCCATCCAGTTTTTCACGCGCGTGACGCGCTCTTCCTGCAAAGCGCCGAGCAGGACGCCGTCTTTCACCAGCGCCGCCGCCGCATTGTGGCCATCGTGAATTCCGCAGATCAGCATCTGTTTTTTAGCTCAGTTCAGCCGGATGCATTCAGGCTGCGTGCCGCCGTTTAACAACCATTGATATGCCTGGTACATGGACTTTCCAACTTGTGACCAGGAGAAATCACGTTCCATCCAAGTCCGGCCGCGGAGCCCGACCGAACGAAGTTCATGTGTTGGCATTTTAAGCACCTGCCGAAGACACGCTGAAAGCGCTTTATCCCCAACATCAATCCACCAGCCGCAGCCTTGCTCCTCAAGTCCGCTCCATGGCGCGCCTTTGCTCACGATCGCCGGTGTCCCGTGTGCCAGTGCCTCCGCGACGCTGAGCGCAAAATTGTCCGAATGAGTTGGAAGTACAAACAGCCCCGCTTGCCTCAATGCCGAACTTTTTTCGGCTCCAAAGAGCGGGCCGAGAAATTCTGCTCGCACAACGCCCAGTTCGACGGCCATTCTCTTGAATCCGGCGAGATGGTTGCCATCATCCGGCCCGGCGATCTCCAGATCCCACTCGGGTGCATGATCCTGGACCGCTCGCCAGGCCTTTAAAAGAATATCGACACCTTTTTTGGGATGGATGCGTCCGAGGAACAGGACTTTGCGCCGGCCTGAACAATTCTCTTCGGCTTGCGGAAGCGGTGGAATATCCACTCCGTTTGGAATTACGGCCACCGGCTGGCGCAGTCCAGCCTCACGGATCTCTTCGTATTCGCTTGGTGCAGTGGCGTGCAGGCATGCAGATTTTTCTATGAGACGGCTCTGCCCTAAGTTCCAGAGCAACCGTTTGCGCCAGCGCGAGCGCCCCAGAGCCCAGCGCGAAAGTGTTCCTCGCGGCGAGGTCACCAGCCGGCAGGATGTACCTTCGACAGCGGACGCGGGATAGATGTTGGGCATCATCCAAAGGCCGTGGTTGTGGAGGATGTCAGCTTTCCTGGCATCCTCTTTTAAGGCGCGTTTCATCTCCGGTGAAATCCCCAGCCGCCGCAGAAAAGACCAGGGAGTGTGTCCGTGGACTTTGAACTTTACATCGTAGCGTGGCTCCAGCGTGTGAAGGATGACCTCCCCGCCGCAGTCGGTGAGCGCATCGCAGAGCCGCGGCACGCTGTATGAAGGGCCGCTGGCTTCATCGGCAATGCTGGGGACGACATGCACAAATCGGAAGGTCTTCATACACCCAGGAATTCGTCCAGCAATGGCGTAAAACGCTGACTGAACGCACTAAATCGAAAATGCTGCTGCCATCGGTGAAATGCGTTAGCGCCCAACGTTGCAGCGGCACTGGAATTGGTCAAGAGGTAGATGATCCGATCCGCCAGGTCATCAGGCTTATCGAGGTCCACATTATACCCAGTTTGACCATCAACGTTAATTTCTGCTGCCGCATCATGGATTGAGCCCAAGACGGGGACGTTATGACGCATAGCCTCAATATAAACAAGCCCGAAGCCTTCACCACGGCTGGGCAATGCAAAGATTGTGGCCTGTGAAAACTCTTCTGAAAGCCTGTCGTCTGAAACAAAACCCCGAAATACAATACGGTCAGGGTCGCTGACAGTGTTTTCTGCCATTTTCATATAGTGCGCAAGCAGCGGTCCGGTTCCAGCGATGACCAATTGTGCGTCTTTGATTTTTGAAACTACCTTCGGCCAGCATCGAATGAGTTCATCATGTCCTTTGTAGCCTTCTACCATGCGGCCGACGACAAGTACGCGCGGACGCTCGATGCGTCGGCTGTAGGCAGGTGGATTGTCATCTTCTGTGCCCAGCCAACATACCCTGACTGTTTTCAAATGCCCTAAGGTGCGAAAAGCACGATCGCGTGTGTAAGCAGAATTTGAAAGCAGCATGCTCGCTCGGTGTGCAAGCAATGTATGACGTCGTGGTGCGTTTTCCCATACCTCGATGCCGTGCATATAGGTCAGAAATGGCTTGCTAAAAAACGGAATGCGGCAGTGTGCCCTTGCCATACCCAGGAAATCATAAACGAAATGGGATGTAGTGAGAGCTGAAGCATGCATGTGCGAAGCAAATCGGATTCGGCTGCGTCGCGCATCTGAATTAGGAAGCGGGCTCTCGGGGCTGGGTTCCAGAGTATACGATTGTGCTCGGTAATTGTGCGAATTAGATAAATCTGCAATTACTTTTGCCATCATCCGGCCCACGCGTGCAATTCCTCCTGCTCCGGGCTTCAATGAACAAGCTGCCAGAAGGAGATTGAGTTTACGCTGCCGGTGTTCGGGAAGGCTCATCGATACGTCGCGGCCAGAAGACTGCTAATATCAGAAAATAAACAACAGCGAAACCCAAAGCACCAACGTAAGTGGAGGCGAACCAGTCGTCGGGGCGTAATGCCATTTTGATGCTGATAAATGCACAAGGTAAGTATCGGAAGTCTCGATAAACAAAGGTTTGCCAGCAAACCAGCTCGAATGCCCTGAATAAAAAACCGACAAAAAGACAAGTTAAAACAACGTAAGAACAGCCGCCATTCCAATAACCTTCTGCAAAGATTCCTGGAGAACTCTGACTTCGGTCATTTCCAGTAACCAGATAATTGAAGTGTGCCCCAACAGTGATAAGCGGCTTTTCTGGCCACAGAAAACGCGGTATCCAAGCATATGCTATAAGAGAGTAAGTATTGCCATTCATTCCATCATTGTAGCTCTGCATTGCAAAGGCCTGTGCATTGGTGTACGAAAGTCGCACCCACCACGTCTGAATCTTGGGAGAGCGATCTATATCTGAGGTTGTGTTGGAAATGTATTCAGTCGCAACTTGCAAGCGTGACTCTAATGTGGGTGCGGTATGCCGCCGCAACTCACGCCTACAATGGGTCACCAAGTCGATGCTTGAAAAATAGACCAAGGTCAGAAGAACGAGAGCAATAACCAGGTGCTTGCGGGCAGGGCGGGCGACCAGAAAACCAGCGAACGTTGTGGCCAGTGTCTGAAGTAAATCCAATTTTGAGAAAGTTAGCAGCGAGATTGTGATCTCAGAGCCTGCAAACAAAAAAGTGTATAACCACCAGTAACCACCGTCACGTCCGGCTTTAAAGGCAAGCAGGAACAGTGCAATAATTGTGCATCCGCCCAACATAATCACGGCCCCTGGCAATACCTTTTCTGTCAGGCCGAGCTCATACGGGAGTGAGAAAATGTATTTTACAAGAAGACCAATGGCGAGAGTTGCAAACAGGAACCAGTTCTCTTCTGATTCTGTCGTTTTTCTTGCCTTGCCTCGATGAGTGTTAAGCAGGGTTCCGCTGACAAGGTACGAGACGCAGATGGTTGCTATCGATACCAGGTTGAGCAACTGCGTAAGGAGATAATACCCCTCACGAACTTCGTAAAAGGAGTTACAGTAGGCTATACTTTCTTCTTTACCAAAAAGATATATCAGCGGTCCAAAACCGAAATATGCGAAGGAGACAAGAAAGAAGCAGAAAATCGGGCTTAACACTGCAAGAATACTTCGGGATACAATAAAGTACATTTCAGTCGCAATGGAAATCATAAGAAATAGTGAAATCGAAAGACAAAAAATATGGGTCATTGAACGATCAAATAAAACTATCCATGACAAGAATATCGACGTTGTTGCTATCCAGGTTGTTCGCGTCAGCAGAGGGTAAACGTCCGCTTCAATTGCACGCCGGTGCTCAGATGGAAGCAATAGGGCTCGCGCCTCAGGCATTGCAGGTGCTCCGCATTCCTGCGAATTCACGAAGCATCGTCGCGAGGCGTTCCCGGTAACTGTAGCCGTCGCGCAAACAGCGTTCGCGCCCGGCTTGCGCGATCCGCCGCCGCTCTTCGGGATGATCCACGTAGTAACGAACTTTGCTGATGAGTTCCGCATCGCTGTCGAAGTAATCGGCTTCTTTTCCCTCTTCGAAAAGTGCGCAATGCTCATCAGTTCGTTCAGCCAGCATGAATGCGCCGCAGGCGGGGATCTCTACACTTCGCTGCGTCTGCTGATCGCGGTTTATCTTTCGCAAGAACGTCAAATTGATGTCGAAGGCGCTGATGGCGAGTGCGTACTCGTCGCCGTAAACGGCGCGGCGCTCTATGAGCATGTTCGCGTCTCGCCGGCGCTGCTGACTCCAGCCATTTCCCCAGATACGAACCGTGATGCCGGCACGTGCAAGCGCCAGCATCGAGTTACCACGATCAGCCTCCCACGTACCTATGAAACCCACCGGCCCGCCTAGCCGCGCACGGTTCGCTTCGTTTACCTCCAATGGGCGGTGCGTGTGCTCGTCATAGGCATTGCCGATGAACTCGACGGCTGGGCAGCCAAGCTGTTTCAGCTCCCCAACCCCATAACTTTTCGTCGTGAAAAAGACCGAGTAGTATTTTAAATGAGCCAGAAACTGAGGGGAGTGGTTGTGCGGCGCGGCCATGTCGTCGGGGGAGTAGCCTAGGATGCGGCAGTCCGGCTGAAGCGTCCGCATTCTGGCGAGCGTTTCGGGCATGACAGTCAACGCCTTGTCCAGCCACAGCACATCAAACTTTTTCTGGGCCGCGTGCGCCAGAATTTGTTCGTTAACACCAGCCGCATCGTAAAGTCCAAACAGTTTCTGCCTCACGCGTCGGACGAGTGTAGATAGCTGAGCTTCGGGAGGATTGGTGTGCACGGCTGTTACCTGGCACCCGAGGTCCAGCAGCGCCTGCATTCGCTGGCGGCAGGTGCCACCCTCAGTGATGTCACCAACGTACAGCACGCGCATATTGAGCCCGCTGGCACTCATGCGAGACTCGCCGCTTTCATGCCAAGCGCGGCCGCAACTCCCTCAGCGCTCGCTTCAGAGGTGAACGCTTTAATGTGTTCGCGGGCGCTCTCGCCCATCTGCCGGAGTAACTGCGGCTGAGCCAGAATCTGTTCAAGAATCCCGGCAAGTTCATCGCTTGCGCCGGAATTAAATGAGTAACCTGTTTTGCCTTCCACAATGAGGTCTCTACGGCAGCCAACATTTCTGCTGACGATCGCCGGAAGCCCGAATTGCATGGCTTCGTTCACGACAAGCCCCCATGTTTCACATTCGGAGGGCAGGATAAAGGCATCAGCTGCGGCCATATACTTTCCGATTGCCGATTGATTCACAAAGCCAAAGGGGCGAAAGCGCTCACCCAGAACAGGCGTAGCCGCTGCGGCGAGCGACTCTCGGAGTGGCCCATCGCCGATGACTGCAAGCACGAGTCTCTGCGACGATCGGAGTTTGCGTACGGCGTCCACGATAAGCAGCGGCGCTTTTCTTGGGATCAGCTTTCCGCTGAACAGAAGAACGATTTGATCATTAGATATTCCGAGCTCGCGACGGCATTCCTCTCGTTTGAAAGCGATCACCTGGCGTTCGAAGAGGGCCGTATCTACGGAATAAGGCGCCCGAAATAAACGATGCGGCGGAATTCCGAAGCGCTCGAGATGACTCCGCGCTTCTTCGCCGATGCAGCAGAACGCCGTCACATGGCCGTAGAACCATTTCAGGTATAGGTCGCGTATGCTGCGCTTCAGCAGGCTGCGGCGTCGACCGAGGTCGGCAAATTCACCCAGCATGAGAACGCTGATCTTTAGGCGACGCGCTGCACGCACGAGCTGCCGCTCAAAGGTGTGTGTGTAACCATGGATGAGAATCCAGGTAAAGCCGCTGCGCTTCAGAATGGTTTCAGCATCATCCAGCCGCACAGAGCGGGGATTGCTGATATCGGCGTCGCGTGAGAGGAATTCATGCGAATAACCCTGGAGCAGATCGACGTCCCATTTCAGGTCGGTGTTGAATTCGGCGTTGCGCGTTCCGCGCACATTTTCATCGCTGAAATAATAAACGCGCACATCCATGTCTTTGCGGCGGCTGAGAAGACGCCAGATTGGCACGTGGTACTGCACTGGATGCGTGGCAAAGACGCCGAGCCTGATCACGTCTTTTCCCCTGACATGATGCCGCTGAACACGCCGGTGGCGGGGACATAGATCCACGAGCTCGAGTAAATTGTCGTGCTCTTCACATCCGCTCCTTCAATGCCTTGGAATAACGCTGTCCGTAAGCTTTCCAGGACAGCAGTTCGCGTCGTTCGCCGAGAATATCGCGTGTGCCCTCTTCAATGGTCTTCAATGCTCTATCCAGTGCGCGTGCCAGAGCTGCCCTGAATGTTGCTGCATCGTCCGTGGGAACAACATCAATCAAATCGCCTGCCCCCAGCAGTACCCCCAAGTCCTGTCCGCCGGTGCGGTCAGTGCAGACCACGCGCAGCCCGCTTGCAAGCGCCTGCGCCTGCACCAGCGCAAGCCCCTCCTCGCGCGAAGCAAGCGCGAAGACATGTGCCCGCGCGTAAAAAGCATTGAGACTGCGCTGGTCCACGGCATCGTGGTGCTCGAAAAGAGCATCGTCGGGCAAGGGCAGATCGAGCACTGGCCCGACGTGCAGCAGCTTGACCCCGCTCATTCCGCGCCAGGCGTCCAGGAGAACGTCGCATCCTTTTCTGCGCGACCAGGCGCCCGTCATGATGATCGTGGGCGGTTCTTTAGGCGGCATGGGCGTGGGCGGAAACATATCCAGCGCTACGCCAAACGGGTTCCGGAAAAGTTTCGCGGCTGCAATGCCACGCTCGGTGAAACTTCGTTCAACATGCAGCGAAGGAATGACAATGGTGTCTGCCAGTTCATATCCCTTCAGCTCACGTTCGACGGCATACGCTGGAAATCTCTGCTGTGAGCCGTTGCTGTTTGGAATCGCTTCGACAATCTCTTTTTGTGAGAGAATATGCTCGCTGCCGCGCTCGATCCAGATTTTCGCGCCGTATTTCTTCCGCACCGCTTGGGCAGTGCGCACAGCAAGTCCTGACATGCCGATAAATACATCGCACCGATCGATCAGTCGCGCGCCAATCCCATCCAAGGTGCGCAGCAGCAGATGGTCCGCGCCCGCAGCGCATATGCCCGAAATTCGTGCGGCGGCACCGACGAGAAGAGCCGGTGAGATCCACGGAAGAAGACAGCGGTTGCAGCGATCCGGCAGACCGAACTGCCGTGTACGCGAGCGCGGTACGTAAGAATAAAACGCGACCTCGTGGCCGAGCGCGTCCAGTTCGCGCGCCAGATCGCAAACGTGAAAGCGTCCCGAAGTAAAAATGGCGATCCGCATTGCATTTAGAAAACAGCAGCCGCGAGCAGTTCCGGGCCGGATAAGTCGAGAAGAAGGTTCCCCCGTCTTTCCCAAGAAGTGAGCACGTCTAGGTTAAAGGGGCTCGAAGCAAGCAGTAGCGGCGAGGCGGCAAATGCTTTTTGGTAAAACGTATCCGTGATGATGTTGGGATGAACTTTTCCCCAACTGGTCGAGAAAGCCAGACGATTGCTGCGGCGAAACGGTTCAGAACCATTCGGAGTAAAAGACACGAACAGCCCGCCTTGCCGCAGAAGCTTTTTTGCGCTATCGATAACGTGTTGAATGGAAGGAACATGTTCCAGCACGTGAGCGGAAAAAAAGACATCGAACGAGGCAGCCGCCGACGGCATAGAGCTGCTAACGTTGAGTCCCAGTTTCTCGTTCGCGAATGCTGCACGGCCTTTTGAAATCTCGTACCCTTGCAAGCAATACCCCGCCTCGCGCAGCTGCCATGCTCCGTAGCCCCAACTGCAGCCATAATCAAAAACTTGCGCACCTGGCCGCACACCGAGGCTCCGTAGAATGGATATATAGGTGGAGTAGTCTTTTTCAGTGCCGCGAAACCGATTCTTTAATAACGTCGCAAGCTGTTCATTCGTCGGGCAGTCGGTCGTGAAACCTTCCGTGTAGTCTTGCTGATAAAATGCTGCGTTGTCTGATTCGCTGTCCGTGGGATAACGAAAGAGCAATCTGCAGTCAGTGCATTCACGCAATTCGGTAACGACGTATTTTCTTTCAAAGAGAATGCTATGGCTGCTGCCGCAATTGGGGCACACACATTTCTGGCGCAGCACACGCTTGTGTACGCATTCTAGAAAAAAGGAGAGCTTCGTTGCGAGAATACGCCTTGACTCCTTAACGGCTCAGCTGGAACACTTCCGGAAAGCCATGATTGAAACAATCAATTCAATACCGAAATAGACCGGTACTGCCGCCGCCGCGCCGGGAACTCCGAAGGCACAGATGAACAGCACGCCAAACACGACACTGGCGAGCGCTCCGCAGCCGTGAATCACCAGCAGCCACTGGGTCCTCTTACTTGCGTACACACTTGCGCCAAACACGTGCGAGAGCATCGACAGCGAATAGCCGACGCCAATCCAGGGCAGCAGATCAGCGGCGTTCCCGTAATTCTGTGCAAGGAGCAGCGAAGCAATCTCACGGCGCAATACGTAGACCGTGATGCACACGAACGCGCAAGAGACACCCACTGTTAACGCCCAGGTTTGAAGTGACTTCCTGGCAAGATACGAATTCTTTGACGAGACCGCTTCGAAGTATACAGGCCGCAGCGTGGAGCTAAGCACGCCTGGAATAAAGGAGACAACGCGGGAACCAATTCCGTATGCTGCGGCGTAAATTCCCACCTGCTCGGCGCCAAGAATCCCGCCAATAATGTATCGGTCGCTCAGCGAAGATACCCAGCCAATGAAGGCGAGCGGAGCAAGCGGCATCGCGTACTTCCAAAGTTCGCGCCTGAGTTCAATATTTTCGAGAGCCGCCTTGTCGGTGCTGGACGCAGAAACTTTGAACAGGCGCATGGGGAGCAGCAAAAGAATCGCAGCGGCGAGGAATCCCGCAAGGACCGCTTCCGCAGACGAGCCGAGTACGATTACAGCCAGGACCGCGAGACCCGGACGCAGAATGCCGTCGGCTGCGGTGTACAGCGCGAAACTGCGCTGCCGGCGAGCGGCGCTTAAGAAATTAAACTCAAGCGACTTGAACGTTTCGACGACAACGAGCGCTGCAACAATGATAAACGGCGTGAGCGCTGTTCTTTGCAGAAGGGTACACGCGATGCCTGCAAGAAGAATAAATGCGGCGAGCACCGCCGTTGACTTGAAAAGAATGTTTTCAACGGTCGCGCGCAGGTGTCCGGCATTGCTCGCATGATCGGGATAGAATCGCAGCGTGGCTTGCAGAATGGGGTAGCAGAGAAAATTGCTGCCCAGTGTCATGATGCCAAGCACGAGGCTGACGACACCAAACGTTTCGGGCGGAACGTACTCTGTGAGCAGCCGCATACCGACCAGCAGCGCCATGGCTGAAACAAGCTGCCCCGCCGCAAGCCATGCGCCTTCTCCTGCAAGCCGTGAAGCAACTGGTGCTGCCTTGACTGCGTCTCCAACGCGCAGCCCGGCTGCATCGATGAGCGATCTGACGCTCACGCGTTTTGCGCCCCTTTGCCGGCGATGTATTCCTTCCACCACAGGGCCAGGTTCAGCATATACCAGGCTTTCGTGGTCTGGCGTGTGTCGATCAGGTTCAGCACGGCGGCCTTGTCGAAATAACCGGTCTGATCGCAAAAAACCGAAAGATCCGCGCGCGCCTTCTCGCCGAGTTTGTCGAAGAACCACTCGTAGAGCGGCACGCCAAAGCCTTGCTTGGGGCGGTCGATGAGGACATCCGGGATCACGCCGCGTACCGCTTTTTTCAGCAGGTACTTCAGCTCCCCGTTCTTCGTCTTAAGCGCTTCCGGAAGGCTCATCGCGAGCTCGACAAATTTGTGATCCAGAAATGGAACGCGCCCTTCGAGGCTCACGCCCATGCTCATTTTGTCCACACGCATCAGAAGCAATTCAGGCAGGCGCAGATTCAGATCCAAGTACGACATCCACTGCAGGGTTGATTTCTCCCACGCCTTTTCAATGAAGCGCGCATGAATCGGCGCCAGTGCCTCCCAGGAGGAGTAGCCGGTAAAACGCTGGCGCAGGCGAGGGGAGAGCAGGCGGTTCTTTTCCTGTTGCGTGAATGCGTCAACGCCGCCCCAGAATACCGGCTGGCCCTCCACGTCGCGGCGCAGCGCCTCGTAGCCCGGCGAGTAGCCCTGACCGATGGCGCTCAGCGCGCCGAGTCCAACGCGCTTGAGCGCGCGTGGGATGGGCAGTCCGGCGGCGCGCTGCAGCGAGCGTTTCAAGCGCCAGTTGGGATAACCCAGGAACAGTTCGTCGGCGCCTTCGCCGACCTGGCAGACGATCACGCCGTTATCGCGCGCCATTTTGCAAACGTAATAAACCGGTACGCAGACCGGATCGCCAATCGGTTCGTCCTGCAGCTGTATCATACGGGGCAGAAACGAAAGACAGTCGTCCATGCTCAGAAGCAGTTCATGATGTTCCGCGCCGACTGCCTCCGCCATTATGCGCGCGAAATCGACTTCGTTTTTGTAGCTGCTGAACTGCCCCTTGTAGCCGATGGTAAACGTCTTCACCGGCCGCGATTCGCCTTCGGAGAAAAGGGCCGCGTTCGTGCTGGAATCAATGCCGCCCGATAGAAACACGCCTACGGGAACGTCGCTGACCTTGCGTAGTTTCACCGCGGTGCGCAGCTCCGCGAGGATCTCGGTGACGATCTCCTCCTCGTTGTATTCGCTTCGCGGTTTCGCGTAATCCCATACATCCCAATAGCGCCGTTCTTCGCTGCGGCCGTCGGCGTTGACGCGCAGCCACGTTCCGCCGGGCAGCTTCTGGATTCCCGCGAACAGCGTCTGCGGCGCCGGAGTAGTGATGAACGAGAGATAGTGGAAGAGTCCTTCCTCGTTTACGGCGCGTTCCTGCTGTGGATCCTGCAGAAGCGCTTTTATTTCAGAGGCGAAAACAATGCGTCCATGATGCCGGCTGTAATAAAGCGGCTTAATGCCGATCCGGTCGCGGATCAACCAGAGCTGCTGCTTGCGGGAATCCCATAATGCGATCGCGAACATGCCGCGGAATTTGTGCAGGCAATCGATGCTCCATTCTTCAAACGCATGCAGAATGACTTCCGTGTCGGAATGATCTGTCTTCCAGCGGTGACCACCTTTTTGCAGGAGCTCGCTTCGAATTTCCGCGTGGTTGTAGATTTCACCGTTGAACGCCACCCAGAGTGTGCCGTCTTCGTTGCACATCGGCTGATCGGCCGATGTGGACAGATCGATGATCGAAAGACGTCTGTGGCCCAGCCCGATACGGCCGGCTGCGTCTATCCAGTTGGCTCCACCGTCGGGTCCGCGATGCACCATCGTGTCCCGCATGCGTGTTAGATACGCGTCAGTCACCCGAAAGTTATCGCTGAAACTGAGCGCACCGGCGATGCCGCACATTTAAGGTGAGTGAACCTTCAGGGCCTTAGCGGGTTGGGATCGGTAACGGAAACAGGCGAGCTTTGCTGGGACTGCGGCTGCGATTCAGTCTGGCGCACGGGCATCTGCCGGCTGATGCGCCGCCGGCGAAGCTGTCGCGAGCTGAGCGGTCTATGCGTCTTCAATGCAGTCTCAAGCTGCTCGGGAGAAAGCGCCTGATAAAGCGATTCGGCCTTTACCAAAGACGCGCGCATGAACTCGCTCATCAGTACGCGGTATTCAACATCCAGCGCTTCTTCGGCCGTGCTTTCGACAAACGTCCACTCCGCGCGGGTGACGCTGGTATCCAGAGCTACATCGTCTTTGAAAAGCTGTTGCGGCATGCGCAACACACTGTCAGTAGATTCAAACGGCCGGGTCCAGTGCAGAACCGCCGGCTCCTTCTGAAGTTTTCCAGGCGCAACGCAGAGCGTGAATTCTTCGGCGCCGAGTTCCTGGCAGGTCTGGATCAGCAGCGTGTTCAGCTCCTCGACGCTTTCGACGAAATCAAGTTTGATCTTCTGCATTGAAATGAAGTGGTTGGCCAAAAGGAAATGCGGCCGGGCGCCGAGCACCTGCGGGCGAAGCAGCTCCAGAAGACCGCAGAAATGCAGCGTCATCCCAAAGGTGACGCCTGCGCCCACCAGGAACCAAGCGGCCAGACCACGATATTGCAGCAGCGTGAAAACCGCCGCGCCGCCGGACATTAACGTAAACACGATTGCGCCGTAGCAGACATGATCGGCGCGCCAGCCCCGGTTCAGCAGGCGGTGATGCAGATGGCCCTTGTCGGCACTTCCCAGCGGTTTTCCCTGCAGCAGGCGCCGCATAATCGTCAGTGTAATCTCGAGCAGTGGAAGAGCTGCGACTGCCGTGAGCATGGGAAGCTGGTAAAGAAAGGGTTCGCCTATCGTACGCGGCCTTCCAGTCGGCGTCGTAAAAGGAAGATTTTGTCCCAGCGCAAGCATGCAGGTTGCCAGCAGCATGCCCAGTCCAAGACTGCCGCAATCACCCATGTAAATGCTGGCCGGGCGCCAGTTGAACACCAGGAAGGCCACCGACGAGGCAAGTGCTGCAATCGAAATCGCGCCGATCACGTAATCCTGCATATAGGCCGCCAACAACGCGATAATCAAAAAGATGATCGAGGCAGTAGAAGCTGCCAGTCCATCAGCGCCGTCGATGAAATTCATCGCATTGACGAGCGCAAGCATCCAGACTGCTGTGACGGGAATGGCCAGGAATTGCAGCTGGAAGTTACTCATTCCCGGCAGATGCAGGACCTCAAAACGGTAGCCGGGAATCACACAAGCCACGACGATCAGCGTCTGCAGGAGAAGTTTGTAGCGCGGCCGCAGGCTGAAGCGGTCATCTGCCAGGCCCAGCAGAAACGCGGCACTTGATGGAACAATCACGAACGCAAGCTTCGCTCGCTCGGCCGGACCCAGCGGGATCAAAAGTAGAATCGCGACTGCCGCCATTACGCCCGCGAGAATCGCGGCTCCGCCAAGATAAGGAACGGGACGGGTGTGTATTTTGCGGTGAGCGGGGCGGTCAACCAGATTCAGCCGTATTGCCAGCTTCATCATCAGTGGAATAGTCAGCAGCGTGCCGCCGCAGGCGGCAACTGAGATATACAGCAGAGTGGTGATGTTTTCATTCATTGATAGCGGTCCGCGAGGAGCCGTTCATGAACTAGACGAAAGAGTGGATAGAACGTTAAAGAACTTTCTCGACGGCAAACTCTTCTACTTCAACTTCCACAGACAGGCCGAGATACGAGACGTTCAGAACAAGGCGTTGCGTTTCAGAATTCAAGCGCGTGATCGTGCCTTCGAATTCGCGGAAGGCACCGCGTGTGATGCGGACGCGCTCGCCCACCGTGCCGTAAATGCGTTCCTGTACGAGGCGCTGGTTTCCAACAAGCTCGGCAATGGCGTGAAGTTCATCCTTAAGCTTCTGATGATCCGCCGGTTTAAGCACCTGCGCGATGTAGCGGCTGACGCTCGGGGCACGCGTTGAAAGCTCGTCGAGGCGCTGTTCATCGAAGAAGACGTAGCCGGCGAAAAGCGGCACCTCGCTGATGTTCTTGCGAGTCTTGTAGCGGCAGATGCGTGTCCAGAGCGGGAGATAAACACCGATGTTCGCCTGCGCGAGGCATTCGGCGGTTGTCTTTTCCCAGCGAGCTGAGGTGCGCAGCGCTGCCCAGTGTGCGACGGAGTGGTCGAAGCGTTCAAATGCACGAAGTGCAGGTGATTGCAAAGCTTCGCTAGCCTTGTGTCTGGTCTGCATGCCAGTTCTCATCCGCGCGTATCTGATAACGGACACAACAAGTTAACTCGGAAGGCGAGTGTAACGTTTGGAATCACTCTTGTAAATAGGCGAAACGGCTGGGTTTGCCGAACTTGCAAGCACTTATAACAGGCGCTCAGAAACAATGACGAGGTCGCCATCGTCAAGGTCGATGTCCTTATCGGCCACGCCTTCTTTGCTGAACGCGCCTACGTCGACGCGCACGGGATTTTTAGGCGCTTTAGCGCGAATGACGATCACGCTGGAGGTCTTCGCGAAGTCCGCAAAACCGCCGGCCATGGCGATCAGGCGTGAAAGCTTGAGCGAATCTCCGGCGAGCGGATAGACGCCGGGCAGCCGCACTTTTCCCAGGATTGCCACGCCGCCGGACGGTGCCGCGACGATGATGTCACCGTTTTTCAGCACGGGATCAATGCGCGCTTTTGGCACTTCTGCCGCAGCCTCGTCGCTTTTCTCTTTGGCTTCGCTTTTCGCCGAGGGCCGTATTGCATCGTCGAGGTTCACGGCGAACACCTCGCGCGTCCCGTCCGCATTCGTACGCACGACTCTGACGTCACGCCGGTTGGCAGTCGGCTTCAACCCCCCGCCGCCAAACAGAACGCGTGTGAGCGTTGCCGCTTCGCCGGGCTGAATCGATAGTTCGCGCCGGTTGTACGAGCCCGGCTTCACGACTTCTCCGGCGAGCACAAAAATCTCGCCGCGCGGTACCGTCACGACGGCTCCGGGCTGCAAAACAGGTCCAAGCGTCGGATTGTCCGGCTGGCCCAGCCGTGAGGCATCGAGGATCTGCGCCTGCCCCGTGGTTTCCTGTACGACGCTGACCCGCGTAACATCCGCATCTGGCGTCGGTCCACCGGCGCTGGCGAGCGCCGCCGCCAGTGTCAGCGTGCCGCCCGCAGGAATGATTATTGCCTGGGGCGTCTTGACTTCGCCGCTGACGAAGACTTTGCGCGGCGGGAGCTCAAGCAGTGCCAGCGCTGCAAAAACCCGCCGCGCGCCGGATTGCTTCTCGAGCGCTTCGCCGATGAGCGTCTGCGCTTCGGGAATTGTCTTGGATTTAATGTTCAGCGTGCCGCCTGTGGGGAGTGAAATCCAGCCATCGACGGAAACGATCTGCTCGATCGCTTCACCGACAGTCACGGGAACAATCAGACGCACGCGCTCGCCGCCGACAAATTTGTAGGCCGGCGCAGCTGCATCCGGCGCCTCTCCGCAGAAGGCGGCCGCAGCAAACAAGGCGGTGAGTAAAAGTGCAGCCACTGCCGACTTCATTCGTGCTCCCTGGTTACCAGGCCAGGCGGAAGCCAATCCGCCCTTCGTTGATAACGAACCCGCCTGTTCCCGATGAAACCTCGCGTTCGGTGCGTGTGAAACTCGCAATCGCGCTCGCAAAGCGGGACAGTTTGTAATCGAAGGCGCCATTATACGCGAACGACACCTGGTCTGCACCCACCAACCGGTCGCTGTGATTGCGCGTGTAATCCACTGTAAACTTGCCGTGCGCGGTGAGGCGCAGTGATGCACTGACGCGAATATCAAGATCGGAACTGATGCCGACCTGAGGACTCGCGACGAACCGGCGGCTGGCCTCGAGCGCCAGCGTGAGCCGCTCGTGCGGCGTGTAACCCACACGCGCGGAAAGCGAGGGCCCTTCCTCGGTGTCGTCGCCGCTCAGGAGCATCGCCCGGCTGTATCCGCCGCCGATGGAGTACTGTAGCTTGCTGTACGTTCCGCGGACTCCAGCCAAAACGGTGTGCGTGTCGAAGTTGTCGATGTTCGTGGAGCGGACAACGCGCGTGATGTTGTACGATCCAAAAAGAACCAGGCGCGTGGGAATGAATTTAAAAGCCCCTTCAATATCACCAGCATGAGCGATGTAATCGGAGGTTGAGTTTGCGCGCGAAAAGTAATCCACAAGCGTGTAGCCGTATTTGCCGCTAATGCTGAACCGGTTGAAATCGTACTGCGCCTTTATGTGCGCAAGGTTCGTAGCGTAACGCGAAAACGCGAGCAGATTATTTTCAAGCGCGCCTGTGTTCCCCGATTGCAAATACGAATCGTAGATAGAAAGCTCGAAGCCCTCGAGAAAAATGTTGCGCACGCGCACATCTGCGACTGCTTTGTGGCTCAGGTAATCCCGCGATTTATCCAGCAGATAATCGTGCCAGCCGACTTCATAGCTGAACACGGTGTTGATGTGTTCCATCGGACGGAAAAGCACTTCAATGCCAGCCGCCGAGTCGTTCAGCACGTCGCTTTGCGTGCGCTCCTCTACACGCGTGGCGTTATCTGTGAAAGTGAAATCCGTCGATAGTGTGGGGTGCAGGCGCAGATGGCCAAAGTTAAATCCGCGTCTCGCGAACGGGTCGCTGGCCGTCACTCCCGCATCGCCCGCTTGTAGAGTCGTGTTCAACAATACGCAAGGCAGGCAGGTGAGTGCCAGAAATAGGAATCTGCGGTGCTGCATCAGGCTTCCGTCTCAGCATCCTCTTTTGCCGGACGCTTTCGTGAGGCGGTGTCTTTGCCCTGGCCGTAGCCATATCCGTAACCGTACCCATACCCGTAACCGTAGCCGTAAGCATCCGCCTCGGCATCATTCGGGTCGACACCGTTGACCACGAACAGCACCTGCTTGATGTTGGCCGCATACAGGCTTCCGGCCGCGCGCTCGATCTGCGCCAGCCGCGTCTGGCGGCTGCGCGCGACAAGGATGGTCACATCCGACGCATGCCCGATCACGCAGGCATCCGCGACCGCGAGCACCGGCGGCGTGTCGAAAATCAGCACGTCAAAGTGCGACTTCATCTGGGCCAGAATGTGGTTGAATCCGTCGGGATTGAGGGACTCGGGATTAGCGAACGAATCCTGGCCAACAGGGAGAATGTAATATCCGGGCGTGCGGCCATTGATGGCAAACTCCGGCCGCCATGTGCCGCTGGCCACCGCCTCACGCAGCCCCTGCGGAGCTTTGCAGTTGAATGCTTTGCTCAGCGAGCCCTTGCGCAGATCGGCATCGACGACCAGAACTTTGCGGCCGAGTTTGGCGAAGAGCATGGCCAGGTTCGACGTAAGGAACGACTTGCCTTCGTTGGGCACGGCGCTCGTAACGGTGATCACCAGCGCCTGTCCGGCCGTTCGCGGTCCGCCGTGCGCCACCTCGAGTCCGATATGGATGTTGCGCAGCGCGTCAGCGACCGTTGAGCTCGCCTGACGCTGGGCGAGCAGATAACCGTCTGCGTCGGCGAGCGGACGCTCAAAACTCGGAATCATGCCAAGCGGCGTGACGCCCAGCCGCCGCTCGAGATCCTTTCCGCTGCGGATGCTGTCATCAAAGCGCTCGATCAGAAACACGCAGCCCAGTGCCGCCAGCACGCTCAGGAATAATCCGGCGGTGAGATTCTGGCGCCAGTTGGGCTTGTATGGAACAACGCTGACCTCGGCGGTTTCCCACGGGCGGGCATTGGAGTACAGAAACTGGTTGGTGATGTCGGTCTCACCTTTTTTCTGCGCCCAGTCTTCGTAGATGCGTTTGGCCATCTCCATTTCAGACTGGTATTTCTTGTGTTCGTTGCCCTTCTGCTTGAGCGCTTCGAATTGCGCTTCGGACTCCTTGAGGAGCACCTGCAGTCGGTCGCGTTCGCCCTTGACCTTATCGAGCTCCAACTGCACCTGCCGCGCAAGCCGCTTGGCGGCGTTGTTCATGTCCGCTTCGGCCTCTTTGACGCTCTGTTCGGCGGCAAGCACTTCGGGACTGTCTGCTTTGTACTTTTCGCGCAAATCCCAGAGATGCGCGCGGCGCATCTCGATCTGCTTCTGATAGCCCTGCACGAACGGGTCCAGCTTTGCGCGCGGAACATCGTATGGCGTTGCCTGCGACGCGTTGAGAACGTGCTGCTCGGCCTCAAGAGAAGCGAGCTCAATATTTGCCGCGTTCAGCTTGGTGCTTAATTCTTCAAAACGCTTCCGTATCGGATGCTGTTCGAATTCTTTGGGATCGAAGTTGGTCTCGCGCTGGAACTTGTTCAATGCGTCAAGTTTTTCAATCCATACTTTTTCAAGGTCTCGCAGCGAGTCCGCCAGGTACGTTTTCGGCGCCTGCGCACGGTTGTTCATTTCCTGTGCAAAGGCTTTCATCCACGCGTTCGCGAGTTTTGCCGCACGCGCATTATTCTCATCCACCACCTGAAGATAGAGCAGCTGCCCGTCGACGCGTGCTTCGAAGCCGGCGGGCAGAGCAGAATCGGGTGAAAGATTCAGGTTTTCCCCGCTGAGCTCCGCCGTGCGCAGGATCACCGGGCGGCTCTGCGCGAGGATCCGTTGTGCTTTGGTCACATCCTGGACGTAGGTCATGCCTTCGTCCTGGTAGCTCATGAAGGTCTTGTTGAAGTTTTCGATCAGCACGCTGGCAGTGCTGCGGTACAGCTGGGGACGGGTGGCAGTGTACCCGGTGGTGAGCGCCAGGCCCAGAACGATGATGAAAATGGCGATGAGTTTATGCCGCCAGAGCGCGCGCAGCAGCTCGCTCTTGTTAACCGATCCCATTATGCTGACGGGCGTTCTCGCCATGGCACTCTCATCACCGCCAACTCGCGGCAATCCACTTTCCTGTAGTACAGACTGATTCTACAACACGATCACTACTTCCGCAGCTTTATCCGCTCCTGGAAGGACGCATACCAATCACCCCAGCGCGGCAGAGACAGGCCCAGTTCCCAGGCGGCTCGCGCACGCCGGCTGGCTGCCGACAGATCGCCCATTTCCAGGGCCAGCTCAGCCCATTGCGCGCCGAACTCCGGCGACTGCCCGGCGATCTTTTCCAGGAGCTGGTCGGCCAGAGCCCATTGCTGCGCACCCATCAGGCGCGTTGCCAGAGAACTTGATAGCACAGGGTATTTGAACAGTTCCGGCAGCAAAGCGCCAGTTAAAGACACGCATTGTGCCAGAGATAGCTCGGCAAGCTGCGCCGTTAACCACGGCGTGAAATCGCTACGCTGATCATCGGGTATGAGCTGCAAGGCTTCACGCAATGTTTTAACGCCGGTCTCGGTTTCTCCTCGCCGAAGAGCAAGAACAGCCGTTATGGATAGTTGCCATGCCCGCTCGGTGACGTCCGTTAGCGCCTGTATCGGCAATTCACGCTCGGCGCGGTCCCACTGCCGGCGGTCCGCGAAGAAACGGGCTCGGCGAAGGCGTGCAGGGGGCTCAGCCCCCGGCCAGAGTTGCGCAATTTCTGTGTTCAGGCATCCGGCATTCTCCATTCCGGTCAGCAACTCCGGCTCACGCGCCGGGTTCAGTCGCAGAACTGCCCTGAAATGAAAAAGACAGCGCTCAATGGCCATGGCCCGCTCGGGCTCGCCAGGCAGGTAGCCCGTAATAGAGTTCAGATAGAAGTAACCATTCTGCTCGCGCAGCACCGGATTGTTCGGCGAGAGCATCACAGCACGCTCGCGCAAAGCGCCCGCCTCGAGCTTGTTTCCAAGGCGCTCAGTGATTGCAGCTTCCAGCCAGGGAAACCGATGATCGCGCGGCGAGAGCATGCGGGCGCGCACCACGGCTTCTTTCGCCTCGCCCAACGCAACACGATTGCTGCTCGACGCGGCGAGCGCAGAGGATGCGAAGCGGAAGTTCAGTTCCGGATCATTCCCGCCGCGCTCAACCGCTACCCGCCATTGCTCGTACTGAGAGGCGCTGGCAGCGGGCGGATTGAGACTGCCGAACCACGGGCTCTGCGCGTAAGCAAGAGCGTTCCGTCCGCTGATGAATGCTGCCGCGAGGAGCAGCGGCGCAAGCACGAGGGCTCCGCTGCGGATAAAGCCACTCGCTTGCGCGGTCGGCGCGGCTGCATCCTGCGGCCTGGTGCAAAGCAGACCGGCGAGGAAGAAAACGAGAACCGCGCTGGCCGGCTCACGCAGCGGAAAATCGGCGATCGAGCAAAGCAGAAATACAGCAATTCCGGCAGCAGGCAGCAGGCGCGTCAGATCGGGTCTTAAATTGTCACTGCTGCGAGAAGCCTTCCACGTCGAAACCGCCCAGGCAACCGCGAGCAGAAACGCCAGGGCTGCTGCGGGAGCCCCGGCTTCGATGGCCAGTTGCAGCCAGTCGCAATGCAGTTCCCGCCAGCGGCCCGGAAGCGCTGCGGGCTGCACGGAAGTAAAAAGTGTCTCAAACGAGCCCAGCCCGTGGCCCCAAAGCAACTCAGTCTTGATGAGCGGCAGAGCAGACTGCACGGCAAGAAAACGGCCCTCACTGCTCAAGTCGGGATTCATGGAGGCGAAGCGGCCGCGCAAATCTACCGAGCCGATCACAAAGCACCACGCCAGCCATGCGGCAACGATGACAAGCGGCGCCGCCAGCAGTATTCGACTCTGGCCTGATTCAAACGTGCCCGAGGCGGCCTCGCGCTGACGCTGCGCGCGCTCGCAGAGAAGCCAGACCAGTGAGAGCGCCAGCACGACGACGGCTGTTACGATGATAGTCAGGCGGCTGAGTGTCAGCGCTACGCAGGCGCTGGTCAGTAGAGTGGACACAAGCGGCAGGGCAATTCGGCGCGTTGCGGCGTTGTTTTTGGATTGAAACTCGTTGACGATCAGCGCCAAACCCGAAAACCAGCACAACGTCATGAGCACTGCGAAGCGATTCGCATTCGTGTAAAGGCCGCTCGGCCGCTGCTGTGAAGCGCTCCAGCCGGCCAGGGTTTTAACGTCCCATCCGCCCAGCTGCAGCAGCGCAAAAACGCCAAGAATCGCGCCAAGAATCGTTAGCGCGCCGAGCACGTGCCGGCGCGAATCTGACGAGCCGTCTCCTGACGCGCCGACCATAGCAGCGGCGAAGAACGCGAAAGCATAGAGCAGCTTTGCAGCGCCAAGTGCCGGTGCGCGTTCAGAGTCCTCAACGCGGGCGCCATAAACCACGGTGATCGATAGCCACAGCAGCAGCGCCAGCGAAAGAGCGGTGAGGGCCGGCGGAAATCCCGGCAGCATCTCGGCACGAAGCGTTTTCTGAACCACCACCGCGGCGCCGAGCAGGAGAATCGCGGAGAGCAGAAAGCCGCTGGCCCACGGCGGCTGGCAGCCGTAAAGCAGCGGGGCAAGCGTGACAAGAAGCAGTCCTGTGTAGTGCAGGAGGCGCGCTGTCCGTGGAGTGGCTGATAAGCCCGGCATTAAGAATGTCGCGCTGATACCTTATCACGACCGCGCAAAACACGCCGTAAGCCGGCGCAGAACTCGCGGAAAATCAGGGGCTCACGGGCGAGCTGTCGGGAACAATCACCGTATCGCCCGCTGTCACGATGGCCGGCGGGCCCTCCGGCCGCGGCGGTGTTGCGCCTTCTCCGGTCTTGGGGCCGATAGCGGTGAACAGGCCGTTGATCAGCTGGTTGCTGACCGCTTCCGTGTACGTCGTCTTGCCGCCGTCTCGCGTCAGGATTTCAGTCACGCGCGAACCTTCCGACGCACCCGCGGCGAATGTCGTGCGCGTCTTGATGATCGTACCGTCCGCAAGCGTCTGTTTCGTGATCACCAGGCGCGACTTGTCTTTCGCCACGCCATCGCTCACTTCCGTGCCGTCGGCGAGCGTCGTAACCGTTCCCTTATAGCTGGCCTTGTTCGAGTTATCCTTGATCTGCACCGTTCCCGTTCCGCCGACCAGCTTCTGCTTAATCGAGAGCGTCCCATCAACGAACGACGCCGAAATTTTTCCGGCGCTTTCGGAGATCTTAATGATGATCTTCCCGGCGGCGTTCTTCACTGACGTCTGAATTTTCGTCGCGACCGAGTTCACCTCGGTAAGCTTGATGTACGTGATCGTGCCATCCGGATTCTTGCTGATGCTCGAGATTTTGACGTCGTTCTTTTTGCCGGTACTGACGATGACGTCCGTGATTGCGCCGGCTTTCATTGTCTTGATCTGATCTTTTGAAACGTTTCCCTTCGTCAGGTCGACTTGTGCGCCGCTGAAACCAACAACGTTCTGCGAGGCAATCGAGAGCACTGCCAAAGCACCGGCGAGCAGATCAACGCCGCCCTGGCCGTCGGGTTTTACGGTGACGGTGCCGTCAGTAACAGCGACGGTGGTTTTATATCCCGCACCATCAGCGTGCGTGAAGATCTCGAACTTTGTTCCTTTCACTTCGACCTGGCCGAGTGCCGTTTTCACAAAGAAATGCGCGTCGGCAGGGCGGGGGTTGATTGAAAAGAACGCCTTGCCCGCCTCCAGGCTCACGTGTGTCGGAGACTTTTTCGCGGGATAAGAATAATCGTTGATCCGCAGAGCGGATGATTCACGCAGCGTAACGGCAGTGCTGTCCAGGAAAACAACTGCAATGCTGCCGGCCTTCTCGGTGCTGATCAGATCGTTCTGGTAAACTTCCATGCCTTCCACGACAGGCGTTTTCTGACCATTGCGTGTCACGAACGACGTTGCCGGCTGTTCGATTTCAGCAACCTCCTCAGCCGCGTCCAGGTTGACATCAGAAGTGGGGCGGATCAGATAACCAACGGGTTGCGGCTCATCGGCTGGCAGAAGAGAGCATGTGAATGTCAGCGCGAGCGCGCAAATGGCGGTGAATAGGCCTCTGATCATACACGAGTCCCCTTGGCTTTGATCATTGTGCAGTGTCGCCGCCAGATACAGACAAAAAATAAGCTGTCTCTTTTGACCTCGGCCTTCAACTTTGTAGCATATTGTGCATCAAGGACTTGTCAATAAGGTTGCGGCTGCTGAAAAGGCGCTATTTCCGCTTATGAAGGACACTTCCGCTCATGCCTGATTTTCCAATCATCGACGCGCACGTTCATCTGTGGGACCCGCAGCATTTCCGCATGAGCTGGCTCGACAATAACGAGCTGTTGAATAAGCGCTATTCCGTAGAGGAGTACCGCGAACATACCAAGAACATCAATGTCGAGGCGATGGTTTATCTGGAAGTCGGGCTGGCACCGCATTATGCAATTTTAGAGCCTCGCTGGGTCCTTGAGCGCGCTAAAGAAGATCCGCGCATTCAGGGCATCGTGGCCGCCGCGCCACTGGAATACGGCGAGCAGGTTCGCGCATACCTGAAGGAGCTCGTTTCGTTCGGTCCGCTGATCAAAGGCATCCGCCGCATCACCCAGGGCGATCCGCCGCCGTTCTGCCTGCAGCCCTCCTTTATTAAGGGAACGCAGATCCTGTCCGAATTGGGGCTCACCTGCGACCTGTGCATCAACCACACGCAACTGGCAAACACGATTGAACTCGTCCGGCAATGCCCCAAAACGCAGTTCATTGTCGATCACATTGCCAAGCCCAACATCAAGGAGCACGTCCTTGAGCCCTGGCGCAAGGAAATGAAGGAGATGGCGGCACTGCCGAACGTCATCTGCAAGCTCAGCGGCGTGCCGACGGAAGCAGATCGCGCGAACTGGACGGAAGCGGATCTGAAACCGTATGTCAGCCACGTTCTCGAGGTATTCGGCGAGGACCGTGTCGTATTCGGCGGCGACTGGCCGGTAGCTCTGCTCGCGACGACCTATGAACGCTGGGTTAAAACTGTCGACGCTCTAACTGCGCACTTAAGTCCCGCCGCGCGCAAAAAAATCTTTGCCGAGAACGCCCGCCGTTTCTACAGGCTTCAGAAAGCCTGAAGCGCTTTCGCCGCGAGCTTGAGATCTTCCACGAGCGACGCGTAAGCTTTTTCGCGCTCAGCCGGGTCCGGATGCCGGAAAATGGATGACGGGTGAAGCGTGGCCAGCAGCGCTGGGGCCCACTGCGTCTGAAGAACTTTGCCGCGCTCCTTCGTGACCTTGAACGCCGGGCCCATCAGCGCTTGTGCCGCCGTCGCGCCCAGGCAGATAATCATCTTCGGCTTTACGACGGCGATCTCTGCTTCAAGCCAGGGACGGCAGGCGCCAACTTCCCGCGCGCTGGGCTTGGCGTGCAGGCGCCTTTTGCCGCGCGGTTCCCATTTAAAATGTTTTACCGCGTTGGTGACGTAGACCTCATTGCGCGGAATTCCGGCTTCGACCATCGCCTTATCGAGGAGCTTGCCCGCCGGGCCAACGAAAGGCTTGCCGCTCTGATCTTCCTGATCGCCCGGCTGTTCACCGACAAACATCACCGTCGCCTTTGGAGGGCCTTCGCCAAAGATGGTCTGGGTCGCACGTTTGTAGAGATCGCATCCGGTGCAGCCCGACGCCGCTTTACGCAGTTTCGGAAGACTCGGCTTTTCAGGAATGAAAAGCTTCGCCGAACGCTCGGTAGCCTTGGCGCGCATGGGGCAGTCCTCCGTAGGAACTGCCCGAAGCAAAGCACGCGCCTTGGAAGGGATGTCCAGACTGACGCGCCGCACCAAAAGCAATTATTCGATCGATAAGTCAACGATCACCGGGTAGTGGTCCGAGTTCACGTCAGGTCCCAGGCGCCGGTTATGAATCTTGACGTGCGGCGAAACGAGGCAGTGGTCGATCGCTATCTTTGTCGGCAGGCCCAGCGGCCAGCTGCCCTGCACGCCAAAGCCCTGCCGGCTGTCGCGCAAATTCGCATTCGAGCAGAGCGCGCGGAACACCGGTGAATCGGAGGTCATGTTCAGATCGCCGGCAAGCACGACCGCTCCGGTCATTCGGCTGATCATTTCCGCCATCTCAGTCATCTGCTCGTTGCGGAAGTGCACGTATTCGCCCGTCACGGGCGGCACCGGATGCGTGCCAATCAGCGTCAAAGGCTTGCCGTTCACGACGTACTGGGCGCGAACTGTGGGCACGCCCGCGGCGCCGATGTATTCCAGTCGGATCTGCTCTGGCTTGACGCGGCTGAAAAACGCGATGCCGAAGTTGTCAGGGCGCGGATCGACGCGCGAATGCGGATACTCGTCCTTGAGCTCCTGCAGCTTCGCCGCCCAGCGGCTGTCGATCTCGAGAAAGACGACCGCGTCCGGTTTTTCCGCACGAACTGCATCCAATACGCGCTGATGCTGCGTGTTGCCTGTGTGTACGTTCGCGAGCATCACGCGGAACTCTGGCGCGGCGAGTTTCGGAATATCTCTGCCGAAATACAGCGGCACGAATGATGTGGCATTGGCCAGCGCGAATGCGGCGAGAACAAGCGCGCTGTTGCGGCGTTTGAATTTTGCGTACACGCCTGCGCCGATCAGCAAGAACCAGAAGCACTGAACTTTGAAGCAGCCGCAGTTTTCAAACGGCCACCAGACAAATCCGAGATAGCCCAGCAGCGTGCCGATGCAGGCCATCGTCATCAGCACGTTCAGCATGCCCCAGGGGCGCAGCTTCAGGCTGAAGAAATTCTCTGCCGCAGGCTCAGTACTCACGGCATTCTTGTACCGCTAACGCCAAGGAACGTCACGAAACTTGCTCTTCCCAAGCATCTGTTTAACGTAAGCAGAATGCCAGCACGCCGACTTTACCGCCCGGGACTCTGGCCGGGCCGCTCCACCGTTATCGCCCGCCGCGGAATCGCCAGTACCAGCCAGCCGCTCGCGACAGCAGCTGCTCTCGATGTTTTTCACCGCGGAGGCAACGCAATCGATGCGGCCATTGCGGCAAGTGCGACGCTCGCTGCCGTCGAGCCCCTCAGCACGGGCGTTGGCGGCGATATGTTTGCGCTGTACTACTCCGCAAAAGACAAATCGCTCAAGGGCCTGAACGGTTCCGGACGCTGCCCGCAGAATCTTTCCTGGCGCACCTTTGCCCGCAAAGGCGTTCAGATGATCCCGCAGTTCGGCTGGGCGTCAGTAACCGTTCCCGGCTGCGTTGACGGCTGGTGGCAGATGCACCAGGCCGACGGAAAGCTCGCGTGGAAAGATCTTTTTTCTGCCGCTACCGAGTACTGCCGCGAAGGCGTTCCGCTCTCCGAGGTGGTCGCCGCCGACATGGAAAACATTGGACCGCGCTTGCAGAACGAGGCTGCGCGCCAGATTTTTCTGCCTGAGGGCTATCCTGTTTCGTACGCACAAGTCTTTCGGCAGCAGGATTTGGCTCGCACATTCGAGCTGATCGCCGCCGACGGCGTGGATGCCTTCTACCGCGGCGAGATCGCCGAAAAAATTCTGCGCAGCAGTGAAAGCTCGGCCGGTTTTTTCATCAAAGAAGATCTGGCGGAGCACACATCGCTATGGCAGACGCCGGTGAAAGCAACCTTTCGCGGCGTGGACATTTATGAATTGCCGCCAAACTCGCAGGGCATCACGGCGTTGCTGGCGCTGAATATTCTAAGCAGCCTCGATCTCGACAAATTGCGCGATGACTGGATCGGTCTCACGCATGCCACGATCGAAGCGATCAAGCTTGCCCTGGCCGAGCGCAATGCGCACGTCGCTGACCCGGGCAGCAAGGGACCGCTGGAAGAACTGCTGACGCTCACGTTCGCAACACATATCGGCATGAGCATCGATCCGGAGCGTGCGATTCCGCGCAACGAATCGGTCGTCAAGAACGCCGGCGATACCGTTTATCTCTGCACCGCTGACGGCGAGGGCAACGTGGTCTCACTGATCAGCAGCCTGTTCCAGGGCTCGGGCGTCGTCGCGGAAGGCACCGGCATTCATTTTCACAACCGCGCCTCGGCCTTCACGCTTCAGGATGGTCATCCCAATCAGATGCTCGGCCGAAAGCGGCCGTTGCACACGCTCATGCCCGGATTTGCGATGAAGAACGGCGTTCCGAGCATGGCGTTCGGCGTGATGGGCGGTCAGCATCAGGCGCAGGGACATGTTCAGTTACTCGTCAATCTTCTGCTGCACGAAATGGGCTTGCAGGAAGCCGTCAGCGCGCCGCGTTTTGATTTCCGCCTCGAGAATTTCATCGCGCTCGAAGCTGATTATCCCGGCGAGGTTGCCGCCGCGCTTGCCGCCAAGGGCCACAGCATCGTTGAGAACGACCACGGTCCGTTCGGCGGAGCGCAGGCCATTCGCGTGCTGAAGGACAGCGTCTACGAGGCGGCCAGCGATCCGCGCAAGGATGGCTGCGCGGGAGGTTTCTAAAATCCACCACAGAGGACACAGAGAGCACAGAGGAAGAGCTGAAGTTTTACTTTCTGTGACAGCGCCGCCAACCCAATCCGCAATCCGCAATCCGAAATCCGCAATCGGAAATAGATTAGTGCCTTGCGTGTTCGAGCACCTTCTCGGCCTGGTAGCTGGAGCGCACGAATGGTCCGCAGGCGGCGTTGCTGAAGCCGACGGATAGCGCGAACTCTTCGTACATCTTGAACACATCCGGATGAACATATTCGCTCACGGGCAGATGCGTCTTCGAAGGCTGCAGATACTGCCCGATCGTCAGGATGTCGCAGCCGCTGGCGCGCAGATCGCGAATCGTCTGTTTCACTTCGTCCTGCGTTTCGCCGAGGCCCACCATCAGCCCGCTCTTCGTCGTAATTGTGGCGTCGAGGCGCTTGGCTGTCTCGAGAACTTTCATCGTGCGGCGGTAACTGCCCTGCGGCCGGACGGATTTCTGAAGGCGCTCCACAGTTTCCGTGTTGTGGTTGAACACCTGCGGACGCGCTTCGACCACGGTGCGGATGCAGTCTTCGCGCGCGTGGAAGTCCGGCACGAGCACTTCCACGATCAGCTCCGGGCCGCAGTAATTCTTCAGCGTGCGGATCACCTTTGCGAAATGCTCGGCGCCTTCGTCTTTCAGATCGTCGCGCGCGACGCTGGTGACGACGACATGCTTGAGCCCCAACTGTTTGGTCGCCTGCGCCACGCGGGCCGGCTCATCGGCGAGCGACTCCAGCGATTCGCCGCGGCCGGTGGTCACCGCGCAGAAGTTGCAGGATCGCGTGCAGCTTTCACCGAGGATCATGAACGTCGCCGCGCCGCGCGACCAGCACTCACCCAGGTTGGGGCATTCGGCCGACTGGCAGACGGTGTTCAGCTTCAGGTCTTCGAGAATGCGGTGAGTGCGCAGGTCATACTGCGCCGGCCAGGGCTTCTTCAGCCACTCCGGAAACTCCTTCGCACGTTTCTTCGTTTCGCTCATGCCTGTCTTCTAATGCAAGCAGCAGCGATTTACAAACAAACGCCGCGAGAGTTCCTGCCAGTCGCAAACATGGCTGTATCAGGCTGCATTGTTCAAGGGCGACTGCGGAGGCTTCGAGGTGTCTCTCTACCCTTACTAAGACGATTGAGATCTACGATTTTTACCGAATTTCTTCCAAAAACTTTGCGGGCTCTGCAATAGCTTTTCGACAAAGTACTTATGAGAGGAGAAAGTTTGAGGGTGTTTGGAAATTAGGAAAATTGGGAGCGTTTGCACACGTGCAATAGGCGTTTTGCACATGTGTGCGTGGCTTGGGTAGCTTTAGGGCAGGTCGGTACGCCCAAGGTTGACGTAGAAGCTTGCCACAAAGTGGATCAAACCTTTCTGGGATTGCGGAATAGCAGGGGTTCCCTCACGATTTGCCTTGCCGTTTATTCCGTGGGGCAACGAGAGCGCGAGATGGATTCAATGAGCGGTGGTATCAGCGCATTCGTTCTCTTGATTGCATATCTGCTGGGTCTCGGAATTGGTATTGCGCTAGTGGGCTTCCTGATTAAGCCGCTACGCATTCCCACGCCAAAAACCGTGATCGATAAGGATTGGTTCGATTCCTTCGCTGAAAAGTTGTTCGCGGCCTGCGGCCACTTGTTTCTCAAGGGTTGGCAGTTCGCAGAAAGCACACTTAAGTCCGAGGGGAAGACGCAACCGCAATTGACCCATGAGACCAGATCCAATGCTACGCCTCAGTCCATCCCCGCGAGGCCATTCCTGCCAACATTCTCACTTGCGGAAATGATTGTAATGATTCTGTCTATCGCTGCATCGCCCTTTGCGCTCGACATTCTTTACATGCAGTCTCTTGGCATTCAATCTATCGTCATCGGGGTCTGCACATTTCCAATCGCCCACCTGCTCTTGATTGAGTTCTTGAACAGGAATGCAGTGCCTCTAGGGACATTTCGTCTGATCCTTCTATTCATCTATCCTTACTTTCTCTATGCTACTTTGTTTGCTTGCGCTCGAAGTACTGTCTGGCTTGCCGCCAAAGGCCTCAATCTGACGATTGACATTGAGAAATTAATGCCGCATCTGCCCGCACGTGTTGCGGGTGCGTTGATTGTTACTGCATTGGGTGGCATCTTGATCCGAATGTACAGGCGCTCATCACCGCCCGCGAATAAAGACGCACTGGACTGGGTACGCGTCTACGATTTCCAATCAAAAACCATGCACCAGATGCCCGCACGCGAGCTGGCGCCCGGCATGGTCCGCACCAACATCATTGGTGTGTGTGATGATTGCTGGGTCGATCCCAATCAGTTGACCAGGGGCGAGTACCGCCATCCGCCGTTTACGGATGAACAGCGCAAAGTCATGGCGAAGCTGCATGAGATCCTCCATGAAGTGTATCCCATCAGCATCGAGGAGTGGGAGGACGGATTCCGTCGCGACAACAATATGGACCGCGAGATCGCCATCATGCTGAAGCTGGCCGCAACGTACCGGCGTCTGACCTCGCAGAGGAGTTACACCCTGGAAGAAAAAGAGGAGGTGTATGGTATCCTTCTCGCATGTACCTACAGCCAAAAAGATCAGGTACTGCTTGTGTCAAAATTCGAACACATCGGCCGCGAGCATGCCGAACACGTGAGAGACGCCTTCGATGCCACGACGAAGGAAGAGATTGTTGGGCTGGTGTAAAGAAGCCCCGCCGGCTGGTAGCCCCGACACTTTCTGCGCAGAATGGATATTGTTCGCAGCGCCATAGTGCGGGCGCGGGACGCCCGCGCTCCATAGACGGCGGAGTTTTTCTGCGATTGGGTGCAACCCTCCCGGGGACAGGAGTGTCCCCGCCACCTCTGCGCGGTAGCGCAAGTTTGCGAAGTGTGCCTCACTCGCTTTTCTTGGCGCTCTTGGCGCCTTGGCGTCCTTGGCGATAAAGTGAACCGCAGTACGCATCGGAAGGTGCGGGCGCGGGACGCCCGCGCTCCGTAAACGTTTTGCCGTTTGCAACTCCCTCATCTTCCGTGCATAGTTGTCCTGCGCGCTGGGCCCGGTTTCCGGGCCTTCGTTGTTAAAAGTTGGCGCCAAAATTTGAAAAGTTACCCCGCCATGGAGTATCTTTCAGCTCTCCTCAGTGTCCTCAGTGTCCTCTGTGGTCTCTGTGGTGAAAGAAGCTGTCGGATAGAAAAAGGAGCTCTGGAACGTGTCATTTCTGTCGGCGAACAAGTACCGCTCGCATACCTGCGGCGAGCTGCGCGAAAGCGACGTGGGCAAGACGGTCAAACTTTCCGGCTGGGTTCAGACCAACCGCGACATGGGCGGCATCATCTTCGTCGACCTGCGCGATAAGTACGGCGTTACCCAGGTCGTCTTCGATCCCAAGAACAGCGCCGAGCTGCACGCCGAAGCTTCCAAGCTGCGCGGCGAGTGGGTCATCTCGGTCGAAGGCACAGTCAGAAAGCGCCCCGAAGGCACGCTTAACGATAAGATTCCGACCGGCGCCGTCGAGCTCGAAGCCAAGGTGCTGAAAGTTCAGAACCGCGCCAAGACGCCGCCGATTGAAATTAAAGACGAGCTCACGGCCAACGACGACATTCGGTTGACGTACCGTTACCTGGACCTGCGCCGCAACGCGATGCAGAAGCTCCTGACGCTGCGTCACACCGCCGCGCAGTCCATTCGAAAATACCTGTCGGCGAACGGCTTCACCGAAGTCGAGACGCCGTTTCTGGTGAAGTACACGCCCGGCGGCGCGCGCAACTTCCTGGTGCCCTCGCGCCTGAACAAAGGCAAGTTCTATGCGCTGGCCGAAAGTCCGCAGCTTTTCAAGCAGCTCCTGATGGTCTCGGGCACCGACCGCTATTTCCAGATCGTGCGCTGCTTCCGCGACGAAGATCTGCGCATCGACCGCCAGCCCGAGTTCACGCAGGTCGACATCGAGATGTCATTCGTCGAACAGGACGACATTTTTACGGCGGTTGAAGGACTCGTCGCCGCGGTGCTCAAAGAGACCAAGGGCATTGAGCTGAAGCTGCCGCTCGAGCGCATGCCGTACGATGAATCGATGCGCCGCTACGGCAACGACAAGCCGGATCGCCGTTTCGGCCTCGAACACGTGGAGCTCACCGAGATCGTCAAGAAGCACGACGGCGGTGGCTTGAAGCTCATGAAGATGACCGTGGATAGCAAGGGCATCGTGAAGGGCATCCGCGTTCCGAAAGAACACGAGCTGCCGCGCTCGCAGATCGACAAGCTCGAAGAGTTCTGCAAAGGCATGGGCGCGAAGGGACTGGCCTGGGCGAAAATCGACGCCAGCGGCAACTGGGCGCAGAGCCCTCTGGCGAAGAACATCACGCCGGCGATGCGCGATGATCTGAACAAGGCGCTCGGCGCGCAGGATGGCGACACGCTGTTCTTCCAGTTCGGCAAGCCCGCGATGGTTCACACCGTCATGGCGAACTTGCGCGTGCATCTGGCCAAGAAGTTCAACCTGATTCCCGAGTACGGTTCGGGTGGAAAGTGGGATTGCTTCTGGGTTGTCGATCCGCCGCTGTTTGAGTACGACGAGGAAGAAAAGAAGTGGGCCGCGGCGCATCACGCCTTCACGCATCCGCGCGACGAGGACATGCAGTATCTTGAGACCGATCCGGAGCGCGTAAAATGCTGGCGCTATGACTTGGTGCTCAACGGCTACGAACTCGGCGGCGGTTCGGTGCGAATCCACAGCCCGGAAATCCAGAGCCGCGTGTTCAAGGTTCTCGGCATCGGCGACGAAGAAGCGAAGGAGAAGTTCGGCTTCCTGCTCGAAGCGTTCCAGTACGGCGCGCCGCCGCACGGCGGAATCGCCCTCGGCTACGACCGCTTTGTGTGGCTGCTGAGCGAGACCGAAGCGATGCGCGACGTGTGCGCGTTTCCGAAGAACCAGAAGGGCATCGACATGATGACCAACGCGCCGGTGCCCGTCAGCGACCGCCAGTTGAAGGATCTTTCGATCAAGGTTGTCGAAGAAGAAGCCAAGCCAGGGCCGGCCGGTCCGGCCGAGGCCGCTAAGAAGTAACGATCATTCCCGGCAGCGGCACAGCGCGCCTGTGCCGCTGCGTTCTTTTGCAGGTAAGCGGCATGACGCGATGCGCCATACTCGTGTGGGCAGTCCTGAGCGCCGCGCGCCTGTTTTCCGCAGACACTCCGGCTGCAGGCCCCGCCAAAGACCTCTACTTCATCATCGATTTTCTTCCGCCCGCGATCTATGACCGCGATTCCGTCACGGCCTGCCTGCGCATCGAGAATACGTCGGCGGCAGAGATCAAAGCCGATTTTGTCTGCTCGTCATTCAACGATGCCGGTGAAAGCATTAAAGAAAACAGCCAGAATGTGACACTGAAGGCTCGCGGCTTTACTTCGCTTGAGGCGAGCCTGGATTCCAGGAACGCCGCACGGATGAATTTTGCCGTCAAGCGCGGTGCCGACGCCATCGGTTCGGTTACCGTGCGGATCCTGCGCGATCATGAACCGTGGCCAGCGACGCGCTGGAGTGGCAGCCGGCTCCTTATAAAGGAGAGCGGCGAGGTGCTGATTCCGGCAACGTCGAAGCGCTCGAAAGTTCCGGAGCGCGCATTCGTGCCGGTAAAATGGATGCTCGGCAACGAACCGGAGAAGAAGCCGCCCTCGATCGTGATCGTTCCGGCTGCCTGGCAGATGAATGCCGGCGCTGCGCGTGCGGACCTCCTTCAGTACGGTCCCATTGCGCTAACGGGCGGGCCGCCGCTGCTGGCCGCAGCCGATCAGATCATTGCGTTGACAGCCAGCCTTGCTGTGGATGCGGCTCGCCCAGTTGCGCCGCGGCTGGTGATCTGCCTGCCGGCGGAGGATCTTGAAGTGGCGACCGATTCGCGGTTGTACCGCATGCTGCTCGATACATTCCTGGCGCGAGTAACGAAGCTGAACGTGAAGAAAGTGGTGCTCGTGCCCCCGTTCAAATACGGTGCGAAAGCGAAGTTCATGCAGGTTCTGTGGAAGGAAGTCAGCGCTGCGGCGGCAACATTCGGCGCGGGGGCGCTGGATGCAGGAGACTTCCTGGATGAGGCCTGGTGGCGGCTTTCGCCCGATGTGCCGGGTGTTTACGGGCCGCAGCCGAATACAACTGGCTTGAAAAACATCGAACAAGGGCTATTCAATAGTACTGGTTTGTAGTCTCCGGGCTCTTTAAGCCGCTCTGAAGCGGCCTGAGCAGTGGGACGCAAGCCGCAGGAAACGGAAACGCGACGACTTCATGTACCCCACGCAGTTGCACAGTTACCTTCTCTGGCGCTCGACGGTTACCCCGGATCCGCAGTCGCTGGCTTCGCGGCGTTACACAGCCACGGTATCGCTGCTTCCGGCCACGATGGTCGGCATTTTTGTGTTTGGCTGGTGGGCGAGCTGGATTCTGTTCCTCTCTGTTCTCACCGCGTTTGCGACGGATCTGCTGACGCATCGCTTCATCTATAAGGATTCGCCGGGCACGCGCGACGGCACGTGGATGCTCACGGGACTTCTTCTGGGCCTGCTGATGCCTCCGGACGTGCCATGGTTTTTTCCAGTGATCGGTTCGAGCGTCGCGGTCTTCCTGGGCAAGCATTACCTCAGTGTGGACGGCATGCCGCTGCTGCAGCCTGCCGCCGTCGGGCTGCTCACCCTTCAACTTCTCGGTGTGATTTCCCTGCCGTTCATGCACACCAACCCGATGCAACCGTCCCGCGCCGGCAAGCCGGTCTGGCCGGTGCTCGCGCGCGGAATTGAACCCTCGTCGGGTGACGCCAAGTCCGCTCCCAACGCAGTCGGAAAACTGTGGCTGGACTTCCTTGGCGGCGACGTGCGAAAAGCAATCACGCGAAAGGAGTATCGCGAGGCCGTTTTCGACAGCAAGCAGCCGGTTTTTCAGGCGGTAAAAAACAAGGATGGCAAAGAGGTCATCATCGAAGCCGAAGCAGTGTATGGCTCCCGGCCCATGGATGCAGTGAAGGCCAATCCATCGAAGTCAGTGGGCAAAGCCTCGGGTGACGGCGCCGAGCGGTATGACTGGGTCGACATGTTCCTCGGTTATGTGCCGGCGCAGATCGGCGCATCAAGCGGGCTGGCGCTCGCTTTCGGAATTCTGCTGCTGCTCTTTACCGGAGCCGTCTCGCCGCTGGTGCCGCTGTTTGCTTACATGACTCTTTTTGCCGGGCTGCATTTCCTATCGTGGATATACGGAAATTCGGCGGATGCGCCGATCATCGCTGCCAACATCCCCATTCATCTGCTCAGCGGCAGCACGATCCTCGGTATTTTCTACCTGGCCGCCGATCCCACGACTGCGCCTCGATCGGTGATGGGCAAGGTGTACGCCGGCGTCGCGCTGGGTGTGATTGAAATTATCCTGCGCATTTTTACGCCGCTGACGGAAGGAATCTTCCTGAGCATCATTCTCGTCCAGGCGCTCTCGTTTGTCATCGATCAGTGGCTGGCGCCGCCGCTCGACGAGCAGCAAGTCAGCTCATCGCCGGGCATCACCTCGTCGTCGCTGGGCCGGCTGTAATTTCCTCAGGAGCGGCACCGGGAGCTGGAGCGCAGTCATGCCGATTCCGCTGGCGATCATCTGGCATCAGCATCAGCCCTATTACAAGGACCTCTCGTCAGGCGAGCTCGTTCTGCCATGGGTGCGCCTGCACGGCATCAAAGATTATTACGGCATGGCACGCCTGCTCAGCGAGTTCCCCGGCGTAAAATGCACCATCAATCTCGTCCCATCGATGCTCGCTCAGCTCCTGGATTATGTCGAAAAGGACGCGAGCGATCCGTTCCTGCGCCGCACGATCATTCCTGCTGATACGCTGAGCCGCGAAGACGCCTGCTTCATTCTCGATCACTTCTTCATGGCGCAGTGGGACCGCATGATCCGCGTCTACCCGCGCTACAAGGAACTGCTGGAGCTGCGCCGCATGGGGCGCGCGACGGCCCTTCGCGCGCTGGACGATTTTAAAGTGCAGGACCTGCGCGACCTGCAGATGTGGTTCAATCTCACCTGGTTCCATCCGGTGAGTTTCGAAGAATCTGAAGTGTTGCGCGAGCTGCGGCGCAAGGAACGCAATTTCGACGAGCGCGACAAGGCGCTGATGCTGCAGGAGCAGCGCAACGTCCTGGCCCGCGTGATCCCGCTCCACAAGGAACTCGCGGCGCGGCACCAGGTCGAGCTCACCACGACGCCGTTTTACCATCCTATTCTTCCGCTGCTGTGCGACATGCGTTCGGCGCAAGTCGCCATGCCCGGAACGCCGCTTCCGAATGGTCACGTATCCTTGGCGGACGACGCCGAGATGCAGATCAAGCGCGCCGTCGATTACCATCGGCAGCTCTTCGGCGTTGCCCCTGAGGGCATGTGGCCGTCGGAAGGCTCCGTGAGCCCCGAGATGATTCCGCTGGTGGCGCGCCATGGAATCCGCTGGATCGCGACCGATGAGGGGATTCTCGCCGGATCAACCGGCCAGCGCCTGCGCACTCCCGCGGGCAAGCTCGAGCGGCCTGATCTCCTTTACCGCGCCTGGCAGTGCCAGGTGCAGGGCGCGAAGCTGAACATGCTCTTCCGCGACCACCATCTTTCAGACCTTGTCGGTTTTCAGTACCAGGGCTGGGATGGCGCAGCGGCAGCAAATGATTTTCTGCTGCGCATTCAGTCGTCAGCCATCGAAGCTCCAGCCGGCGGCGAGACGCTCGTTTCGGTCATCCTGGATGGCGAAAACTGCTGGGAGCATTATCCCGACCAGGGACTGCATTTCCTCCGCGGACTTTACAGCAAGCTCGAGAAAGCGGATCACAACGTCCAGCCTGTTTGCGTTAGCGAATACCTCAAGACGCATCCCCCGCAGCACAAGCTGGAGCGGCTCTATTCCGGTTCCTGGATCAATCACGATTTTTACATCTGGGTCGGCCACAGCGAAGACCGCCGCGC